>JAQTPK010000003.1 GCA_028712885.1 Syntrophales bacterium | reverse complement strand
CACAGGTGCTTTGGCAAGCCGAATTTTCGGCAACTATATCCGTTATCAAAGAACGTGAAAGTTACTCGCAATTTTAAGGAGCAAGGGAACTTTCATTAATAGAAAATCGATTTGGGCAACAGCCCCTAAAGACCTGACCCCATGGGAGCTGAAGGGGGCGCCAGGAATCGCCTTCATACAATACCTGTTCCAGGAATAGACCGGAAGCAGGCGCCGTGAGCCTGGCCGGCTCTTCCGAATGCTCACGGAACATGGCTTCTATATCCCGGACCGAAAGTTTCCCCCGCCCCGCTTCCACTGTAACTCCCACCATCCGCCTGACCATTCTCCAGAGGAAGTGCGAGCCGATGAACCTCAACAGGACGATGTCCCCGAATTGCGCCAGGGCCGCCTCATCGATCTGTACCAGGGGCGAGGCGCCCTTTTCCCTTCTCTTGTCGGCAAAAGAAGAGAAATCGTGGAAGCCGCGGAAAAGCTGCATGGCGGTTTTCATCCGCTTTAAATCCAGCGGCTCCTTCACCCACCAGACATATCGTTTGGCGAAGGCTGTCCTGCGCAGGGAGACAAGATATATGTAGCTTCTGCCTTTGGCATGATGCCGGGCATGGAAGCCGGCGCCCGCCTCCGTCATGCCCAGGATATTTATGGGAGCGGGAAGTTCCGCATTGATCTTTTCCATCGCTTCGCCCGGGTTCAGCTTCCGGGGCGCCTCCAGATGAGCCGTCTGAGCCAGGGCATGGACCCCTGCATCGGTGCGGCCGGACCCCTGAATATCCACTTTTACGCCCAGCGCCCGCCTTGCCGCCTCGATCAGGGTATCCTGCACACTCCTGGCGTTCGTCTGGCTTTGCCAGCCGCGGAATCCCGTTCCGTCGTATTCGATAATCAGTTTATATTTCGGCATGACATTTTATTTTCATCTTTTAAATCGTGAAGCGTGAAGCGTGAAGCGTAAGGCGTGAGGTGTTCTCTACACTTTCCTTGTTGTGCTTTATACTTCATTTACTCAGTGAAGCTGAGCCCATCAATACATATTCAGGCAATTTAGCAAGACAACACCTGACACTTTACTCCTCACGCTTTACGATATTATCAATTTCGCAGCATCCATCTTTATTCCTTGACTATCATCTTTTTTGGTAATAAGGATTGTACCGGCTGCGGGGATCGATTCTTTCTCTGTTCCTTCCGAGCCCTCGATCGATTCCCTCTCTATTTTTGACATTCGCCTTCGTTTTCCTTATCTCTCTCAATCCACGCTGCTGACCCCCGCGGCCAGCAGTGTCTGTGCCGCATCTGGAGTGTTTTCCCTCCGGCTCCTTCCCGGGAAACCCTTCATTACAGAAAAACTCCCGCCACCGAGGCAAAACAAAAAACCAATTTATTCCTTTGCGCCTCTGTGCGGGAAATATCTTATCGAAAATAAGGACGCGAGTGGGAACTGTGCAGGAGCCAGTTGTCGCGGTACTTCTTCGCGATTTTTGCCGATCTGATGATCAGCAGGTTCTCGGCGTTTCGCTTCTCGGCGGCCTTGGTGAAATTGTAAGAGCCGGTGATGACGATTCCCGCATCTACGACGATGACCTTGTTATGGGCAATGGCGTGTTCCGAATCGATCATGACCGGGACCCCCGCGTTGAAAAGAAAAGTAGCCGAGGTATAGCGTTCTTTCTGCTGGCTTTTGTCGAGAATAACGCGGACCTTCACTCCCCTTTTATGGGCGTCCACGAGGCGCTTGGCGATCGGCGCCGAGGTGAATGAATAGGCCTGGACGAGGATTTCGGATTCGGCGCCGTCAAGTATTTCCGCGATGGCGTCAGCACAGCCGCCGCCCGGGGAAAAGAGCACGACCACTTCGGGCATTCCGCCGCGGGCGGCGCCGGGCAGGGGAATGGGAGCCGATACGAGGAGAACAGCGATGAATACGAATAAAGCCCGGCAGTCCCGCAATAAGCGCCCCATAATTAAATCACCGTCGGAATTTTTTAAATGAATCGTAGCGCAAATATCACCTGCATGTTCATTATGGCAAGTGTTTTTTGGGGCGGAGCGGTCCGGAATGATTTACCTGAAATCTGCTGCATTGCGGAGAGGTTATTCTGGAAGGCGTTAATCCGTGGTGAAAAATTATAAAAATCAATAAACAAAAACAATTGCTGATCCGAGGGAGAACCTTTCGGAATACCGGGTTTCCAGGTTCAGACGGAAGCCCTTGCCGATGGGGATATCGACCCCGGCGAATCCGCCGGCGCTTGTTTTGTTTCTGATCAGGACATCTTCTGAAGCCAGCGCGAGTCCCCGGACGGCGGGAGAGGGGGAAGCTTTCGCCTCCGCATAATATGCAAAAGGCCCGGCATAAAGCCTTACGCCGCGCGGAACCGTCCACTGTAAACCGATGCCGAAATTAATGTCCCAAATGTCCTTCAGTTTCAGTTCCGTTGCGAACGGGGCCCCGTTGAGCGTCCCGGAGACGCCGTCCTTGAAATCGCCGAAAGCGTAAGAAGCCTGGACGAAAATACCCATGCCCAGGCAGCTTCCGAAAGGATAATACCCCTTTCCGCCCAGCGTGCCGAAAAACTTCCATCTGTCTTCAAAATCGCTCCGGGAGGGGACTGCCGCATCGTTCGCAGACCTGAAGGCGTCGGAAATTCTCAGATCGGACATACTGACCCTTCCGTATATTTCCCAGCGGTCGTGAGCCCCGTATCCGGCCTGGGAATAAATATGATTCTGCCTGATGACGTGATCCGCGCCGTCTTTGAATATGTCGGCGTAATGAATGTAACCGACGGCCGTATGCAATCCTCCCGCATCCCTTGACACAGGCTGGGGCGGACCGAACATCCCTCCGGCCACGGCCGTTCCGAAACAGGAAAGAGCGGACAGGACTGCTGCAAATACCGCAATCGTTCTCATGGCCGTTTCTCCTTGCCTGAGGCGGTATCGCTGGCGGGCATTCGTGCGACTCTGTTGACCTCCGCCTCCGGCGCGAGCTCCCATGATATTTGCATTCTCCGGGGCGCGGGCATGCCCGGATTTATGATTCCTTCCGCGCCCGCCCTTACCCCGCCGGGCGGCGGTTCATCGGTTTTGCCCCGGGATTCGACCAGCTTCCGCCGGTACTGGGCATACGCGTTGCGCAACGCAATGTATGGGTCTATCGCCGCTTCTTTCAGGGATTCATAATCGCCTATCCTCAAAGAGGTGTCGTTGACGGATTCGTATGCTCTCGCGCCCCATGCAGCGTACCAGGGTTCAAGGTAGTAAACGGGATAAAGGAAATATCCTCCAACGATATCGACTGAATCCCTGGGGCTGGACGGCCCGATGAAGGGCCAGACGATGTAGACGCCGTGTCCCACTCCATATGTTCCGAGGGTCTGCCCCAGGTCCACGTTCTGCATTTTCAGGTCCAGGTCCTTGCCGGATGCCGGATCGAGCAGGCCGCCTATTCCCCAAACCGTGTTTACGACGAAGCGTCCGGTTTCGGTCGCCGCGCCGCGGAAATCCGCCTGGAGAAGGCAGCTGGCGAGACGGATCGGATAAGCGAGGTTGGAGAAGAAGTTCCTCACGCTGATCCTCGCATCCTCGGGAACAACCTTGTTGTAGCCCTCCGCAACGGGCTTGAGGACCCAGAAATAAAGCCGGTCGTTGAAGTGGAACATCGCCCGATTGAGCGGTTCCAGCGGGTCGGCGATCGTTATCTCCTCTTCTTCTTCACCCTTGAATTCCTCCGCGTACTCGTCATCCCCCGCGGGAACGTCCTCGAGATATTCATCCCCGGTTTCCGCCTGCTCTTTGCCGGAATCCTTTTCCGAATGCAGAACTCCGGGTCTCAGTAATGATTCAAAGGCGCTGGGGGCGACCCCCGCGGCAGTGAGAAAGACGGGAGGATTCCATTCCGCTCCCGGGCCGTCGGCAACAACAGCCTGATTTCCATGCGCGCAGCCGAGGAAAAGCAAGGCAAAGATGATATAAACCGAAGCCTTCATCGCATTGGCCTTCCACAACGGAATAGGCAAACATTAACTTGACCCTCGGACCCTCTTATTTTATCTGCTTCACCCTCTTCCGGAGTATTTCAATCAGTTGAGGCGGCGTGTTTTTCGACAGGATCTGGTTGAACTGGCTGCGGTAGTTTCGCACGAGACTTACATTCTCGACGATAACGTCGTATACCCTCCAGGCGCCATCCTTCCGGATGACCCTGTATGATATCGGGACCTCCCGGGACGAAGTTATAATTCTTGTCTGCACTTCCGCCTGGTTTTCCGAAATCTTTATTTCCCTTGTGAAGACGATTTTTTCGTTGGTGTAAGAGAGAATTTTATCAATATAGGCGTTCTCGAGGACCTGCCTGTAGAGGTGGACGAATTCCCTTCGCTGATCGGGCGTCAATTTGTTCCAGTTCAGGCCCAGTGTGCGCCGGGAGAGTTCGATCTCATCGAACATCACTTCGTAAATGGCCTCAAGCCTCTTCTTTTTCTTTTCCCTGGCCGATTCGGGTTTCAGCGCCGGGTCGCGCAGGACGTTCAGGACCTTGTCGACATTCGCCCGCACGGCTTCCGTCGGCGGCCCCGCATATGCCGGAAGCGGAGCCGTCACGCACACAAGTATCAACAGGAGGAGCAGTCTATTTTTCATCGGCAGTCTCTTTCCCGTTCTCTTGCCTGATTTCGCCGAAAGCGTACCTGCCGATAAGGTCCGATATCTCAACGGCGGGCTGCGTCTCGACAATCGTTCCGCCGGCCGGGAGAACTTCGCCCGACCCTCCGGGATCTATATTCAGATACCTGTCCCCGATCAGCCCTTCCGTCCTGATCGAAGCGAGCGCGTCGTCGTAGATCCTGATGTCCTTTCTGACGCTGATCTCCACGACGGCCCTCTGCTCTGCCTGGTCCATCGTGAGTTTTTCCACCCGTCCGACCTCGATCCCGAGGATATTCACGGGACTTCCCGTCCTCAGGCCGCTGACCGAAGTGAAGCGGGCAAAGAGGCGGTAAGTATTGTTGCCCGGGAGGGAAATATCGCCGAGCTTCAGGGTCAGGTACCCGATGCACAGCAATCCGAAAACCACGAAAATGCCGACCGAAGTCTCCATTGCATATCTCTTCATTGCCCACTCCTTCACCAGTCGGGGATGCAGCGGAGCCGGGCGATTTCCTTCTGTTGTTCCACCGCCGCATTCATGACGGGGCCGACCTCCACTGTCGGCCGCCCCTGGGCCAGTCCCGCCTTTATTCCTATTTCAACGCACTGTCCTTCGCCCCCGCGCCTCCGGGCGCCGTTCAATATGTTCACGATGTCCTCCCTCTGAATATCGGCCGCAAAGTTGTTCAGAATAGCCTCCGCTTCCGCCATATCGGAATAGGGGAGCATGGTTATGAACTCGTTGATTCCGAGGCGCGTGGATACCCCTCCGATGGGGCCGAAATGCTTTTCTATGGCCAGCCCCATGCACCGTATTGCTTCCTGCGCCGCTTCGTGCCCCATTCCCGATGCTATGGCATCCAGTCCCTCCAGGGTGAAAACGACCAGCACGTAAAACTGGTCCAGCGCCTTGCGCTTCATCTGGCTTTGATAGAGGACTTTGAACTGCCGGCGGGAATGAAGGCCCGTCAGCTCTTCCTGCAGGCCCTCCAGACTGTGAATGACTTCATCCATAAAGGGATGATCGAATTTTTCCAGGTCCTCCGGCGCGCCCTGGAAGACTATCGTGCGGTCGTAAAGAGCCAGGATGCGGTTGGAGATGAAATACACGTCGGGGATTTCGTGGCTGACGAGGATCGCCGTAAAGCCGAATCTTCTCTGGTACTGGGCGATCATGCTGAGAATAGCGTTCTTGCGCACCGGGTCCTGGCCGGACGTGGGTTCGTCGAAGAGGACGATCCTGGGGTCGGTTACCAGGGCGCGGGCCAGCGCCGCCCTCTTCTGCATTCCTCCCGACAGCTCGGAAGGGAACTTGTCCGCGGAGTCGCCGAGCTCCGTCTGTTCTATCCGGGTCCGGACGCGGCGGTCGATTTCCTCCCTGCTCAGGTCGGTCGTCTCCTGGAGAGGGAGCGCGATATTCTCATAGACGGTCATGGAATCGAAAAGGGCGTTGCCCTGGAACATGTAGCTCATCTGCTTGACTGTGTCGGCAATCTCTTTTTTGCGCACCCCTGAGAGCGGCTTCCCCCGCAGGCAGACCGTTCCTTCATCCGGCTGGATCAGCCCGATGATATGCTTGAGCAGAACGCTCTTGCCCGCGCCGCTCAAACCGATAATGGTGGTGATCTGGCCCTCGTATATCCGGAGGTTGACGTTGTCCAGGACCGTACGGCCATCGAATCGCTTCGTTACGTTTTTAAACTCTATTAACGGGAAGGGTTCCATGCATTCAGGTTCCGGGTTTAAGTTCGCAGTTCCCAGTTCCCGGTTCCAGCCAGTCCGACTCAAACCAGAAAGAGAAAATAGAAACTGGATCTGCTTGTTCTTAAATAAGAATCGAAGTGACCACGTAATCCGCGATCAGGATGAGTACGCACGACAGCACAACCGCCGAGGTCGTCGAGAGCCCTACGGCCTTTGCACCGTGGCTGTCCGTTCTCATATGGGTAAAATAACCCTCGAAACAGCATACGGTGGAGACGATCACGGCGAAGACAATTGCCTTGATAAAGCCGTCCGTAATGTCCTTCATTTCCACGCTGGCCTGAACGCGGTACAGATAGGTTCCGGCATTGGCCCCAAGGAGCAGCACTCCGGATATGTAGCCGCCCAGAATACCTATGATGTCGAAAACAGCCGTGAGCAGGGGAAAGCTGATGATCGATGCGGTTATCCTCGGGCTGATCAGGTACCGGAGGGGGTCCACGCGCATTGTATCCAGCGCGTCTATCTGCTCGGAGATGCGAAGGCTCCCGATCTCGGCGGTTGTCGCCGAGCCGGCCCTTGCCGTAATCATTATTGCGGTGAGAACCGGTCCGAGTTCCCTGACCAGGGAAAGAGCGACGAGGGTCCCCAGCGCCCCCTGTGCGCCGAATTGGACCAGCGCGTGATAAGACTGGAGGCCGAGGACCATCCCGGTGAAGAGCCCGACCAGGAGAATGATAAGCGTGGAACGCGCACCTATGTAATAAAGCTGCTGTACGATTTTGGGCAGCTGTTTCTTCCGGAAGGCCTTCAGGAGCGCCAGCACCAGAAAAATCGCTGAGGCGCCCATGCTGCCGACATACTGGATGGTCCCTCTGCCTAAAAATGCAAACGGTTCCGTAAACAGCATGAGCAATCGCCGCATTCTTTTGCCGCCTGATTCTTCTTCGTTTCCGGCCGGTGCCATTAATGCAACCTGGATAGTATTGCTTGCATGCGTCACGGGTGCAGGTGTCTTCCGTCGATCGAATAAGGCAGGAGAAACCACAAGTTTAAATTGCGCTCGATATTCCCCTGTACGGCAATAGGAATATTCCTGATTTAGGCTGGAGCCGTTTCCTGAAAGGGACACACCGATGGCTTAGCACGCAAGCGGGAAATGCGGGAAAGGCGGGAAAGGCATAGAGAGGGTTCAAGGATACGAGGGTAAAAAAAGGGCGGGAAAGGGGTCTTTGCGTCTATTGCGTCAATCTGGGCGGGAAAGGCGTGAAATGCGGGAAAAGCGGGAAATGCGGGAAACGATCTATTGCATGGACAACAACACCTTACTCCTTACGCTTTACGCCTCACGGCTTAAAATCTTTAAGTCAATCAGTCCAAAAGATTTCTCCCATGCGGTCGAAATGACATTCAAAGATCGCTCAGGATGATCACATCGGTCATATTATCGCCGATCAGGCCCAGAACATCTTCGTTGCCTCTCAGAGCGGTTTCGAACTGTTCCAGGCCGACCGCCGATTTCCCCGGTCTCCCTGTCCGCCGGCGGGAGGCCTCCGGCGCCTCCAGGAGTTGTTTCTTCGTTTTTCGGCTGCTTTTCAATGCAAACCCAACGCTGCATAACGCATAAATCCGCCGTCAATTCCTGATGGAACAGCGGGCCCGGTTTGACGGGAATGATACGTTCTGTTTATTAAGGATATCCGGAGGACTATCCCCGATGGACTATCTTTTTCTATGGCGTGAGGCTTTCAGCCGTTTGCGGTATTTATGCTTGCTGATCTTTTTCCTTCTTTTCTTTACGACACTCCCCATTGCATCACCTCATTTCCTTTGATTTTTATATGAGTGGCAGACGGATCTGCACCTCTTGTGCCCTCCTTAGCCGGATGCGGCGCCCTGAAATTCCGCCTAAATACATCGGTAAAGCGCTAAATATTTTTTCCGTATGTACGATTTAAATAAGTAACCTATAAGAAAAATCATACCCTTGTCAATAGACAAAATTATTTGACTTTTGGATGGTTTTCCATTTTTATAAAGAACCATTTGAAAGCGGCGAGGATCTGCCTGCCATGGATATAAGGTATATCAATCCCTTTTTGCACGGAAGCATCGAAGTCCTGAAAAAAATGACAGCTATATCCATCGTGCCGGGGAAGCCTTACGCCAAGAAGCACGATATCGCCCCGGGCGATGTCTCCGGCATCATCGGCATAACGGGAGACGCCGTCGGGTCGCTGGCGATCAGCTTTTCCCAGACATGCATCTGCTCGATCGTCACCAGCATGCTCGGAGAATTCTATTCCGAGGTGACGAAAGAGGTGGTGGACGCTGTCGGAGAATTCACGAACATGGTTTCGGGGGCGGCAAGGTCCCGGCTGGAAAAGGAAGGCATGATCCTTTACTCAGCCATCCCTACCGTCGTTTTCGGCAAGGACCATACGGTCAAGCACATCCTCAATACCCCGAGCATCGTTATCCCGTTCATGACCCCGCACGGCAATTTTTTTGTCGACGTGTGCCTGAGGGCGACGGCGAAGGAAGAGGACGCGGTCGCGCCGGCTCCGGCAGGGAAGGACATGGAGCAGGCGGCCGCCCGGAAAGCCGCCGGGGCCTCGAAGAAGACGGTTCAGCAGGCGCCGGCTCCCAGGGAAACTACCGCCGGGAAAGGCGCGGCGGCAAAAACCGCCGAACCCGCCAAGCCCCCCGATTTGTCGAAAATGACCCCCGAGGAGAAGATCAGCTATCTCAGAGGCCTGATGGAAAGAACGGGCGCCATGAGGGAGGAAGCGCTGCAGAAGCTGGCAAAAAATCCCTTCATGCCGATGAACGAGCGAAAAAAACTGAACAACGCGGTCTCTCAATACGAGGCGTCCCTCAAGCGACTGAAGCTGGATATTGCGGCTGTCGACCTGCTGAGCGGTGTCGATATGAATTCAGAGGTGACGATAAAGAAGCATTACCAGCATTATGACGGGAAAAAGAAGAATTAGAATCTCCGGAGGCGCATACGGGACGCCGGCCAGGCGCCCCCTGCTTAAATTATCACTGCTTTGCTGCGCGCTGTGCATCATTGCGGTCGTTCCGGACCGGGCCGTCTGGGCGGCGAAAAAAGCCGCCGCCGGGAAAAACACGCCGGCGGAAGACCATTTCTGGAAAGGGGTAGCTCTCGAGAAGGGGGGCAGGTACCAGGAGGCTCTTGAGGAATTCAACAGGACCATCCAGCTGGATCCGAAACATGACTGGGCCTACAAGCATTGCGGAGTCATTCTGAACCGGCAGGGCAAATTCAAGCAGGCAATAGAGCTCTTCGACAAGGCCATCGAACTCAACCCGAAGTATTCAAAGGCGTACAACAACCGGGGAGTAGCATACGGAAAGCTCGGCCGGCATAAGCAGGCCCTCAAGGACTTTGATGCGGCGATCGAAATCAATAAAGACTACGCCGAGGCGTATTACAACCGGGGCGTCGCCCGGTCCAAGACGGGCGATTATGCCGGGGCCGTCCAGGATTATTCGGCGGCGATCAGGCTTGATTCCCGCGACGCCATGGCTTACTACATGCGGGGGCTTGCCAACGAAACCCTGGGCAGGAAAAAGCAGTTTGTCGAGGATATGAAGAAGGCGGCGAAACTCGGGGACCAGGATGCCCGGAGAATTCTTGAGACGCGAAAGATAAGGTAGCGCTATGACGGAAAAGTTGAAAGTTCTGATAGTTGAAGACCACAGGGTGACGCAGAAGCTTTTCGACACGAGTCTCAACAGCAAAATTTTCGAAAAGAAATTTGCTTTCAACGGAGAGGAAGCGCTGGCGCTGTACAGGGAGTTCAAACCCGATATCATCCTCCTGGATATTATGCTGCCCGTCGTCAGCGGGTATGCGGTTCTCAAGGAGATCCGCGAAAAAGAGGAGGACAAGTCGACCGTCATCATCATCTCCAGCAGCCTGCTCTCGCGCCAGGATATTATGGATTGCGCCAGGATGGGCATCCAGGGATATATGATAAAGCCCCTCAATTTCAGGGAGCTTGCCCAGAAAATTCTCGAATACTACGCCAAATCCCTTCCCGAGCGGTCCCAGGTCGTGGCCCGGGTTCTCAAAGATATGCCCCTGTCGGTAGATTCCGAAACGGAAGCCGTTCCGGCGGAAAAGGCCGAAACCGCAGACAAAGAATAAATCAGCGGAGAGGCCGATTCCGGAGCCGGCATTTCCCGGCCCGGGTATTTGCCTCGCTACGGCGATTGGAAAGAGAAAGGAAAAAAGCCCCGCGCTCGGGAAGAGCGGCGGGGCTTTCATTTTCAGGCGGGGTCTTAACTGAAGAGTTTATATTTCCTGCCGGCGGCGATCAGGCCGATACAGAAGAAGCCTATGACGAATGCGGCCGGATACTTGACTGCATAGACCAGGGGCGACAGGCACCAGCGCGTGAGCGTTCTGGCCGTCTCGTGCTGCGCGATCCATTCGGCTGCGGGAGGGGAAAGGGTGTAGTAGAGCCGGACGAAAGCTTTCCCTGCCGGGTTCGTCATGAGCAGGCGATCCCGGAAATCCCTGAGCGTCTCCACTTCGGGCGCGAGTCGGCTGCCGTAAGCTGCGGTCGCGATGAAACACCCGCCGCCTCCTCCTTCGGAGGAAGAAGTCGCCGGGGAATCCGTGCTCCATGACGTGGAGGTTTCGGAGCCGGGCGGATCGCCGATCTTGTAAGCGATCTCATTGGAGTATCCGCTTTCGCTTCCGGACGAGTCATAAGCCGTAGTGGCGAAGTAATACAGCTTCCCTTCCTCAAGGCCGGTTAAAGTGTAATTGGTCGCATTCCCCGCGTCAACCGAGCTTGAGTAGTTCTGACTGGAGGTCCCGTAATAAACTTTGTAGCCGGTGACTGCAGGTTCCGAGTTGGCGTCCCATTCAAGCTGGACATCTGCTGAATAGACTGGAAACGCGAGACAGACAATGAGAACCGCCTGAAACAGGATGGCGGTAAAGCCCCCACAGGGGAACTTCCTTTTCTTCGGCATATGTACACCTCTCCTTGTAATTTCCGGGCCGTCCGGCATTGCGAATACGCATGTCGGCCCGGCAACCGAATCGCCCATAACAGATTTAGGCCTTCGGTCTCCCATCCGTCCGGACGGTATGCCCTTGCAGAGCTTTTAAGCGGCAGCGCTGGTTCGAGAGAGTAATCGGATGAGGCGAACGGCTTCACTCCTGCTTTTGGAGATAATGAAGCCAGAACTCAGTTTGAGATTGTCCTGCTTCCAGAAGATCTTGAGAATGTGCGAGGTTATTACCCATGTTCCGGCATGGCGCTTCCCCAGCTGCATCCGGATAATGGACTTTACCGGAATGAAAATAGGGTGCTCGGTCAGGTGCCGCTGAAAATAGAACCCGCGTTCGTCATACCACCACGTTCCGCGGCTTCTGGGGCAGATTTCCGTTTTCGGGAGACGGCTCCACCAGTGTTCAACGATGTCCGTGCCGAGATAGACCCCCTTGTTTGCATTCACTTTTCAAGTCCGAAAGAGTGCCTGAGCGAAAAGCCGCGGCGCCGGTCGCGCCGTAGGTATTCCCGCAGACGGAATTCCGTGCGCCGCCGCAGAATGCGCTCATGAAGTACTATCAGCCGGACCCAAACAGGGATTATTCCAAGCCGTATCATGTTCATGGGTGCGCTCCGCACAGACCGGAACCGTCTGGATTGCCGGTTCCGGCTTTCGTGCGCTTCCTAAGAGCAAAGTGCGTACCAGCCGGGGACGCGAGGCATAAGCAGTTATTATTCGGGATGAATATCGGATCAGGAAAAAAAGGCCTTGTGCCCGGAATGGAGGGCGGAGCATACAGAAAAAGGAGAGGGCGGCGTAAACAGGGCTGAAATTGCTTGGCCCGGCAGGTGAAGGGATATTCCTGCGGAAGGACTATTTTCTGCTCTGGAAATCTCTCAGTTCCCGCTCCATGCTGCGGATCTGATCCGACCGGTCGTGCCATTTGGCCCATTCATAGGAAGTCCAGGCCGCGAACGCCATGAGCAGAATGAGGATGAACGCGAAAACGCGCCAGGGATTCAAGCCCTGGCTGCCGAAATGCTTTTCAAAAGGTCTTCGGTATTTGCTGCCCAGAATCCCCCTCCATTTGCAGTTAGGGCAGCGGTATGCCTTCCTGCCGGTCCATTTTTGAACCTTTTCCTTGAATCCTCTGGTCCGGCTTCGGTAAAGGTAGGATGATTTGCAATTGGGACATAGAATTCCAGCCATGAGAACTTACCTCGTTCGGCATCTTTCTATCTCACGGCCCTTCGATTCGCAAGTATTTTCATCTCTTGGGATTGCAGGTCTGTTTGCTCTTGACAGTAATCAGTCGTAAGGCGTAAGGGGTAAGGCGTGAAGTGAAACGGAATGAAGGCCGCCCTGTATTGATATGCTTCAGGGAGGACCGCGCAGAACAGGGTAGGACCTCAGGAAAGAAGGCACCTCACGTCTATTTTACTTCTCAGGACTAGCCTCTGACTCGGAACTGCACCTGACGCCTTACTCCTTACGATTTACGGGTTTGCTTATGGAAAGACTGACCTTAGAGGAAATTATTTCCCGCTTCCGGAGCGACAGGCGTTTCATGGAAAACGTCCGCGCCTTCCGGGAGATCCCGGCGGCCGCCGGCCGGTTCTCGCCCCTGCCCGCATGGCTGCATCCGCGCCTGCGCGCGGTCCTCGAGGCCAGGGGATTTCAGAATCTGTACGAGCATCAGGCCGAGGCGCTGGAGCTCGTCCGGAGAGGGCGGGATGTGGTGCTGGTCACCCCGACCGCAAGCGGAAAAACACTCTGTTACAACATTCCCGTCCTCCAGAGGGCTCTCGAAGTTCCGGACAGCCGGGCGCTGTACCTCTTTCCCACGAAAGCCCTTGCCCAGGACCAGCTTAAGGAGTTCGGAGAAATGGCGCGCGGACTGGGCGGAGAAATCAAGTCGCACACATACGACGGGGATACCCCGGACGACGCCCGCCAGGCGATCCGGCGCCAGGCCAATGTAGTTATCACCAACCCCGATATGCTGCACGCGGGAATCCTCCCCCATCATACAAAATGGCAGAAGCTCTTCTCCTCGCTCGACTACGTCGTCATCGACGAATTGCATACCTACCGGGGGGTTTTCGGCAGCCATCTGGCGAACGTGATCCGGAGGCTGCGCCGGATTGCGAGGTTTTACGGAAAGGATCCGCTCTTTATCTGCTGCTCGGCGACGGTGGCCAACCCCGGCGAGCATGCCGCCCGCCTCGTCGGAAAGGAATTCGCTCTTATCGACCGCAGCGGCGCCCCCCGCGCGGCGAAGACCTTCATTTTTTATAATCCCCCCGTCGTCAACAGGGAACTCGGGATCAGGCAGTCCGCGCTGGCGCCCGCCCGGAAAATCGCCCTGCAGCTCATGGACAACGGAATCCAGACGATCCTGTTTGCGGGCAGCCGCCTGACGGTCGAGGTGCTGACGAAATATCTGAAGGACGGTGCGGAAAAACGGGAACCGGGCGCGGAAAAAGTGGTGGCGGGATACAGGGGGGGGTACCTTCCGGAGCTGAGGAGAAGGATCGAACGCGACCTGCGCGAAAAAAACATCCTCGGCGTAGTCGGCACCAACGCCCTGGAATTGGGGATCGATATCGGCGAGCTGGACGCCTGCATCATGGTCGGCTATCCGGGATCCATCGCCGGCACCTGGCAGCAGTCCGGGCGCGCGGGACGCAGGGCGGACCGGAGCCTTGCTCTCCTCATCGCCCGGTCGAGCCCCATGGACCAGTTCATCACGGAGAACCCGGAGTATTTTTTTGCCGGATCCCCGGAACACTGCCGCATCAATCCGGACAATCTTCTTATCCTGGTGAGCCACATAAAATGCGCCGCGTTCGAGCTTCCGTTCGAGGAAGGGGAGTCGTTCGGCGAAGAGAAGCTGGAGGAGTTCCTTGCATATCTGGAGGAAAAGGGAATCCTCCATAGCGCCAACGGCCGCTGGCACTGGACGGCGGAGCATTACCCGGCCAATGAGATCGGCCTGCGCAGCATCGACGCGGAGAACGTGGTGGTCGTCGACGTCACGGAGAAGGGAGGCCGCCGGGTGATCGCAGAAGTAGACTGGGACAGCGCTTTTACGACCGTGCACGAGCACGCCATCTACATGGTTGAATCCGAGCAGTACCACGTTGACAGGCTGGACCTCGACAGGCGCGAAGCGCACGTACGGAAGGTGGATGTGGACTATTACACCGACGCCATGACTTATACCGATATACGCGTCCTCGATGGTTTCGAAACGAAGCAGGACGGCAACGCGGTCGTCGAGCACGGGGAAGTAAAGGTCTCCCGGAAGGTCGTCGGGTACAAAAAGATCAAGTTCTATACGGCGGAAAACGTCGGCTACGGCGAAGTGTCCCTTCCGGAGCGCGAAATGCATACCACGAGCTACTGGTTTACCCTTCCGCTCGCCATGCTCGACACGCTCCCGTATACGCGGGCCGAGATGATCGACGGCCTTTGCGGCCTGGCCTATGCAGTGCACCATATCGCCGCCATGATCCTCATGGCCGATATCAGGGATATGGACCGGTGCGTTGCCGACCGCAGCGGGCGCTGGTTTGTCCATTTCGGTCCCGGCGGCCGCAAACCCGCTTCCGCCGGAAGCGACAGCCCGGAGAATTTCGATCCTACTGTTTTCATCTACGATGCCTATCCGGGCGGAATCGGTTTTTCCGACCTGCTTTTCCGGATTCACCGAGATATCCTTGCCGCCGCATTCCGGCTGATAAGTTCCTGCCCCTGCGCGGCGGGATGTCCCGGCTGCGTGGGGCCGGTGCTCGACGTGGGATACCGCGCCAAGAAGGCCGCCCTCTCGGTCATCGAGATCGCCCTCGGATCGCCTCCGGGGAAATCCCCCGCCCCGCCTGCGCTTGAGACCGGCGGGGAAAACGGCCGGACCGAATCGGTCCGACGGAAAGGCCGGAAATGAGCATAGGCGACAAACTGCGCCGGATCAGGGGAGAGGGAGGCTCCGGAAGGAAAGAGCAGCCGCCCCAAACCCGGGAAGAAGAAGGGCGCTCCAAAGATGAAAGAATAGACGACCTGCGCCGCCGCATTCGCGAAATTCTCGAGCGCCGTCCCTCCGGTCCCGCAGCAGCCCGGAAATCAGGAATTCCCCGCGGCGCTCTTCCCGGAGAGGAGGTCCGCACCCGGCGCGGCTCCGTGCTCGTGAATTCCAGCAGGATTCTCCGGGATGATTTCCACGGCAAGCGCCGGATCTGCGAAACAGCGATGCCGATGGACCGGATAGGAGTGCTTGCCGGCAGGTCCGTGTTCTCCCCGTTCCGTTGCGAGGATGCCCTTTTCCTCGATACGGAGACCACCGGGCTTTCGGGCGGAACGGGAACCTTCCCGTTTCTCGTGGGCCTGGGGTGGTTCGAAGGAGGGAATTTCGTCGTCAACCAGATATTCGCCCGCGATTTCGACGAAGAAGCGGCGCTGCTGACATGCCTTTCCGATGTCGCCCGCGAAAAAAAATTTCTCGTAACGTTCAACGGCAGGGCTTTCGATCTCAACCTCCTGGCGACAAGATATATCCTGAACCGCATCGACAATCCCCTGAGCGGCCTGCCGCACCTTGACCTGCTGTTTCCGTCCCGGCGCCTGCTGGGGCACCGGCTGGAAAACAGCAGGCTCGCCACGCTGGAAAAAATGGTCCTGGGCGTCCGGAGAGATTACGACGTCCCGAGCAGCGAAATCCCACAGAGGTATTTCGACTGGCTGCGGTCGGGGAACGCCGGCCTGATGACGGACGTGCTCGAGCACAACAGAATGGACGTGGCAACCATGGCCGTGCTCGTCGGGCACCTCTGCGATCTTTTCGGCTCCGCGGACGGTTTCGCGGCCGCCGCCGACGGGAGCGATCTCCTGGCCCTTGCCAGGATGTGCATAGACAGGGGAGAAAAGCTCACAGCGGAGAGGCTGCTGGCGGATCTGATTGCGGCCGGGCCCGGGCCCCTCGGGACTGATGCGGGAACGGAGCTCTCGCTGCTTTACAAGAGATCGGGGCGCTGGGCGGAAGCAGCCGGGATATGGGAAACAATGGCCGGCAGAGATCCGGGATGCCTTTTTGCCCTGGTCGAACTCGCGAAGTGGCATGAGCACAAGACAAAAAATTTCAAAACAGCCGAAGCCCTCGTGGCAAAGGCACTGGATAATCTGCCCGGCGATGATATCGATTGGCGGGAAGCATTGCTGTACCGGCTCACCCGGCTGAAGCGAAAAATGGGTGCAACCAAAACGGAGTGAACCGTGAGGAGTAAGGGGTAAGGGGTTAAATCCCAAACAAATCCGAAGTTCGAAATCCAAAACAGTGAGGAGTGAAGCGTAAGGCGTAAGGTGTTTCTGTACGTTTGATGCCTGACCCAATGGACGCAATAGACGCAACCGACGCAATAGACCAGAAGAAAATATTACTTGACTATAAGCGATGCCTCTGAATAAAGTGCGCTGAACCGGTCCAGGGGCCCTGCCTCGGTTCAGCATCGTCTCCATCCCATTCTGCCTGATTCCATCCTGCGATCCCCGACGATCACTCAGTAAAGCGCCGATCGGTCCTGAATCCGCTTTGATTTTAAAGGAGGAGAAATTTACTACATGGCGAAAATCGAAATTAAACAGTCAAGCGAAATGAGAGAGGCCCTTGTATCAGAGATGATCGAATCGGAAGCTCTGATAAATATTCTCGAAAGGAAGGGGATTATCACCAAGCAGGAACTCGTTCAGGAAATGAAAAAACTCCGGGCGGAGCTCTTGAAAGCCAAGCACTGACATACTGCTCGATTGATTTCTTTGAGTTCCCCTTCCACCCTGCTGTTGTGGTCTTAACAGTATTCCGTCGCCTACAGCTTTTTTCCTATCTCAAAATAATTACTGCATCCGATTGAGTCCCGCCGGATTGTCAGGTCTAATGGCTGATTCGGGTTTGTTGATCCGCGCGAGGGGGTAATTTAAATTTCAAGATGCCGAAAATATCTTCTATAATACGTCAAAGAGGGGAGAATAGGTTTTCCCTGATATCCTGCGAACGCATGGGGCAACTCCTGCATGAATCGGCCGTTATTAAAATAACATTGAGTGGTTGACAGTGGAAGCGATCAGTCCTGAAATACTGCATCATCTGCAATCGGCTGGTATACGCCTGCAGGCGGCAGCCGATGTCCTGGCCTCGCTGATCAGCGAGGGAGAGAGCGGCCACACTCTGGGCGAAGCCCTGGAGACCCTCAGGGTAACCCGTGAAGAAATGCAGAATCTGGAGCGCCTGCTGAATAAGGATCTTGCCGAAATGGCGGAGGACCGGGACAGGCTGAGACGCGAACTGGAAGTGCTGCGCAGGTCCGCCCTGGAGAAAGACGCAAGGGAGAAGGACCGGCTGAAGGAACAGCTCAGACGGGAGGAGCATCTCGACAGGGTCCACCGCCTCATTCAGACTACCGACCGGATACTGCTGGAAACCGGTCCCGGGGAGATCCTCCGGCAGATTGTGAATGCCGCCTGCGATCTGACGGGCGCCGTGTCCGGAATGGTCGCAGCAGACGCCGGATCGGGCGCCGTAATTACCGCGTTCTGCTCGAGCCGAGGAGAGGAAAAAAATGCGGTCCTTGCCGCTGCGGCAGCGGAGAAAAATCACGCCGGCCTGCTTCAGGTCTTTCACGAAGCAAAGGCCGTAAGGATTCCGGCGGACGAATGGAGAAAGATCACGGCGACGGATCCGCCCGGGATAGAAGGGGAAATTCTGGGGATCCGGCTGACCGGGGAAAAGGGGATGCCGATCGGATTCATCATGGTATCGGGCGGAAAGGACGGATCGTTCACTCATGAAGAAGAAACCCTGCTCGTTCAGCTCGCAACTTTCGGTTCGCTCGGCCTCTGGTGGATCGAAGCGAAATCGAAAGCGGAGGAGCGCATGCGCGAGCTCGACGTCACCATCACCTCCATTGCGGAAGGAGTGATTGTTTCCTGCCCGCAGGGGAGAATCCTGAGACTGAATCCGGCCGCGTCCCGGATACTCGGTTTTACGGAGCAACAGGCGGGCAATATCGAAGAAATGACCGAGCTCCTGAGCGTCGAAGATGAGGAGGGAAGGAGAGTGGACCCTGAAGATCTTCCCCCGCGACGCGCCGCGCGGGGAGAGACGGTGCGGAATGCCGTGCTTGCAGTCTGCAGGCCCGATGGAGCGAAAAAATGGCTGTCAGCCAGTGCGGCGCCGATTCTGGC
Source organism: Syntrophales bacterium (assembly GCA_028712885.1). Lineage (GTDB taxonomy): Bacteria > Desulfobacterota > Syntrophia > Syntrophales > UBA4778 > JAQTPK01. The sequence continues at coordinate 90,270 of JAQTPK010000003.1, read as the reverse complement.
CGAAGGCGGCAGGATGTTCGGAACCGTGTCCATCTTCACGGACATCACCGCCACTCAGGAGCTTCAGGCCGAACTCAGGCAGTCCCACGAGAAGCTTGAGGCGAGGGTCCGGCGGAGAACGAAAGCCCTTTCGGAGGTGAACCGGATCCTGAAAAAGGAAATTCAGGAACGCAAGGCGGCCCAGGAAAAAATCAGGACGTATCACGAAGAGCTCAGGTCCCTCGCCTCCCAACTCTCCCTCGCCGAAGAAGAGGAGAGGAGGAGGATAGCAGCAGAACTGCATGACAATATCGGACAGACGCTCGCGATTACCAAGATCAGACTGAACGGGATCAGGCAAAAAGCGACGGATGCGAAAATAATCGAGGACCTTGCAAACCTGCACGATCTGGTCAGTCAGGCCGTTCACGATACAAGGTCAATCATTTCCGAGCTGAGCCCGCCGGCGCTGTACGAACTCGGTCTCGGGGCGGCGATCGACAGCATGGCGGACAACTTCAGGAAAGGGCATGACATCTCCTTCAGCATCGACGCTGCCGGATGGGACGATTCCGCCGCGGGGCGGGACTTGCAGGTTCTGCTGTACCAGGCGGTCCGGGAACTGTTCTGGAATGTAGTGAAACACTCCAGGGCGGACCGGGTAACGGTGTCGATGAATGCGGCGGAAGGCGGAATTCAGATCTCAGTGGAGGACAACGGCGTCGGTTTTCCTGCCGGGACGAACCGCAAGACGGATCTCAAGGCGGGAAAATTCGGTCTGTTCAGTATCCGCGAGAGATTGAGGCCGCTCGGAGGCGAACTCCGCGTCGATTCGGCCCCGGGCCGCACGCGAATCACGATATCCGTCAGCCCCGGGAACAAAGAATAAAGCGAAGTTGAGAAGTTGAGATGCTGAGATGTTGGGAAAAAACAGGCATCATTTACGGAGACAAATAAAACGAGCTTTGATCTACATTCTCAACCTCTCACCGTCTCAACTTCGGTCTTTTTCGATCCACTTGAGCATCTTCGGGATGATTTCGGATTTCCATCGTCCGGATTTCCTCGCCGTCGAGAACTCGGAAAAAAGATTTTCCATCGTCTCCACTGCTTTTTCGAGGAGGTAAATCCTGTCCAGGATATGGCCGGCCCTGTCCGCTCCGCTCCGGTCCTGCTCGGGCGGCGGCGGGAATTTGAAGGATTGATAAGAAAACCGGTCCGCTTTGAAAGTGAATTCGCATTCATTGTTGTCGCAGCCGAGAAAAATCCGGGCCTCCCGGACCTTTTTCCCCTCCCGAAGCGCGGCTTTTCCTTCCCGCAGGCCGGAATTCATGCCGTTGCATACGACCGTATCAGTGTAGTCGCCTTCGCCGGATTCAAGGACAAGCCGGCGGGCGAAACGAGCCGATATCTCCCCTCCGGGAAGCCGGATCATCCCGTCCCTCTCTCCGCTCCGGAACCACAACCAGGTCAGGAATTCCCGGCGAAGGGCGGCGGCTTTGCCCGGCTCTTCCGGAGAGCCGGCCCCGGAGCTTTCGTCCACAAAAGTCCAGGGATGAATTTTGAGCCCGAAGCAGCGCTCAAAGAGCTTTTCGAAATCATCGCTTAACTTTTCGGCGAGGGCGCCGAACAGGAGCCATTTCCCGGATATGCACCAGCACACGTCGTAAAATGAAGGGACCGGCAGGGCGCGGCCGAGAAGCTCCTGGCGGACCGTTTCACGTATTTCTTTTTTCTGCTCTCGGAAGATCCGCTCCTGCTTGTGCCGGGCGAGAAATTCCTTTTCCGCTTCCGCTGTTTTTACTTTCACCAGCGAGGAGGGGACGGTCCGGCGGTCTACCCGAAGAGTGAAGATGACGTAATCGCCCTCGATATAGCCGCCCCGCTCGAAGAGGACGTCGAGCGGGTCCTCCATACTGGTCCAGCCCATTGCCGTTTCATCGGATCCGGCCGGCATGCCCCGGAAAGAAAAAGTCTTCAGCTTTCCGTCGACGAAATCCAGGAATTTTGCCGGAGGCTCTCCCTCCACCCGGTATTTGGAAAAAGTAAAAGTACCCTTCAGAAGTCCCATGGCTCTCTCACGTTTTATTTGTATCAAGGCGCACGTTGCCTACCTTAAATTCTCCATGTCTGTCAAGCAATAAGGCAAAGAGCGGGAAATGCCCGACGCCCAATGCCTGACGACCACAATCGTAAGGCGTGAGGAGTAAGGCGTAAAGTGTTCAAAAAAATATCCTGAGCGATCTTTAAATGTCATTTCGACCGCATGGGAGAAATCTTTTGGACTGATTGATAAATCCCTTAAGAAAGAGTAAGGCGTAAGGCGGAAAAAACACTTTACGCCTTACTCTTCACTCCTCACGGGGGTAAGGTGTTGCTGTCTCGAATCCCAACGCCCAACGCCCAAAAACTTTCCCGCATTTCCCCCTTTTCCCGCCCAATACCCAATACCCCTCACCCCTCACCTGTGCCTGCTAATTACATCCTTTGCCTTGCGCTATTATTTGTGGTAGTGAAAATAAATTCTGAAACCGGGACTGATATGAAAGAGATACGGAAAATCGGCATCATAGCCAACCTGTACAAGGAAAAATCGCTGGAGTATGCGCTGGAATTGCGGGACTGGCTCGCCAAGCGGGGACTGGAGGTATTCCTGGAAAAGGGAATAGCCGAAAGGACCGGAGAAGCGGGGCGCTTTGACAAGGAAGCGCTGGCGCCCATGGTGGACATGGCCGTCGTCTTCGGCGGGGACGGAACGCTGCTGATGGCTGCGCGTTCATTGCGGAAATGCTCGGTGCCTATCCTCGGGGTGAATCTGGGCGGTTTCGGTTTCCTGACGGTAGTCAATCTGCAGGAACTGAACAGCGATCTCGAAATGGTCCTCCAGGGAAGTTACAGGATCGAAAAGAGGATGATGCTCGACGCGTCCATCAGCCGCGAAGGCAGACAGATCGAGGAATACACGGTGCTTAATGACGCCGTGATCAGCCGCGGGAAACTCTGCAGACTGCTTGATCTGGAAACGCTGGTGGACGACCAGTATATGACGACTTACAAAGCCGACGGGCTTATCGTTTCGACCCCGACCGGATCCACCGCGTACTCACTCTCCGCGGGAGGGCCGATTATCTGCCCGCAGCTGGATTCCATTATCGTCAATCCCATCTGTCCCCACACGCTGACAAACAGGCCCGTCATTCTGCCCCAGGACGCCGTCGTGAAGATCTCGACCTGGTCGAGGGAGGGATTCCCGACGCTGACGCTTGACGGACAGATTTCCTGCCGTCTTGAACCGGCGGACATTGTCGCCGTCCGCAAATCCAGATTCTATACGAACCTGATCATGTCCCCCCACCGGGACTATCTGGAGATCTTGAGGACGAAGCTGGGCTGGGGCGGCCTGTCGGCAATAATTAAGTGAGAAGGGTTCAAGGATTCGAGGGTAATTTTCAGAGTACTCAAAACCAAAAAACGGTCGCCTGTTTTACTGATAGATTCAATTATACTTATGAGGCCCCCTTGAGACCTCGAGCCCTTGAACCCTCGAAACCTGCAGTTGAAGCATGCTCGTAGAACTGGGAATCAGAAACTTCGCCATTATCGACGAACTGAAGATCTCCTTCGGGCCGGGCCTGAACGTTATCTCGGGGGAAACCGGCGCGGGCAAGTCTATCCTCATCGGCGCAATAGGCCTGCTGCTCGGAGGACGGGCCTCTTCGGAACAGATCCGGTCTGCGGAAGACAGCGCCGTGATTGATGCGCTTTTCGACCTTTCCGGTGAGGAGAAACTGAAGGAAAGAATCTCCTCTCTCGGATACGGAGACGGCGATGAGCTCGTGCTCAGGCGCATCATCACCCGGGCCGGGAAGGGAAGGGTATACATAAACGGAGACCTGGCGAACCTGGGAGTGCTCTCCGCTGTAAGCGGCGCGCTTGTCAATATCTGCAGCCAGCATGAGCACCAGGTCCTGCTCGATCCGGAAAGCCATCTCGACATCCTGGACGAATCGGGGGGGCTCAGGGGCCTGCGGTCTCAGTACTCGGAGGAGTACCTTCGGTACATGGAATTGACGCATCGCGCGGCGGATCTCTCCGCTGCCTCCCGTCAGGGCGCCCAGAAGGAAGAATTTCTCCGCTTTCAGCTCAGGGAACTGGACAACGCCGGCATTCGCGCCGGCGAAGATTCGGAACTGCTCGACGAGAAAAATATCCTGCGCAACGCGGGGAAACTCCGGGAACACGCCGAGCGGGCCTTCGGGATGCTTTACGGCAGAGAGAGATCGGTGCTGCAGGAGATCGGCTCGGCGGTCAGGGATATCAGGGAAATCAAGAAAATCGATCCCGGCTTTGCCGCCTCGGACCAGGAGATTGATTCCATTGTCTTCGGAATAGAAGACCTGTCGCGGCTTCTGCGGGATTACGCCGGGCGCATTGCCGTCAATCCCGCCCGGCTGGATGAAATAGAAAACCGGCTGGAGCTTCTCTCCCGCCTCAAGAGAAAGCACGGCGGGACGCTCGAGGGCGTGCTGAAGAAAAGAGAGGAGATCCTCAACGAGCTGGATACATTGTCCTCCGCGGACGAGGAAATCGGCCGCATCCGGGCGGAAATGGGCGGCATGGAGGCTGACCTGAGGAGGAAGGCCGAGGCCCTTTCCTCAGCCCGCAGGGAAAAGGCGGCAATTCTGAAAAAGGCCGTGCAGGGCGAGCTCCGGTCCCTGCGGATGGAGCAGGCGGCATTCGATATAGTTTTTTCCGGGGCGCATACCGGGGAAGGCATGCCGGAGCTGAACGCCAGAGGCTGCGATACCGTTGAATTTTACTTTTCAGCCAACGCCGGCGAGCAGATGAAGGCGCTCCGCCGCATCGCCTCCGGAGGCGAGCTGTCGAGGATCGTCCTGGCGCTTAAAAAGGTTCTGGCGGGGGCCGATTCGGCCGGGACGCTGATCTTCGATGAGGTGGACAGCGGGATAGGGGGCGCCGTGGCGGAGGTCGTGGGCGAGAAGCTGCGCGACGTTGCGAAAGGACGCCAGGTGCTGTGCATCACGCATCTGCCGCAGATCGCGTCGTTTGCCGAACGGCATTACCTCGTCACCAAGGAAACGACATCGGGCCGGACGGTCAGCCGCGTGCGGACGCTGGACGGCCGGGAGCGGCTGGAGGAAATAGCCCGCATGCTTGGAGGCGTGGACATCACCGGAGAAACAAGGGCGCACGCAAAAGAGGTCCTCAAAAAAGCAAGGCGAGACGGGCGGTAAACCAGGTGTCAGGTGTCGGGTTTTCAGGTATCAGGCGTTGGCCTTGGGCGTCAGGCGTTTCAATTTTGCCTTTCCCGCTCAATTCAATAGACGCAATGGACTCATGGACACAACAGACTCGATAAACATTTCCCGCGTTTCGCGCAGTTCGGCGCCCGATGCCCAATGCCTCAGTAGGAGAAAGGGATGCTCAGAAAAGCACGAATCGGAGATGTGAAGACGATACATCTGCTGATCAATACATCTTCCGGAAAGGGGGAGATGCTTCCGAGATCGCTGATGGATATCTACGGCAGCCTTCGCGACTTTTTCATTTACATTGACGAGGATACGGGACGGCTGGCCGGCATCTGCGCGATGACTATTATCTGGGAGAACCTGGCGGAAGTACGCTCCCTTTTCGTGGAAGAGTCCTGCCGCGGAAGGGGCATTGGAAAAATGCTCGTTGAGGCCTGTATTTCCGAGGCGATTACGCTTCAACTCTACCGCATTTTTACTCTCACGTATCAGAAGGAATTTTTCCGGAAACTGGGGTTCGGAGCAGTGGAAAGATCAACGCTTCCGGAAAAGATCTGGTCGGATTGTTTCCGCTGTCCGAAGTATCCTGATTTCTGCGACGAGACGGCGATGATAATTGAGTTGTGATCGTAAGTCGTCAGGGGTAAAGAGTAAGGCGTAAGTTAATGATAAATTCCAAATTACAAGCACCAGATTCCAAACAAGCACCAAATCAGAAATTCTAAAACGCCGTTGCGAACCTCAGCTCCATATTTGGATTATTCGAATTTGGAATTTGTATTTTGTCTGGGATTTGGTGCTTGTAATTTGGGATTTCCGACCTGAATGGCATTTATTATGAATAGATTTATGCTTCGTAACTTCGCAATTTCGCATCTTCGTCTCATCATACTGCTGGTGCTTGGCTTATGCATCGGCGGATGTGCGGCGCTGAAAGAAAAGCCGGCAGCCCCCCCGAAACGGCTTCCTCCTCCGGAACGGCTTGTATTGAGCGCGGTAGAGCCGCCGGTTCTGGCGGCGCCTTCCGGAAACGGGTTCCTGGACGATCTCGACCAGATCTCTCTCGAGGCGGCCATAAGCAGGAGCCTGCAATATTACGACTCGCTTCCCGCCTCCCGGTCTTTCCGGATCGGCAGGGAACAGTATTCCGTTCAGGATATGAAGGAGACCCTGCTTGCCTTTCTCGATATCATCCGCGGCCCGGAACCCGCGGAGGTCAAGATCGGGAAGATACGGGAATCTTTTCTGTTCTATAAATCCGCGGGACACGGCGGCCGTGATTCCGCGCTGTACACGGGCTATTTCGAGCCCGTGCTGGAAGGCTCGCTGAAGCCGGACGAAAATTACCGGTACCCCGTCTACGGCATCCCGGACGACCTTGTCGTGATCAACCTGGGACGCTTCAGAAACAAATTCAGGGGAGAGAGGATAGTCGGCAGACTGGAAGGACGCGAGATGATTCCTTACCACGACCGCCGCACCATCGACGAATTGGGAAGCCTCCGGGACAGGGACCTGGAGATCGTATGGCTCTCCGATCCGATCGGCCTTTTCTTTCTCCATATCCAGGGGTCCGGAACGATTGTGCTTCCGGATGGAAGCTCATTCCAGGTAAGCTATGCGGATTGCAACGGGCGGCCTTACCGCAGCATCGGAAAATATCTTCTGGAGCGGGGGCGTCTGACGGAACAGGAGATGTCCCACCGGAGCATCGTACGCTTTCTCCGGGAGCACCCCGAAGAAATGGCGTCGGTGCTCAATCACAATGAAAGCTACGTATTTTTCCGGAGAGTGACTCCCGGTCCCATCGGGAGCCTCGGAGTGCCGGTCACCGGCGGCCGGTCCATCGCCACTGATCTCGATCTTTACCCGCGGGGAGGCCTGGCCCTGATCAGCCTGCGAAAGCCCGTCTTCGACGCGGGGGGCGAGATCGTCTCCTGGGCGCCCGTCCTGCGCTTTGTCCTCAACCAGGACACGGGAGGCGTGATCAAGGGAGCCGGGAGAGTGGATCTCTTCTGCGGCAAGGGAGATGAGGGCGAGCGGATCGCGGGCAGCCTCAAGGAGCGCGGAGAGCTCTATTTTCTGGTCCGGAAAAAAGCTGAACCCGGGGATCAAAGAGCAGGAGCAGCAGCAGGCCGTTAGCTCTGGATTCTCGACTCCGAACTCCTGCGCCCGGGGATCCCGGCTTCTTTCCCGTCGCCTGAAACCGCGCCGTTTGTTGGCCCGGAGCAGGTATGGAATCGGTTCATCCCGCTCTTTTTCGCGATGTACATGGCTATGTCGGAGTTCTTGAGAAGAGTATCGGCGTCGTCCCCGTGATCCGGGTAGACGGCTATGCCGATGCTCGTGGTAATCCGGAGCCGGTGTTCGTCTACGTCGAAAGGTTTCTGGAACAGTTTCAGAATTTTTCTTGCGACGACAGAGGCCGTGTCGGTCCTGGTGAAATCCGTCAGGAGAATGAGAAATTCGTCTCCGCCCATGCGGGCCACGGTGTCGGTCTTTCGTAAAAGCTCCGTAAGCCTCTGGGCCACTTTCTGCAGAAGCATATCTCCCACGGAGTGGCCGAGCGTATCGTTGACTTCCTTGAATTTATCCAGGTCCAGCATCATAACTGCAAACGGCTTGCTGTTTCTCTTGTACCTGGCCATTGCCATGGTGAGCCGGTCATGAAACAGGACGCGGTTGGGAAGTCCGGTCAGACTGTCGTGGTACGCGAGGCGCATGATCATTTCTTCGGCGAGTTTCCTGTCGGTGACGTCCCGGATTATGCCCCGGAAACCTGACGGCTTTCCGTTTTCGTCGGAAATCAGGGAGACGGAAGCCTCTATGTGCCTGGTTGACCCGTCTTTTCTTATAATCTCCCATCCCGTGGTGCGGTCGGGTTTTCCCGTTTCCAGAACCGACCGGAATCTTTCCAGCATGGCGCCTGACGCTTCTTTTGTGGAGACGGCCATGCTGCCCTTGCCGAGCATTTCCTCGCGCGAGTATCCGAAAATTTTCCTGCACGATTCGTTGAAGAAGGTCAGGTGCCCGTTTATATCCACTTCATAGTATCCGTCCTCTATGTTTTCGAGGATCGTGCGGTACCTTTCTTCGCTTTCCCGCAGGGCTTCCATCGTTTTCCTGCTTTCGGTGATGTTCATGGCGTTGCCGAGAATAGCAGGTCTTCCGTTGTAAAGTATCGGCGTCACCGTCTCGATCATCCACAGGATGCTTCCGTCCTTCCGGATCAGCCTGAACTCGTAAGGAGCCGTCCTTTCGCCCTTGAGCATCCGGATCGCGCTGGCGCGGGCGGATTCGCGGTCCTCCTCGTGAATCATCGATGCCGGCTCCATGCCGATCATTTCTTCCCTCGGCCAGCCTGAATAAGAAGCCACGTTGTTGTTAAGGAAGAGGAATTTCCCGTCCTGTACGACGTAAACGCCCGCATGCGAGCTGTCGGCAATAGTCCGGTAAAGGTCTTCGGCCTGCCTGCGCCTGAATTCTTCCTGTACTCCGCTGAGGGCGAAGGCAAGATTTTCGGCCATGCCGTGAAGCAACTCGAGTTCCTCCGAGTCGAAAGCCTGGACGCGGTCAGCGCAGACGTTCAGCGCGCCGTAAAGGGTGCTGTCGTGAATGAGGGGAATCGATGCGGCTGAAGCGATCCGCCGCAGAAGGGCTTCATTTCTCCAGGAGCCGGTGGACTCCACTTTTTCGATATCCTGGCATACCGCCGGCATTCTCGTCCGGAGGGCGATGCCGGTGGGTTCGCTTCCCTCTTTCGAATCGCTCCATGCGATTTCGATTTCATCCAGATAATCGACGCAGTCCCCCGCGCTTGCGAAAGGCGCCACCAGGTTTCCTTCTATCAGGCCGATCCAGACCAGCCGGTAGGCCCGCATCTTGTGGAGCGTCTCGCATACCTGCGAAAAAAGCCGGTGCGGATTGCGGTCCTTGACGATCAGCTCGTTCACCTTGAGAACGGCGCGAAGGACCTGGTTCAGATGCCGTATTCTCTTTTCGTTGCTCTTCTGTTCCTGCCGGTGCATTTTCTGCCGGATGGCCTGATTTACGGCCGGTCCCAGCCTGATCAGCCGGTTTTTGATGAGATAATCGGATGCGCCCATTTTCATGCACTCCGACGCCTGCTCGTATCCGATCGCTTCCGAAACGATTATGACGGGGATGTCGAGATCGCGTTTGTGGAGAATCTGAAGGGCCTGGAGCGCGCCGAAGCGCGGAAGGGAATACTCTGACAGGATCAGATCGACCCCGTTTTCAATGGCGGCGATGAAGTCCTTTTCGCAATTCACCGCGGCGGACTTGACCTCATAGCCGGTTTTGTGCAACTCGAGCAAAATCCGCTCCGTATCGGAGGGGCTTTCCTCAACAATGAGCACATTCAGAGAGGTCGGGGAATTCGGAATCATAAACCGGCCTTCTCCCCGGCTTTTTTGCCCGGGCTCCACTGGTTCGTCATGCTCGAACCGGCCGCCGCTGTATGGGCCGGCTCCTTAACCAGACGGCGAAAAAGAGTGTTAAGCAGACAGGCCGTGATAACGGCCGAAAGGGCCAGAATCAGCCCTCCCTGAAAAGCCATATTCCGTATCTGGGAATCGATGAGATTTTTCTCAATGCCGACGTGCGCAAAACCGACGAGGCCTTTTTTGCCGCGGATAGGAACGATCGACTCATAATACTCATCGCCTGCCTGTCGCGTCAGGCACTCGCCTTCCCGCATTTTCCTTTCGACGGCGGGACCGGCGTCCGCGGATACTGCACTTGGCGGAAGCCCTGTATGATAAACCATCCGCCCGTTCCGGTCCGTTATGTATGAATAAGACACTCCCAGGTTGTTGTCCAGGATCTCTTTTACCATCCTGTTCACTTGCTCTCGCGAACCGGGCGGAAAAGAGTCGATATTCGCAACAGCCGAGCTGATGCCCCGGGCGATCGTCAGAGACCTGTCCGTCAGGGCTTTTTTATAATTCCTTTCAAAATGAATCGCGTCCGAGACCAGGACAAGCGACACCACCGCGATCAGGCCGGATATCGCCGCAATAAGAAATTTGGCCCGGATGTTCTTGATTCGATTCACTTTCAACATTTTCCGGAGAGGGACGAAATTCTGCGTCCTCTTTTGCGCAATACACAAAGACCCTTAAATATTATCGGCTGATTTTAACCGAACTGAAGAGGGCGGCTATGAAATAGATCGACAGCCGCAAACTTCCGGAAATGCTATTCCGCGGGCGCAGCATTCAAAAAATCTGAACTTTTGTCTTGATTGTTGGTTATCGTTATGGTACGTAGGCCGGGAAAAATAAGGGGTTGCGGTTGTTCCGGGCCTTGCGGACTATTCGATAATCAATCCTGTACCCGGCTTCATAGCAGAGGGACACCCGTTGCGGGTGAATTGAATATTCCAAAAATTGAAAGGGGGAAAATGAAGTATGACGAAGGCGGAGCTGATTGCTGTTATGGCTGAGGATGCGGGGATAACAAAAATCGCAGCAGCAAAGGCGCTGGATTCCTACGTGGCGAGCGTAGTGAAGGAGCTGAAGAAAAACGGGAAACTCGGCTTGGTGGGATTCGGGACCTTTTCAGTCGTGAAGAGAAAAGCAAGAACCGGCAGGAACCCCCAGACTGGCGACAAGATCAAGATCGCCGGCAAGAAAGTCGTGAAATTCAAAGCCGGGAAACTTCTGGCTGACAAAATCAGATAAATAATTAAAAAGGCCTTATGTCATTTTGGAAACAGGGACCTCCGGGCGACCGGAGGTCTTGTTTTATCAGCCGGGCTGTTCATCAGAAAAGCAGGGTGGCGGCCTTTACTCTTCACCTTTTGCTTTTCACCTTTTACTTTTTTGTGTTATTGATTTCAGATTAAAATTGAGCGGATGATCATGGAAAGAAAAAGGATTTTAAGCGGGATGCGGTCGACGGGCCGGCTGCATCTGGGCAACCTGCACGGCGCTCTGGGAAACTGGATCGAGCTGCAGAACGACGGACGCTATGACTGTTTTTATTTCGTTGCGGACTGGCATGCCCTGACCAGCGAGTATACGAACACGGAGCCGATCAGGGAAAACATTCGGGAAATGGTGATAGACTGGATGAGCGCGGGCCTGGACCCCGCGAAAAGCACGCTTTTCATCCAGTCGGCGATAAAGGAGCATGCCGAGCTGTTCCTCATCCTGTCGATGATAACTCCTCTTCCGTGGCTGGAGCGGAATCCCACCTACAAGGAAATGAAAGCCGAATTGGCGGATCGCGACCTGTCCACGTTCGGTTTCCTGGGCTACCCGGTGCTCCAGGCGGCCGACATCCTGATGTACAAGGCATTCGGAGTGCCGGTCGGCATCGATCAGCTGCCGCATGTGGAGCTGACGCGGGAAATTGCCCGCAGGTTCAATTTCCTCTACCGGGAAGTTTTCCCCGTGCCGGAGCCGCTGCTCGCGCATGTCCCGAAACTGCTCGGCATCGACGGAAGGAAGATGAGCAAGTCGTACGACAACGCCATTTACCTGAGCGATCGGGGGGACGTTCTGAAGAAAAAGGTGGAAGCCATGTTCACCGATCCGCAGAGGAAGACCAAAAAGGACCCCGGCGACCCGGAAATCTGCAACGTATTTTCATTCCACAGGATCTACTCTTCACCGGCGGAAGTTGAAAGCATTTCCCGGGACTGTCCGGCGGCGCAGGTGGGATGCGTGGAGTGCAAGAAAAGACTGCTGGCCAGGCTCGAAGAAAAACTCGCCCCGATGCATGAGCGCCAGGACTTTTATCGCAGCCGGCCGGAAGACGTCCAGGCGGTGATAGACGACGGGAGCCTCAGGGCCCGCCGCATCGCGCGCGTCACCATGGAAGAAGTAAGAGCGGCCGTCATGATCTGATTCGCGGTTATCACATGGGTTACGAAATCAAGCTCGATGTCTTTGAAGGGCCTCTCGATCTCCTGCTCTATCTTATCAGGAAGAACGAGATAGACATATACAATATTCCGGTCGCCGTCATCACCGAACAGTACCTCCAGCACGTGGAAGCGATGAAATCGCTCAACCTGGACGTGGCGGGGGAGTACCTGGTCATGGCTTCCACTCTTCTGCTGATCAAATCGAGAATGCTTCTGCCTCCCGACGAATCTGATGAACAGGACGCCGAAGAGGGTCCGGACCCCAGGGCGGAGCTGGTAAGGCAGCTGCTGGAATACCAGTCCATCAAGGAGGCCTCCCTGAATCTCAGCGCGAGAACCGTTCTCGGAAGGGATATTTTCAAGCGGGAACCCGCGCCCGAAGCAAAGGAAGAGGCCGAAGACGAGCTCATTGAGCTCAGCCTGTTCGATCTCGTCGAGGCGTTCCGGAAGGCGCTGGCGGAGCTTCCCAAGGAGGAGCTGATGGAAATCGATCTGGAGAGGATTTCCCTTTCCGACCGGATCCAGAACATACTTGAACGCCTCCAGCAGTCCGGGAACATGCTTTTTCAGGATGTCATAGGTGAATCGCCCACGCGGAAAATGATCATCTATTCTTTTCTGGCTGTTCTCGAGCTGATGAAACTCAGGATCATCCGGGTATTTCAGGTCGATCCTTTCGGGGCGATCCGGATATTCCCGGCGGTTTATGATGCAGGTTCGGAATTCGGAGTCCAGAGTTCAGAGTTCACGCCGGACTGATCATATGCCGGGCTCCCGCCCGGTATCCGGGATACGATCATTACAGTTGAGAGAATGCGATGGAAGAAATCCTGAATGAAGACGGAAGAGAAAATCTGAAACCGATTCTCGAAGCGCTGTTCCTGGCTGCGGAAGCACCGCTTCCTGTTCCGAAAATCTGCGAGATACTCGGCGAATTCAAGCGGGAAGAAGTCGTCCGCGCCCTCCGCGACCTTGTGCGGGAATACGACGAGCGGAGAGGGGGCTTTTCCCTGCATGAGGTGGCGGGCGGATTTCAATTCCGAACCAACCCCGAGCATGCCGCGTGGATCCGGAAACTCAAGGGAGGGAGGCCGGTTTCGCTTACTTCCGCCACCATGGAGATCCTCGCCATAGTTGCTTACCGCCAGCCGGTAGTGCGGGCGGAGATCGACCGGATTCGGGGCGTGGACAGCAGCGGACCGCTTCGGGGACTGCTGGACAAAAAACTGATCCGGATGCTCGGGAGAAAGGACGTCCCCGGAAAGCCGATACTCTATGGAACAACCAAGAAGTTTCTTGAGACTTTCGACCTGAAAGATCTCTCTGAACTGCCCACGTTGAGCGAGCTGAAAGAACTGGCTGAAAGCAGTCCTGAGTCCAGAGTTCCGAGTCCGGAGTTCGATGAGGAAGAACAGGCGCAAGGGGTGGGAATTCAGCATCCTGATGAGAGTTCAGTATTAATGACAGATAGTCCGGAAACTGAACTTCAGGGTTCAGAGCCGGCTGACGCTCCGGATTTCCAGAACAAGAGCGAGGAATCCAAAGGAATTCAGAGCTCAGTGCAAAATAATATGGAAGATCAAGACGCTGATCTGATCAATAATGAAAAGCATGAAGCGGAGTCCTGATCGTCAGCATATCTGACTCAACGACTCGGGACTCGGAACTCCGGGCTCGGAACTGGTTTCTATTCCATGGAACGCCTCCAAAAGATAATCGCCAACGCCGGTATTGCCTCCCGACGCGCCGCCGAACAGCTTATCAGGGAGGGCAGGGTGTCCGTTAACGGCGTTGTTGTTACGGGGCTCGGATCGAAAGCCTCCCTCGACGACGAGATCCGGGTCGACGGTAAGCTTATCTCGACGGAATCCTATAAAGTCTACCTGATGCTGAATAAACCCGCCGGTTACGTGACGACGCTGCGGGACCCCGAGGGAAGGAAAATAGTCATGGACCTGATCGGGGACATGCACGAGCGCATTTACCCGGTCGGCCGGCTGGATTACGATTCCGAAGGACTGCTGATTCTGACCAATGACGGAGAATTCGCGCAGAAACTGCAGCATCCCAGCTACATGGTTCCAAAAATTTACGCTGTCAAGATCAAGGGAAATCTGACCCGGAAAGGGATCGCGGAGATTTGCGCAGGAGTAAAGCTCGAGGACGGTCTTTTTGCCCCGCAGGAGCTGAGAATCGATAAGGTCAATCCGAAGAGCACCTGGCTGAGGGTGGCTATCCAGGAGGGGAGAAACCGGGTATTGCGGCGGCTTTTTGACAAGTTGGGCCATCCCGTCCAGAGGCTGATCCGGATCGGGGTCGGAGATCTGGCGCTCGGGAGTTTGAAGCCGGGGGATTCCCGGCACCTTAAAGATGCAGAGGTCCGAAAATTGAAGTCTTTTTTCCGAAAACAGAAAAATTAATCCTTGACATCGGTATAGGGTTGATTTTATAGTCCCAATGCCTGCAAGGGACCAGCCCTGAGCAAATCAAGGGGGGAAAAATGAACAAATCCGAATTGATCGAAGCCCTGAGCAAGAAAGAGAACATGACGGAAAAGAAAGCCATGGACGTCGTGAACCTCGTCTTCGATGGTTTCGTCGATGAGCTTAAAAAAGGCGGCAGGATCGAAATCAGGGGCTTCGGCAGTTTTGTCGTCCGCGAATACGGCTCTTATACGGGAAGAAATCCCAAAACAGGATCGAATATCCAGGTGGCCCCCAAAAGGCTTCCCTTCTTCAAAGTCGGCAAAGAGCTGAAAGAAAGCATAAACAAACCGTAAGAATAGAAAGAATCAGAAAAGCCGGGATAAAGGGGATCATTAAAATAATGATCCCTTTTTTGTTTAAGGAGCATCACACAAAGACACAGAGGCGCACGAGGCGGCATTCGCGGTTCTTTGTGTCTTAGTGTAAGTTTAAGATACTGATATGAATACGAATTTGACCGAAGGGACAGATCCGGGAAAAAGAAAAATTCCCGTCCTGCATATTCTCCTTTTCCTTCTCACGGTGGGTGCAACGCTGGTCGCCGGCAGTCTCCAGCAGGGGGCCGATCTTCTCGAAAATCCCGAAGATATCTGGAAGGGAATACCCTTTTCCTTCACCCTCATTCTTATCCTGGGCGCCCATGAATTCGGCCATTATTTCGTCTCGCGCATGCGCGGGGTCAGAGTAACCCTGCCTTATTTCATCCCGGCTCCGTCCATTATCGGGACATTCGGCGCGTTCATTAAAATGAAATCCCCTATTATGGACCGCCGGACGCTCCTGGATATTGGAGTGGCCGGCCCCCTGTCCGGACTGGTCGTTGCGGTTCCGGTCCTGTTTGTCGGGCTTATCCTGTCGGAAATAGTGCCTGCCGTCCCCCAGGCGGGATTGTCGCTGGGGAGCTCACTCCTTTTTTCATGTTTGAACTGGATC
Source organism: Syntrophales bacterium (assembly GCA_028712885.1). Taxonomy (GTDB): domain Bacteria; phylum Desulfobacterota; class Syntrophia; order Syntrophales; family UBA4778; genus JAQTPK01. Next base: position 74,704 of record JAQTPK010000003.1, on the reverse strand, counting down.
GTGCACGGGTCCATTCCCGACCAAATGGACGTGATGCTTCATCCCATCGCTTTTTCCGGATGGATCGGCCTGCTTGTAACCTCCCTGAACCTGCTTCCCGTGGGCCAGCTCGACGGCGGCCACGTAGCGTACGCCATTTTCGGCCGCAGGCAGCGTATTGTCGCCGTGGCGATCATGCTCCTGCTGGTGATACTCGGCATGACGGAGTGGCCGGGATGGCTCTTCTGGGCGGCGTTCCTCCTGTTCATCGGCGTCCATCACCCTCCCGTTATTTATGACTGGATCCCCCTGGACGGGCGCAGAAAAAAGATCGGCTGGCTCACGCTCTTCCTGTTCGCGGCGACCTTCACGCCGAAACCGTTCTGAATAAAGGACTCTGGACTCGGAACTTCTGTTAGTGCCTTCCCGAGATCGCTTTGAGGGCCTTGACCGCGCCGAGAAGGGTGCCGCCGATGAGGACGATGGAAGCGCCCGACGGAAACTCTACGGTGTAGGACGCAAAAAGGCCGCCCATGCAGATTATTATTCCCACCAGAACGGAAATAACCATTATCGTGCGGAAGTCGGAAGAGACTTCATGCGCGACGGCAACCGGAATGGTCAGCAGGGCGATCAGCAGGACGATCCCCACTACCTGAATCAGCGTTACGATGGAGAGCGCAATCAGGACCAGGAGGCCCGTGTTAAGGAGCCTCACGGGCAGGCCCCTGGCCCGGGCGAATTCCTCGTCCAGGGTGATCGCGATGAACCCCTTGTAAAAGACCGCCATGCAGACGATCACGATCAGGATCAGCAGGAAGGAAAAATAGATACTTGAACGGGAGACCATCAGGATATTGCCGAAGAGAAAGGTCATCAGGTCGGGTGCATATCCGGGGGTCATGTAAATGAAACCTATGCCGATGGCCATGCCTACGGCCCAGATGATGCCGATAATCAAGTCGTTTCGATAGATCTTGTTTTCTTCCAGAGTCCCGATGGCTACGGCCGCCAGGAGCACGATGGCAACCGCCCCGATCAGGGGGTTAAGCCCCAGCCAGTAGGCAATCCCCAGACCGCCGAAGGCGGTATGACTGAGGCCGTCGCTGATAAAGACCATCCGCTTGGCCACTATGAAAGGGCCGATAATCCCGCACAGTATGCTGGCGAAAATACCGGCGAAGACGGCGTTCTGCATGAACTCGTAGGTCAGGATATCGGGCATGGAGGATATTATCCGTCGGAGCTCGGGTCGGGGTGTTCATGATGATGAAGAAAGACATGGGGTATTCCGTGACCGAGCAGTTCTACCGGGCACCCGTAAATCTTCTCCAGATGGGCCGCCTGGAGTTCCCCCCGATCGTGAAAATAGAGGTTCCTGTTTACGCAGGCGACATGGTTGTAAACGTGCGCGTAAGGAGTCGGGTCGTGGGTGACGACGACGATCGTTTTCGTGCGGTTAAGGTCCCTGAGCAGGTCGAGAAAGTTTGTCTGCGACGTGAGGTCGATGGAGGTCGTCGGCTCGTCCAGCACGATTACAACAGGGTCCAGAACAAGCGCCCGGGCGATCAGCATCCGCTGCATCTGCCCTCCCGACAGATCGTGGATGTTCGTGCGGCGCACCTCCTCCAGCTCCAGTCTTTCGATGACGCTTTCCGCCCTCTTGATCTGTTCCCGGGAGTAGCGCTTCAGAAAGCTCTCCGGGCCGATCAGGCCGGTCAGGACCATGTCGAACACGGTTATGGGAAAATTTCTGTTCGTCCCCGCCGACTGGGGAACGTATCCCAGCCGGTTTATCACGCTGTGGTCTAAACGGATCCCGCCTTTCCAGGGGGTGTAAATACCCATAATAAGCTTGACGAGAGTCGTTTTTCCCCCGCCGTTCGGACCCAGCAGGAGAATGTAATCCCCCTCGCAGATATCAAGGCTGACGTTTTCCAGAACGGCTTTGGAGTTGTATCCGAATGTCACGTTTTGAACTTCGATCAGCTTTTTTTTCATCGGCCCAGAGCCTTCCGGACGCTTTCCGCAGTCCGCATCATCCCCCTCGTCCAATCCCGGTCGAGGGCGTCTATTTCAGCGAGTTTCGCCCCTATCTCCCTGGCGACGGCCGCCGCGTTTTTCCGGTCAAAGCCCTTCTGGATGAGTATGGTCCTGATGCGCTTCTCTTTCGCCAGGCGGATCACATTCCTCAGATGGGCGGCGCTCGGCGGCTTCCCTTCCGTTTCTATCGCTACCTGGCTCAGTCCGTACCGCGAGGCGAAATAACCGAGCGCGGGGTGGAAAATAATAAAAGTCCCGCCCTCCATGCCCTTCATCATTCCGAGCAACAGCCGGTCCAGGTCATCCACTTCCTGAAGGAAGCGGTTCAGATTTTTTTCATAAACGGAGCGCCCGGCCGGATCGCGTCCGGACAGCGACCTCGCGACGTTCGCCGCCGCCTGCCGGACGGGGAGGGGAGACATCCAGAAGTGCGGATCTTCGCCCAGCAGGCCGATTCCTTCGGACATATTCACGATGAGCAGCCTCTTCAGCCGGCCGGCGGCGGGATCGATGTATCGCGTCTCGAAAGGAAAATGGGGAGTCCCGAGCTTGAAATATATGTCGGCCCGGGAGAGCGAGACCAGCTGCCTGGGTGTAGGCTCGTACGCGTCATGATCGAGGTGGCCGGGGATCATAACCCGGACATTGACCCTTTCGCCGCCGATCTTCTCCACAATGAAAGCCTGCGGCGGGACGCTTACCATGATTTCCAGCCGCGCGGAAACATCAGACGGGATTGCCGCGAATGCAGCAGTCAGCAAGAAAACCGCCGTCGCTACGGCAAGCCGAAGATGCGAAGACGCGAAGATGCGAAGATGCGATCCGATCATGGGGTGTCCGTCCTGAGCGTGATGCCTTTCCGTTGTGTTATTTTACATTCTATTTTCTTTTCATGCAAAAAGCAACTCCATAGCCTCCTTAAATGTTTCGATTCTTTCATGATTTCGGGTTTCCGTATTGAAACCGGAACTTGAAACGGCTATAGTAGTATCATTCCGCGGGGGAGCTTGCGTGTGCTGGAAGGTTTCTTGAGCCAGTTTGAGACGTATGTGCAGGGGGCTTCTTTCACCGCCTTTCTGGCAGCATACCTGGGAGGCGTACTGGTAGGCTTCACCCCATGCGTATACCCGGTCATTCCTATCCTCGTCGCCTATGTCGGAGGAAAGGCGGGAAATTCACGAACCGCCGGCTTCATCATGTCGGGGACATACGTTCTCGGCATGGCGATCGTTTATACTCTCCTCGGCGGCTTTGCGGCGCTTTCCGGAATGGTTTTCGGACAGATCCAGGCGAATCCGTGGGTTCATTTCATCGCGGCGAACATCTGCATTCTCTTCGGAATGTCTATGCTGGATGTGTTTCATCTGCCGCTTTCCCTCCAGGGCGTCCTGGATAAAGTCCGGCCGGCGCGCGCCTCGGGGCTGGCCGGCTGTTTCTTTCTCGGGGCGACATCCGGATTCCTGGTCGGCCCCTGTACCACTCCTATCCTTGCCGTATTGCTCATGCTTGTTGCCGGGGGCGGGAATGTCCCGCTGGGAATGGGGCTGCTTTTTGTCTTTGCCCTGGGCATGGGGACCCTGCTGATGATCGTGGGGACATTTGCCGGTCTGGCGGCGGCGCTGCCGAGGAGCGGAAACTGGCTCAACCTGATCCAGAAAGCGGGAGGGATCATCCTTATCGGCATCGGAGAATATCTTCTGATCGTAGCGGGTCAGGCATGGGTATAAAGACGAAGATGCGAAGATGGGAAGATGCGAAGTTGCGAAAAAAAGTATAGAGGAAGTGGTTAACTTTCCTATCCTCCTATCCTCCTATCCTCACATCTTCGCAACTTCGAACTGCAAAACGAGCCTTGCGCTCGAAAAGGAGATAACATGAAAAAAACAGCTCTAATTACTGCATTGGCATTATTGACGGTGGGGCAGGTCTTTTCCGCCCCCCCCTCCTTTGCCGGGAAGGCCGGCCAGCAGGCCTTGCCTGCGCCGGATTTCAGTTTGCGGGATATTGCGGGGAATGAATACCGCATGAGCCAATTCCGCGGCAGGCCGGTGCTCCTTATATTCGGAACGACGTGGTGCCCGAATTGCAGGACTCAGATCCCCGAAAACAAGAAGCTGCATGAGCGATACGCGAACCGCGGGCTGGTCTTTTTCAATGTCAACATTCTCGAGTCCCGGGAGAAGGCGGCCTCCTTCTCGAAAAAATGGAAACTCCCCTACCCGACCCTTGTCGACGCGAAAGGAAATGTTGCGGAAATGTACGGGGTTGTCGGCGTTCCGATGCGCATCCTCGTGGACTCGCGGGGAAATATCACCTGTATCTCCTGCCGTAACCTGGAAGAGAAGATCAAACAGGCGCTCGCCGTTTCCGGGAAATAGATTAGTCTTGACAATACAAGTAAATAGAGTAGTTTTCGACAGCAAGGAATCGATCTATGCCGTCATGAAAAACCGTTCTCGTCGATATGTTTCTGAAAGGTGTTGCGGATGCGAAGACCTGAAATACTGATCGCGGCCGTGCTGGCCCTTGTTGCCCCGGCAATGTTTCCCGCCGGCGCTCCGGGAGCGGCGAGAATGACGCTCGAAGAAAGCATCCGTGAGGCGCTTTCCCGCAATGTGAGCGTCCACTCGGCCGCCGAAGGGACCCGGGCCGCCGAGTCGAGGAGAAAGGAAGCGTTTACCGGTTTCCTGCCCCGCTTCAGCACGTCATACAGTTACACGCATCTGAACGAGCCGCCCCACATGACCATCCCCTCGCTGGGCGAGGTAACGACAGGCACGCGCGAGAATTACCTGTGGTCCGTGGAAATGCGGCAGCCGCTCTTCGCCGGCGGAGGCATTCTCGCCAATTACCAGATCAGCCGCCTGGAAGCCGACATTTCCCGCCGGGAGGAGACGGCCACAGTCCAGGATACGATCAGGGATGTGACCGTTGCTTATTTCACTATTCTGAAAACGGAGAAAATCCGCGATGTAGCCCTGCAATCAGTGGAGCAGTTGAAATCCCACAGGAATGTCGCCCGGAATTTCTTCACCGTCGGACTGATACCGAAAAACGACCTGCTCACGGCCGAAGTGCAGCTCGCCAACGGCGCCCAGAACCTGCTCCGCGCGGAAAACGATGTGGATCTGGCGAAAGCTCAGCTCAATACGGTCATGCGCCGGGACGTCAATGAGCCGGTCGACATAGAGGACATGCTCTCCTACGAGCCTTATTCCAAGGATCTCTCGGAATGCCTGAAGACCGCCATGGAGAACAGGCCCGAAATAACGGCCCTCGCCTTGAGGACCGAAGCGGCAAAGACGGGAGTGACTCTTGCCCGCAGCGAATATTTCCCCAACCTCAATCTGGTGGGGAACTATTCCAAATTCGGGGAAGGCCCCGATCTGGCGGGGACCCCGTTCCGGGACACGGAAAACTGGTATGTCATGGCCGTGGCGAGCTGGAACTTCTGGGAATGGGGGAGAACAAGGTACCGGGTGGGAGCAAGTCTGAGCCGCGAAATACAGTCAGCCGACGCCCTGACGGGTTTCAAGGACCGCATCGCGCTGGAAGTAAAGAATGCCTATCTTTCCATGAGAGAGGCGGAAAAACGGATTTCGGTAACCCGAACGGCCATCGGCCAGGCCGAGGAAAATTTTCGAATAAACCAGGAGCGCTACCGGGAGCATATAGCCACCTCGACCGATGTCATAGATGCCCAGACCCTGCTGGCAAGGGCCAGGGCCGATTACTTCGGGGCGATCAGCGATTACCGGATCGCGATCGCAAGGCTCGAGCGGGCGATGGGGATTTCAAGCGCGCCAGGCGTCAGGAATTAAGTATCAGGTGTTAGGCGTTTCAATTATGTTAGTATATCAGGTACAAACCTGACGGGCAGAGGGATTCCCGCGTTTCGCACATTTCCCGCTTTTCCCGCGATCCGCGCCCAAAGCCCAACACCCAACGCCCAATGCCCAATGCCCAATGCCTATCAAGGGAGGTACAGCCATGCTGGAAATTTTGAGAAAGACTCTTCTCATCGGAGCCGGTCTCGCTTCCCTGACCAGGGAGAAGATGGAAAGCGCCATCAACGATCTGGTACGGAGGGGGGAACTGACGGAAAAAGAAGGAAGAGAACTCGTGGACGATCTCTTCAAGCGGTCCATGGAGATGAAAAAAGACATGGAAGCGCGGATGGAAAAGATCGTGGAGGATACGCTTACCCGCTGGAACATTCCGACCCGCAAGGAAATTCTCGAACTCAGGGAGAGAGTCGAGCGGCTGGAAAAAACAAGCCCGCCGGTGCAGGGGAAGGATTAGAACAGCCGGTCAGATCGATGCGCATCCGCAGAGAAGGCGTAATTTTCCGGACATATCGGCACATCCAGAGATACCGGCAGATACTGGGCGTTTTATTCCGCCACGGTTTCGGCGACCTGATCAACCGCCTCGAGCTCGGCCACTCGGTGGATCTCGGGGTACGGACCATGTCCGGGAAAAGTCTCCGGATGGACAGGAAGGGCAGGGCCGAGCGGCTGCGGATGGTTATGGAAGAGCTGGGACCGACTTTCACCAAGATGGGGCAGATCCTTTCCACCCGGCCCGATCTGGTGCCGGCGGATCTCGTTGCGGAGCTTTCCAAACTCCAGGACGAGGTCCCTCCGTTTCCGTTCGGAGATGTCCGTGAAATAGTGCAAGCGGAACTGGGTATGCCTCTTGACGCCGTTTTCGAGTGCATGGAAGAAGCTCCGTTTGCTGCGGCCTCGATCGGGCAGGTCCACCGGGCCAGGCTGCCCGCGGGCCGCGAAGTGGCGGTTAAGATCCAGCGGCCCGGAATCCGGGAAACGGTCGAAGTCGATCTTGAGATACTGCGGGACCTTGCCGGCCTGGCGGAGAGGCGCATCCCGGAGTTGAAGCTTTACCGGCCTGTCCGCATAGTTGACGAATTTGCGCGGATCATCAAAAGAGAGATGGACTATACGGTGGAAGCCGGAAACATGGAGCGCTTCGCCCGGCAGTTTCAGGACAACCACCGGGTCCGTGTCCCCGCCGTGCACCGGGCCTTTTCAACGGAACGGGTGCTCACGATGGAATTCGTGAGCGGGATCAAGATCTCCGAAATCCTGAAGCTGGACCAGGCCGGTCTCGACAGGAAAGCAATCGCTGAGCGGGGCGCGGATCTTGTCCTGGAACAGGTATTCAAGCACGGCTTCTTCCACGCCGATCCGCATCCCGGAAATATCGTGGTGCTGCCGGAAAACATCGTCTGCTATCTGGATTTCGGCATGATGGGTTACGTGGACCGGCGGTCGCGCGAGGATTTCGCGGACCTGGTATACGGGTACGTGCAGAAGAGCGAGGAAAAGACCGTTGCCGCCCTGCTCAAGATAGTCGAGACGGAACAGGAGCCCGACCTCGGCGAGCTTGAGCGCGATATACGGGATTTCATGGAAATCCATCTTTACAGGCCGCTGAAAGAGATCCGGCTCGCCGGTCTTCTGCAGGATTTCATGGGCATCCTTTCGAAACACAGGCTGATCCTGCCCGAAAACATGTATCTGATGATAAAGACGCTTTCCCAGATGGAAAGTCTGGGAATGATGATGGACCCCGATTTCGACATGACGGAAAAAGCGGCCCCCTTCATCCGCAGGATAAAGGCGGAGCGCTACCGTCCGGGAAGAATTATCTCCGGACTGGTCGATTCGGGGGAGGAATGGCTGGACCATGTGCGCTCGGTTCCGGCCGAAGTCCGGGCGGTGCTGAGCCAGGTTCGTCTCGGTAAGGCGCAGATCGGTTTCGAGCACAGGGGGCTCGAAAGCCTGATTTTCGAGATGGACAGGTCCTCCAACCGGATCGCGTTCGCCCTGATAATATCTTCCCTGATTATCGGATCGTCGCTGATCATTGCCACCGATATCGGGCCTTATCTCTTCGGTTTTCCGATAATCGGACTGGCCGGATTCACCGTTGCCGGGATATTCGGAATCTGGCTCGTTATCGCCATCTTCCGCTCGGGGAAGCTGTAGATAGTTTCGAGTCCCGAGTCCCGAGTCCCGAGTCCCGAGTCTCGAGTTTCCGGTTTCTGGTTATTCAAGGACGGTTGCTTCAATGCGTTTCAGGTTGTTGCCGCAGGATAAGATAACATTATGGGAGTGCGGGAGGTAAGCGGAGTACAGATGGACCAAAGGCAGATGATATCAGCGGTTGTCGGGGCCGTCGCCGGCCTCGCTTTTTTGTTTTTTCTCCCCCAGGCAGTTCCCGCCCAGGAATATTCGCTTCGCGACCTCCTCAAAATAGCCCTCGAACGCTCCGAAAGGGTCCGGATTGCGGAGGAGAACGTCTTCATTGCGGAGCAGGGGCGAAAAAAGGCTATTTCCGCGCTCATTCCGAGGGCTACCTCTTTTGCAACCTATACGGCTTACGACCAGGCGAAACTGACGTCCGGCGTCACGCCCACCAGCGCCCCTACAGTCATTCAACCCAGCGACTTGGCCACGTGGGGCGTGCGCCTCGACCAGTCATTTTACATGAATATGCGCGAATGGACGGCCTTGCACCTGGCCAGGCTGAATATAACCAGGAGCAGGTACGAGCTGCAGTCCGTCCGGGACGATTACCTGCTGATCGTCTGCGGCGCATATTTCGACGTGATGCGGGCGCAGAAAGGCCTGGCGATCGCGGAAGCGAATCTCGACCGGTTGACCCGGTACCGGGACGCCGCGAAGACGAGGCTGCGCGTGGGCGAAGTCACCAAGACAACCCTCCTCAGGGCGGAGGCGGAGCTCTCGGGCGCCCTCTCCGATCGGGAGAGGACAAAGAACGCTCTTGAATTGGCCCGGGACGTCCTTGCCCGCGTTGTGGGATTGGAAAGACCGTTCGGAGTGAAAGAGGATACGTTCGAAGACCCGTCCCTGGTCCCGGTCGAGAGTTTCCAGGAACAGGCCTTGCGGAACCGTTCTGAACTGAAGAGCCTGGAAATGCAGAAGCAGATGGCGGAAGACCAGATAGATTACGCCAGGGGGGCGTACTGGCCGACGATCAGCCTTTCTGCGGTTTATTCAGGACTGGATCAGGTTCCGGCGGCCACAACCACGAACAAGGAAAGCAAGTATGTCGGCGCCGCCGTAAATTTCCCATTCTTTGAGGGAGGCCTGCGCGTTGCCGAGGTGAACGAGGCCAAGGCAAGGAAACGGCAGGCGGAGATGACGTTCAACGATACCCTGAAGGCAATCAAAGTCGAAGTGCAAAGCGCCTTCCTCGACCTCTCGACGCAAAAAGGGGTCCTCAAGTTTGTGGGAGACCAGGTGGTTTTCGCCCGCGACAATTATAATGCGGTTGCCAAACAGTTCGAGTTCGGCCTGGCAAACAGCCTGGACGTCATAGATGCGAACAATCTTCTCCTGTCCGCGGAACGGCAGATGGCGGATGCCATGTACAGCTACCAGCTGGCCATTCTGAGGCTGGACAGGACGACGGGAATGATTCAGAAAACCGCGCTTAAACAGTAAATGGCAAAAGTGAAAAGCAGAAAGTGAAATACAGGGTTCAAGGGATCAAGGGTTCAAGGGGTCAAGGATTTGAGCGAACTTATAGGGACCCTTGAACCCTTCATATCACGTGAGGAGGCATTTGATGCTCGAACGGAAGAAGAAAAATGTGGTCTGGGCTATTATTTTATGCCTGCTCCTTGCGCCGGGGGCTTTTTCCGGATGCAGGAAGAAGGAGGAGAAACCCGCGGAGCGCGTTATAAACGTCAGGGTCCAGGCTGCGGAGATCAAATCCTTCCGGCCGTTCGTCGACGCGATCGGGAATCTGAAGGCCTTTGAAGAAGTCGTCGCCAGCAGCCAGTTGGAAGGGCTCGTCACCAGAATCTACGTGGATGAAGGGTCGCCCGTATCGAAGGGCAAGGTTCTCGCCGGCATCGACGATACGGATTACCGGCTCGACGCGCAGAGGAACGAAGCCGCGCTGAAACAGACCCAGGCTTCACTGGCCAATACGAAAATCGAGCACCAGCGGAAAAATTCCCTCTACAAGGAGCAGCTGGTGACGCAGCAGCAGTTCGACGACGTCACTACCCGCCTGGCGCTGGCCGATGCCGAGGTCGACCGGGCAAAAGCGGCCCTTTCGCTCTCCCGGGAGAGGCTGGCCAAGACGAGAATCCATTCCCCCCTCCAGGGATTCGTAAAGGAGAAAAAGGTTTCGGCGGGTGATTATGTCCGCAACGGCACCCCGCTTTTCGCCCTGATCCGGATCGACCCCGTCAAGCTTATTTTCTCGGTCACGGAAAAAGACGTCGGCAGGATAAAGATCGGACAGGACGTCCAGTTCCGGGTCGATTCTCTGCCCGGCAGGGACTTCAACGCCCGCGTAAATATCATCTACCCGAATCTGGAGGAGAAGACGAGGACGATGCAGGTGGAGGCGCTGGCCCCCAACCGTGAAGGTATTCTGAAGCCCGGTCTCTTCGCGCGGGTCGTCCTGTATACGGGGGCAGCGCGGGAGATGGTAATGGTGCCGATCACGTCGATCCTCTACGACGAATCCGAGATGAAGGTTTTTCTGGTGGAAGGGGACCGCGCCCGGGAGAGAAAAGTGAAGGCCGGAAGCAAGTACGGCGAGCTGATTGAGATCACGGAAGGCCTGAAGGCCGGAGAAACGGTAGTTGTCGCGGGCCAGAACAATCTCGCGGAAGGGGTGAAGGTCAATGTGGCTCGCTGATACTTCCATCAAGCGCCCCGTTTTCGCCACAATGCTCATTCTCGCCCTGGTGGTGATGGGGATCGTGAGCTACCCCGGGATCGGGGTCGACCTCTTTCCCAAGGTCGACTTTCCGATCGTCAATATCAGCACGACCCTGAAGGGCGCCAGCCCCGAGATCATGGACATCGACGTCGCGGACAAGATCGAGGAGGCGGTGAATACGATCAACGGCGTCAAGACGATCACCTCGATGAGCGTGGAGGGCGCCGCCGTCGTCACCGTGGAGTTCGTTCTCGAGCGCGATATCGATCTGGCGGTCCAGGACGTCAGGGAAAAGGTTTCGACCATCCGCTCCAAGCTCCCGACTGATATCGACGAGCCGATAATCCAGAAAGTCGATCCGGACGCGAATCCGGTCATCTGGCTCAACCTCACGGGGAACAAGCCCGTCCGGGAACTTTCAACGTATGCCGACGAGGTCCTGAAGGAAAAGCTCCAGCGCATCAATGAGGTGGGCGCGATCCGGATGTACGGGCTCCGTCTCCGGCAGGTCAGGGTTTGGATCGATGCCGACCGGATGAGGGCGTACGGGGTGGCGCCGAGCGACGTCCTGCACGCGCTGAAGAGGGAAAATATCGAGCTTCCGGGCGGGCGGATCGAGAGCGTTTCCAAAGAATACAGTGTGAAGATAAAGGGAGAGTTCGCGAAGGTTCCCGAGTTCAACGATCTGATCGTGTCGTACTACAAGGGCGCGCCCGTCCGGCTCCGCGATATCGGCCGGGCCGAAGACGGGATGGAGGAAAAGCGCACCATCGCCAGGTTCAACGGCATGCCCGCCGTCGGCCTGGGAGTCCAGAAACAGTCGGGGACGAATACCGTCGAAGTCGTAAACCGGGTCAAGGCGGAACTGGTAAACATAAAAAAGAACCTTCCCCCCGGGATGGACATCGGGATCGCTTTCGACCAGTCCACCTTCATTAACAGGTCGATCAATGAGGTCCAGCACCATCTCATTTTCGGCGGCATTCTGGCCGTTCTGGCCGTATTCATTTTTCTTAAAAACGTGCGGACGACCCTCATCAGCGCGCTCGCCCTGCCCGTTTCGGTCATCGCTACTTTCGCCCTGATCAAGGCGTTTAATTTTACGTTCAACAACCTGACCATGCTGGCCCTTTCCCTTTCGATCGGGATTCTCATCGACGACGCGATCATCGTCATCGAGAACATCCACCGGCACATCGAGGAGGGCATGTCGCCGCGCGAAGCAGCCTCCTTCGCCACCTCCGAGATAGGCCTGGCCGTCATGGCGACCACCATGGCAATAGTCGCCATTTTCCTGCCCGTCGCCTTCATGAAAGGGATTATCGGCCGGTTTTTTATTCAGTTCGCCCTGACCGTCGTTTTCTCCGTTCTTGTCTCGCTGCTTGTCTCCTTCACCCTTACTCCCATGATGGCGTCGCTTTATCTGAAGGCGCACGAGCAGAAGCATGGTCCGAAGACGCGCAAACCGACGCGTTTTGAGCCTGTTTTCCGGCTCGGAGACTGGTGGGAGCGGTGGTATAAGAAATCGGAATCCGCATACCGGGTTCTGCTCGAGCTTTCCCTCAATCACCGGAAAAAGGTGCTTCTCCTGGCGGTGGGAATTTTTGTCCTCAGCATCTTCATTACCAAATTCATGGGGAAAGAGTTTGTTCCTCCGGAAGACCAGAGCCAGTTCCTGGTCAGGCTGGAGGCGCCCATCGACTATTCCGTGGACAAGGCGGACGAGCTTTTCCGCAAAGCGGAGGAGATCGTCCGGACTACCCCCGAGATAAAGACGGCGTTTTATATCCAGGGATACGGGCGAACCGTGCAGATCAACAAGGCCATCCTTTTCATCAGCATGCAAAAAAAGTCGGAGAGGAAGAGAAGCCAGGAGCAGGTCAAAAAGGATCTGAGGAAGAAATTTCTGGGAATCCCGGGCCTGAAAGGGACGGCGGAAGACGTGTCCCTGATCGGAGGCGGCGTGAGAAACGTGCCTATCCAGTACAGCATCCGGGGCAGCGATCTCACCGCGCTGCGGACGTATGCGCGGCAGATAGTCTCGGAATTATCCAAGCTCCCCGGGATAGTCGATGTCGATACTTCGCTGGAATCAGGCCAGCCGGAATTGAAGGTTCACATCGACCGGGACAAGGCCGCCGACCTGGGCATCAGCGTCGCCACGATCGCCGAGGCGGTGAACCTGCTGATCAGCGGCGAGCTGGAAGTTACCAAATACAAGGACGAACAGAGGGGCAGGCGCTACGATCTGCGGGTCCGGCTTAACGCCGCGGACCGGATGAACCCCGGCGACCTCGGGAAGATCTATGTCCGGGCCGGAGACGGGAGGCTGGTGGAGCTTGCCAATGTAGTTGATATAAGGGAAGGGGGCGGTCCCAGCGTTATCAACCGGGTGGACAGACAGCGCGCCGTTACCGTCTACGCCAGCCTGGAGGGCAAGCCGCTCGGCCAGGCGATGAGCGAGCTTAACGGCATCGCCGCCAAAATTCTCCCCATGGACTACATCCCGAAATACAAAGGCGCCGCCGAAACAATGGGGGAGTCCTTCCAGTACCTGACTTTTGCCCTGATCCTCGGGATCATCCTGGCTTACATGGTTCTGGCCGCGCAGTTCGAAAGCTTCATCCATCCGTTTACGGTGCTCCTGTCCATGCCCCTTTCCTTTGTGGGCGCATTCGGCGCCCTGCTGATCACGGGCAAGACCATCAGTATTTTCAGCTTTATCGGTTTGATTCTGCTCATGGGACTCGTGAAGAAAAATGCGATCCTTCTTGTGGATTACACAAACACGCTCAGAGAGAGGGGGATGTCGCGAAGGGAAGCCATCCTTCAGGCCGGGCCCGTCCGGCTGCGGCCGATTCTTATGACAACGTTCGCCATGGTCTTCGGGATGCTTCCGGTCGCCCTCGGCCTGGGGGAAGGAGCGGAGACCCGTTCGCCCATGGGAATAGCTGTCATCGGGGGGCTGATGACATCGCTCTTTCTCACGCTCGTGGTCGTTCCCGCCGCTTACGACACGTTCGACGACTGGCAGGAAAACCTTAAGCGCAGGGGGTTCCGGGGATGGTCGCCGCCTTTCTGGAAAAAGAAGAAGTGTGAGCAGCAGCCGGACGAACCGGAGCGTGACCTTGTATCCAATGCCGGACCTGATCCGGCAGAAGCTGGGAGGCTGAGAAGCTGAGAGGCTGAGAAAGGACGCATCGCTTATATACGGTCTGGATTCCGGCTTCCGCCGGAATGACGGCATTGAGTGTCATGCCGGACCTGATCCGGCATCCAGAAATGCCGGTTTCAATGAACCTGATTCAACACCCTCGACCCATCGAGGGTGTTTCAGGCCAATTCAGAATTTCCGGCCCCTCGTCTTGCCAGGGTTCCCCGATTCTCAGGTTCTGATCCTCTCAGCCTCTCAGCTTCTATTTTTTAGCGTACCCGAACCTCTCCTCAAAAATAGGCGCAATCAGATTGTCTGCGGGAACATAGTCGTCGGTGAGGACGAAGGGGGACCGCTCCGCGAGGTGCTGCTGAAGCTCTTCCTGCGGGATGACAAACGACATTTTTCCGGCGCCGGCTTGAACCGTGACTGCCGCATTAAAGTCACTGATATCCAGCGGTTTCCTGCTCGCGATGATAATGAAAGTGCTGATCCCCAGCTTGCGGTAATTCGGGGAGCGCGAGACAAGATGAACGTTGCCCCTGCCGAATACCTCCTCCAGCGTGCGGATGTACGAGGGCAGGAACAGGCCCCGCTCATAGCTGTCGATCAGGTTGGCGAGCAGTATGCCGTCGGGCTTCAGGAGGTCCGCCAGCATCCGGTTGAATTCGAGCGTGGTCAGGTGGTAGGGGATCGACAGGTCGTTGAAGGCGTCGCCGAAGATAAAATCGTATTTGCCCTTTTCACGGGAGTTCATTACGAACCACCGCCCGTCCTCGTTAAACGAGCGTATCCTTGTGTCGCGTGAAAGCCCCATGTATCGGTACGCGGCCTCCGTTACCGCGGGATCGATTTCCACCACGTCGATTTCCGCTCCCGGGTATTTCGCGTCAAGATAGCGGGGAAAGGTATAACCGCCTCCGCCGATGAAAAGCGCGCGCGGAGAATTGTTGCCGCCCAGGTGCCATCTGACGAACTCCTCATACATGCGGATGTATTCATAATCCAGGTACAAGGGGTTTTCTGTATCGTTGATGGAGTGGACCAGGTGATCGAGCACGAGGGCGTCAACCATCCGTTTTTTGTCCCGTGTCCGGTGCTTTTTCGCCTTGATCGTATAATAATCGCTTTCCTCAAAGTAATAGGTCGAGCTGTCTACCGGGGCGCGGAAGGCATGGCCGTAAAACGCCCAGAGGAGCGGAGCGAGTACGGCCAGGAAAGCCGCGAAGAATTTCTTTTTCATGAATCCCCCGCCGAAAACGGGGGCGGAGGCGATCAGGATGGCGCCCATGGTGAACAGCAGATTCCGGGTTCCCATCCAGGAGATCAGGAAAAACCCGGTCGCAAAGGTCCCGAGGATCGATCCCAGGGTGGAGAAAGCATAGATCTTGCCGACGACGTTCCCCGTTTTTTCGAGATTGCTCAGGGTCAGTTTTACAACAACCGGCGAGATCATCCCGAGCAGGCAGGAGGGGATGAAAAAGATGGCGGCTGTCAGGAGAAGGATTCGGACCATGAGCGATGTCTGCAGATGGACGTTCCCCGCAAAATTTGTCAGCGGCGAAATGGTCAGGGCGGCTATCCCGGAGAGAAACAGGAGCCATCCCAGCGTGGACGCCCTCGGAAAACGGTCCGCAATCAGGCCTCCCGCGTAGGCCCCGATGCTGATGCCGGCTAGGACGACGCCGATGATGCTGGTCCACGTATAGAGGGACACCCCCACGTAAGGGGCCATTATCCTGCCCGCCACGAGCTCGATGACCAGCGTGCAGAAGCTTGCGATAAATACGACGAAATTGGCTTTGATGATTCCTTTTTGCATCGGCGATCCTTATGACAGGTATTTGAGCATACGCTTCAAGCCGCTTAATTTAATATTTCTGATTCCTCCGTGCAACTTTTTTGAAGAAATAATTTGACGCAGAGGATAAAGAAAACAAGAATATGAAAAGCATCGCCGATAACCCGAAATCCCCCGTCCCTTCCGTATGACTGCATTATCAGCCGTTCTCATCTCAGCAATTGTCCTCTTCGGGATGATCCTGTTCATCCCCTTCCGGGTAACCGCGGGCGGCAGATTCGAAAGAGGATTCTCGGGCTCGATCCTTGTCGCCTGGGCCTGGGATTTTCTCAGATTGGAATACGGCGCCGGCGGGGGAACGAGCTTCTTCCTCGGGAGGAAAAGATTGTTTCTCGTGGTGCGGAACGGCGGACGGAAGAGGGAAAAGAAGCCGAAAAAGAAAACGCAGGCGAAAAAGGGGAAGCGGGGGGGAGGGCCCGACCTGATCGCCGCGCTCATTTTCAACAGCCCGGGCGTATTGAGTGCAGCCCGGAGAATTTGCCGCTCCATCTCCCCCGAGGGGATGATTACAGTCGCAGTCGGCCTTGGAGACCCGGCGGACACGGGATTACTCCTCGGGATGCTGGCGGCCGTAATTTCCTGGCTGCCCCTTCCCGTCGTGGTGCTGCCCGAATTCGCGGAAGAAAAATTCGCCCTTGAGGGCCGCTTCAGTCTCAGGATCTTTCTTGCCGGCATAATTTTGCAGGCAGCCGCTTTCGCGGCCTCCCGCAGCGGGCGGGAGATAATATCTGCACTATCCAGGAGGAAGAAAAAATGGAACACGTGAAAATGCTGATTGAGACGCTCTTTTCCAGACTGGACGGACTTGCCCGGAGCAAGACCGTCATCGGCGATCCCATGGACGTGAAGGGGAAGATATTTATTCCCTTTGTCGAAATAAGCATCGGCGCGGGAGGCGGAGGATTCATGGGGGAGGGAGAAGGCGGCGGGACGGACGAAAAAGGCCGAACCGGGAAAGGCAAGGGGGAGGGGAAAGGCGGGGGGACCGGCGGATGCCTGAGGATTTCTCCCGTAGGCCTCGTCAGTGTCGACGAACAGGGTCTTGTCTGTGTTTATAATCTGGGTGAAAAAAGAGGAATTCTGGCGAAAATGGCGGAAACGCTCCCGCCGGTTATCGAGAAAATGATGCAGGCGAAGGCGAAGCAGGGCGGGGATGAAAAATAAGCGGGAAGGGCGGGAAAGGAGCGAAAAGCGTCCATTGCGGCCGTTGCGTCTGTTGGTCCATTGCGTCATGGAGCGGGAAAGGCGGAAAAAACGGGAAAGGTCCTTTGAGGCAGAGTTTATTCCGCCATGGGTTTTTGTCTCAGCTTCTCAGCTTCTTTCTGTTTAGGGGGTTTTATGGGTATTGGGTATTGGGTATTGGGTAAAGCAAAACCAGGAGCCCCCTGATGTCATTTCGAGGAGCACTTAATATGTCATTTCGAGGAGCACTTTATACGTCATTTCGAGGAGCGAAGCGACGAGAAATCTTTCAGTCAATCAGTCCCAAAGATTTCTCATCCGCCGCGGCGGATTCGAAATGACATTTAAAGATCGCTCAGGACGGTGCTTTTTTTAAAAACACCTTACTCCTCACTCCTTACGCCTTACGATTATGGTATTTTCCCGCATTTCGCGCGTTTCACGCTCGTTATTCCTTTTCAACGTAGGCGTAGGCGCTGTGATAATGGATGCTCTCCAGGTTTTCCGCTTCCACGCTGTACCAGGTGAAATTGGGATCGCTGTTCAGCTTGACGGCGATGCTGCGGACCACGTCCTCGACGAACATCGGGTTTGAAAAAGCCTTTTCCGTCACGAATTTCTCATCCGACCTCTTGAGCAGGGAGAATACTTCTGCGCTCGCGGATTCCTCGACTATCCTGATCAGGTCTTCTATCCAGAAGAAGGATTTGAAACGGACGTTCACAACCACCATTCCCCTCTGGTTATGCGCGCCGAATTCGCTGATCTCCTTGGAGCACGGGCAAACCGTCGTCACCGGAACTTTCACCCCGACCAGGAAATCGGTCTTTTTGCCGTCGGTCTCTCCGCTGAAGCGGCAGGTGTATTCCATGAGACTCTTGGCATGGGAAACGGGGGCTTCCTTCTCCACGAAGTAATTGAATTCGATTTCCATGTGCGAGGATTGGGCATTGAGCTTTTCCCGGATTTTCGAAAGGATCACTTTAAACGTCTTTATATTGATGCGACCCCGATATGCATTGAGCACCTCAATGAACCGGCTCATGTGGGTTCCCTTGAACAGATGCGGGAGATTCACGTACATGCTGACGGTGGCATTGACGTGCTGGACGCCGTTTTGCCGGTCGAGAACTATAATCGGGTATTTGATTCCCTTTACCCCGACCTTCTGGATATTTATTTTTCTTTTGTCCCGCAGATTCTGAACATCAACCATATTTGCTACCGGTTCAGGGGTTATGGGTAATGGGTAATGGGTGTTGGGTGTTGGGTGTTGGGTATCAGACCCATAACCCCTGACCTATGACCCCTTTATTTGTTCCGAATATGAGGCCCGGGCGTCTTCCGACTCCCAGACGGTTACCCGGGAGATGCGGACGGGGCTTGACTTTGCCTGCCCGGCGACGAACCCGTATATGTAGGCGGCGATCTGTTCGGAAGACGGGTTCCTGTTTTGAAACATTTCCAGTTCGTTCAGACATTTGTGGTCGAGCGCGCCGATCGCTTCTTCCGTCCAGCGCTTCAGTTTCCTGAAGTCGATGAGCAGCCCGTCTTCGCCGAGTCCGGGCGCGCTTGCCGATACCTCCACGACAAAGTTATGGCCGTGCAGCATCTCGCATTTGCCTCCGATGTCCCGCAGCATATGGGCGGCCGAAAAATGCCTCTTTATCGTCACCTCGTACATGAAGAAATCAATACCTTAAAGGGAAACTCCTGTCAAATGAATGGTTTCCCGGCAAGTAACCGGGTTACAATCGGCGCGGGAGTTGAATTGCCAGGCCGAATATGCTACCAAAATCCAAATTCCAAGCACCAAATTCCGAACAAGCACGAAATCCCAAATTTCAAAAAGCGAATCAATCGAACTCCGCTGCCCAGGGTTTTGGTTATTTGAATTTTGAAATTCGATATTGTTTGGGATTTGGAATTTGTTATTTGGGATTTTACTTCATGAACGGCAGGGGGTTATTATGACTTTATCGAGAGAAGAAGCGTTTGAGCTTCTGAACCAGTACGTCAAAAACGAGAGGATGATAAATCACTGCCTCGCTTCAGAGGCCGTAATGAGGGCACTGGCCCGGAAGCTCGGCCGGGACGAGGAAAAATGGGGCATCGCGGGACTCCTGCACGATCTGGACGTGGAGATCGTCAATGCCGATCTCGCCGTGCACGGGCTCGAAGCGGAGAAGATCCTGAAGGAGAAAAATGTTGATCCCGAGATAATCGACGCGATCAAAATGCACAACGAAACGGCTGCAGGAGCGCCGCGGAGCACGGAATTCCAGCACGCGCTCGCCGCCGGAGAGACCATCACCGGCCTGATCATCGCAACCGCCATGGTCTATCCCGACAGGAAAATCGCGAGCGTCAAGCCGAAATCGGTCGTGAAACGGATGAAGGAGAAGGCGTTTGCCGCGTCCGTAAACCGGGAATACATCCGCGAATGCGAGAAAATCGGGATCCCGCTGGACGAATTTGTCCAACTCTCTCTCGATGCCATGAATGGAATCAGCGGCCGGATCGGGATGTAATATTTAGACGTTAGACGTTAGACGGTTGGACGTTAGACGGTTGGACGTCAGGCGTCAGGCGTTGGGCGTCAGGTGTTACGTAAGGAGTGAGGAGTAAGGCGTAAGGTGTTTTAAAAAAAGCACCATCCTGAGCGCGTCTTAAATGTCATTTCGAATCCGCCGCGGCGGATGAGAAATCTTTTGGACTGATTGATAAAGAGTGAAATTTGGTGCTTGATTTTCCCGATACGCTTCTGTTATAGAATTTTTCAGGAATAGAAAATGAAAGCCATATCCATCCTCCGGATCGTAGTAGTAGTCGTTACTCCCTCAACAGGAGCCGGGTGATGGTCTGACCGTATTCATCTAAGTTAAGAGCCGTTACCCGGCGGGGTAACGGCTCTTTTGTTTTTGGAGGTGTCGCATGAAAAAAAAAGGGTCAAGGATTTTTATCGAGAGCCTGGAGCGCGAAGGAGTCGCTTTGATTTTCGGCTATCCGGGCGGACGGGTAATCGATATCTACGACGAGCTGGAAAGGACGGGCTCCATCCGCCACATTCTCGTCAGGCATGAACAGGGCGCAGTGCACGCGGCGGACGGTTACGCGCGGGCGTCAGGCCGCGTCGGGGTAGCCCTGGCGACCTCGGGGCCGGGGGCGTCCAATACGGTAACGGGTATCGCCAATGCTTATCTGGACTCGATTCCGGTGGTAGTCTTCACGGGCCAGGTGCCGACGACACTGATCGGGACGGATGCCTTCCAGGAGGTCGATATCGTCGGCATAACCCGGCCGTGCACGAAGCACAATTTCCAGATCCGGCGCGTTGAAGACATCGCCGGGACCGTCCGTGACGCTTTTCATATCGCCCGCACGGGAAGACCCGGCCCCGTCCTGGTGGACCTGCCGAGTGACGTAATCTCCGCCTCAATGGACCGGGATCCTTTTGCAGGGACCACGCCCCCGGAGCGGGAGGCTGCAAAAGATGAAATACCGGAAGGCAGGCTGAGGATGATTCTGGACCTGATCGGCGAGGCCGAGCGGCCGCTTCTCCTTACCGGAGGCGGCATCATCACGGGCGGCGCATCCCGCGAGCTCCGGAAATTTGCCGGCCGAACAGGGATCCCCGTCACCTCCACTCTGATGGGACTGGGAGCCTTCCCCGGGTCGGACCCCCTCTGGCTGGGCATGCCGGGGATGCACGGGACTTATTACGCGAACATGGCAATCAGCCATTGCGATCTCATGATCGCTTTGGGAGTGCGCTTCGATGACCGCGTTACCGGCAGGATCGAGACCTTCGCGCCGGACGCCCGCATCGCCCACATCGATATCGACCCCTCTTCCATCAACAAGAACGTATCCGTCCATTTCCCCCTGGTGGGCGATTGCGCAGCCGCTCTCAAAAAGTTGAATCTCATTCTGGCCGGGTCAGGAAACACATCGCGGAACGGGAACAGGAAAGAGTGGCTCGACCGAATTTCCGGATGGAAAAAAGATCATCCTCTGACATATTGCAGAAACTCAAGCGCAATCAAACCGCAGTATGTCGTCGAGGCGCTCGGGCGATTGGCGGGCGGGAACGCCGTCATCGCCACAGAGGTGGGCCAGAACCAGATGTGGGCGGCCCAATTTTACAGTTTCGAGGAGCCCAATACTTTCCTCTCTTCGGGCGGCCTGGGCACGATGGGATACGGGCTCCCTGCCGCGATGGGCGCGCAGCTCGCTTTCCCGGACCGGCTCGTGGTCGATATTGCCGGGGACGGCAGCATCCAGATGAATATCCAGGAGCTTGGCACGCTCATGCAGTACCGGATCCCGGTCAAAATCGTCATTCTCAACAACGGCTACCTGGGGATGGTCCGGCAATGGCAGGAGCTTTATTACGAAAAGCGCTATTCGCAGACGGACATGTCGGCGTCTCCCGATTTCGTCAGGGTCGCCGGGGCTTACGGAATCCTGGGTCTCCGCGCGACAAGGCCCGACGAAGTGGAGCCGGTGCTCAGGCAGGGGCTCGGGCATCCGGGGCCGTGCCTGATGGATTTCCAGGTGGACCGCGAAGAATGCGTTTTCCCGATGGTGCGCCCGGGCGGCTCTATCCGGGAAATGACGCTGGGGGCAAGGGGGATGGTGAACTGATCGAAATTGCGAAAATGCGAAGGTGCGAGGATAGGTAGTCTGTCTTTCCCCCCTTTGGTAAAGGAGGCTGCGTCGCAATTCCTTTTCTGTCATTCCGTGCAAGCGAAGCGCGGCACGGAATCCATTACTTTCAGTAAGTTCTGGATACCGGCTTTCGCCGGTATGACGATTCCTATTATGACACAGCCTCAAGGGGGGAAGGGGGATTTAACTTTAATAAAGACAGAAATCGAGTGTAAACTTGAGACCTGAGGCTAATTGTTGTTGACATTCCCCGATGTCTTTTGGTAGGAAAAGATTTGACCGCCTGGATCCGCATGGCCGGACTGGGACGGAGGTAGGTGCAGCTAATGACGGAAAACAGGCCTGCCGTCCCGGGGACGGCAGGCTTTTTTTGCGTCCCCAGGACCGGTAAATGCCTGAAATTCCGGGGAAGTGAATGAGAATCATAGAATCCGTCAAGGAAATGCAGGAGTACTCTGAGGCCCTGAGAAACACCGAGCACCGCATCGCCTTCGTCCCCACAATGGGCTATCTCCATGAAGGCCATCTCAGCCTGATGCGGGAGGGACGGAGCCGGGGCGACTGCCTGACCATAAGCATTTACGTCAATCCCACCCAGTTCGGGCCGAGCGAGGACCTGAGCAGTTATCCGAGGGATTTTGAAAAAGACAGGAAGCTGTGCGAAAGCGTCGGGGCGGACGTGATCCTTTTTCCACCGGACCGGGAGATGTATCCCGAGAACTACCAGACGTACGTCGACGTCGAAGGCGTGACCCGGAACCTCTGCGGCCTTTCCAGGCCGGGGCACTTCCGGGGAGTGGCCACCGTCTGCGCGAAGCTTTTCAATATCGTCAAGCCGCACGTGTCTTTTTTCGGGAAAAAGGATTACCAGCAGCTCGTTACCATTAAGAGGATGGTCAAGGACCTTAACATGGATATGGAGGTCGTCGGGCTGCCGACCGTCCGGGAAAAAGACGGGCTGGCCATGAGTTCCCGGAACACCTATCTCAAGCCGGAAGAGAGGGAATCGGCCCTCAGCCTGAGCCGCTCCCTGAAAAAGGCAAAACAGATGTACGACGGCGGGGAAAGGAACGCCGCGAGGATAATAGAAGAAGTTACCGGATACATCAAAAGCTTTCCGCATACCCGGATCGATTACGTCCAGATCTGCGACACGGACACGATGAAAGACATGGACGCATTAAAGAGCGAGGCGGTGATCGCCCTCGCCGTCCGGGTCGGCAAAGCCCGGCTAATCGATAACTATGTGTTCGGGGAGCCGCTGAGCATCCCCTGAATAACTCGGAACTCAGAACTCAGAACTTTTGAGGTTATTATGCAGCGCACAATGCTGAAGTCGAAGCTACACCGGGTGACCGTAACGGATGCAAACCTCGATTACGAGGGCAGCATTACCATAGATGAGACGTTGATGGACGCCGCCGATCTGTATCAGTTCGAGCAGGTGGATATATATAACGTTTCGAACGGAGAGCGCTTCTCGACTTATGTCATCCGCGGCCCGAGGGACTCGGGAGTCATCTGCCTGAACGGCGCCGCGGCGCGGAAGGCTTCGAAGGGGGACATTATCATCATTGCGAGCTACGTCTCCATGGCCGAGGAAAAGGCAAAGTGCTGGGTTCCCCGCTGCGTGTACATGAGGGACGGAAACCGGCCCAGAGGGCGGAAGCAGGCGGGAAAGAAGAAATGATCGCTCTTCAGCCTTGTTTTTAATCGGGCGGGACGGCTTCGTCCCGCCTTTTTTATTGATAATACGGCATCTTTTTGTTAAAGATGCGCTCTACTTCGGGTCTATTTTTCCTCCATGCGCAAACAGCTGAAAAAAATCTTTTTGACGGGTCTGGCCGTCGTTGTCCCGGTGGGCGTCACCATTTACGTTCTGATATTCCTGATCGGGTTGATGGATAACATCCTTGCCATCATCCCTTCGGGCATTCATCCGGACAGGCTCCTTTCTTTCCATATTCCCGGCCTCGGTTTTATTTTTACGATGATCCTCATCTTCATGGCGGGGCTGGTGACGCAGAGCTACCTGGGAGGCAAGGTGGTCAGCTGGGGGCAGGACGTATTCAACCGCATCCCCGTCATCCGCAATATCTACCAGCCCACGAAACAGATTGTCGATTCCCTCTTCAGCGGAAAAGGGAGAAATTTCAGGCGCGTCGTTCTTGTTGAATTTCCGAGCAAAGGATTGTATACAATCGGCTTTGTAACGGGTTTGGCCCGGGGGGAAGTCCAGGAAAAGACGTCGGAGGATTGCATCAATGTGTTTGTCCCCACTACGCCGAATCCGACTTCGGGCTATTACCTCATGATTCCTGAAAAGAGCGTGGTGGACCTGGACATGAGCGTGGAGGAGGCGTTCCGGTTGATTATTTCGATCGGGCTTGTCGAGCCTTCCGAGGCGCTGAAGCGAAAACCGCCGGAGACTTGATATCAATATGGTGTGAAAGGAGAGCAAGGGTATGTTCATATCCTCCGAATCTATCAAAGTGGGTCACCCCGATATAGTCGCGGACAGCATCGCCGCAAACATTATCGCCGCCATCATCGATGAAGAGAAGAAGATAGGAATGAAGATCGATAATATGCCCCACTGCGGGCTGGAGGTCTTCCTGGGCAAAGGCCTGTGCGTTGTGGGAGGGGAGGTCGCGACCCGGATTTACGTCGACGTCGAAAAGATCGTCCGGCAGACCGTCCTCGAGCTCGGTTATATCGACTATGCGCTGGGTCTGAACGGCAACTCGATGGGGATCCTGAACGCCATCATTCCCCAGTCGCCGGACATAAACATCGGCACCCGGGCGAACCTCGGCAAGCACAAGGAGATCGGAGCCGGAGACCAGGGGATCATGTATGGTTTCGCCTGCGATGAGACTCCCGAGCTGCTCCCGCTGACCTATGTGCTCGTCACCAGGATGATGCGGGTGTTCGAAAATTGCGGAATACCTTATTTCGCTCCCGACGGAAAAGGCCAGGTCACGGTCGATTACGACGACAGGACGGGCGACCCCAAGCGGGTAGCCAAGGTCCTCATGTCCAATTCGATCGACTACCGCGTGGCCCCGAAGTCCCGCAAAACCATTGAAGCGACGGCCAAGAAGCTTGCGTTCTCGAGCCTCGGGAAATGGGTGGACCGGAGGACGGAATTTCTCTTCAATCCCACCGGCGAGTGGAATGCGATGAATTCGTGCAGCGCCGCCGATTCGGGCGTTACCGGAAGGAAGCTGGTCGTGCAGTTCTACGGAGGATACCCTGGGGCCCAGATCGGCGGAGGGGCGGTCGTTAACAAGAGCCCCGAGAAGGTCGATTTCTCGGCCGCGTTCGGGGCGCGCTATGCGGCGAAAAACGTCGTTGCGGCCGGCCTGGCAAGGAGGGTATCGATTCAGCTCGCCTACGCGATCGGCATGGCCCGCCCGATGTCGGTATATGTAAATACTTTCGGCACGGGAAAAATGCCCGACCGGAAACTTGGAGAACTCATCCACAAAGTATTCGACTTCACTCCGAGGGGAATGATCGAGAAGTTCAATCTCCTCGACAGCGCCATGTACCGGCGGCTGCCCAAGACCTTCTTCCTGGACAAGTATAACTGGGAAAAGACGGACATGGTCAAGACGCTCAGGAAGGAAGTAAAAGCTAAAATATGAAATTCGACATCAAAAATATCAAACTGGCGGAAGAGGGAAGGGACAGCGTCGAGTGGGCGGGCAGGAGCATGCCTGTCCTGAATTCGATAAAGGAGAGGTTCGCCAGGGAGAAACCCCTGAAGGGGGTGCGCATGGGCATCTGCCTTCATGTGACGACCGAGACCGCGAACCTTCTCGATACGCTCAAGGCGGGCGGGGCGGAACCGGCTGTCTGCGCCTCCAATCCCCTGAGCACGCAGGATTACGTTTCCGCCTACCTGGTGAAGCATCTGAAAATTCCGGTCTTCGCAATCAAAGGAGAGGATACGAAGACCTATTACCGGCATATCCGGGCGGTTCTCGACACCAGGCCGATGATGACCATGGACGACGGCGCCGACCTCGTCTCGATAATCCATTCCGACCGGAAGGACCTGATCGACGGCATTATCGGCGGAACGGAGGAGACCACGACGGGGGTCATCCGCCTCCGCGCCATGGCGGAAGAGGGCGTTCTGCGCTTCCCTCTCATCGCCGTAAACGATGCCAAAACGAAGTACATGTTCGACAACCGCTACGGCACCGGGCAGAGCACGCTTGACGGCATTATCCGCGCCACCAACCGGCTGATAGCCGGGTCGGTGTTCGTCGTCTGCGGCTACGGATGGTGCTCGAAAGGCCTCGCGATGCGGGCCGAGGGGATGGGAGCGAACGTCGTCGTCACGGAAGTCGACCCGCTCAAGGCGCTCGAGGCGGTGATGGACGGGTTCCGGGTCATGCCGATCGCGAAGGCGGCCGGGATCGGCGATTTCTTCTGCACCCTGACTGGCGACATCGGCGTCATCCGCGAAGAGCATTTCCTCAAGATGAAAGACGGCGCCATCGTGGCGAACTCCGGTCATTTCAACGTGGAGCTCGATATCGGCGGCCTGCGCCGGATATCGAAAAAGGTAAGGTCGATCCGGACGTTTGTCGACGAATTTACGCTTAAGAACGGCAGGAAGATCTATCTCCTCGGAGAAGGACGGCTCGTGAACCTCGCCGCCGCGGAGGGGCACCCCTCCAGTGTCATGGACATGAGTTTCGCCAACCAGGCGCTCTCGGCCGAGTACATGGTCCGAAACGGGAAGAAGCTCAAGAACCGGGTCTACAGCGTGCCGGAACCGATCGACCGCGAAATAGCCCGGCTCAAGCTCGCGTCGATGGGGGTAAAAATCGACACCCTGACAAAGGAGCAGAAGAAATATCTGACCTCGTGGGAGATGGGGACCTGATTAGTTCCAAGTCCCAGGTCTCAAGTTTCAAGTATTCCGGTGCGGGTGAAAACATAACTGGTAAAACTTAAACAAAATAAAGTTTTTTAAGTATAAGGAGGGTTTTTACCCTCCTTTTTATTTTTAAAAATCGGTTTGCTCTTTTCGGCCGCCGATTTAAAGGGAAAATATTTTGACAGTTCATAACAGAAACAGATCAGGCGATCTTTAACAACTTGAGACCTGAAACCTGAAACTTATGACTACCGGAATTTTGATCATCGACGACGAGGAGGGAGTGCGGAGATCGCTCCGCAAAGTCCTCGAGAGGGAAGGTTATTCCGTTTACCAGGCGGAAAACGGTTTCCGCGGACTGGACGTACTCAGGGAAAACTGCGATGAGATCGAAATCGCCGTTTCCGATTTCCGCATGCCCGGAATCGACGGTCTCGAGACGCTGGTTGAGATCGAGAAGATCAATCCCGAAATAACGCGGATTATCCTGACCGGGTATGCAACCATGGAGAGCGCGATCGAATCCGTCAACGCCGGCATAGACGGGTTCCTGACCAAGCCTTTTGACAATTCGGAATTGAGGTCAAGGATCCGCGAATGCGCCGTTCGCAAGCGGCTGAAGCCCTTTGTCTCCGAGCAGGTCCTGTCGGCCCTGCAGGGAGAAAAGACCGCGCTTGTCCCCGTGAACCGGAAAGCCGCCGTCCTCTTCAGCGACATCCGCGGCTTTTCCCGCCTTGCCGAGCAAATGGGGCCGGCCGAAATCTCCGAACTGCTGAACGCGTGCTATTTCTGGCCGCTGGACAACATCATCTTCGAATTCGACGGGACCCTCGACAAGCATATCGGGGACGGCATCATGGGCATCTTCGGGGCGCCGTTTTCTTCCGGCGACGATGCGATGAGGGCGGTCCTGAGCGCCCTGGCCATGCGGGAGCGGATGGAGGAAGTCAACCGGAAGCTCTCCGGGCGGGGGATCAATCTCTCCATCGGCATCGGGATCGGCACGGGCGAAGTGATGGCCGGCGTCTTCGGATCGAACAGGAAGAAAGAATATACCGTATTCGGATCGGTCGTGAACCTCGCTTCCCGGCTGGAGAGCATCGCCGGGGAAGGGGAGATCCTGATCTGCGAGGACACGCGCCGGGAAATCGACGGGATAGAGGTGGAGAAGCTTGACGGGGTTTCACTTCCGGGGATCAGCCGCCGCGGGGACGTTTACCGGGTGATCGGAAAAAGTAAATAATGCATTGACAATTCGGGCCTTATCCGTTATGCTTATTACTTAAAACTGACGCGGGGTGGAGCAGTCCGGTAGCTCGTTGGGCTCATAACCCAAAGGTCGCAGGTTCAAATCCTGCCCCCGCTACCAAAAAATAAAAACAGCCCGGCGATTCCGCCGGGTTTTTTTATTTTACAGGCTGTCCAAAATCACTCATCTGCTGCGTTGCGCTCCGGGCGGGAATGCTCACGTACGCTTAAGTACGCTGCGCTTCCCGTCCTCGCGCGCCTTGCATCTGAGCAATTTTGGACAGCCTGTAAGGCGGGCGTAATACGTATTTAGCTTTCTTCTGAATACTGCCGGTCTTTCTTCGTTGTCCTTTACCCGTGAATGGATTTTCTTTTTGCCCTTCTCTGGTTCACCTCCTTCCAGTTCCAGGCACCTCAGGGCAAGGTGCAGGAACGGAGGTATTGACCTCTATGAATCAGCCATTCTGTATAATCAAGCACAGTATGTCTAAAAAATGTGGACATACTGTGCTTGATTGTGCTATGTAAACTGATCTTTTTCGCTGAGCGAGCAGCCGGCCATGATAAATGAATTGCGCAGGAATATAGCGGGCGAGGAGTTCGATTACCAGGTTCTCCTGGACAGCTTACGAAATTACGAAAAACCCCGGGACAGGATAACGCAGCTCCTCAAGAGAAAGGAGATCATCCGGGTCAAGAAGGGAATCTATGTCTTCGGAGACAAGTATGCCCGGAGGCCCTTTTCGAGAGAGGTCTTGGCAAATATGATTTACGGTCCCTCGTGTATCTCTCTCGATTATGCTCTCCACTATTACGGCCTGATCCCGGAGCGCGTTGAGGCCGTTACCTCTGTTACGATTAAGCGGAGCCGGAAGTTCACCACACCAGTAGGGCTCTTTACTTATCGCGGTATTCCCTTAAAGGCTTACCAGACGGGCATTGATCAAGTCACCCTGGAGGACGGCCGCTCGTTTCTGATCGCCGTTTCTGAAAAGGCCCTATGTGACAAGATAGACCAGGACCGGGGGACCGCCGTGCGCACGCAGTCGGATATGCGGGCGTACCTGACGGAGAATCTGCGGATAGAGCCCGAAGAACTCAGAAAGATGAACCCGGAAACAATTCAAGAGATCGCGGAGCATTACCGGTCGCGAAAGATGAAGCTCTTGGGTGCTGTCATCCGGCAGCTCAAGAAAGGGAACCGGTCGTGAACAGCGCCGTCGCCCGAATGCTTGAACGTTACAACCCTGCAACTGGGGCGGATACTGTCCGCGCCCTGCGGGAGATTCTCCAGGAGATCGCCCTTCTCGGGCTCTGGAGAAGCAAGTTTTTCGATAAGGCTGCTTTTTACGGTGGGACGGCCCTGCGGAGACTCTACTGACTGGATCGATTCTCGGAGGACCTCGATTTCTCCCTCCTCAAACGAAGCGAGGGGTTCGATCTTTCCCGCTACATGGATTCCCTGGAAAAGGAGGTCCAGTCCTTTGGATTTGAGGTAAGTCTGACCGCGAGAGAAAAGAGCGCGACGACTCAGATCCAGTCGGCCTTTCTGAAGGCTGATACGACGAAGCAGCTCCTGGTGATTCAGGCAGCTGAGCGCATTGTCCGGGAGATTTCCCGAGGACAGGTGATCAAGATCAAGCTGGAGATCGACACGGACCCGCCCCCCGGTTGGTACGGAAAATAAATATCTTCTTCAGCCGATCCCCTTTCCGGTCAGGACCTTTGTGCTCCCCGACCTTTTCGCCGGCAATATGCACGCCGTCCTGTGCAGGCAGTGGAAGAGCCGAGTGAAGGGGAGGGACTGGTATGACCTCGTGTGGTACATTGCCCATCACCCTCAACTTCATTTGAGCCATCTGCAGGAGCGCATGATTCAGAGCGGGCATTTGAAGAAGGGTGAAACACTGAGCCGAAAAGGATTTTCAGCATTGCTGGACGGCTCAATCGAGAAACTGCATATCGATCAGGCCAGGAAAGAAGTGGAACCTTTCGTGAGAGATCCGGAATCGCTTGCCGTCTGGTCGAAAGAGTTTTTCCGGGACATAGTAAAGCGAATCGAGATGTAATAACGCAATGAAGCAGGCCGTACGGAAATCCTTGCGGCAATTCCGATAACAGTTTATAAAAAGATCGGCCACTGTGAGCAGTTGCAAAGGAAAGTATGAAAGGCATTTTCACTGCGAGGTACGGACGTGAAGGAAATTGACCGCATCGTCAGCGAAATCAAAAAATATAAAAAGGAATTGGCGAAGGAGTTTCATATCAAGGAACTGGGAATTTTTGGATCACTGGTTCGCGGAGAGGAACGGATCGACAGCGATATCGATATGCTCGTTGTTTTCGAGCAACCGATTGACCTGTTTCGGTTTTTGGACCTGGAAGAAAGGCTTTCCGAGGTTTCCGGCAGAAAGGTCGATCTCGTTTCCAAAAATGCCCTGAAGCCCCATATAGGGAAAGCAATATTGAAAGAGGTTCAATATCTGTGAAAAGAATCTGGCTGGATTATCTGAATGATATTCTGGATGCGGTAAAGGACATCGAGTCTTTTGTCGCGGGCCAGACCTATGAGACATTCATCAAGGATAACATGCGGCGGAATGCGGTTGTAAGAAGCCTGGAGATTATCGGAGAAGCCGCAAAAAATCTGCCTGAAGAAGTGCGCGAGAAATATCCGGAGGTCCCCTGGAAGAGAATGGCGGGAATGCGCGACAAACTTATTCACGGCTATTTTGGCGTGGATTACAAATCGATCTGGTCGTTGATTACCGAGCGCATATCCGCGATTGAGAAGCCCATCGAAAGAATCATCCGCGAACAGTCGATCAAAGATTTAGGGTAATTTCTTCAAACCGTTTTCTAATGGAACAGGTTCAAATCCTGCCCCCGCTAACAAATAATAAAAAAAGCCCAGGCGGAATAGCCTGGGCTTTTTTATTAAGTTTCGAGTCCCTAGTCTCGAGTTATCGAACAGGAGAGGGGTTCTTAAAAAGGCCGTTCGGTGCTTTTCGGTTTTCAACATGAGACCTGGAACTTGAGACTCAGGAAATTTAATCCCGCCGGCGGTCGGCCTTCAGTTTGTCGTAGATCTCTTCGAATTTGGGAGCAAGGGCCCGGAAAACCTTGAGCACCTTCGGATCGAAATGCGTGGGCCGGGTGCGGCCGTCGCCTTCGAGGAGCACCTTGCAGGCCTGGGCGTGGCTGAATGCCGGCTTGTGCGCGCTTTTGCTCCGCAGGGCGTCGTAGCGGTCGGCGATCGCCGCGATGCGCCCGGCGACCGGTATTCTCTCGCCCTGAAGCGAGGAGGGGTAGCCGCTTCCGTCCCAGTTTTCATGATGCGTGAGCGCAATATCCTTCGCCATTTTCAGGCGCGAATGGTCCCCGATGATCCTTGTTCCATACTGGGGATGAAGCTTCATCGACCTCCATTCCCCCGGCGACAGCTGATCCGGCTTCCGCAGGATATCGGGGTGGATATGCAGCTTCCCGACGTCGTGCAGCGCGGCCTGGAGCCTGATGGACTTGATGAATTCCGGATCCATCTGCAACAATTCCGCTATTACGGCGCAGAATTCCCCGACGCGCAGGATGTGGTTGGCGTCTTCGTTCACTTCGGCCGAGCGGGCGAGCGCATGAACGGTGTATTCGAATGAATCCTCCACTTCGCGGATCTGGTTGGAGAGCGACCGCAGGAAGAGGCTCTGCAGCACCATGCTGTTCAGGACCGATGCGTCGTAAGTAGTCACTGCCCTTCCATAGTTCAGGGCGAGAATGCAGAGGTCGCTGCTTAAATACGAAACAATGTTGTCCACTTTGATTTTCAGGTCCCTGAGCTTGTCGAGAAGGGGCTGGATTTCCAGCCCGGCCCTGTCGGGCCCATTGCTGAAAAACGCCTTGGATTTGCCCTTCTCGATAAACGGCAGGAATGAGCCGAGCCTTGCCTCGAGGTTGACGCGGTTCAATTCACGGTAGGAGGCCTCATACTGGAGCCACTGGTATTCCTTTTCCTGCCTGGCCCCGACGATGACCATCAGCGGTTTTTCAATCCTGTCCGAGCTTTTCCGGATTATCTGGTTGACGATGCTGTCGACCTTCTGGAGAAAATCGAATCTGAGCGGATCGAACGTCCCGATCAGTTCCTCGCCGAAGGAGGTCAGGCTGTTTATATTGAGATAGGCGCACTGGAGGCGGGTGAACATTTCCTTCATCTTCAGGAGCATGGAAATCCGGGCGAGCACTTCCTGCTGATCGAAGGGTTTGGAGATAAAATCCTCCGCACCCGCCTCGATGCCGCGGATCTTGTCCTGCTTCGACGTGAGCGCCGTGACCATCACCACCGGAATATACTGCTTGGCGCTGTCGCTCTTGATTCTCCGGCATACGGTATACCCGTCCATTTCCGGCATCATCACGTCGAGCAGCGCCAGATCGATGGGCTGTTCCTGCACGGCTTCCAGGGCTTCCCTGCCGCTTCGCGCCTGGACGACGTCGTAACCCCGCGGGGTCAGAACGGCCTGGAGGAGAAGGAGATTCGCTTTCTCATCGTCTACGCAGAGTATCCTCGGTTTTCTGTTATCCATGGCTGAAATTTTTCCTCCCGCCGCGGACGGCGTCCGCCGCGATTTTTCTGATGTATCTCGTGTCGAACGGCTTTGAAATATACTCGTCGGCCCCCGCCGCAAGCGCTTTATCCCGGTCGCCCTTCATTGCGAACGACGTAACCACGACGATCGGGATTTCCTTCGTCACGGGGTCGCTGCGAAGGTTCCGGATAGCCGCGTACCCGTCCATGACCGGCATCTGAATATCCATGAAGACGAGGCCGGGCTTGTGGAGCCGGGTCTTTTCCACCGCGGTTTCTCCGTCCTCCGCTTCCAGGATTTCATATCCGTCATACGTGAGTATGTCCTTCAGGAGCTCCCGGCTGAGCAAATTGTCTTCCGCGATCAGTATTTTTTTCATATTCTTCCCTGTCCGCTGCCTGGTCGGTTTGGTTGTCCCGGGAAACAGGGACCCAGAACGTGAAACGGCTCCCTTTCCCGTATTCGCTTTCCGCCTCGATGCGTCCATTATGAAGAATTACCAGTTTCCTGGTCAGGGCGAGGCCCAGTCCCGTCCCTTCCCGGGGCTTGGTATAGGGAGTGTTGAACTGGGAGAACGGCTGGAACAGGTGCGGGATGTCCTCGGCTCTGATCCCTATTCCCGAATCCTCGACGGATATCCTGACGAGTTTCGTTTTTTTCCTGAACTCTATCCCGGCATGCAGCAAGACCCTCCCTCCGTCAGGAGTGAACTTGACGGCATTGCTGATGAGATTGAAAAGGATCTGCTTGAATTTTCTTTCGTCCGCTTCTATCTCTTCAGGAGTGCCGGGATCTATCGACACGGAAATGTCTATCCTGTGCCTTTGCGTTCTCTCCTTCAGCATGTGGGTGGAGCCCAGCAGAATTTCCCGCAGGGAGAAGCGGCTCAGTTCCAGCTCCATTTTCCCCGATTCCACCTTGGAGAGATCCAGTATGTCGTTTATGAGGTTGAGAAGGTGTTTCCCGCTTCCCAGTATGTAGCTCAGGTATTCCATCTGCTTCTGGTTCAGGTCGCCGAAAAGCCGGTCGGAAAGGACTTCCGAGAAGCCGATAATCGAATTGAGAGGCGTCCGCAGTTCATGGCTCATATTGGCAAGGAAAACGGATTTTGCGACATTCGCCTCCTCCGCTTCCATCCGCGCCTCCTCCAGCTCCGCCGTGCGCTGCCGCACCCGCTCTTCAAGGTTGTCCGCATAATCCCTGAGCATCTGCTCGGAGAAGCGCAAAGCCTCCTGGGCCTCCAGCTTTTCCGTCAGATCCACGTATGTAATGACAAATTTGTCCCCGCCGCCGGGGCTCTCGACGCGGGAGCCCATGATCTGGCACAGGATGATGCGGCCGTCCTTGTGCCGGCAGGGAAAGTCGATGCTGCCGATTGATTTGCCGCCGCCCGCCAGCTTCGAATACAGCAGCTTCCCGATTTCTTCAAAATCATTGTCGCTGTTGTAGAGAATGCGGGTCGACAGGCCGATCAGTTCTTCCGGCTTCCACCCGAAGACCGATTCCACCGCGTCGTTGACGAAGAGAATGCGCCGGTCCTGCAGCCCGATAACCGCGTTGGGAAGCGAGGTGAGGAGCGAAGCCCTGAGCGCGGAGAGCTCCTCAAGGCGGCTTTGGGATGTCTTGAGATCGGATATGTCCATGCTGTTGGCGAGAACGGCGCGCCTTCCCCAGTAATGGACGGAAGTAACGGTTTCCATGATCCAGCGGATTGATCCGTCCTTGATCACGATCCGGTATTCGTACGGGGAATTGCGGGTCCCGCGCAGCATTTCGACGGCGTTGTTTTTTACCCGCTCCCTGTCTTCAGGATGGATGAACAGCCGGGAATCCTTGTTCAGCAGCTCCAGTCGGGAATAGCCGAGGGCCGTCGCCGCATTTGAGTTCACAAAAATAAGCCGTCCGTCCTGGATCAGGTATACGGCGGCAAGCGAGCGCTCCATGAGAGTGCGGTAAAGCTGTTCCGCCTCTATCCTGCCGCTGACGTCGCGGGTGACCATGATGATATCGCCGGAGTCATGGCCGATGCGGGAAATCCTTGCTTCGACCGGGAGCCGCGAGCCGTCCCGGCGGGAGATTTCAAATTCCAGGCTGTCCACGGTTTCCGGCTGCAGGTTTTCAAGGGAGTTCCTGATGCGGGCATGGTCCCCTTCCGCGACGAAATGGAGAATGTTCCTGCCGGTCATCTCCGCCAGGTTTTCGGCCCCGTAAAGTAAGGCGCCCGAACGGTTGATCGCCGTGAAATACATTTGCCGGTCAAGAAGCGAGATGGCGTCGGGCGAGGTTTCCACGAGCCGGCGGTATGTCTCCTCGCTTCTGCGCAGTTCCTGTTCGGTCTTCTCCAGCTCCTGTATGAATCTGACGCGATTACGGGCGAGAAGGGACGCCGCCAGGATCACGGCTGCGGTAAGTCCCAGCAGGAGAAAGAGGTGCCAGGGCTGGATCTGAGGCCATAACTGGCGGGAATCACGAAATATTACGAGATAAAAGACGTAGAAGAACAGAGCAGCGCTGAATACAAAGACAGCAATATTCTGCTTCTTGATCAATTGCCTGATTTTCAACGGGGCCATCGGCCCGGGCCTCTTTCTGGACAAGCTCTCCCTATGTTTTTATCGGCCCAGCCTGCGGAAACTTTAACAGCGGGAAAAGATAAAGAGGGTTCAAGGGGTCGAGGAGCACTCTATATGTCATTTCGAGGAGCGAAGCGACGAGAAATCTTTCAGTCAATCAGTCCAAAAGATTTCTCATCCGCCTCGGCGGATTCGAAATGACACCTGGGGCGGGGAAGGGGTCTTTGCGTTTCGCGTCTATTGCGTCTGTTGCGTCAATTTAGGCGGGAAAAGCGCGAAATGCGGGAAAGGCGGGAAAGGACTTTGAGACGGGTTTTATTCCGTCACAGGTCAAATCCTCACCTTATCAGCCCCTCAGCGGTGAGAAGCCCCCGCCGCCTATCCTCGCATCTTCGCAACTTCGGATCTTCATTTTTTTTCTCAGCCTCTCAGCTTCTCAGCTTCTTTCTTCCGGGCCGCGGACTTCTCACGTAACGCGGCCTGTTGTTTCCGATCCGTACCTGCCGCAGACAGCGGGGCCTGCCGCCGGAATTTCGGCCGTAAGCATGGTTCCTCGTCCCGGATTGCCCGACAGCTCGAAAATCCCTCCGAGAATCGCGATGCGCTCCTTCATCAGCATGACGCCTGAGGAAGAGGGTTTTTTCAGGTCCGACGAGAGGAAGCCTTTTCCGTTGTCCTGAATGCGCAGGCGGACCCCCGCGCCATTCTCTGTCAGGCTGATCCGGACGCGGGTGGCCTCTGAATGGATGTATATGTTCTTCAGGGCTTCCTGTATTATCCGGTAGATGGCAGTCTTTTCCTCCCGGCTCAGACTGTGTTCGTCAAAATCGAAGCGGGTCTCAAATTCCACGCGCAGGCAGCTGCGCAGCTTGAAAGAATCGATTTCATATTCGATGGCGTCAATCAGTCCAAGTTCTTCGAGGATCCAGGGGCGCAATTCCGTGTAAATGCTGCGGACCTTCGAAATTGCGGGTTCGACATATTCCATCATCGTCCTGATTTTATCCCTCAGGCAGGCCTGATTTTCCGGGATCTTTTTCAGCAGCCAGTAAAGATCGAACCGAAGTCCGGCCAGGGTCTGTCCCAGGTCGTCGTGAAGAGTCCTCGCCAGTTTCCTTCTCTCTTCCTCCCGGACGCCCTCGAGCCTTGCGGCCATGGACTTGATCTGGGAATAAGATTTTCTGTTTTCTTCTTCAGTATGCTTCAGCTCGGAGATGTCCGAGATAAAGCCCTCGACCGCAACCAGCTTTCCGTCGTCGTCATAGAGTCCGCGTCCCTGCTCCCAGACCCATTTGCTCCCGGAATCCCTCGATCGGATGCGATAGATAGACTCAAAGGGAAGTTTTTTATGCAGCTTGGTCCTGATTTCTTCCCACACCCTGCCCACGTCATGATCATGAACAAGAAATGCGAGGCGGACGCTGCCGGAAATAAAATCCTTCACGTCATACCCTGTAAGCTCTCTGCATTCTCCTCCGACGAAAAGCATTGTCCCATCCGGCTCGTTAAGGCATTGGTACGCCATGCCGGTGGAATTCCCCATCAGCGCCGTGAGCCGGCTTTTGCTTTTCAGCAGGACTTCTTCGATTTTATCCCGATTGCGTTCCCGGCGGTTCCTGTCCAGGCGGGAATGCAGCGGCGGCCCAATAAAATTGGCCAACTTTTCAAGATTCTTCCGGTCGCGGTCGTTGTAGTCGGTGGATCGGTTGGCGAGTTTAAGAAATCCGAGCACCTTTTCCTGGAAAATGATAGGGGCGACGAGCGCTCGGGTGATCGGGATGTCTCCATGCAGGATTCCTCCCGGTCTGTTGGAAATGACGCTTTGCTTCCGCCTGACTGCAATGCCCCAGGCCGTATCTCCCCAGGAGTCCGGGGAAAAGCGGATCGGTATTTCGGACTGGAGATGGTCTTCACCGATATTACGGGAAAGGGAGGGGGCGACGACGAAACCGTCATCATCGATATAGGCGAAAACGCCGAAGGGGCTTTCCGATGCATCCCTGACTACATCCATCACTTTTCCATACATGCGGTCGTCATCGACGGTCAGGAGAATGGCGGCGATCCGGTTCCGGATCTCGAAATGATCCCAGCGATCACCGCTGGTTTTTCGGCGGTTTGGCGGCATCTGAAGACTCCGTTACCTTTAAACAAAAAATCCCCATGGGAGAAGGATGGGGATCAGGTACTCTTCATGATTGCCTTTCCTTTTTTCAGTTAACCACAGCAGAAACACCTCCATTTTACGGGGTGTACATACCGCAATCTACTTTCACTTGTCAAGAAAAATGTAAGTTGGTATAGGATTAAATCGCGCCATTATATAGGCGGAGCTGATGCGCGCTGGTTCTTTGCGTTGAGGCCGCCTAGATCTGGTTCTATTGTAATTTAAATTACTTAGAACGGTTTTGATCTGTAAGACAATCTCTGTCGGACGCATGAAGACCCCTTGAATTCTGAAGGAAAACATGACTTTTTTCTTGTGGTTTGCTGTTAACGATTATTTCCTTGCCTTTTGCAACCTCCCCGGATAATCATTCGCGGTGAGACCGCGCCCCCGGTTGTGTCTGTCGGTCTGTTGCGTCCATCGGTCCCGAGCAAGTCGTTTCACGCGGCTTGTGCGCGACGGGATGCCGGGGACAGACAGGCAAAATACATATTCCAACCAGGAGCTTTCTGATGAAAACAAGAATAACGGAACTTTTTGGAATCAAGTACCCCATCCTGCTGTCGGGTATGAGCTGGATCAGCGTGCCCAAAATGGTGACGGCCGTGTCGAATGCCGGCGGTCTCGGCATCCTCGCCACTGGCCCGCTGACTCCCAAGCAGACGAGGGAGGCTGTCCGGGAAATAAGAAAATCGACGGATAAGCCCTTCGGAGCGAATGCGTCGCTGCTCCTGCCCGCCGGCGCCGATAACGCCAAGGTCCTGCTCGAGGAGCAGGTTCCGGTCATAAATTTCGCTTTGGGCAAGGGAGACTGGATCGTCAAGCGCGCCCATGCTTACGGCGGCAAGGTAATCGCAACGGTTGTCAATTCCCGCCATGCCAAGCGGGCTCAGGATTACGGGTCGGATGCCGTGATCGCCACCGGGCACGAAGCGGCGGCGCACGGGGACTCGATCACCTCTTTCCTCCTCATCCCCAGCCTGGCCGACGAATTGAAAGTCCCCGTGATTGCGGCGGGCGGTGTCGGCGACGGCCGCGGGCTGGCCGCCGCGCTCTCCCTCGGCGCCGAGGGAATCGCCATGGGAACGAGGTTCATGACGACTAAAGAGAGCCCGCTGCACGACAATTTCAAGAAGCTGTCCCTCGAAAAAGAAGTGTACGATACGATCTTCTCCACCCGTTTCGACGGGATCCCCTGCCGTGTCTTGAAGACCGACACGGCCGAAAAGATGGTCAAGCGCGGCTTCAACCTGCCCGCGGCGATCGCCAATTCGCGGGAAATTGCGGAACAGATGGGCCTTCCCTATTTCAAGCTGTTCGTCGGGGTGCTTGCCTCCGGCGTCAAAAACGCCCGGCAGCTCGCTTTCCTCGCCAATGCGTTCAGGGCTATCCGGGTGGCGACGGAGGACGGCAACATGGCTGAAGGCGTTCTCCCGGTCGGACAGGTGACCGGCCTGATCAAAGACGAGCCGTCCATCGCCGAGCTTATCGAGCGCATGGTGGCCGAGGCCAGGCAGGTCAACAGCCGCCTGGGTGCGGCGCTTGAATAAACTTCGGCGTATTGATCCGAAAAATTGCGGCCGTCCTGTCGATAAAGGCGGCGGCGGATCTTGACGGGAAACCGCCATGAAGGCCAGTGCAGATTTCTTTGCGGCAAAGTTAAGATCGATGTCGGGAGACATACTCGGTTTCGGGCGGACGGCGAAAATCGCCGCCGCCTGCCTGGTTTCAGTCGCGTTGGCTTCCGCAACCTTCCTGTTTTTCTACCTGGCGCCGCCGGATGCTGTTGTCATGACCGGCGGCCCCAAAGGCAGCGGGTATGAGCGGACCGCGCAGAAATACGCCAAAATCCTGAAGCGGAACGGCATTACGCTGCGGGTTTTGAACTCGGAAGGT
Source organism: Syntrophales bacterium (assembly GCA_028712885.1). Lineage (GTDB taxonomy): Bacteria > Desulfobacterota > Syntrophia > Syntrophales > UBA4778 > JAQTPK01. The sequence goes on along the minus strand of JAQTPK010000003.1, from coordinate 35,720 downwards.
TCAGGTGAAAACATAAGGAGACTCGCCGATCCCGCATCGAAGGTCGATATCGGTTTCGTTCAGAGCGGGTTCAATAAGGGCGTAGAAAGCGGCAGGCTCGTTTCCCTGGGCAGCACTTCCTATCAGCCCCTCTTCGTTTTCTACAGGAATCCTTCGGAAATAGGACTGCTGTCCGGGTTCGCAGGCAAGCGCCTGGGCATAGGCGAAGTGGGGAGCGGCACGCACTCTCTTTCGCTTCTGCTCCTCGGCATTAACGGCATTAAGCCGGGCGGTCCCACAACGATGCTGGAGATGGATTCCGACCGGGCCGCGCAGGCGATCCTCGACGGGAAACTGGACTGCGTTTTCCTGATGGGCGATTCCGTTTCGTCCGAACTCATCCGCAGGCTCCTCCATACGCCCGGCATCCGCCTCTTCGATTTCACCCAGGCGGACGCCTATATGCGCCGGATACGCTACCTCAACAAAATCACGCTGCCTAAAGGCTCCATCGATTTCGGAAAAAACACCCCCCCGCACGATATATCGCTGGTTGCGGCGACAGTGGAGCTGATTGCGCGGGAAGATCTCCATCCCGCCCTCTCCGACCTGCTGCTCGAGGCGGCGCGCGAGATCCACTCGGGCGCGAGCCTTTTCCGGCAAAAGGGGGAGTTTCCGGCGCCCCTGGAGCAGGAGATCCGGATCAGTGAGGACGCGAGCCGCTATTACAAATCCGGCAAGACTTTCCTGTACCGGTATCTGCCTTTCCGGCTGGCCAGCTTTGTCAACCGAATCCTCGTAGTGCTGGTGCCGATGATTGTGCTCCTCCTTCCCGGACTCCGCATCATCCCCTCCATTTATCGCTGGCGCTTCAAGTCGCGCATTTTCCGGTGGTATAACGAGCTGATGATGATCGAAAAGAATCTTCTGGAAGAGATGGCGCCCGATGAGCGCCGGCGGACCATGGAAAAGCTCGACAGCATCGAAAGGGCGGTGCATAAGATGAAAGTGCCCGCCTCCTTTGCGGATCAGTTCTATATTCTGCGCGAGCATATAAACTTCGTCCGGGCCCGTCTGTTGTCGGAGGGCGCGCGTCAAGCCCGGAACTGAGAGGAGGATCGCTGTTCATCATGGACTGGAAAAGCCGTCTGGGGGATGCTGTTGGAGCGGCAAAAAATCTGTCTCGCCGGGACAGGGCGATCATTGCCGGGGCCGCCGCCTTTATTTTCGCTGCAAGCCTGGCGGTCATCTTCGTATTGCCTTCCTTTCTGAAACCGCTCCTGGTTGAAAAGATCTCCGCCGCCCTGCACCGCGAGGCTGCATTTGAGAATATCAGGCTTAATCCCTATACGCTTTCCGTCACTGTCACGGGATTCACGTTAAAGGAGCCGAACGCGGCGGAGCGTTTTCTGGCGTTTGAAGAGGCTTACATAAATTTCGAGGGGCTGCAGTCGCTTTTTAGAAGGGCGCTGGTCGTGAAAGAGCTCCGGCTCACGCGACCCCGCGTTAATATTATCCGCCGCACGGACGGGACATACAATTTTTCGGACCTGATCCCGCCTCCGGATGAAGAAAAGGAAGATAAGAAAACGGAATTCTTCCTGAGCAATCTCAAAATTGTTGACGGCGGCATCGGCTTCGACGACCGTCCCATGAAGACGCGCCACGCCGTCACCGAGCTGAATTTTTCCATTCCCTTCATTTCGACTGCTTCCCGTGACGCCGACGAATACGTGGAACCCAGCTTTTCCGCAAACATAAACGGCCGCCGGTACGAGCTCGCCGCGAAAACCAAACCGTTCCACGACTCGCGGGAGACGAGCTTCGATATAGATATCCAGGATGCGGACATCCCCTTTTACCTGAATTACATTCCCGTCAGGATGAACTGCCGGCTTGTTTCCGCGCTCCTCACGGCCAGGATGAACGTCAGGTTCGTTCTGAGCAAGGGAAAGGCGCCTTCGATCAGGCTGGCCGGCCGCCTCGCGCTGAAAAAGGTCGAAGTGGAGGACCTTCATAAGCGAAAAATCCTGAGCCTTCCGGCCGCCGACGTGGAAATAACTTCTCTCGATCCTCTGGCCTCGGACTATCATATTGCAAAGGTCTCTATCCAATCGCCGCAGGTCCTGATCGACAGGGATCGGGAAGCCGGGATCAATCTGCTTAACCTCATTGCCCCGCCCCGGAGCAATGACAGCAGGGGGAATACCGGCAAGCCGGCCTCATCGGAGAAGAAACCCCCGCTGAAGGCGCGCGTCGATGAAGTGAAGGTGGACGCCGCAGATATTACTTTCACCGACAGCGTTCCGCGGGAGCCGGTAAAAATGCGCATTAATCCGCTGAGCCTGCGGATGACAAATTTGTGCGCCGGCGGGGGAGAGAAAGGGAAGGACGGAAACATCGACCTGTCGTTTATTGTTGATCGGAAAGGGGAGGTCTCCATCAAGGGTCCTGTGGATATGGACCCCCTGCGCATGGATCTCGCCGTGAGCGTAAAAGACATGCCTGTCGGCGCTTTCCAGCCGTATTTCACCGACAGGATGAAAATCCATGTGACGCGGGGGGCGGCCTCGACGGCGGGACGTTTTGCCGTCGTGCAGGATGAAGCGGGAAAACCCAGCCTCAAATACGCCGGCTCGATTTACGTGTCGCAGCTCGCAACCGTCGACAAGGCGACCTCCAGCAGATTCATCAATTGGAAACAGCTTTATTTCGAGAAGGCGGAGGCGGGATTCAATCCCCTGTTCCTCCGCATCAACGGCATATCTTTAACGGATTTCTACGCCAGGGTGCTTATACATCCCGACGGGTCGCTGAACCTGCATCAAATATTCGCGGAGGAGAAAAAGGGCGGCGAAAAAACGGACGCTGCCTCCGCTCCGGCCGCGGAGGCGGGGAAAGCCCGGCCTTCAGCTGCGGATGAAAAACGCGATATCCGCATCGGAAAAATCACGCTCCAGGGGGGCAGGATCGATTTCATGGACCGCTTTATCAAGCCGAGCTATTCCGCCCGCCTGTTCAATATTTCCGGAAGCGTTCAGGGGATGTCTTCCGCGGAGGCATCGCGGGCGACGGTTGATTTGAGGGGGAATCTCGGCAGGGGCTCTCCCGTCGAAATCACCGGCGCCGTCAACCCCCTCAGAAAAGATCTTTATGCCGACATCAAAATGAGATTCAGGGATATCGACCTGAGCCCCGTTACTCCATATGCCAGCCGGTATCTCGGGCACCCGATCCTGAAAGGCAAACTTACCTTCGACGTGGCCTATCTTGTCGAGAAGCGAAAGCTGGATGCCAGAAACAATATCATGATAGACCAGCTCGCGTTCGGGGACCGGGTGGAAAGCCCGGATGCCATCAATGCGCCCGTCGCGCTCGCCGCGACGCTGCTGACGGACCGGAACGGGCTGATCAATCTCGACATCCCCGTTTCCGGAGACCTGGACGATCCTGAATTCAGCGTCCTGCCGATCTTATGGAAGGTCATTGTGAACCTGATCGGCAAGGCGGCGACTGCTCCGTTTTCGCTGCTGGCCTCTCTGGCCGGAGGGGGAGAGGAGCTGAGTTATATCGAATTCGAATACGGGAGCTATTCTTTATCCGATGCCGGCCGGGAAAAGATAAATACGCTCGTCAGGGCCCTGCGCGAGAGGCCCGCCCTCAGGATGGACATAGAGGCATACGTCGACGCCGAGAGGGACAGGGAAGGCCTGAAGCGGGCTGCGGTGAACCGGAAGATCAGGGAGCAGAAGCTGAAAGAAATTACAGGCCGGAAAGACCCCGCCGTCCCGCTGGAAAAGGTTCAAGTGCTCCCGCAGGAATCCGAAAAATACCTTGCAATGGCATATGGGGCCGAGAAATTTCCGAAGCCGCGGAATTTGATCGGCCTGGCCAAGAAAGTGCCCGCATCCGAGATGGAGAAGCTGATGATGGCGCATGTCGAGGTGACCGACAGCGACTTGCGGCTGCTTGCCGTACGGCGCGCGGAGAGGGTAAAGGCGGCGATACTCAAATCGGGGGAAATCGCTCCCGGCCGGGTGTTCCTCGTCGAGTCGGGCCGGCCGGCGCCCGCAAAGAAAGAGAATGTCAGGGAGAGCCGGGTCGATTTCCGGCTGAAATAAGCGAAATGCATTCTCGTTGAGAACCGTTTTGAAGGGGACGCTCGTCAACAGCGGCAGTATTATCGTCGGCAGCCTGATCGGCCTCTCGGTCGGAAGCCGTATGCCCGAGAGGTTCAAGAAAATCCTCATGCAGACGCTCGGGCTTGCCGTTATAGTAATCGGCCTCCAGATGGCCCTGTCGGGACGGGAGATACTGCCCGTCGTGGGTTGTCTCCTCCTGGGCTCGCTCACGGGGGAACTTCTGAAAATCGAGGACAGGGTGGAAAGGCTGGGAGGTTGGCTTAAGGCGCGCTTCCGTTCGGGCTCCTCGACTTTTGTCGAAGGGTTTGTCTCTGCATCGATTCTGTATATTTCCGGCGCCCTGGTGATCGTCGGCGCCATCCAGGACGGAACAGTCGGCGATGCAAGCACCCTCTACCTCAAAGCGATGCTGGACGGTGTTGCCTCCATCGCCTTTGCGTCCACCCTCGGCGTGGGAGTCGCCTTTTCGGCCATTTCCGTTCTTGTGGTGCAGGGCGCCATCACCCTTCTGGCCTCGCAACTCCTTTTTCTGCAGGATCCCCGCGTCCTCGGCGCCATCACCGCCACAGGCGGGGTGCTCATCCTGGCCATCGGCATCAACATCCTGGAGTTGAAGAAAATCCCCGTGGGGAATCTCCTGCCGTCGCTGGCTTATGCCGTATTATGGGCTGCCGTGTAACGGCACCCGGACTGCGTGACAGGTTAGTACATTGAGGAACTTAAACGAAGAGAAAGTATGAATATTACGGGAACAGAGGGAACAGGGGGAATAATTACATGGGAATTAAAACAAGCAAGGAATATTTAGAGAGTCTGGGAAAAATGAACCCTGAAGTGTACATCGGGGGAGAAAGAATTGACGGGGTTGTCGGCAATAAATATTTCAAGATATCTATCGAAGAGATGTGCAAGTTCTACGATTGGGCCAATGATCCGGATAAAGAGAAGGATTTTGTGTTCTGGTCGCCTCTTATTAATGAGAAGGTCAGTTTCTGGACCCATCTGCGACAGACACCTGAAGACGTGCGGAGAATCATCGAGACATTAAAGAAAAACAACGCCCGTCATTTCTGCTCCATGTGCATGATTACGGGTCTCAACGTTTTATGGGCGGTCACACACGATATCGATGAAGAAAAGGGCACCGGTTACCATGGAAGACTGAAGAATTTTTTCCGCGAATTGCAGAAGAACGACCTCCGCTACTGTATGGGCGTCATGGATCCCAAAGGAGATCGTTCCTTGCCGCCGAGCCGCCAGGCAGACCCCGATTTATATCTGCGGGTAGTCGAGAAGAACAAAGATGGAATAGTCGTAAACGGCGCCAAGACGCACACCTCCGATGCGCCCATAACCCACTACATTTTCACATGCCCTTCGGGAGTGCTCCAGGAAGCCGATAAAGATTACGCCGTTTCATTCGCAATCCCGACGGATACGAAGGGCCTCAAATTTATTACGAGGCCGGCTCCAGGTCCTCTTGAATCGAAGATGATGGAAAGCCCGGCCAGTTCTCACATCGGCTTTGTCGAATGCCTGTCCATCTTCGATAACGTCTTTATTCCCTGGGAACGAGTTTTCATGTGCGGGGAATGGGAATTTACTGGAAACCTGATCCGGTATTTTTCCCCCTACGTGCGGATCTGCAAGGGAGCGTGCACCTCAGCCAGGACGGATATCGTAGCCGGGACAGCGGCGCTCATAGCCGATTACAACGGAGTGGGCAAGGCCGGCCACATCAGGAGCAAAATAATCGACATGATGATCTCTTCAGAAATCGGCTGGGGCTGCACTCTTGGAGCGGTGGCGAATTCCTCCATGCATCCGAGCGGTATTCCGATTCCTGATGTTTCCATTTCCAACGCCGGTCTCTACCATTCGCGTCTTCGTTTCATTGAATTTCTTGGTACCCTCCAGGAAATAGCCGGCGGGATCGTCACAACCATGCCGGGCGAAGCTGAATACGGGAACGAGGAAACGAGGAAATACATCGAAAAGTATCTTAAGGGGCGGCACGACATCCCCACCGAGGACCGCCTGAGATTGCTGTATTTTATCCAGGACCTGACGGCATCGAGATTCGGCGGATACCTCGTGGCCAGCGCTATCTGCGCCGGGGGAACACCGGAAACGAACCGCGTGGAAGTTGCCCGCAGCTATGACTTGCTTGAGAAGATCAATAATGTAAAAGCGCTGTGCAATATAAAATGATTTTGAAGATGAAAGGATCTGTCCCATGTTTGGGAGAAATGAAATGATCGAACTGCTGCATCTTTTTCCTTGAGCAATTTGAACAGCTTTAATATTAATCTGGTCATATGGACAATTATCAGTCACAGCTTCTTTTGAACCGGCATCGCCGGGCGGTCCGTTATCCTGGATTTTTGGGGGGGCGCATCTCAGGCGGCAATGGCAGTTCCAAGCTCCAGGTCCAGGGCGGAGTGGGAGATTGCGCCCTTTTCGATTTCACGAGCGGCCTTTTCGCGGTTTCGGACGGTTCGGACCGCGACCCTTCAGCTTCCCGGCACTTCATGCTGATGTTCTCAAAAATACTGAAGCAACTTATGCGCGCCCCCGCGGGAACGATTTTCAGCTCCGCGGAGATTTCAGCGATAAAAGAGATTCTGGCGGCCGAATCGGAAAGACTGCTCTGTTCCATGCCGTTCGGCGCCGGGTGCACTTTCACCGGCGTTCTGCTTTTGAGAATGGCCGAAGGGGTAGCCTCTATTGTCATGCACACGGGAGACAGCCTGCTCATCAATTGTGATTTAAGTAACTCCGAGGCATGCCAGTTCACGCGGGACAATTTCTGGCTGGTCGGACGATCGCAGCGTTTCTTTCAAATCGAAATGCTGCCCGTCAGCTGCTCCACAAGGCTCGTGCTGGCTACGGATGGATTGAGAGGACTTTCCTTCCCTGCCGCGCCGGACAGGGACAAATATTTTATCGATCTCTTGAAGAAATACGGGCCGGAGGAAATACCGGATATGATTCTGATCGACGACGGTCCTCCTGCGCCGGGACGGGACGACGCGTCGCTGATCGTGATAAATCCATTCGCCCTGGTGTATTTGCCCCATTGTGTAATGCTGGGCGGCACGGATTTACACGAGGAGAGTTTATTTAAGGAAGAGAGGTCCCGGGGCGTGATGGCCGACAAATATGCCCCGGTATCCTCTTCCGATAAGTTCCTGACCGTTTGATCAGGAATTTATTTGCATTACTTGAACAGGCCTTTCTCCTTGGCGCTCTTTACGAGCTCATCCTGCAGCTCGGGATGTGCAATCTTGATCAGGGCTTCCGCCCTTTCGTCAATAGACATTCCATCCATCGGCCCGGCAATTCCGTTTTCCGTCACGACATAATCCACGTGGACGGCAAGGGTCCCGACAAGCGCCCCGGGGGAGAGGTTGGGGACAATGCGGCTGATCAATTTGCCGTTTTTGTCTTTTGTTGCCGAAGCCATGACTATTATCATCCTGCCGAATCGGGACATGCGGCAGCCCATGGCAAAATCGGACTGTCCGCCATAACCCGAAACCATCCTGTTGCCTAATGTCAGGGAGGCAACCTGGCCGGCCATATCAATTTCCAGCGCGCCGTTGATTCCAACCATCTGCTCCTCGGCTCCGATCACGGCGGGGTTGTTCATTACGTCACCTGCATAAAATCCGATTTGTTCGTTATTCCTGACGAAATCAAATAATTCTTTCACCGGGCCGATGAAGCTTGCCGAAATCTCCCCGGGACGGAACGTTTTGTATTTTCCCGTCAGAATCCCTTTCTCCTGCCAGACCGGAGCTCCCGTCGGCAGCATCTCCGTGAAGAGGCCGATATCCTTCAGATCCGAATGGGCGATAAGGTCCGAAATCAGCATGGGGACGGCCCCTATTCCGATCTGGATGCTGTCCCTGTCCCTGAGAAGGCTGACCACGTGTTCGGCCATTTTCCTGTGCTTATCCTTGGGCTGAGGTGACGGGAAGGCCGGCAAAGTTGAAGAGTTTTCCACGATATGGGTAAAATTGGATATGTGCAGCCTGGCGTCGCCGCACACAGGAATATATTGATCGTTCACTTCCCCGATGAGCGTTCGCGGTCCACCCACGAAACCACGCGAAGTTGATTTTCCCTCCAGCAATCCTCTGGAAAACATCAGGTCGGGGCCTATGTTGAGAAACCCGTCTTTATCCGGAGGGGTGACCATGCAGACAATGACATCCGGCTTGCGGTAGTAAGTCCACTGCTTTATGGATGAGAATACTGTAGCAGGAGCGTAGTTCCCATAGCCCATTCCCTGAAACTGGGAAAGGATAAATGGTGTTCCGGTGAAAGCGGAAGTAATCTTGAAGGTGCTGCTGTATTCAGGTTTAAACATTTTATAGGGCCTGATGGCAAGGTTCCAGCGCCACTCGACATTTTTGAGTTCGTCCTTCCGGTCGGCGATGGCGTCCGGTATGAGGGTGCTTGGCTGGCCCAGACACAGGGGCGTCATTATGAAGTCGTCGTCACAAACCGCCCGGGCGGCAGCTTCCGCCGTACATAGTTTCTTTTTATACTGGTACATCCAATCCGTCTTGACCATTTCTTCTTCTCCTCCTCTTAAACTATTTCATCAACAGCAGTTCGATACAATTACTCCCCTTCATTTTTTCTTGTTGACAAACCTGTTCATTGCCTGCTTTTGCTCCTCCGTTGAGAAACACAGGCCGAAACAATCAATCTCAAAAAGCGAGGCCGATTCGAGGTCGATCCCGGTTCCCTTGTTGATGGCCGATTTCATCAAGCTGAGCGCCGGCGCGCTTTTGGAAGCGATCTTCTTCGCAAGCGCGATCGTTTCCTCCAGAAGCGCATCCGCCGGGTGGACTTTATTGATCAGGCCAAGATCGAGCGCTTCCGCCGCCCCGATCATGTCGCCCGTGAAACAAAGCTCCTTCGCTTTGGTGATTCCGATCAGGCGGGAAAGCCTCTGCGTCCCCGCGCTGCCCGGCATGATTCCGATGTTTATTTCCGGCTGCCCGAACCGGGCCTTGTCCGAGGCTATCCGAAGATCGCAGGCCATTGCGTACTCAAGGCCGCCGCCCAGGCAGAAACCTTGAATGGAGGCAATTACCGGCTTGCTCAAGTTCCATATCCTGTCTACGACCCGCTTGGCGGCCAGGGCATAATTCCGGGCGCCCATGGCGTCTTTATCGATCATCTCCTTTATATCGCCGCCCGCAATAAAGGCGGCGTCTCCCGCGCCTTTCAGGATTATGACCCTGATATCCTGTTCGTTTTCCGCCCTGTCGAGGCATTCTATCAGCTTCAGGTTGACCTCCGTGTTGAGGGCGTTCATTGCTTCCGGGCGATTTATTGTCAGGAAGGCGATTGCGTCCTGCTTTTCATAAAGAACAATATCTGCATCTGTCATTTCTGCGTATCTCCTCAGATAAAGGGTGGCGGGTTTTTATTTGCGCCGAAAAGAGGGAGTTCTTTTCTCGATAAAGGCGCCCACCCCCTCCTGCAAGTCTTCTGTCACGAATAAATCACTTTCCAATGCGGCCTCGAGCAGCATGCCGTCCTCGAGGCCCAGTTCGATACCCTGGTTTATGGCCTTTTTTGCCGCCTCCACCGCCAGCGGCGCATTGGCGAGAATAGCGGCGGCGATTTGCTTTGCCTCGGAAAGGACGTCTTCCGCCGGAACAACCTTGTCCAGCAGGCCCATCCGGACCGCGTCCCCGGCATTGAAGAAAGCTCCGGTTAAGACCATCATCTTGGCTCGTCCTTTTCCGATCAGTCTTGCCAGGCGCTGCGTGCCGCCGGCCCCGGGGATGAGGCCGAGCTTTACTTCGGGTACGCCGATTACGATATTGTCGCCGCCTATCCTGATGTCGCAGGCTGCCGCGAGCTCGCAGCCTCCGCCCAATGCCAGGCCGTTAATGGCGGCAATCACGACAACCCGGGAATTTTCAATTTTTGCAAAAACGGCCTGCATCCCGCGCGAGCTCGCGAAGGCTGCTTCCCGGCTGCCTATGAAATCTTTGAAGCCTTTGATATCCGCCCCGGCGACAAAGGCCTTTGTCCCGCCTCCGGCAATTATGGCAACGCCGATGTCCGTACGGGATTCTATCTCATCAAATATTTCTCCCAGCTCCTGCATGACCCGTCTGCTCAAGGGATTCATCGGCGGATTATCGACAGTCACCACGGCCAGACGTCCTTCGACCTCATAATTCACGTAATCTCTTTTCATTTTGATATCGCTTCCCTGGAATCAAAATCAGCTGCAATCAATCAGGCCTTTTAACGGTTCAAACTGTCACGGGCGATAAAGGCCCGCTGCATCTCGGAAGTCCCGCACGCAAGCTCGGCAAAACGCGCATCACGGTACAGGCGCTCGATTGCAGTTCCCTTAATATAACCGTGCCCGCCATGCACCTGCATGGCCAGGTCAGCTGTCTTATTTGCGGATTCGCTAGTGAAAAGCTTGGCGCAGGAGGCGAGCACGGATGATTCCGCCTCCCTGCGGTCCATGCTCCAGGCGGCCCTCAGGGTAAGCATGCGTCCCAGATCGTTATTGGTGAACATGATTGCCAGCTTGGCCCCCACGCCCTCGAAAAGGCCGATGGGCCTGCCGAAGGCGCTCCTGCTTTTGCTGTAACTTGTCGAGACCTCCATGCAAGCCACTCCGATTCCCAGGGACATTGCCGAAAGGGAAATTTTCAGCCATTCGTTGATGCACCCCAGGATTGCATGACCCTGCCCGGCTTTGCCCAGAAGATTTCCGGCGGGGACGCTGCAGCGGGAAAGCCTGATGCCCGCCGCCGGGGCGCCGCGCAGGCCCATCGTTTCCACTGTTTCCGTAGTATCAAAACCGGATATCCCCCGGTCCACCACGAAAAACGACAAGCCTTTTTCGCAACCCGCCTCGCGGTCCGTCCAGGCCGATACAAGGAAGAAATCGGCGACAGGCGCGTTGGTCACGAAGTCCTTGGATCCGGTCAGGATCCATTTATCGCCGCCGAGTTCGGCCCTGGTTTCAATCAAGGAGAGGTCCGAGCCCGCGCTGTCTTCCGTACACGCCAGGGCGCCGATTCTCTCTCCGGAGATGATGCCCGGCAGATAACGATCCTGTTGGGCCCTGCTGCCGAATGATTTAATGGCCAACCCGAATGACGTTCCGGAATACATGGCGGAAAAGAAAGTGGAAGGACAGCTCCTGGCGAGCTCCTCGCCGGCAACGCACCGGCTCACGAAATCTCCATTTACAAGGAGATCGAGGTAACCGGCCTTTCCCAGCTTCTTAATGGCCTCCCGCACGATGCGACCTGCTTCGTCCCGGGGTGCGCTGTCCAGCGCCGATGCCGAGGGCGCTATTTCAGACGCACAGAAGAGGGCTGTCCTTTCCCGCAATTCCTTTTGCGCACTGGTCAATTCGTAATCGATCATTTCTGTCTCCCCACCATAGCCCGGGCGACGATCATGCGCATGATATCGGATGTTCCGCCGCCGAGTTGTCCCAGTTTCGCATCTCTCATGCCGCGCTCCACAGGGTATTCGTGGATGTAACCGTAACCGCCAAAGAGGTCCACGGCGGCGGAACACATCTCAAATCCCTTGTCGCCCACGTACATCTTGTTGACGGAGGCGAGCAGCGGGTTGAGTCTGGCTCCGTTGTCCTTGGAAGCCGCAACCCGATAGATGGCCAGCCTTGCCGCTTCTACATAGACCCGCATATCGGCTATGCGGTTCTGGATGGACTGGAATTCCCCGATCGGCTGGCCGAAGGCCCGTCTCTCGTTGGCATAACGGGAGCAGCTCTCCAGCGTGAACATCGCGTTCCCGAGGAAAGGGGAGAGCAGGGTGCTGCGGTCCCACTCAACTCCCCCCAGGGCTATATTCCAGCCGTTCCCCTCGCCGCCAAGCAGGTTCTCCGCGGGGACCTCGCAGTCCTCAAAAAAGACCTCGGAGGTAGTCGAACACTTGACGCCCATCTTGTGCATGGGATTACCCGTGGACAGGCCGGGTGTGTCACGGTCCACGATGAAGCAAGTTATTCCCTTGTGCTTTGTTGATCGGTCGAGCGTGGCGAATACAATGAATACCCCGGCAACCGGGGCATTGGTGATGAAGGTCTTGGAGCCGTTAAGGATATATTTGTCGCCTTTCCTCACGGCCGCCGTCAGCAGGGCTCCCGCATCCGAACCGCAGCTCGGTTCCGTCAGGCACATGCAGCCGATGTCGTCGCCCGTCGCCAGGCCCGGAAGATATTTTTGCTTCTGCTCCTCCGTACCGTGTTCGACGATATTGGCGGCGCAAAGATAGCTGTGGGCGCCAAGGGTCAGGAGATGGCCGCCGTCTACGCCGGCGTGCCCCATGGCCTCGCCCGCAATGCAGCAGGTTATGAAATCAGCGCCGGCGCCCCCGTAAGTTTCCGGTATGGGAAGTCCCAGGAGCCCCATGCCGCCGAGCTTCCGCCAGACCTCGAAACTGAACTCGCCTTTACGGTCGGATTCTTCGCAAAGAGGCGCGACCTCTTCCCTGCAGAAGCGGTAGATGGTGTCGCGAAATATTTTCTGTTCATTGCTGAATGTGAAATCCATTGCTCGTTCTCCTTAGCAACGATCAACACGCCTGATTCCTTTTATCTCGCGGGCGTCGCCCTTTATCTCAGTATCTGGCCCGCTACGATTGTCCTCTGGATCTGGTTGGTTCCTTCATATATCTGGGTGATCTTTGCGTCGCGCATCATTCTCTCGACGGGGTATTCCCGGACATAGCCGTAGCCGCCGAAGACCTGGACTGCATCAGTGGTCACCTTCATTGCGACATCGGACGCATACCACTTGGCCATGGAGGCTATTTTGGCGAGCTCCGGAGATTCCGGCTCGGTGTCGATCATCGAGGCGGCCCGGTACACGATGGACCGCGCCGTCTCCACGCCAAGAGCCATCTCCGCGAGCATCCACTGCATGCCCTGGAACGAGGAAAGGGGCTTGCCGAACTGCACGCGCTCTCTGGCGTACCTGATTGAAGCCTCCAACGCTCCCTGCGCCAGGCCAAGCGCCTGCCCGCCTACGGCGGGCCTTGTGAAATTGAAAGTCGTCATCAGAGTGCGGAAGCCGCTCCCTTCGGGGCCCAGCAGCCTGTCCGCCGGAACAAACACGTTATCAAACACGAGCTCGCGCGTATCCGAACCATGGAGCCCCATTTTGTGTTCCTTCTTGCCGACAGTGAAACCCGGCATGCCTTTATCCAGGATCAGCATGCTGATGCCGCGGTTGCCTTTATCCCTGTCCGTGCAGGCCAGCACCGTCACGATCTCGGCCTCGCCGCCGTTGGTGATAAAGATTTTGGCGCCGTCCAGCACATACCCGCCGTCCACCTTCCTGGCGGTTGTTTTCATCCCGGAGACATCGGAACCGGCTCCCGGTTCGGTGATCCCGCAGGCGCCCAGGCAATCGCCCGTCGCAAGCCGGCGAAGGAAATTTTTCTTCTGCTCTTCCGTGCCTGCCAGAAGCAGGGGGTCGCTGGCCAGTGCCTGGGTGGTCAGGATGACGGACGTGGAGCAGCAGACACGCGCGACTTCTTCCACGACAAGAACCATCGACAGCATGCCAGCTCCCGCGCCGCCGTATTCCTCGGGTATCTGAATGCCCAGCAGGCCGTTGTCTCTCAGGACTGAAACTGAATCGGAGGGGAAGACCTCCTTTTCATCAATCTCCGCCGCAATGGGCGCGAACTTCTCCCCGGCGATGCGCCGGACCGTGTCCCGCAGCATTTTCTGGTCTTCGTTCAAAATGAAATCCATTATTTTCTCCGCTTATTTCGTGTAGTCGTAAAATCCGCGGCCTGTTTTCCTGCCGAGCCTGTTTTCCCTGATCATCCGCTCAAACAGTGGAGATGGTTTGTATCTCTCCTCGCCCGTCATCTCGTACAGCGCCTTCAGAGCGTTATAGACGACATCAACTCCGGCCATATCCATGATCTCGATCGGACCCATGGGATGATTGGAACCCAGTTTGAGGCCGAGGTCGATGTCCTGCGCCGCGGCATATCCTTTGTAAATCTGGTCTGCCGCCTCGTTGTACAGCAGGCACAGAAAACGGTTCACGATAAATCCCGGAACATCCTTGGCCCGGATGGGGGTCTTGCCGAAAGCGGCCATGATATCCAGAGCGGATTTCAGAACTTTTTCGTCCGTTTTGTCTCCGGAGATTACCTCCACAAGCCTCATCACCGGGACGGGACTGAAGAAATGCGTGCCCAGGACGCGTTGGGGGTTTTTTGTCGCCGAAGCGATTTCTGTAATGCTGAGCGTCGACGTATTGGAGGCCAGGATCACCTGCGGCGGGCAGAGCTTATCCAGTTCGGCAAAAACATTCTGTTTCAGCGTCATGTCCTCGACAACCGCCTCGATTACCATGTCTGCGCCGGCGGTTGCATCCTCCATGCTCGTTGTACCCTTCAGTCTTCCGAGTATCGCGTCGTGCTCATCTTTCGACAGCTTTCCTTTTTCCACTTTCCTGCCCAGGAAATTGCGGATTGTCCCCAATCCCTTTTCAACAAAGCGGTCCTCGATATCACGGATTGCGACCTTCACGCCTTTTTCAACGGCCACCTGCGCGATGCCGGCACCCATGGTGCCCGCGCCTATAACACAGAGCTTCTTGATCATGTTCGGATGCTCTCCCTGGTTGTCTGATTGATCTTTATGGGATCCGGCAAGATAATACCGGACCCCGGTTTACCCGCTTCCCTGCCGGCTATTTCTTCAAATCTCTCAGGATAAGGTCCGCGCACCTCATTGAGCTCTGGGCCGCGCCATTTATAGCCAGGCCCCTGCCGATATAAGTGTCGCCGGCGAAATAGAGGTTGGGGATGCCGGGGGCCTGCAGCGCCGGCTTGAAATTTCCGACCAGACCCGGCTGGCGGGCCAGGCCGTCGCAGCCGTCCACATAATAAGGAAGCCGCCATTCCAGCTTTTCCTCGAGGCCGGGGAACATCTCTTTCATGTCCTCCCACATCAGCGCCAAAAGCCGCTCCCGCTCGAACTTGTCCGAGGCCTGCTCGTGCTCCACAACTATATCGGTATGAAAGAGCTGCTTGCCCGCAGGCGCCACGTCCGGGGAGAAGTTGGAAACGGGGCACGCCTGGAAGGGGAATCCGCTGTGCTTGAGTTTCAAGGCGCTGTAGAAAACTTTCTTCTCCGGATCGATCAGGGGCTCTTTCGTCCCGAAAACGAAGCCGATCAATCCGGTCACCTCGTGCTGGATGTCCTCAATGCGCTTTACCCACCACCGCGGAAGCGGGCTGGTCCCGGGATTGAAATCGATTATCTGAGACAGTTTGTAAATGGGCAGGGCGCACACGACGCGGTCGGCAGCGATGAATTCCGTTTCATACATGCGAAATTCTTCCTGATAAACGTGCTTCATCGAGGGTACCCTCACGCCCACCGCTTTCTTGTCCCTGATGACGATTTCCTGGACATCGCAGTTGAGCCTGATCTCCCCGCCGTTCTCCCTGATGACTTCCGCCAGGCCCCGTGTAATCCCTTCCATGCCGTCAATCGGGTAACTGGCCTGCAGCGCCTGCCGGACCTTGAGCAGGTTGTGCTTGGCGATCCAGAGGACTTCGCCTGCCGCCATGTCGATCGCGTGGGGAATAGTTGTCATGATCATGCCCAGATCGGTCAAAAGCTCGCGTACCGCGGGCTGAGGCACGTTCTCATTCATCCACTCCTCGAGGGAGCGGTTGTCCCATTCCTCTATTTCCGCTTCGCTCAGCATCGCGATTTTTCCCAGCAGGTCGCGGAAGGCGATCTTCTCTTCCCTGGTCATCGGGACCAGCTGCGCGACGTCCATGAACTTTTCGCCGTTCCAGATGTCGACCGTCTTGCTGAAGGGTCCCCATTCGATTTTCTTTCCGACCCGCTCGTTGAGCTCCGTGCATGATGCCTGTTCGCCCAGCTCCACCAGGTGCAGCCCGATATCAACCCGCCACCCCTTGGCGGGATAGCCCTCATAGCTCATCATTCTGCCGCCGACCTTGGGAAAGCGGTCAAGCACCAGGACCTTCTGCTTTCCCTCCTTGGCCGCGATAGCTCCCACTCCAAGACCGGCGATGCCGGCGCCGACAACGATCAAGTCATATTTTTTTTCCGCCATGTTTTTGCTCCGTTCTTTTTATAAAAAATTTGCGATTACGTTTTTCATGACCTCCGTGGTCCCGCCGCCGATGCTGATGACGCGCGAGTCGCGGTAGAGCCTTTCAACGAGGTATTCTTTCGCATATCCATAACCGCCGTGGATCTGGACTGCGTCGAAGACGACCTTGTCGCAGGCCTGACACGCAAAGTTCTTTGCCATCGATACTTCCTTGACTGCATTTTTTTTCGCGTCCATCATGGCTGCGACCCGGTAATTATACTCCCTGGCGATTTCGACCAGGGTGGCCATGTCAACCAGCTTGTGCATAATGACCTGCTGGTTGAAAATCGGCTTGCCGAAGGCCTCGCGGGACTTGGCATACTTTATCGACTCCTCGAGCGCGAGCTGGGCAACCATGTGGGCATGAACGGAGAGCTCGAGCCTCTCGTTCTGAAAATTGATCATTATTCCCTTGAAGCCGTCGCCTTCCTTCCCCAGGAGGTTTGCAACGGGGACCCTGCAATCCTCAAAGCTCAGCTCCGCCGTATCCGAAGCGTGCCATCCCATTTTGCGGATCTTCTTGGCGACCTTGAACCCGGGGCTGTCGGATTCGATAATAAGGAGACTTATTCCCTTGTGGCCAGGCCCGCCGGTCCTCACGGCCGTGGTGATGAAGTTGGCCCGGGTTCCGCTGGAGATAAAAGTCTTGGCCCCGTTCACGATATAGCAGTCCCCTTCGCGTACGGCGCGTGTGGCTATGTTGGCCACGTCCGAGCCGGCATTGGGTTCCGTAACGCCGAGGGCTGATATTCTGTCGCCCTTCAGGACAGGGACTACGAAACGCCGCCGTTGCTCTTCGGTGCCCATTTTGAAAACGTGCGGCGTAGAAATGTGGTGAGTGGAAACGCCTATGGCCACGCCCAGCGAGCCGCTGCGGACCAGTTCCTCAACGTACACGACGAACATCAGCTTGTCGCAGGGGGTCCCGCCGTATTCCTCGGGGAATTCCAGCCCGAGGAAACCTGCATCGCCGGCTTTCTTGTAAAGCCCGATATCGAAAATTTCCTTCTCCTCCCATTCATCGACATGGGGTTTGATTTCCTTCTCCACAAATTTTCTGACGCTCTCGCGAAATATATTGTGCTCTTCAGTGAAATATTCCTGATACATTCGTGTCCTCCCGGCTTCACCTGATCAATTCAAAATATTTTATGTCCTCGATATTGCCCTTCATCTCGGCCCTGTCCTTGAATACCGCCCGAACCTTCATCCCGACTTTTATCCTGCTGAGGTCCGTCTCGTTGATGATGTGAGAAAAAATATTGTCGGCGCCGTCAAGCTGAATGTATCCGTAAGTATACGGGATCGGTCTTCGGGAACCGGTGTTCGGATCGATAAAGGGGTAATTCACCACTGAAAAGGCGGTGAGGACTCCTGTATCCGAAAGAGGCACCAGTTCCGTCAACTCCTTGAAGCAGGGGCCGCAAACCCGGCGTGGCGGCACGTAGATTTTGCCGCAGCCGGGGCATTTAATCCCGATAAAGCGCTTGTTGTTCATGATCTCCTGGAAAAACCTGCTTCCGTAAAGACCTATTGACCACTCGTACAGCATCGGAAAAGCGAAGGTGGCTTCCAGCCTTTCTGGTTTCTGATTATCCGCTGACATTAATCTGATCCCCTTTCCCTATGGTCTTTCGGAACTTAAAATTACAACATCGGTCCAGAAACAGCCGCCGAACCCGGTGGCGAGAGCGTTTTTCGCCTCGGGCACCTGCCGCTTGCCGCCCTTTCCCATGACCTGGATGGCTGCCTCCGCGACCCGCAGCATCGCCGTTGCGCCGATGCAGTTGGTGGAAATGACACCCCCCGACGGATTGATCGGCAGCTTCCCGCCCATATGGGTGTTCTTGTCGCCCACGAACCTTGCGGCCTCTCCGCGGCCGCAAAGTCCCAGGTCCTCTATCCACTTGAGGCCGGCCCAGGTATACGGAAGGTAGAGCTCGGCCACGTCGAGTTCGTCGACCGGGCTCCTTATCCCTGCCCGGGCATATGCTTCCTGAGATGCCTGCTGCATGGAAACCAATCCCTTATTATAATCTGTTGAATCCCCGAACCATGTGTACGTGTGCCGTACGGATACCGCTTTGAACCACGCCGGCCTGGAAGCGGTCTTCTGAGCAATTCCGTCCGCCGCCAGTATCATGGCGCACGCACCGTCGCTGCGGGGACAAATGTCGCCCAGCTTGATGGGATAGGCCAGCATCGGCGAAGCCATGATGTCCTTTACGGTGAGGGGCCTCTGCAAGTGGGCATACGGGTTATTGAGTGCATGATTGCGGTCCCGCTCGCCCACCAGAGCCGCGTCTTCCTGGGTGGCCCCGTACTGTTCCATGTAAGCGGTCGCCTCTGTCGCCAGGCTCGGGATTGCGCCGGAATATGAGAAGCGGTCCCAGATCGGGTCTGAACAGGTGATGATCGCCCCTGTTGTGTCGCTTTCCGAGTTCTTTTCAAATCCGACGGCCAGCACGCGGTCAAACAGCCCGGAGGCTGCGTGATAATATGCAGCGATAGCAACCGTGGCGCCGGTTGTGCCGCCGGTCGATACCTTCATGATCGGCTTCATGAAAGCCCCGGATCCCTCAATGCTGTATGTGTCCACGTAATTGATGGACTCGAAATGGTCCATGTTGCCGATGACTACGGCATCGATGTCCTTTATCTTCAAATCAGCATCGGCCAGGGCCGATGTCACCGCCTCGCGGATCATCTCCCGGGAGGTTACATCAGGCCTGTGGCTCCTGTGATAGGTCTGCCCTGTTCCTACAACGGCTACTTTTCTTCCCATATTCACCTCACTTCTTCCCGCCGATGATCCACACGCAGTGGCTCTGACCGCAGGGGCCGTTAAAGCCTTGTGCAAGCGCCGTATTTACTTTGTCCACCTGTCTCGCCCCCGCTTCTCCGCGCACCTGGAGGGTCGCTTCGATCAGCCTCGCCAGCCCGGCAACCAGGATGGGATTGGCGGAGAGCGCGCCGCCGGACGGGTTGACCGGAAGTCTGCCGCCCATGCCGGTGACTCCTTTGCCGATCAGGGTTGCGCCTTCTCCGGGTTTGCAGAATCCCAATCCTTCGAGCCACAGGGGTTCCATGTAGCTGAAGGCCTCGAGAATTTCCGCCACGTCAATTTCCCTGAGAGGGTTCTTTATGCCGGCCATCGCATATGCCTTCCTGGCGGCTTCGGAGAGAGCCACGGGTTTTGCCAGGTCCCTGTCCCCAAGCAGATACGACTCACAGCAGTGGGCGACGCCCTTGATCCACACCGGCTTCTTCTTTGAGCGGGCCGCAATTTCTTCGCCGGCGATGATGATCGCCGCGGCGCCGTCGCTGATCGGGCAGCAGTCAAACAGCTTGAGTGGATCCGCTATTTTTTTTGAATTCATCACGTCCGCCACGGTGATTTTCATCGCCAGCTGGGCATAGGGGTTGTTCAAGGCATTACCGTGATTCTTGACGGAAACTTCGGCAAACTGCTCTTCCGTGAGGCCGTAAAGATTCATATACGCATTGGCCTGCAAGGCCGCCGCGGAAATAGCCTCTATGCCCAGGAAGCGATGGAAAATGGGATCAAACATGCCGTTCGTGGTAATTTTCACATCTCCCTCGCTGCCCTTATAATGGGCGACAACGATAGTGGCCTTATAGCCGGACAGGACCCTCATGAGCCCGTAAAACGCGCCGAATGTGCCGTCCCCGGACACGGTGGAGATGTTCTTGTCCATGCCGCCCGCGGCATCTCCGACGGCCATGCCGGAGATGGTGCGCCCGTCGTAAAAATCATTGGAACAGGTTACGACGCTGTCGATGTCGTTTATCGTGAGTCCCGCATCGTCCAATGCCGCCCGGGTCACGTCAAAAACCATATCGGCGAAGATCTGGTCCTTTTTCCTTCTTTCATATCTGGTCTGCGCTACGCCGACGATTGCCGCTTTATCCATTTGCATTACCTCCCCTGGATTTAAACCAGCTCGAAGGAGTCGATATCCAGGATTTTCCCGGTGCGCTCTCCGCTGAATTCAGCCTTCACCCTGAGACCGTTTTTCAGTTTATCCAGGTCCTTTTTTATCAAGTGAAGAAATCCCACATCCGCTCCGTCCAGTTTTATCAGGGCGTAGGCAAAGGGAGGCTTCACGGGCTGGATGGGATGACTGTAATGCACGATTGTATAGGCCTCGATTACGCCCTCCGGTTTTAATTCCACCCATTCGCTTATGTCCACAAAGCAGGCGCCGCAATTTTTTCTTGCCGGAACAAACACTTTCCCGCACTCCGGACACCTGCTCCCCAGAATCTTCTTTTCGTCCCGCAGGGCCGCCAGGAACCTGCTCCCCACATCCCCGACATGCCACGTGTAGGGGATGGCTATTTGACCTTTCAGGGTCAACGGTTCCACATCTTTCCGCCAATCAGACATTTGGTCCTCCAATCAGATCAGATCAAACTTCAATCAGGATCGCCTCACCCTGGGACAAGCCTCCGCAAATGGCGGCCACGCCCCGTCCGCCCCCGCGGCGCAGGAGCTCGTACATCATGGTCATGGTGATGCGCGCGCCGCTGGCGCCCACCGGGTGTCCGATCGCTATGGCGCCGCCATTGACGTTTGTCTTGTCCTGAAGAGACTTCCACTTATCCGGATCATCTTTTGCCAGCATCTTCAGGGAGACCAGGGTGACGGCGGCGAACGCCTCGTTTATTTCGATCAGGTCCATTTCATCGATAGTGTGCCCGGTTTTGGAAAACATCTTTTCTATAGTCTGGGCGGGGACGCAGGCCATGTATTTCGGTGCGCCGGCGCCGCACTCACAGGCCGCAATTTTCCCGAGGACTTTCAGCCCCAGCGAATCCGCTTTCTTCCTGGACATGATGACTATTGCCGATGCGCCCGAATTAAGGCCGGGCGCATTGCCTGCGGTCACGGTCGGGCTGCCGTATACGGCTTTCAGGGCCGCCATTTTTTCCATGGTCAGGTTGTCCCGGGGGGACTCGTCCCTTTCCAGGACGATGGGCGCCTTCTTCCGGGGAATCTCAAGCTTCATGAGTTCCTCGCCGACATTGAACTTGCCAGCTTTGAAGGCTGCATGATATTTGAGGTGGCTGGCAAGAGCCCACTCGTCCTGCTTTTCGCGGCCGACGCCGTATTCCACGGCGACGTGGCCCGCATCTGTCGCAACCGGGGCAAATCCCTTGCGCCCGTAGCCCAGCTCAAAAAGGACATCCTCCAGTTCTATGGGACCCAGCCGTACGCCCCAGCGGGCCTTGGCGGCGGAGGCGATGAGGGGCACATTGCCCATGTTCTCCGCTCCGCAGGCGATGACGATTTCCGCGGCCCCCGACTTGATGGCCCGCCAGCCCATGCGCAGAGCGGTCATGGACGAGCAGCAGGCGCGGTCGATGGTCAGGGAGATATTGCTTTCCGGAAAGCCTGCCAGGAGCGTGATTTGCCGCGCGGGTACATTCGTATAGATGGCATACTCGGCAGGAATGCATGTACCGTAATAAACCTCGTCCACCAGCGCCGGGGACAGGTTGATCCGGCGGACTGCTTCTTTAACGGCGAAAACGCCCAGGTCCATGCTGAGAGTTGTCTTGAGTACGCCGTCAAATCGCCCGAACGGAGTTCTGACCGCGCTGACGATAACAACATCGTTTTCACTTTCATTCATTGTTTCACCCCACAATATCCATACCTGAAGTAATTTACAATAATTATGCCATGGGTATTCGCGAGTAAATTCAGTTATTTATGAATGGCAAAGATATCGGAAAACATGAGTTTACACTTCGACAGGTGTCAATTATGGCCGTTTCTGACACAACGCTGCTCCGGCAAGAATTCATTATCCCAATCCATTGACTGCTGTTGAATATTTAACAGGTGTTTACAGGGGCCGTTTTTGATATATAGGTCACCAGACTTTGTTGGGGAGAGGAGCATGGATATTGAAGTAATCCTTTCACAGTTTAATGAGGAAGATAAGGGAATCGTATTTGCCCTTGCATGCTTCCCGGAGTTATTTTCAGTCGATTGGTTCCCCGATATAAAGACTTCCCGGCTGGTTTCCGTGATCTTGATTTTTGAGCGAAATCAGTGGATCGTGCCGAGCAGCGAGAATTCGGGTTACTATTGCTGGTCCGAGAAATTTCCCAAAGAGGAAATAATCTCTGCAATACCCCGGCAGGATCTTGCGGCTTACTACCGGGATTCTGCCGACATCCTTGCCAGGAACATGACAGACGACAGCGCCGGCGCCCTGACGGTAGCCCGCCAGTATGTCAAGGCGGGGGTGCAGGAAGGGGACCTCGGCGTAATCTTGAAGGCGGCTCATTACGAGGAGGCCAATCACAGGATCTCCTCTGCTATAATTCTTTACGATTCCATCCTTGATTTTGTCGGCAAGATCATCAGTCCTGCGGATCGCGATCTTCCGGAGAGTTCCTGGCTCACTTTTGTCAATGCGATCGAACACCGGACTTCGTTGTCGCTGTTCGATCCCAGCATAAAGAAGACAAACAATCTCCTTTCCGTCGCCCTGGAGAGGGCTCGTTTCATCGGCGATTTGAGATCGCAGGCATCGCTGTACCTTCTCCTGGGACAGAACGACTGGATGTATTTCCGTTATGAACAGGCGGTTTATTATTTCAACCTGGGCTGGGACATTATCCGGCAGATTGAAGACCAGGAACTGCTGAAAAGGGGATTGAAAGGACAAGGGCTTATTTACCTGATAAAATGTCAGTTCTTCAAAGCCATTGAAGCCTACGAAAATTCCCTGGGTGAGCTTGAGCCGGCAAACGAAAATGATTTCTCCCACCTGGTCTCTCTCAATATTGCCCTTGGGTATACCCAGGTCGGCATGCCGCAGAGAGGGCTGGGCATAACGGAAGCGATTCAGAACCAGTGTGAAAAAACCGCCAACCTGCCCCTGTTATCGTATGCGCTTGTAACTGCAGGCCTGATACTCCTTGAAACCAGGCAGCTCAGCAACAGCCGGTTTTTTTTCGAACGGGCACTCGAATTGGCCGGGAAAGAAAACCTGCCGATGGTGGAGGTTCTGGCCGGAATGGGGCTGTCGAGCATCGAGTGCCAGGAAGGCAATCTCGATGCGGCGGTTGAGCATTACAAGATCATGTGGAAGATAAAAAAATCAAGCTGGCATCATATTTTGAATTTTTACTCTCTCCTGGATACCGGCTACATCCTGCATTCAAAAGGCGTTTCGCCCATCAATCTGAGGCCCGTTTTCGATTACCTGTCCAAACTGGACAAGGACCGGGTTAATCCGCTCATGTACGGGATGATACAGCGCCTTCAGCTGGGCCTGCCCGAGGACAAGACACCCCTTGCGGAGAAGTTCAACATTCTTCATGAGCTCGAAAAAACTGTCGAGCAGATGGGAGCAACTTTCGAGCTGGCCAAAATCAGGACCGAACTTGCCAGGAATTACGTTCAAATACACGATTGGCAAAAGGCCGGGAATTATGCCCTCAAAGCCCACGAATTCTTCAATCCGATTGCCCCCAACTGCTTTCCTGCCGACCTGAAGCGCTTTGCTCCCCCTGACACGCGGAACGCCGACGGTAACCTTTTTGATTTCGTGATTGAACTGGGAGACGCCCTCTCGAGGCAGGAGAACCTGGAGTCGCTGCTGACAAGTATAATCACGTCCATATCCAAGATAACCGGCGCGGAGAGGTCTGCCCTGTTCACAAAGGATCAGAACGGGCCCGAGCTTAAACTGGCGGCCTCGCGAAACCTGCTGCATGAGGACGTCCAGGACGAAAAATTTCATGTCTCAATGCGGGACATACACGCAGTGGCGCAGTCGCATGATTATAAAATACTCCAGTACAAAATAGGGGAGCAGGAGCATCCTCATTTCCGCCAGGCCATTATCACACCTCTCAACCTGGGCGACAGGGTGATCGGGGTCCTTTATCAGGACAGCCGATTCTTTTCGCTCAACCTGAGCCCGGATATAATCAAGCTGCTCTCCGCGTTTGCATCGCAGATCGCAGTCGCTATCGACCGGGTTCAGGCCAATGAAGAAATAGCCCGTTTAAATAAGAAGCTGCTGGAGGAAAATCTTTATTACGTTGAAGAAATAGAGGAATCCCTTGCGTTCGGTGAAATCATCGGCAAGAGCAATTTAGCTTTGAGTTTGCATCGCCTTATCAAAAAGGTTGCCCACAGCAATTCAACGGTATTGATTTTCGGGGAAACCGGCGTGGGAAAAGAACTTGTCGCGAGGGCAATCCACCGCGAGAGCTCAAGAAAAAACGGGCCGTTTATCAGGGTCAACTGCGCAGCGCTGGCGGAGTCGCTCATAGACAGCGAACTGTTCGGACATGAAAAGGGGTCTTTCACCGGGGCATTTAAAACCAAGGCCGGGCGATTCGAGCTCGCCAATGGCGGGACTATTTTCCTGGATGAAATTTCCGAGCTCCCGCTGTCGACCCAGAGCAAATTGCTGCGGGTCCTCCAGGAAAAGGAGTTCCAGCGTGTCGGCGGCATCAAGATGCTTCAGTCTGACTTCCGTTTGATTACAGCCAGCAACAAAGATCTCAAGCAGGAGGTTGCCGGCGGGAAATTCCGGGCGGACCTTTTTTACAGGTTGAACGTGTTTCCAATTTATGTCCCTGCCCTGAGGGAGCGCAGGGAAGACATACCTCTTCTGGCAACTCATTTTCTCAAGCTCTTCTGCTCTCAGAACAAAAAAAGCTATTCCGGAATCCCGGCCTCGGAAATGGGAAAGCTGACTGCCTATTCCTGGCCCGGTAATATCCGGGAACTTTCGAACGTGATCGAACGCGCCATCATCCTCGGGGGAGCCCAGATAAGATTCCCGGAATTTGAAAGCAGGAAAACAAGAGAAACCTTTGAAGGCGACGATTTGAAGCGTAAAGAGGTGGAGAGGATAAGGATTCTCGATGCACTGAAAAAAACAAACGGAAAAGTCGGGGGGAAGGACGGCGCTGCCGCTCGCCTCGGCTTAAACCGGACAACCCTCATCCATCGCATGAAGAAAATGGGTATCAAAATAGAGCATAATCAGAATATACTTGAAACATGATCTGCAGCGGGCTTTCCGTAATCACTTCCTGTCCGATATCCGATATTTGACACATGTCAGAGCTTATCGTCCAGGCATCCGTAATGCTAATATCTCGATATTAAAAAGAATTTACATTTAAGCGCATAGCACGCTTTTTGCTTTGAGATATTATCATAAAGGTTATTCGTTTTTCGGCCTATGACAGGGAAAAGTGTAAAGCAGGTTGGAGCGGTCCTAATAACAGCATGAAAAAAGAAAGAGAGAATTTATGAACATTTCAACTTATTTCAGGATGCGGGCGCGGGAATTCGGCGACAACCTGGTTGCCATAGACGGGGAAAGGAGAACAACTTACAGCCAATTGGAAGAAAGATCCAACAAAGTTGCAAATTGGTTGAAGGACACAGGGATCAAGCCGGGAGAGAGAGCGATTATCTACCTTCCCAACTGCACCGAATATTTTTACTTCATGTATGGCGCATACAAGGCCGGCATTGTCGCAATACCTCTGAACTACAGGTTTCAGAAAGAAGAGCTTCGCTATGTATTAAAGGATTCCGGCGCGGTTATCATCTTCACCCTGAGCCGGCACGCGGCGGTTATGAGCGAGCTGCAAAAGGAGGAAGGCGGTATTCAGCAGATCGTCATTGCCGATGGCGGGGATAAGAAAACAGGGACCATTTGTCTTGATACAATTCTGGATAAATATCCCTTCGATACGGAAATCCACCCGGCGCTGGACAGCGATATCGCAATGATCATGTACACCAGCGGCACGACGGGCAGGCCCAAGGGAGTGAAGCAGACACATCGCAACAACATCGCCAGCGCAGAGGGATTTGCTTTCACCCAGCGGATCACTTCATCCGACAGGTTTTTCTGCATAGCGCCCCTGTTTCACGTCGGCGGGACGATAGCATCGCTTTCCGCGATCCTTACCGGGGGAGCCGTGGTATTTACTCCCGGGGGCTGGGACCCGATTCGCTTCCTGGAGACGGTTGAGAAAAATAAGGTGACCTGGGCCTTTCTGGTAGGTCTGATGGGAGCGCAGTTGGCGACTGTTGAAAATCTGGAAAAGTATGACCTGAGTTCCCTCAAGCACGTGGCATTTGGAGGATCCCCGATTCCCGCCGCCATGTACGAGAAATTCGAGAAAAAGTATGAAGTGAACACTTTCGAGCTGTACGGACGTACTGAGCACGTCGGGTCCTCGATAAACTATGATGTGAACGACAAAAGGGTTCCCGGCTCGGTGGGAAAGTTATTGACGCAGATTATGAAAGGCAAGCTTGTCGATCCTGTTTCAGGAAAGGATGCAGCCCCCGGGCAGCCGGGTGAGCTGATCGTTATAGGAGAAAATATCACCCCTGGTTACTGGAACAAACCCGAAGAAAACGCAAAGTTGTTTACCAAAGACGGGTGGCAGCATACAGGTGACGTTTTCGTCCAGGATGAGAACGGGTATCTCTTTTTTAAAGAAAGAACGGATGACATGATCATCAGCGGCGGCGAGAACATATATCCGGGTGAGATTATCCCTGTATTGGCCGGTCATCCGAAAGTGGCGGATGCTTTTGTCCTCGGAGTTCCGCACGATGACTGGGGCCAGCAGGTGGCGGCAGTCATCGTCAAAAAAGACCCGGGCCTGACGGAGCAGGAATTGCTTGATTTCTGCGGAACCCGCAAAGATTTAAGCGGCTATAAAAAACCGAGGGCGATTAAATTCGTGGATGCAATGCCGAAGACGGCGTCGATGAAGATCGATAAAGGAGCCTTGCTGAAGCTGTTTAAAAAGTAGTTTCGTCCAGATTTCGATTTCTTATCCGGGGCTCACAAAAAAACCGCGCGCCCCTTATTTGATTGGGGCGCGCGGTCATTGTAATCATGGTGGGTCAGGGCAGAATTGAACTGCCGACACTCGGATTTTCAGTCCGATGCTCTACCGACTGAGCTACCGACCCATGCCCGGGCTTCCGCCCTCAAAACTCTGATACTGAACTATTTTCGTCGGAGCGGTAATTTTTGTTAACTGAGTACTGCCGCCCCGGAATATATCTATTTATAAAATAGTCAGATATTTGTCAAGCCGTATTTTGGCTCGTATTCCTCCCGCAAAGTACCGTATTTCTTAACGTTTACGACGATTGTCCCCGCGATTTTATCATGCCAGCCCTGTCTTTTCGGATCGATGATAACCCAGAGAAACCCGAGGAAAAAGGGGATGCCGGAGACCAGGTAGCCGGCCCAGCGGAGGAAGGCGATTCCGAGGCCGGCGGGGGAGCCGTCCGTCTTCAGCACGCGAACGCCGAACAGCTTTTTCCCGAGCGTCTGGCCCGTCGTCCCGTGAAACCAGGTATAATAGAAGGCGTTCATGCCGATGAACATGGCGTAATAAGGCAGGAGGATGCTGTCCCCGGCTTCTGCTATGTCCATATCTTCAAGACTGATAATTCCCGTAATCCCGGCCGGAATAAGAATAAGGACAAGCGCCGCAAACGCCGTCAGGTGGAGGACGGCGTCGTCCACCATTGATGCGAAGAGTCTCCTCAGAAATCCGCCGTACTGGTCCCTCCTCATCGAATCTCCTTTTTCATCTCTGCACCCATCGTACCGAGTTCATACTGGACAATTGTAATGACCGCGATGGCTGCGGTTTCCACCTTCAGGACGCGGCTCCCCAATCCCGCCGAAACGAACCCGTGCCGCCTCGCCTCTTCAACTTCCTCGCCCGACAGGCCGCCCTCGGGGCCTATCACCACTTCGATATTTTTCGCTCCGGCGGACTCCCCGCCGCGCAGAATTTCCTTGAGTCCCCGGTCGGCCTCGGCTTCCCAGAGGATCAGCCGGAGCGCATTCCCGCCCGGCCGGGAAACGGCTTCCTCGAAGCTTTCGATTTCAGAAATTTCCGGCACGTCTCCCCGGCCGCACTGCCGGCTCGCTTCGAGCGCGATTTTGCGCCAGCGATCGACGCGGCGCCTCGCTTTTTCCGGCGTGAGCCGGGGAATCGAACGCGAGGATACGACCGCGACCAGCCTGTCGACCCCCAGTTCCGTCGCCTTCTGGACGATCAGGTCCATCTTTTCTCCCTTGGGGAGCGCCTGCACCAGAGTGATCCGGAGGTCCGGCTTCGGAAACGGTTTCCTGCCGACGACGCCGACGATCGCGCTGTGCGGTCCGTAATCCTTCAGCACGCCTTCAAATTCGAACTCCCCCAGCCCGAAGAGGATCATCCGCTCGCCTTTTCTGAGGCGGAGGATGTTCCTGATATACCGGTAATCGTCCCCGGCAAGCTCCTCGGTCCTTCCTGTCTCGGTCTCTTTCGGAAAGTAAATGCGGGGGATGGTCATATCAGGGCAAAAGGCGTTGGGCGTTGGGTATCCGGTATCGGGTATTGGGCATCGGGCATCGGGCTTCAGGCATCGGCATCAAGCGTTGGGCATTGGGCGTCAGGTGTTGGGTTTGGGGCATTAAGTATCTTAGGTATTGGGTTAAGGATTAAGAGAGCGTTGCACTATGAAGCATAATAGCTGGAGCAAATTCTAACAGTTAGTATTTTCGTCCTGAACCCATTACCCATTACCCATTACCTATGACCCCTTTTGCCGGAGGACGTAACAAACCCATTCCTTGTCCCGCAGGACGTTCTGGACGGAAAGGGGGGGCTTGAGAAATTTCTTTTCGATTGCGTCGACGCTTTTCTCGATTATTCCGGAAATGATGAGGTATCCTTTTTTCTCCATGAGGCTTATGAGATGCGATCGGAGTTTTATCAGGGGTTCAGCATTGAGATTGGCGACGATCAAGTCGAAGCCGCCCGCCTTGTATTTGCTGATATCGGATTTGACCACTTCCACGCGGTCGCCCACCTGATTGATGGCGATGTTCTTCCGGGCGATCTCGACCGCCTGCGGATCGATATCGACGGCGGTAATCTTGGCGGCCCCCATTTTTGCGCAGCAGATGCTGAGGATTCCGGTCCCCGTGCCCACGTCGAGAACCCTCCAGTTTCGGATCGTACGGTCTTTCAGGAGGATCTCCTCGAGGGCCTCCAGGCACATGCGGGTCGAGGAATGCTGTCCGGTCCCGAAAGCCATGCCCGGGTCGATCTCGATCACTATATCCCGGCCGGTGGCGGTGTATCTTTCCCAGGTGGGCTTGATTACGATATTCTTGTGAATTCTGAGCGGCTTGAAGTATTTTTTCCACTGTTCGCCCCAGTCCGGGTCGGACAGGGTCTTCACGGTGAAGTCGGGCTGCTTCAGATCGGGGAAAAGATCGACGAGGTTTTCAATATAGGTCTTGAGCCGGTCCAGTTTCTCTTTCCAGGGGGAATCGGCCGGCAGGTAGGCCTTCAGCTCCTCGCGCAACGGCGGGGCGAAGACGCTCAACTCGGCGCCGCCTGGCTGATCGGCGTCTTCTTCCTGGAAAGTGCCCGTCGCGCCGAGTTCTGTAATGAAATTCGCGAGGCCCTCTATCAGCTCCGGCGGACTGGTGATGGCAATCTCGATCCACGCTTCCTTGCCGCTTTTTTCCGTTCCGTTCGGCATACGAGCTTTCGCCTGGTATTTTTCAATAAAATCGGCTGTCAAGCCGAGCAGCCGTCAACGGGTATTCTATAACGTTTTTTGCCGGGTATTTCAAGTGGACTTGAATTTTTTTTAATATTTGTGATAACTTATTTGACCTTTTTTTCCTGGAGCAGAAAGTGGGACATTATCCGGTCAGCCTGGATATTTCCGGACGCAAATGCGTGATCATCGGCGGGGGCGAAGTCGCGGAGAGGAAAGCGCGGCGGCTCGTCTCCTGCGGAGCCGATTTGTACGTCGTCTGCCGGTCCCTTTCCCCTGGGCTTGAGGAGATGAAGCGCGGGGGCAGGCTCACCCACGTCCGGGACGATTACCGGGCGGAACATCTCGACGGGGCTTTCCTCGCGATCGGGGCGACCGACGACCGGGCGGTAAACGAAAGGATCTTCCGCGACGCGCGCAAAGAGCGAGTTCTGATCAATGTCGTCGACGACCCCCGGTTATGCGATGTTATTCTTCCCGCCCTGTGCGAAAGGGGCGGACTCCAGATCGCCGTTTCCACCGGAGGGAAAAGCCCGGCGCTCGCGAAGAAACTCCGTGAAGACCTCGAGAAGGAATACGGTCCGGAGTACGGCATTCTTCTCGATATCATGGGCGCCCTGCGGGAAAAAATCCTGCCACGCGGCTATGACGCTTCCCGGAACAGATCCCTTTTCGAAGCCGTTGTCCGTTCCGATATCCTTCATGGAATCCGGGAAAGGGATTGGAAACGCGTCAGGAGAGACATTCTCGACCTGACCGGCGAGGACCTCGAGGGACTGGAAAGGTTCGCATAATGGATATTCTCTTTTTTAAGGCGGCTCTGTTCGGGTATCTGCTCAGCACGTGCGGCTACATGGCCTCCCTGATCCTGAAAAGGGTCTCCGCGGCCCGCATTTCCGCATGGGTGCTCCTGGCCGCGTTTGTCCTCCACACGGTCTCTCTCGGCCTGCGGGCCGGCGGGGCGGGATTGACCCCGGCGGTGAACCTGCACGAGGCCCTTTCTTTTTTCTCGTGGGCGATTTCCGGCGGCTATCTTGCCTTCCAGCTTAAGACCAGGACCCGCGTGCTCGGCGCATTCGTCTCGCCGGCGGCCCTTATCCTGATGCTGGCCGCCGCCTCCGGACTGGACGTCATCTCCATACCGGAATCGTTGGAGGGCGGCCTTGTCGCTGCGCACGTGATCCTTTCCCTGACGGGGGAGGCCCTGCTCGGGCTCGCCTGCCTCGCCGGGATTGCGTACCTCCTGCAGGACCGTTGGCTCAAAAACCGCCGTGTCACGGGTTACAGCCGTCTGCTCCCCCCGCTGGGGGATCTGGACCGGATCGGCCACATCTGCCTTCTGATCGGTTTTCCGCTCCTCACGTTCGGAATCGCGGCGGGCTCGATCTGGGCGGGCTCGGTGTGGGGAAGCCATTGGAGCTGGGACTCGAAGCAGATCTTGACGTCCCTGGCCTGGCTTGCCTATGCGGTCCTGCTGCACCAGAGGCTCGCCATCGGCTGGACCGGGAGAAAGGCGGCCGTGCTTTCCATCGCGGCTTTTCTGTTCGTATTATTCACGCTGATCGGGAACGCGTTTTTCCGGTCGGTGCATAATTTCGTCTGAGACATGAACCTGATACTCTTCGGCATGAGCCATAAGACATCCCCGCTGGAAGCGCGGGAAAAGCTTGCCCTTCGCTGCGGCGAGGCGGGGGAGTCGTCGACGGGAATACTGGGGATCCCCGGGGTCAAGGAGGCGATGTGCCTCTTCACCTGCAATCGCTGCGAGATAATCGCCGTGGGGGATTCGCCGGAAGCCGCCGACGGGATCCGGGGCTTTATCGCCGAAACGGGAGAGTTCTCCGCCGAGGACCTGGACAGGTTCATATACGTTCACCGGGGCGGCGATGCGGTCAGGCATCTCTTCCGCGTAGCTTCAAGCCTGGATTCCATGGTGCCGGGGGAGCCGCAGATACTGGGCCAGGTGAAAGAGGCCTACCGGCAGTGCGTGGACCGGAAGTCTTCAGGCATGCTTCTCAACCGCCTCCTGCATCACGCGTTCCGGACGGCGAAGCGGGTAAGAACGGAAACCGGCATAGCGGAAAACGCGGTCTCCGTGAGCTTCGCCGCGATTGAGCTGGCCAAGAAGATATTCGGAAGCCTGAACGGAAAAACGGTCCTGCTCGTCGGCGCCGGCGAGATGGCGGAACTGGCCGCCCGGCACCTGGCCGCAAACGGCGCCGGAAAGATATTCATCGCGAACCGGACCTACGAGAACGCCGTGCGCCTCTCCCGCGAATTTCTCGGGTCTCCCGTGGAGTACGGAAACATCGGCGAGAAGCTCGGGGAGGCCGATATCGTGATCAGCTCGACGGGGGCAAGCGGATACCAGATTACGAAAGATATGGCCGCGGCGGCCCTCCGCCGCCGGAAGAACCGCCTGCTTTTTCTCATCGACATCGCCGTGCCGAGGGATGTCGACCCGGCGGCGGCGCAAATCGACAACGTATATCTCTATAATGTGGACGACCTGCAGGGGATCGTGGATGAGAACGTAAAGACGCGGGTCGCCGAGACAGGGCGCGCGGAGTCGATAGTTGCTGAGGAAGTGTCACTTTTCGCGCAGTGGTACGATTCGCTCGAGGCGGTCCCCACGATCGTGGACCTGCGCCGGAAACTCGAAGAGATTGCCGACGGCGAGATCGGAAAATCGTCGTGGCTGCGCGAGCTCGGACCGGAAGAGAACGAAAAGATCCGCCAGCTCGTCGGGTCCGTCCTTAATAAAATACTGCACGGGCCGGTAACGGGCTTGAAGGAGGCGAGCCGGAACAGCGGCGCCCTGCCTTATATAGAAGCCGTACGGAAGCTTTTCAAACTGGATGACAGTAGTTCAGAGTTCAGAGTTTCGAGTTCAGAGTTCGAGGAGAATGCTGAAGAAGTCAAGGGGGAACCCGCCGGGTCGGCCGCGTCCGGCCGGAGTGAGTCGAGGGAAGACAATTAAGACGATTTTGAGAATAGGAACGCGAGGGAGCGCGCTGGCGCTGCGGCAGGCCGTCATAATAGCGGAAAAGCTGAAAGGAAACCGACCCGATCTCGAGATAGAGACGATTGTCATAAAAACCACGGGCGACAGGATGCAGGATATCGCCCTGTCGAGGATCGGCGGCAAGGGTGTGTTCGTAAAGGAGATCGAAGAAGCCCTGCTGAAAGGCGAAATAGATGTCGCCGTCCACAGCCTTAAAGATGTGCCTTCCGAAATTCCCGGCGGACTCGAAATCGGGGCGGTGCCCCCGCGGGAGGACCCGCGGGACGTGCTCATCTCTCGAAACGGGGAAAAAATTTCGGAGCTTCGCCGCGGCGCCAGGATCGGAACGGGGTCTTTACGGCGAGGAATCCAGATCCGGCATTGGTTCCCCCATATCGAAATCGTTCCGATCCGGGGGAACCTCGACACGAGAATCCGCAAGCTCCGGACGGAAAACCTCGACGCGATCGTTGTCGCCGCAGCCGGGCTTTCCCGCCTGGGGTTGGCGGGCAGCGTCACCCAGTATCTGCCCGTGGAATCGGTTGTGCCGGCGATAGGGCAGGGGGCGCTCGCCGTAGAGATGAGGTCGGGCGACGGGAGAACGCGGGAATTGACGGCCTGCTTGAATCACCCGCCGAGCTTTGCGGCCGCGGAAGCGGAACGGGCGTTTCTCAAAGTATTCGGCGGCGGCTGCCAGCTGCCGATCGCCGCTCACGCCGAAATCACCGGCGATATGCTGGAAATGGGGGGCCTTATAGGCAATGTGGACGGAACACGGATCATCCGTGATTCGTCGGCGGGGCATGCCGTCGATGCCGGAAAAATCGGAAAAGAATTGGCCGTTCGCATCCTGAAAAGCGGCGGGGATAGAATCCTCGCGGAAGTCAAAACCGAAATTTGATTTTACTTAGTGTCCCTTTCGGGATAGTGGAAACCCTCGCCATCAGGCGAAGCAAGTTCATATGAAGAAAAAGGGAAAAGTCTATATCATCGGCGCCGGTCCGGGTGATCCCGGCCTGATTACCGTGCGCGGCGTGGGGTGCCTGTCCCGGGCGGACGTGGTCATCTACGACCACCTTGTCTGCGAGGATATCCTGCGCCATGCCCGGCCGGAAGCGCGCCGCATATATGCCGGAAAAAAAGGCGGGGACCATACGCTCCCCCAGGAAGAGATAAACCGGCTCCTCGTGGAGGAGGCGGCGCAGGGCAGGACGGTCGCCCGCCTCAAGGGTGGAGATCCCTTCATCTTCGGGAGGGGCGGCGAGGAGGCCGAAGTTCTGGCAGCCGCGGGCGTTCCTTTCGAGATCGTGCCGGGCGTGACTTCCGCCATCGCCGTTCCCGCTTACTCGGGAATACCTCTGACGCACCGCGCCCACGCTTCCACCCTGACGCTCGTGACGGGTCACGAGGACCCTTCCAAGGTGCAGACCGGAATAGACTGGAGCGCGCTTGCGCGCATGGGAACGCTCGTCTTCATGATGGGCGTGCGCAACCTCGAGGCGATCGTAAAAAACCTGATCGGCTGCGGCAGGAGCGCCGGAACGCCGGCCGCCGTGATACGCTGGGGAACGACGCCCGACCAGAAAACGGTGCAGGGTACGCTCGGCGATATCGTGCGGAAGGCGGCGGAAAACATGATATCGCCCCCCGCGGTGCTGGTGGTGGGCGAGGTCGTTATGCTCAGAGGCGTGCTCAATTGGTTCGAAGCGAAGCCACTCTTCGGGAAAGGCGTCGTCATCACCAGGCCCGAGGAACAGGCGCGGGAGTTCGCCGGTCTGCTGTTCGAGCGCGGGGCAAGGCCTGTACTCTTTCCCACGATCAGGATAGCGCCGCCGGCCGGCTGGTCCCGCATGGACGATGCGCTGGCGCGGATCGCCTCCTTCGATTGGATTGTATTCACCAGCGCGAACGGGGTAAGATCGTTCTTCGACCGGCTGGCCCGGCTGGGGATGGACGCGCGGAGGCTTGGGGGCGCAAAGATCTGCGCGATCGGGCCCGCGACAGCACGGCTGGTAAAGGGCTTCGGGCTCGGGGTCGATCTCGTCCCGCAGCGGTTCATCTCGGAATCCGTCGTTGAAGCTTTCCGGGGGATCGATTTGAAAGGAAAGCGCGTCCTCCTCCCGAGGGCGGAAGAGGCCAGGGACGTCATTCCGGAGGGGCTTGCCGGAATGGGGGCCGACGTCGAGGTCCTGACCGCATACCGGACCGTCCGCTCGGACAAGCGCCGGGAGGAGTTCGAGGAGATCCTCCGGGACGGAAAAGTGGACGTCCTGGTCTTCACCAGTCCATCGACGATCCGCTGTTTTCTTGAGATAATGGGAAGCGGCTTTTCGCTGCCGGACGAGGTGAAGATCGCCTGCATCGGTCCGGTAACGGCCGCCGCCGCCCGGAAAGCGGGACTCAGGATAGATATCATGCAGGAAGAATACACGATTCCCGGCATGGTGGAGGCACTCGAATATTATTATGCACAGGAGGTGAAATCCCAAAAACCAAGCTCCAAATCCCAAACAAATCCAAAATCCGAAATCTTAAACTCCAAAAAGGAAAACCGGTAAAAGTTTTTGGGAATTGGTCTTCGGATATTATGTGTTTGTGGTTTGGAATTTGTGATTTGGGGATTTTAGAATGATTGGCATTTCCAAACTATATTGCGGCGCAGTCGAAGCTGCCGATGTCCTCCGCTACGGCGGCGAATCGGAGAAGCTTCCGTCGCATCTGCTTCAGTTCTCTGCGGACAAGCGGCCCGTTGTAGTCTGGAACATGACGCGCCGGTGCAATCTGAA
>JAQTPK010000079.1 GCA_028712885.1 Syntrophales bacterium | reverse complement strand
AATGTAAGTTCGCAGTTCACAGTTATCAAGAAGACCGCCGGCTGCACAGGGATGACTGTGAACTCGATTGTTTAGAATTCAAGGGGGAAGACGGCCTTGATCCCCGTTCTCTTTGCATCGCGCGCCGTCTCGTACGCTTCGTCGTACTGCCGGGACACGATATCCCAGGAGACAACGTTCTCGAGGTAGTCCTTCAATTTCTGCCCCAGTTCGAACCGGAGCTTTTCGTCGCATGCCAGGCGGATCACCTTGCTGCGCAGCATCTCTTTTGTGGTGAACAGGAGGCCGCCTTCGCTTTCCAGCGTCTGTGCGGTTAATCCTTCCATCGGCGCCGTCGTGATGAAAGGTTTATTCAGGGCAATGATGCGGGCCAGGGTCCCCGATTGCGTTTCGTCTGTCGAAGGCAGCACGATGAAATCGCACATTCCCATGATCTTGTAGTAGAGGTCTCCCCGGGGGATGAATTCAAAATAGTGGGCCAATCCTTTCTTTTCAAGAATTTCGATCTCCTGGCGGTATTTCAGGTAATCGGGGAGGTGATCGGGATCCCGGAACGTGCCCGCCGCCAGCAGGTCCCAGTGTTCTCCCGTCTTTTTTTCGATCTCGGCGGCAATGCCCTCCCACATGCAGGTAAGGATGTCCCAGCGCTTGTTGGACTGGATCCAGCCCACAAGCCCGACGACGTGACGGCCGATATGCGCGATCTTGTCCAGTCCTATTTCGGCCCGGAGCGCCGGTATCTCCTGCACGCCCCAGCGCTTATCGGAGCGCGATCCGTGCGGGATTACCATGATGTTCAGCGGAGTTTTCCATCCCCTGCCCGAAAAAATCCAGTCAAGCCGCCACTTCTGGTAATGGCACTTGAAAATAAGGATGTCCGTCCGCTGGCTCATTTCGTAGACGAAATTAGCCTCCGCGTCGCGCATCCGGCCGTGTATCGTGTGCGGCTCCACGACCAGCGGCCAGTCGGCGAGGGCGTCCAGCAGGTCCAAAAATCCCTCGTTCATGTCTCCGAGGCCCCTCTCGTCATAGTATTCGTAGAGGCCGTATTCGTGCTGGATGTGGACGACGTAGGGATGCAGTTCCGAGATCTTCTGGGTGACCGGTCTCCACCAGCCGCGCTGTTTCATGTCTATGACCGGGAAAACGCCTTCTCCTGCCCCGTCCAGGTGGCTGATCACGACGACCTCCCTCCCGGAATGCCGCTTCTGGATGAATTCCCTCGCTTCCTCGCAGAAAGTGCCGATGCCGCAAAGCCGGGGCGGGTAGCTGGATATCATGACGATCGGGTCTTCTTTGCCGTACTCCATTTTTTCAAATTTTCTCCTCTGGCATGGCTCCGGCGGGAAAGTCTCCGGAAATGGAAACGCCGATCTGGTGCGGGGGAGGCAGGGGACCGGACGTCTCCAGCTCGGACATGGCGAGATTTGCGAGCAGGAATGTCAACGTGGATTCCGCGCCCTGGTTGAGGTTTATGCCTCCCGGCGCAAGGCCGTCGTAACAAGCCCCCGACGAAAAATCGTAAAGTTTTGCGCCGATCCGGTTGCGGCCGAAAAACCAGTCGAATGCCGCCCGGGCCAGTTCCCGGAATTTTTTTTCCCGGGTCATCTGATAGGCGGCCAGGAACGCCTCGACCAGGTATCCCGCGTCCGCGGGGAATTCCAGGTCTTCCCGTTCCGTCAAGTTCCCATTTCCCGAGAAATCGAAATAATCCGTGACGTAAAACGTGCGGCAGATGAAATCGAGGCAGGCGATCGCCGCGTTCTTATAGTTTACATTTTCCAGGACGGTGTGCGCGGAGATGAGTGCTTGTGAAATTTTGGCCAGCTCGAAGGGTTGAAAGCCGGCGGTCTCAGCGCCGGCCAGCTCATCCGCCATGCACTGGAGGGATCGCCGTATGGCGGTAGCCCCCGAGTACTTGTGCAGAAAGGATGAAAACCCGAGAATGGCGTAAGCCTTTGCCAGGGGAGCGTCAATGCGGAGTCCCGCAACCGACCGCTCGAAAAGCTCGCGGGCGAGATTGCGCATGTCCTCCGAGGGACTGAGGCAAATGGCGCAGCCAAGGCCCCAGACGGATTTTCCCAGGGTGTCTTCGTCCGTTTCCTCCTCCGTGAACTGGCGCGCATAGCTCATGGATTTGCGGAACCTGCCTTCCTCCGTCTGGGCATACCGCAGAAAAGACAGGTAGAGATTCGCCAGGCGCAGGTGTTCCTCTTCCCGCAGAAGCCGGTAAGCCTTCAGGGCCACGATCATGGCGATAGCAGCGTCTCCCGTGGAGTAGCCGTGCTTCCTGTCCGGAATGCCGTACAGTGAGTAGCGGATGATGCCCGTATCATCGGTAAGGCGGAGGATCTGGTTCAAGTTGATCTCCGGCAGGGGGTCCGGCGGAAGGATCCGGGCCTGGAAGAGCTCGCCTTCCTGCGGCCGGTGGAATTGGAGCGCTTTCCTGAACACCTTTATGTATTCGCGTCCGACGCTCTCCCATGTCATCTGTCGCCCCAACCGGTATGCGCGCTTTCTCATATTGTGGCGTTCGATGTCATTGCCGATGATGCGGATGAGGGCGGCGGCCATTCCCTTGAAATCCCCGAAATCGACCAGTTCGCCCCGGCCGTCCTGGAGCATTTCCGCCGCATAGCAATACGGGGTGGAGACAACGGCTTTTCCCATTCCGATGGCGTAGGCAAGGGTGCCGCTCGTTATCTGTTCACGGGAGAGGTATGGAGTTATGTAAACATCGCTGGCGCCGATGAATTCGCACAGTTCCCTGATGCTCACGAACCTGTTGTGGAAAAAGACATGGTTCTCCAGGCCGAGCCTGATCACACGCCTCTGGAGAGAAATGCGGTACTCCTCCCCATGCATCTTTTTTATTTCCGGATGCGTGGCGCCCAGGACGATATAGGCGATATTGGGAAATTTTCGAACTACTTCGGGCAGGGCTTTTATTACCGTTTCGATCCCTTTATTGGGATTAAGCAGTCCGAAGGTCAGCAGAACCAGCCTGCCTTCGACTTGAAAGAGGTCTTTATAAAAATTGGAATCGACAAAGGGAACATCGGGAACCCCGTGATGAATGAAGTGGACCTTTTCGGGGGAAATGCCGTAGACCTCTTCGAGAATGCCTACCGCCCGACGGCTCATCACGACGATTGCATCGGACAGATCCGCGACTTCGCACAGCGATTTTCTGTATCCGGCGGGAGGCTCCTGGAGCACGGTATGAAATGTCGATACCACCGGCTTGCTCAGGTTTCCCAGAAATTGCCTTATATGGCTTCCCTCCGGTCCGCCGAACAGGCCGAATTCGTGCTGCAGGCATACTGCATCCACGCCGGAAAAATTTACGTATTCGGCGGCGAGCCTGTAATCGTCCACCCTGTTCTGGTCTATTTCGAAGGCGACTTCTTCCGGATAGTCATAGCCCTCCGCCCGGTTGTTCACGGCAATTATCCGGAAGGCCGTTCTGCCGGAGACTCTGCTTACTGCATGGGCAAGGTCATAAGTGAATGTCGCAATCCCGCACCTTCGGGGCACGTATGATCCGACATAATATATGCTGAGGGGCGCAGCCGATCTGAGCGTTTCGAATCTTTTCATTTTCTGGAGCGGCATCTGACAGGATATTCCGGCTTTCACGCGGGAACAGAAGGCGCAATCGGGCGCGGGATGGAGATCGTTTGCGGATCAGATAAGGACGGAAGCGGAAAATTGCACCGGAATTGTTGTTACAGTATAGAAACTCGCCCCCATATTGTCAAGCAGGCATAGTCTTCAAATCACTAAAGATTCGCACGCGAAATGCCGATATCCCTCAAATCAGATTGACTCTCCGGTAAGGGCGATGAAAAAAAAGATATGGCGGATTGCGATCTGGGTTTCTCTTGGTGCGTTTTACGGGATACCTGCGATACATTACATAACGGAGTTTCTGGGAAAAATTTGAAACCAACGAAATGCGGGCGGGATATTTCCCGCCCGCAACACTCCGCAATATCCGGCAAAATGAACTACTGTCCGCCCGCTGCGCCTCCGCCGGCGCCGCTCGCGCCGGATGATCCGGCGCCGGGTCCGCCCGTGGAGCCGTTGGCGCCGGGGCTGGTTGTGCCCGGACTTGTCGCACCCGGAGCGCTGCTGCCCGGCGAAGCGGCGCCGGGCATCGTTGTTCCGGGCGTGGTCGTCGCGCCGGGAGTCCCGGTATCCACGCCGGGACTGCGGCTGCGGCCGGTGTCTCTGTCCCTATCCCTGTCTCTTTTCATGTCCGTATCCCGGCCGGTTGTCCCGACATCTGAAGCGGGCTGTCTATCCCTGTCCGACCTGCCCATGACCAGGAGATCGTCCCCTGACAGGGGGGGCGCGGCGGATGAAAATGCCGGGATCAGGATCAGCACTGCAAGGCTCAGCAAGAGAATTCCTTTTTTCATATCGAACCTCCCTGTTATTTTTAGCGGATTCTATCGGATAAATTCCTCTCCGGGCCATCGAGGAGATTCTGATTTCCAATTTCGAATACCCCGAAACTTCCCTTCCGGGAATCAGGTTGAAAAACCCGGAATCAGATGACAGGAGAGATATTTGCCCGGGTGTGCACTTTTTAACCGTTAATATACACCCGACATTTTGAGGACATCGCATGACCCGCAGCTCATCGGATCCCGCCAAGAAAGTCAAACAGCTGGAACAGGAGCTTTCACTGTTGAGGGTTGTCGAGCTGAACTACCGGACGCTGATGGAGTCGATGGGGGATTCCCTCTATGTCGTGGACCGGGACTGCCGCTATATTTTCATGAACCGCGAACACCTTTCCCGCCTCGGAATCGGGAATGAAGATATCATCGGCGCGCAATACGCGGATTTTCACAACCAGGCGCAGACCAGGGCTTTTCGGGAAATGGTGGAAACAGTGATTCGCTCCGGTAAAACGATTCAGAGCGAACACGCCAGCGCCAGGGACGGAAGATTCTTCCTGCGCACCCTCAGCCCCGTCCGCAAAAAAGGAAAGACAGGCGCAATAATCGGGGTGGCTGTCGTTTCGAAGGATATTACAGAGCGCCGCCGCATGGAAGAGAAGCTGCGGGAAAGCCATCATCTCTACCGGACCCTGGCCGAAAACATATTTGCCGGAGTTTATATCGTTCAGGACGGCACTATCCGATACGTCAACAGGATTTTTGCCAATTATACCGGATTCGGCCCCGAACTGCTGATCGGCGGCAAGTTCATGGATCTGGTTCATTCGAACGACAGGGATACGGTGGAGGAAAAAATAGAGGAAATGCTTTCCGGAACAAGAACTTCGCCCTGCATTTTCCGGATAGCGGCAAAGGACCGGCGGCAGAAATGGATTGCGGTCGCCGCCACGTCGATTCATTACGAGGGGAGGCCTGCGGTTCTGGGAAGCGCGATGGACCTGACGGAAAGGATCGAGACGGAAGAATCGTTGCGCGATTCTCAGCAGCAGCTGGGCAACATAATCGATTTTCTGCCGGATCCCACGCTGGTCATTGATATGGAAGGGAAGATCATCGCGTGGAATCGGGCGATGGAAAAAATCACGGGAAAAAAGGCCGAAGAGATGGTCGGCAGGGGCGATTACGAATATGCCCTGCCGCTGCACGGGGAAAGGAGGCCGATTCTCGCAGACCTGATCATCCGCCCCGATCGGGAAAATGAAAAAACCTATTACCCGAACCTCAGGAGAGAAGGGGACGGGCTGTTTTCAGAAGTCGAAATGAATCGGCGCCAAATATCCACGTGTTACTGGGTGGCGGCTTCTCCGCTGTTCAATACCAAAGGAGTAATGGCCGGAGCAATTGAATCCATTCGCGACATTACCGATACGAAACGGGCCAAGGAGGCTCTGCGGGTCAGCGAGGCTAACTACCGCAACATCTTCGAGAACGCGGTGGAGGGGATCTTCCAGACCTCGCCGGAGGGGCGGTTCATCAGCGCGAACCCGGCGATGGTGCGGCTGCTGGGCTACGACAGCCCCGGTGAGG
>JAQTPK010000039.1 GCA_028712885.1 Syntrophales bacterium | reverse complement strand
GCCGAGGATGGTAAGGATGCTCGGAGTAAAAACGCCCTTGAAGGTGCCGAACTGGTATCCCGCGCTTGTTCCGGCAATTACGCCAAGTTTTTCGGATTTCTCTTTCAACACTGCGTAAAATCTTATGTTCGGGTTGCTTTTTTAGCTGACTCACAGGCTTGGAGCAGAATGGTTCAGCTTGGGATGAAAGTCAATTGCAAAAAAAATGGAGAAGAGAGGGGTCTGCCCTTGAGGGCCTGTTGCCCAAACAGTCCAGCGGTTTTCCGGAAATTTTCGGTGCGCGGGTGGGGCCGGGTTCCGGACGGCGCATTAACAGGTCTTTTCGTCGCCGCTCTTCTCGCAGCGGAGCGCCCGTAACGCACCCTGAGGCCGGCCAACCACCACGGCTTTCTCACCGTGCTTCGATTCCGGACGAATGTGCGTTACAGCGGAGCGAGAGAATAGAGCGGCAGAAAAGACCTGTGCGCCGGGAGGAATCCGACCCGACCGCCGGACATTGAAAGTATAAATGAGTTTATTTGGGCAACAGCCCCTTGACATTGGACAATCGGCATCGTTCCAGCATGGATAATTTGCCAAGATTTTGAAGATAGAATAGGGGAGCAGGCGAGTTCAATCCTGAAAGGATATCCGATGCTTCTCATCATGCGAGTAGGTTAGGGTGCTTGGCAAGACCGCTTGGTATGTAATATGAATAGATGTCGACAGCTGCCTCATGGAGCTGTCCAGGTACATTTACAATTTACCTGAATGCGGTACGCGCCGGGATCGTCAAATCACCAGAAGACCAATGTCAAGGGCTGACCCCCCACTCACCCCCAATTTTCCTGGATTTCCCGAAATAATTCTGATACATGTGATGCGGAGAGTCGAATTACATACGTGAACCATCCAGCCCCGTGTGAGGGCGATATGGTGCGATCAATAAAAACCCCGTCCCTTGAAAGGCGGGGTTTTGTGTTTATTTGAAGCCGGAATACCGGATAAGAGAAAAAATCCGATGAAGGCGTTGTCAAAAAATATCGCCGGCAGGGACAGCAGAAAAATACCGGCCAATAGACTCCTGAGGAGATTTCATGATCTGTTGGAGTACCTCGATGACATCCTCGTCGAAATCGACAGAGAGGGCCGTGTACTTTATATCACTCCGAATGTAGAAAAATTCCTGGGCTACAAGTCCGAGGAGATCGTCGGTAAACTCCCCACCGAATTCATGCCGCCGGAAGAGGCGGCCGAGAGATATTCCCTTTTTCTCGAGCTTGCATCCAGCGGGCAAAAGCTTACGTTCATGGAGATGACCTACCTGCATAAGGAAGGCCGTCGCTTCAGGGTGGAAGCAAATGCTGCGCCCTATTTCGGAAGCAAAGGCCAGCTCCTTGGGTACATAGGCGTGGTTCGGGACATAACGGGGCGCAAGCGAATGGAGGAGGAGCTTCGGGCCAACCAGAGGGACCTGAACCATGCCCAGGCCGTAGCCCATACAGGCAGCTGGAGATTGAATGTGCGGCAGAATAAACTGCTCTGGTCGAACGAAACCCATCGTATATTCGGCATCCCTGAAGGGACACACATGGATTATGAGACTTTCCTTTCCGCCGTTCACCCGGAGGACAGGGAGCATGTCGATCGGTGCTGGAAGGCGGCGCTTGACGGCGTACCGTATGATATCGAGCACCGGATTATTGTCGGCGGTACTTTCAAATGGGTGCGCGAGAGGGCCGAACTGGAGTTGGACCCCGAAGGGGTACTGCTGGGCGGGTTCGGCACTGTTCAAGACATCACCGACCGCAAACAGATGGAGGAGGCTTTGCGGGAAAGCGAAGAGAAGTTCCGGTCGGCCTTTGACAAGGGTGCGGTACCCATGGCAATCACGGGTCTGGACAGCAGGATCGTCCTCGCAAATTCGGCTTTCAGCAGGATGCTCGGATATTCAGAGTCGGAGCTTGCAGGGATGAGTTTCTACGAATTTACCCACCCTGACGACATTCAGGCGAACTTGGCGGGCCTGGCGCCTGTCATGACGGGCGGACAAGATTCATTCCGCATGGAAAAACGCTACATCCGCAAAGACGGCCGGGTGGTCTGGGTTGACATGAGCACCGCATCCGCGCGTGGCTCAAACGGGGAGCCGC
Organism: Syntrophales bacterium; assembly: GCA_028712885.1. Taxonomy (GTDB): domain Bacteria; phylum Desulfobacterota; class Syntrophia; order Syntrophales; family UBA4778; genus JAQTPK01. The sequence goes on along the minus strand of JAQTPK010000039.1, from coordinate 24,766 downwards.
TCTATATAGTCACTCACGCGCAGGATATAACAGATCGCAAGGAAGCGGAGGAAAAGCTTCGCCGGAGCGAATCCCTTTATCGAAGGATGGCCCTTCGGCTGGAGCAGGTACGAGAGGAAGAACGGGCGGCCCTGGCCCGTGAGCTGCATGACGAAATGGGCCAGCTTCTCGCAGGCCTGCGCATTGACCTTTCCTGGCTCAGAAAACGTTTGCCGAAGGAGAACAAAGAGCTGATCGAAAAGGCCGACGCCATGCAGGAATACCTTCTGCCCCTGATCAAAAAGGTGCGCAGGCTGTACACTGAGTTGAGACCGGCGCTGCTCGATGAAGTGGGCCTGATCGCCGCCATAGAAGCGCATTTGCACGATTTCCATCAGCGCACGGGGATTATTGCCAGACTGGAGACCCATCTCAGGCATACCAGTCTGGGGAATCCGGGAGAGAATCAAAAGGCTCGGCGGAGGGTTTGACATTACGGGCAGCAAGGGCCGGGGCACCGTCTTGAAAGTTTCGGTTCCGGTTCAAATGCAGTACTGAATAAAAGAAAAAGATCAGGACACCTGCTTCAGGGCCGATTCAAATCATATCTCAGTAGTGCCTTTTCCTGGTTTTCCATGCGACGTTTTCCCCGTTTCATGACACGAAAGTGTACGGAAGCGTGTTTGACAGCTTAACAGGCAACTGCTAAATTTTGATTACAGCGTCAGCCGCTGCATCTGATTCCGAACCGTTTCTTCTGCTCCGGGACCCCATCTCGCGAATCATTAACCGTTTCCATGGACACCTTCCTCCCGATTCCCGCTGGCCAATCGTATATGTGACTAAGTTTTTCCAGTGTTCATCAGACATAAAAGCTTGTTGCTAACATGGATATAAAAGAGCCGAGCAAAAACAATATACAGGAGGCGGCCCTATGACGGAAATTATTGCATTCACTACCCCGCTTTGGGAGATCGCGCTTCGGGCCACCGCTGTGTACTTGACGGTTTTCCTGCTCCTGCGTCTGGTGCCGAAGCGGACCGCGGGCAAATTTTCGCTCGCGGATTTGCTGACGCTTATCGTTATCGGCAGTATGGCAAAATCGGGCATTGTCGGGGATTCGACATCAGTGGGGGATATCGTGCTGATGATCGCACTCGTCCTCATCTGGGATTACGTCCTCAATTCGCTCGAGTATCACGTTCCGCTCTTCCGACGCATCCTGCGCGCGAGGGAAGCTGCTTTGATCCAGGACGGCCGCCTGATGCACGGAAACATGCGGCGGGAAATGGTGACTGAAGACGAACTGTTGGCGGTACTCCGGAGAAAGAATGTGACAGATGTTTCCGCTGTGGATTCCGCCTACCTCGAGGCCGATGGAAATATCAGCATTATCAAGAAGCGCAGGCGCAGGCTCTAGCACCGGTTCTGCCTGATCCATGCGCAAACACGGTGTTTCGCCGCCCCGCTGCGGACGGCGGAACAGCGAATGAGGCCATGGCAGGGTTGAGGACGTCATGATTATCGATCTCGTCAAGTCTCTCCTGAACATCTCCGTGCTGCTCTTTCCAATCGCGAGCATGCTCGCGGTCGGCCTCAGCTTCAGCTTTCGCCAGATCGTCCGGCCGCTGCGCTACCCCGATCGGGTCTTTCGTGCGCTCGTCGCCAATTTCATCCTCGTGCCGTTGCTCGCATTGGGGATATCACGTCTGCTCGCGCTCGATCCCCCATTGGCCGCAGGGATGGCCCTGGTAGGCACTGCCGCGGGCGCCCCATTTCTTCTCAAGCTGACCCGGGCCGCCAACGCCGATGTGAGCTTGAGCGCTTCACTTCTGGTCCTCCTGATGCCGCTCACGGTCATTTACATGCCGCTCGTGGTGCCGCTCGCAGTCGCGGACGCTTCGGTAAGCGCCACGGGCATTGCAGCGCCGCTGATCATGACGTTGCTCTTGCCGTTGGTCATGGGGCACGCCGTGGATTCAATCCTGCCGCGCCCGGCAGCGCGCCTGCTGCCGATCGCGATCAAGACCTCGAGCATCGCGCTGTTCACACTTGTCGCCTCAACGCTGGCGCTTAATGGGCAGCTCTTTCGGGATCTGCTCGGGACCGGCGCCATCACCGCGGCAGTCCTCCTGACCGCCGGAGGATTCGGTATGGGCTGCCTGATCAGCAGTCCGGGCTTCAGCCGGCGCGCCGTCATGGGGCTCGGCGCGGGGCAGCGCAATATCGCCGCGGCGCTGGTCGTAGCATCCCAGGATTTCGACAACCCGAAGACGCTCGTCATGGTCGTCTTGTTCTCCGTGGTCGATCTGATGGTGCTGTTCCCGATCGCGTTGATCCTGCGCCGGCGCGCGCCGCTGAGTAAGGGGGAATCGGAGGGTCCTGTATCTGGCGGCGATCTTCAGATGAGGTGACACATGGAATTTACGGATCGGCCGCCCCGGCATTAAAATCCGTTGAGGGTCTTCCTCAACAGCGCCGGGGTCGGAGATCCCGGTGCGAACGCACCTGAAATACCCCGGAAGGAGAAAGACCATGACGAACCATATTTCGCGCGAGGTGCTTCCGATTCCCGGCCGCAGGCGTGTGGGTCCGGCGATGTACGATTCCAAAGACCCGGATGCCCGGTATGAACCGATCAAGCCGCTGCTCCCGCCGAAGGGGGCGCCGAACATCCTCCTCGTCCTGCTCGACGATGCCGGGTTCGGGTCGAGCAGCGCATTCGGCGGCCCCTGCCGGACGCCGACATTCGAACGGCTCTCGAATAACGGCCTGCGCTACACCCGGTTCCATACGACCGCAATGTGCTCTCCGACCAGGCAGGCGCTGTTGACCGGCCGCAACCACCACTCCGTGGGTATGGGCACTGTCTCCGATATGGCCACGGCCGCGCCGGGCTACACATCGCAGCGGCCGAATTCGGCGGCGACGATTGCCGAGGCGCTGCGGCTGAACGGGTATTCGACATCTCAGTTCGGCAAATGCCATGAGGTTCCGACGTGGGAGTGGAGCCCTATGGGGCCTTTTGATCGCTGGCCCACGAGCAGCGGGTTCGAGTACTTTTACGGCTTCATCGGAGGCGAGACGAACCAGTTCTACCCCAGCCTCATCGAGGGCACGAACCCGGTAATGCCGGACAAGACGCCGGAGGAAGGATACCATCTTACCGAGGATCTCGCGGAAAAAGCATGTCACTGGATCGGCCAGCAGCGGGCGCTCGCGCCGGACAAGCCGTTTTTCCTGTATTTCGCGCCGGGCGCCACGCACGCGCCGATCCACGTGCCCGAGGGCTGGCGCGACCGCTATCGCGGCGCCTTCGACAAGGGCTGGGACGCTGTTCGCGACGAAACGTTCAGCCGTCAAAAACAGCTGGGAGTTGTTCCGCCTGACTGCGATCTCACGGCCCGACCGCAAGGCATTCCCGCGTGGCTCGACATCCCGGATGAGATGAAAACCGTGCTGGCCCGTCAAATGGAGCTTTACGCAGCGTTCCTCGAGCATACCGATTACTGCATCGGCCGGGTGGTCGATATGATCGAAAGCCTCGGCGAGCCGGGTAACACCCTGATCTGGATAATAACCGGGGATAACGGCGCGTCCGGCGAGGGTACGATCAACGGTGCCTGGAACGAGTCACTGACCATGACCGGAATGACGGACGTCGAGACTCCGGAGTTCCTGCGCGAACGCCTTGCCTCGTTCGGAACGGCCGCATCATACCCGCAGTACTCTCTCGGCTGGGCTCACGCCATGGATGCCCCCTATCAGTGGACAAAGCGGGTCGCCTCTCATTGGGGCGGGACGCGGAACGGACTGATCGTCAACTGGCCGGCCGGGATCAGGTCGCGCTGCGAAATCCGCCGCCAGTTCCACCATGTCATCGATGTTGCCCCGACCTTCCTCGAGGTCGCCAATCTCCCTCACCCGCTGATCGTTAACGGCATCGAGCAGCAGCCTGTCGAGGGCGTCAGCATGGCCTATACGTTCGACAATCCCGCTGCGCCGGACCGGCGCGCAACTCAGTATTTCGAAATGCTCGGCAACCGCGGCATCTACCACAAAGGCTGGACTGCAATCACTGCGCACAACACGCCTGTCCCGGCTCGGCCGCAGCGGGATTTCGAGAATGATATCTGGGAGCTGTACGACACGAATACCGACTGGACCCAGGCGCATGACCTGGCGCGCGAGTACCCGGAAAAGCTGCGCGAGCTTCAGCGGCTGTTCCTTATCGAAGCCGCAAGGCACAACGTTCTGCCGCTCGATGACCGGGCAGCCGAACGGGCCGATCCGGACCTTGCGGGACGGCCGGTCCTTTCAAAAGGACGGCGCCAGAGGCTTTATCCCGGCATCGGCCGGTTGAACGCCTTCTGTGTCATCAATACCAGGAATAAGTCCCACCGGGTGACGGCGGAAGTCGTCGTCCCCGCCGGCGGCTGCGAAGGGGTGATCGTGGCCCAGGGAGGATTCCCGGGGGGCTGGTCGATCTATGCGAAAGAAGGTCGCCTGAAGTACTGCTATAACTTTTACGGAATTGATTCATTCCATGTGGAGACCGCCGGGCCGATGCCTGCCGGGAAGCACCTGGTGCGAATGGATTTCGACTATGACGGCGGCGGCGTTGCCGGAGGCGGATCTGTCCGCCTCTCTATTGACGACCGTCGCGTCGGGGGGGGACGGGTGGGCCGGACGCAGCCGCTTCCGTTCGCGAGCGACGAGCCCCTGGAAATCGGCAGCGACAACGGCTCGCATGTCACCGGCGACTACACTGTTCACGAGTTCACTGGAGAAGTGAACTGGGTCGAGATCGAGATCCCCATTGGCGCAATGGACGATGATTCGGAGATTTCGTTTGAGCAAAGGCTGCGGGCCGCCCTTGTCAAGGAGTAGCGGATGGCGAACGGCAATTTCGACCCGACCGCCGCCTGTCAGGTGATGCCCAAGCCCGTCGGGCCGGCGTGCAACATGGCTTGCAGCTACTGCTACTATACGCAGAAGACCGGGATCGGCGATTCGTGCGGGAACCGCATGATGAGCGAACGCCTTCTGGAGCTGTTTATCCGGCAGTTCCTGCTTTCACAGAAGGGGGATTGCATTTCCATAACATGGCATGGAGGAGAGCCTCTGCTGAGGGGCATTGAGTTTTTCGAAAAAGCCGTGGAACTCCAGCGAAAGTACGCGGGGGGAAGGCAGGTGGAGAATTCCATTCAGACCAACGGCGTGCTGGTTGACGGGGATTGGTGCCGGTTTTTTCATGAGAACCGTTTCCTGGTGGGCCTCTCCATAGACGGGCCGGAGCACGTTCACGACCGGTATCGCCGGGACAGGAGCGGACACGCGACCTTCTCCCGGGCCATCCGGGCGATGAGGCTTTTTCAAGAGCACAAGGTTGAATTTAACACCCTATCTACGATCAACGATTACAGCTCACAATTTCCCGTGGAGATCTATCGCTTTTTCAAAGAGCAGGGTGTTGACTTCATGCAGTTCATCCCCGTCGTGGAATGTCTATCCCATCCGTCGAAGGGAGCGCGACAGCGATTACTTCCGCCCGGGGAGCGGATCGAAAAGCGGGTTGCGCCTTGGTCGGTGAGGCCGGGAGATTACGGACGCTTTCTGACGGCCGTCTTCGACGAATGGGTCGCCGGGGACGTGGGCAGATGCTTCGTCCCGCTCTTTGATGCGGTCCTCGGAAACTGGTGCGGAGCGCCGGCGTCGCTGTGCGTGCTGGCGAAGGAGTGCGGCAATGCGGCGGTGCTGGAGCACGACGGAAGCCTCTATTCCTGCGACCACTACGTCTTTCCGGAGCATCGGCTGGGGAACATCGGCGAGAAGAGCCTTTTCGAGCTGATGCGCTCCGGCAGGCATAAGCGATTCGGGCGGCGGAAGTCCGAGCGGCTGACCTCAGAATGCCGCGCGTGCGGGTACCTTTTCCTTTGCCGCGGCGAGTGCCCGAGGAACCGTTTTGCCGTTTCTCCTTCGGGAGAGCGCGGCCACAACTATCTGTGCGAGGGACTGAAGCTGTTCTTCAGCCATACTGAGCATTCGATGCGGTTCATGCGCAATGAGCTGTTGAACGGTCGTCCTGCGGCCAATGTCATGGGTTGGCGGCGGCGCATGAGGGCTTGAATAAGGCCGCGTCCACGATCGGACAGGGAAGTGCATATGACGGAAAACGAAAGGGTCCATTCAAAACTGGCCAGCCGCCGCGCATATATGGCAAACGAGCGCACCTTTCTTGCGTGGGTAAGGACGGCAATCGGAATTATGGCCTTCGGCTTTGTATTCGAGGAGTTCGCTTTTTTTGCCGGCTCCCGACAATCAACCCCTTACCCGGGATATTCTCAATGGGCGGGACTATTGCTTGTGGCTTTCGGAATGCTGATTACGGCATTTGCTTTTGTACGGTACAGGACTGTTGCAAGGGGACTTGAAAAGGGAGCGTATAACCCCAATTGGTTCCTTACGACGGCTTTGACTTTTTTTGTACTAGCGGTTGGATTTTTTATTATTTTATACCTGATGAGGAGTTTCTGATTCTATTGCGTCCATTCTATAACGGATTTGATTTTTTCCGCGTCCTGATTCATCAGCGGCTCCAGGTAATTCTGAAAATGGTACCTGCCCGTTATGAGCCTTGCGGCATGTCCGTTCCAGCGGCGGTCCGCTTCCCCGAGGTCCTGCACCGCCATCTGAAAATGTTCGCGAGAGGCGTTCACGCTCCCGAATATGATCTGATTCCTCAGGACGATTTTTCTCATCAGTTCGGACCCGGGGATATGAATGGCGTGTTCATCTCCGGGAATTCCCGTCAGCACATAAATACCGTTTATCCCCAGTGCATCGATCAGCTCGAAACCGAGACTGGGGATGCCGGTCGCTTCGAAAACAAGGTCGAATTCGCCTACGTACTCATCTATATTCTCCGGTCTGCAAATTTTCCCGTCGATGTATTTGCCGCCGATTGTACTCAGCCACTCAGTTTTCGGGGATCCGGGTTCGACGATGTCCAGACCGCAGACTGCGCCACCCCTGAGGGTGAGGACGAGCGCGGCGAGGAGACCGATCGGGCCCAGCCCGGCAACCAGGCATCTCTTCCCGGCAAGCCAGTCCGGCGAATACTCAGGAAGGCGGATGGACTGAAGGCGCAGGCATTCACTGATGGCCTTTTCCGCAACCGAGAGCGGTTCCGTGAGGACTCCTGTGCCCGATAAGTCGCCCGGAACCGGGACGAAGTATTTTTCCGAATCGACCACGAATCCGGTCTGAAAACCGTCCATGCCCCGGATTCCCCGCTCGCTGTACTCGCCGGTCCTGCACATGTCCGGGCGCTCCATTCTGCAGGGCGCGCAGCGGCTGCAGCCCCTCCTTACCGTAAATACTCCGTAGTCGCCGGGTTTTATATGCCTGACCCCATCCCCCGTGTCCGCCACAACGCCGAACATCTCATGTCCGATAACAAGCTCGTTCACTCCCTTCGGAGCGAGGGCTTTCCCGCCGAGTACCTCTTCGCGGTCCGTAGCGCAAACGCCCACTTCAATCACACTGATCTTGATCTCGTCTGCGGAACGGATCTCCGGTTCGGGGCGCTCAACGATCCGGGAAACCTTTTCCCGGGGGGATATTGCAATGGCCTCCATTATTCCACCTCTCCTCCTGTTAACTGCCGGACGGCCAGGATCCTTTCCCCGGCTGATCGATTGAATGCCCGGTTTCCAAATGACGAATTGAAACTCACGGTTCGCACCACGCGATCGTTGAAAGGAGTGCGTTTTCGGCCTGCCGCGAATCCAGCCTGGTATGCTGAATGACGACAGGCACATCGGAGACGATCACGCTTGCGTAATCTTTCTCCGGGGGAATCGGTTCGGGGTCCTTCAGGTCATTGAACCGCAGGTGGAGGGTCCTGCGCGCGGTTACCGTAACCCTGTACGGGCCAGCGGGCTCCCGGTCGCTGAAGTAAATTGTGATTTCAATATGCGCATCGTCATCCGAGGCATTCAGGATGCACACTGTCTCATGGCTCAGGAATTCCGGTTCCGGCCCGTTGCTCCAGCCGGGAATATATCCCTCCGGAATGGCCCATACTTTTCTACCCGGAGCTTTCATGCAGAAATCATAATATTGCCCGCGCGCCGATTAAAGTAGCCTTTCTCCTATTTCTTTCCTCGAAATTCTTTACCTGCCTGCCGCCGTGTCACTCGACTTACAAAAACCTTAGATAATGTCAGGTTTAAACGAATTTATCTCAGCCCCCCATAATATTAATCTATTAAGCGAACGTATACAGTACAGGAAAAATAATGAACTAACTGAAAGAAGCGGCACTTATGGGAACCATTGCCTATCCGGTTGAATGAGGACAGTCCGAATGACGCCGGAAAATTCATATCTCCCCATTTCCGATTACGGTGTTATCGGAAACATGCGAACCGCGGCGCTGGTCGGAATCGACGGCTCCATTGACTGGTGCTGTTTTCCCAACCTGGACAGCCCGAGTGTTTTCGCCGCCATCCTTGACCGCAGGAAGGGAGGGCGGTTCCGGGTCTGGCTTCCGGAATCAGATTCGACGCGGCAGTATTATCGCGGCGATACAAATATATTGTGCACCGAATTCAAGGGGAGATCCGGGAAAGTTACAATAACGGATTTCATGCCGGTGAGCGGCCGCATACACGGATGCGGTCAATCCGAAGCCGCCCCGGAGCTGCACCGGATACTGCGCTGCGATGGAGGAAATCCGGAGATCATGTTCGAATGGCGCCCCCGGTTCGATTACGCAGGGGCCGAAACGCGGATAGGGATATTCCAGGGGGGGTGGATAGCGTCGGGACCGGGCAACGCTCTCATTCTGGGAGGCTCGGGGGGCGCAGACCTGGAGGCGGACGGATTCGGGCCGGTTCTCCGGGGCCGCATCAGGATGCGGGCCGGCGAGAAGCAGGTCCTGGTCACCTCGTGGGGATTGAGCTCGGTCAAGATATCTCCCGAAGAATCGGAGGCGGCAATGGAAAGAACGGCCGGGCTGTGGCAGGAATGGGCGCACCAGGAAGGGATTTCGCATTGCGATGAATGGGCCGGCGAGTTCTATCCCCACCTGATTCGATCGGAACTCGTGCTGAAACTGATGATCAATGCCGATACCGGGGCCATGGCTGCGGCCCCGACAACGTCCCTTCCGGAAACGATCGGGGGCGTTCGTAACTGGGATTATCGTTATGTATGGATTCGCGATTCGTTCCAGGCGGCGCAGGCCCTGGTCTCCCTGGGCCACAAGCGCGAGGCCGTTGAACTTCTTGACTGGATGGAACACGTAGCCGGCGGGAGCGGCAGGGACCGGACTCCCCAGATAATGTACAGCCTCCACGGCGGGACAGATCTTACGGAAAAGGAACTTGAGAACCTGGAAGGGTACAGATGCTCCCGCCCGGTGCGCATCGGAAACGGCGCGGCGGAACAACTGCAACTGGAGATCTACGGCGAACTCATGGATACGGCTTACGAACTCGCATTGCTGGGCAACGTTCCGGAACCCGGGATGATGGATTTCCTGGCCCGCATAGCAGATACGGCCTGCCGCCGGTGGAAAGAGCCCGATCACGGTATCTGGGAAGTCCGCACTGAACCCCGCCATTTCACGTATTCGAAGATCATGGTCTGGGTCGCCCTGGACCGCGCTGTCAGGCTTGCCCGAAAATTCGGGATGAAAGGCAACGTGAAAAACTGGATACGGAGCAGGGACGAAATCCGCAGGGCCGTGCTGGAGCGCGGCTTCGATCGCAACCTGGGTTCTTTTGTCATGTCGTTCGGCTCGGGCGATATGGATTCCGCAAACCTGAGAATACCTCTTATGGGCTTTCTGCCCGCCGGCGATCCGATGGTCCAGGGCACCATTGATATGACGCTGAAAAGACTTACGAGAAACGGATTCGTCTTCAGGTACGACGGGGATGACGGGCTTCCCGGAAAGGAGGGCGCTTTCGGCCTCTGCACCTTCTGGATGGCAGACGCCCTGGCGCTCTCCGGAAGGACGCACGAGGCCCGCAATATTCTGGAAGGCGTTCTCGGCCGCTGCAATTCACTGGGATTGCTCCCCGAACAGTTTGATGCCGTTTCGGGAGAATACCTTGGCAATTATCCTCAGGCATTTTCGCATATCGGCCTGATCAACAGCATCATATACCTCTCGCGGGCGGAAGGAAGGCCGGTACCGGAAAAGATGGGAGAGTAAGACAGGGGTAGCCTTCCTGCTGTCCCCCTGCCCGACTCTCTTCACGCCCGCGCACAAAGCTGCATGACTTTTCTGACCATTTCAGGTAAATAATCAGCTACTTGCTTTGGAGGTGAAAGAATATGAAGAAAGCTATCAGGGGTTCCATTACAGAGCGAAACGTAGCTGCTGCATTCGCAAACGAATCCATGACTGTGAGCAGATATTCTTTTTTTTCCAAAATCGCCTTTGATGAAGGGCTGAAGCCGGCTGGCGATGTTTTTGCTGAAATCATGGAGGACGAAAAGAGGCATGCAGCAACCCTTTTCAGGTTTTTTGAAGGCACATCCGTGGAATTGAAGTTAACCTTGCCCATGATACCGGCCGGAAAAACCTCCGAGAACATTTCGAATTCCATTAAAGTGGAAAATACTGCCTGGAATATAAGATATCCTGAGTTTGCGAAGATCGCCAGGGAGGAGGGCTTCCCTGAAATAGCAAAGGTTTTTGATAATCTTGCGAATGATGAAAAATTACATGAAGGCAGACTCCAGAAAGCAGGAAAGCCGCAATAATCCTGTGACAAACGTTGAAAAGTAGTATAGATGGTATTCGAAAAACAGTCTGGCGCTCCGGCCGTCTTTTTTTGCTCACGTGAGACTTTCAGGAGGCATTCGCATGACTCGTCGCACTATTCTCGTTTTGTTTCTACTCATCATATCAACGATTGTATGGGGAGCGATTCCCGAATGCCATGCCAAAGGATCTGAGAAGGCCGGCATCAGCGTCAGTCAGTTCACGCATGACCTGAAGAAGAGCGGCTTTGAGGTGTCTTCGGGCTATTTCCAGCTCTGGAGAATCGAGGACTGCCCCCAATCCTTCAAAGTGATGGGCACCTGTTATTTCAACAATCCTTCCGCACCTTACGTGATGTCGGTCGTTCCTTACTGGCCGAATGAGTTTGTCGATCCGGCAACAAAAGGGGCATTCGGGTCCACTAAACCCGGTTACGGTACGACGTTCCGTTTTGACCCGAACGAAGCAATCGTAATTTTCGGAGTCCTGCCGCCGCAGGCCGCCTACTTTGGGTTGCAGACTTATCTTTTCACTCGCAAAGACAAGTACCGGACGGATAACATTACATACCGATTTATTGCCAGGATCGGCGCCAAAGACGTTTTCTTCCACACGGTGCCGGGTCGTCCCGAGCGCATCGGGTCTTTTGACAGTCTGAGCAACAGCAACAACAATGCCGTTATAGAGCGGCAGTCGGGCGGAAGCTTCAACCGGTTCCGTTATTTCATAATCACGCCCAGCCGGTACATGGATAAACAGATCCGCCGGGTTCTGCGCAATCTGTCTGTCCCGCCCAAAGACATCTTTACCGAGGGCATCCCCTCGAACATGAAAATCGGTCTTGATGCGGATGCCGACGATTTCGTTTCCGGCATTCGTTACTCCATGCCTTATGACGGCGGCCATGAAGGCGCGCCCTCGGATACGTGGAGGCGCAATCCGCCGCTGGTGCTTTTGCGCATCCGCGGCGCGCAGCCGCATCCAACCCGGCCTTATCCGGCCTGGAATGAAAACAGCCCTGAACCCAGGAAGGCCGTGTCTGAAGAATACCTCAGATCGGATCTCACTCGCCTTGCGAATAAAGTGAGCGAGTCATGGGGGCAGCCCTGCGCCTCTGCCGACTGCGCGGACAAATCCGGTTCTTTCATCGATACGCAGTCGCACCCATTCAATCTGGTTGGACCGTTATGCGACGATATCGGGATGGATTGCCTCGGCGACACGCAGGATGCGAGTTATCAATTTCTGGGCGGCTTCGGTTTTGATAACGACGAAATCTACGCCGTGATGGGAAGCCTGGGCACGGCAACCGGAAACGCCACCTACGTGAGCCTTGGCGTTAACAACTTCCGTTTGAGGCTGGGCGCCGCGAACATCGACGGCGCAAAGCTCATGGGCAGTGCAAACCCGAAGTGGTACCCTGGAGTGAATAATTCGGATAAGCTCTACGTCTATTACTTTACGCGCCGCTGTGAAGGTCTGGAAAGACTGACCCACGGGTTCTGCTTGTCTGTGGAAGACGCGGAGTTTGTCATCCCGCGCGGAGATAAGGCTTCACTCGTAGAGCGTGATTACATGGCGCCGGGAACACTGCGGGGGCCGGACTCGAGACTGACACTGCCTTCCCTGGTGCTTAAACTTAAGAGGCCGGCGAAATAAGAAGGGAGATTACACTCAGTAATAGTCCCGGCAGCAATACCCGACAGGCGCCATCCTGCGTTGCTTTCAAAACAGTATCCATGGCCATAAAGAAGGGACCCGGTTTCATAAGGCATTTGGAACCCGGAATTCAGGATTAATCCCGTAGAGAATATGGCGGCCCGTGATTAGGATTCTGTTAGATGAGGTGACTGCAGATGAAACTGATAAAAACGACTGTTCTGGCCGTCGCGTGCTGCTTCTCAATAATCGCCTGCTCCGGGGACGTGAAATATTTCGCAAACAAGCCGGATCCAATAGGGACGCTGACGGACATTTACGGGCAGCCATATCGGGTAGAGAGCCGGGCCGACGGATCGGAGAAATGGGTCTATCGGGTGAAGTCCCCCCTGTCTTCGGGATACTATGACCGGTTCTTCATCATCAGGGACGGCAAGGTAATAGGCGGCGGCGCCACGTAAACAACCCGTTTTCATATGTCCGGCCCGGGCTCATTCGTCAAATCTCCCCCTGTAACCCTCTGTCCACCGCCCCCCGTTTTCACATTAAGCACCTAAGGCCCATACCTGAATAAGTCTCTCTTTCATAATTAATTAATGCGGGCTCTGAAGCGATAAAGAGATGACCGACATGAAAAGCAGCGCAAGTTATAACTCAGGATCTGAAAACAACATTCGCGGCGGAGTAGAAAGAAGAATGCTCGAGTCCGCTTTCGATAACGTAATAGTGCCGCTTGCCATCCTCGACGGCAAATTCAATTTTATTCGCGTGAACAGGGCTTTCGTTCTTTATTCCGGTTCTCCCGTTCAGGATTTTCCGGGACGCAACTATTTCGAGTTTTTCCCCAATCCCGAAAAAGTGGGAATCTTCATGAGTGTCATAAATACCCGAAAACCTTACACGGCCTGGGGAAAACCGGAGGTGCGGATCAGCCCGGAAGGGCGCACCCGGTACTGGGACTGGTCTCTTACGCCTGTTGCCGATGAAAAGGGAGAAATAAACCACCTGATCCTTTCATGGGCGGATGTTACGGAGCGGGAGGAAGCAAGGGCTGAAAGGCAGGCCGCCTATACCGAGCTGGAATACAGGGTCCTGCAGAGGACTAGGGAGTTTCAGGAATCCGAGGAATCGCTCAGAAAGACCCAGGAGACACTGGACCTCGCCATGGAGTCGGCCGATATGGGAGCCTGGGCCTGGGATCTCGTATCCGGGAAAATGGTCTGGTCCAGAAGGAGAAGGGAGCTGTTCGGCCTGGAACCCGACCGGGAGGTCACAATGGATACTTTCCTGGAATCCATCGTACCCGAAGACCGCGAAACGGTGGAGCGGGGCATCGCTGATGCCCTGGAGAAGAAAACAGACTACGATCTGCAGATGCGTATCGGTCTGCCGGACGGCGGCATGCGCTGGCTCAGAAGCAGGGGCAGAGGGTTTTATGACGAGAACGGCAGGCCTGTTCGTCTGATCGGCATGGCCTGGGATATGTCGGAATTGAGGAGAAATCTCGAAATAATAAAAGAAAGCGAGGAGAGGTTCCGTCTCGCCACGCTTGCCGCGAGCGAAGCCGTCTGGGATTGGGATTGCGCAACGGACAGGATCACTTTCAACGAAATCTTTCAGCAGAAATACGGCCGTCCCGACCATGGGACCAGGCATGAGTGGTGGCTCGAGCATCTCCACCCGGAGGACCGTGACGAAATACGGGAAGGTTTTCAGGCAGCCCTCCAAGGCTCCAATGACAGCTGGGACGGGGAGTACCGGTTTCAGACGCCGGACGGCTCTTACGCCTTCATACACGACAGGGCATATTTATTCCGGGACGAATCGGCAAAGGTGAGGCGGATCGTAGGCGCCATGCTGGATATTACCGAGCGCAAGCGGATTGAAGACGAGCTCAAGCAGCGGTCGGAACAGCTCCTCGCGGCCAACCGTGAGCTGGAATCATTTACATATAATGTATCCCACGATCTCCGGGGTCCCCTCCGGTCCCTGGATGGTTATACGAAGATGATCCTGCAGGATTATTCCGATCAGTTTGATCCGGAACTGAAGAGACGTTTTAATAACATCCTGGAATCGACGGCCGCTATGAGCGAAATTATTGAGGCCCTGCTGAGGGATCATTGTTCGCCACGAAGGAAAAATATGGGCTGAAAGCGGGATCGGCCGGGGGACGACGTTTTACATTTTCATGCCGAAAAAGCCGTTCAGGATCTGACACAGTAAGAGATCCCCTGATTCGGATAATCTGAATGCCGAAGGGATGGTAATGCATTTCAACCCTTCCGGTATTTGTGCGGGAGCGGATGATCTCCGAAAGTAATCGGTACATTGCCATCTCAAAGTTTACGGCGGTTTTGCCGATTGTCTTAAAACCCTCTCAGTATTTATTCATTTCAAAATAATCCTGTCCATTATTGCCTGTCTTCCTTTTTGAAGTATGCTGAACCATATAGGTGATGCAGAACACGCGGACAAGAGATAAGTAAACTACCATCAACCCTGAAGTTATAAAATGAGTGAAACATTAGCCTGTCTCGTCATTGACGATCCTCTGCTCAGACCTTCTTATGGGAATTTGAATTATAAAAAACTCCTGCAGGAAATGAAGGAGCACAATTTTTTCACTGAAATTGCGTTCATTCCCTGGAACTACAAAAGGAGCAATCCCGGAACAGTTAAAATCATAGCTGAGAATCCAGAGTATTATTCCATTTGCGTGCACGGATGTGATCACCTTGGATATGAATTCGGCGGCTCCGATTCTGAAAAACTCGATTTATTGGCCCTCAGGGCAATGTGGCGAATGGATCAGCATCGTCATTTGACCGGGTTGCCTTATGACCCCGTCATGGTGTTTCCATACGGCCGGTTTTCATCGCTTGCTGCAAAGGCGTTAAAGAATGCGGGATTCCTGGCCGCATTCAATTCACATATCCAGGCGGTCGATTGCGAAGAAGTAGAAGAGAGCGAATACCGGCGGCCTTATACGGAAATATATCACGGCTTTCCCATATTCCTGCGCAGATATCCCAAGGATAAATTGAAGTTTGCGGATGACATAAAAAACGGGCGGCCGATTATTCTCGTCGGTCATCCAGGAGCTTTCAGGCGCGGGTATGACGGGATAACGAATGTGATCGATTGGGTCAACCGTCAAGGCGCGATTAAATGGAGATCCCTGTCGTACATCGCGGAATATTACGGCTGCAAAAAATCAACTCCGAAAGGCATGCACAGGAATTCTTCCGATATTCCGCGTTATATCGAAGCCTGCATAAGACGCTTCCTCTGCGAAATCAGGGACACTTATATAGATAGAAGCGATTTACTGGCCAATATTTACAGGAGGTATTTTTCTCCCGGATAAAACCGAAGATCGATTCTGATTTCTGCCGGGCTTATCGGAAAGGATGCTGTCGCATGGAAAATGAGCGGATCGCCGTTGTCTTTCCCGGTCAGGGTTCTCAAGTCGAAGGCATGGGGAAAGATTTTTTTGAGCAGATCGATGAAACCCGAATGGTTTACGAGGAGGCCTCCGATGCCTTGGGGTGGAGTGTGGCCGATATGTGCTTTAACGGAGACCATCGTCTCCATTTGACTGAATTTACGCAGCCCTGCATTCTGACAACCGAGATTGCCGTCTTACGGGGCCTGTTCACCCGGTACGGGTTCGCACCGTCTATTTACGGCGGGCACAGTCTTGGTGAATTCACGGCCCTGGTCAGTGCGGGTGTCCTTCCGCTTTTCGCTGCGGTAAAGATTGTACAGTCCCGGGGGCGGGTCATGCAGGGGGCATGTCCGGTCGGTTTCGGCGGGATGGCCGCCGTCATCATAGAGGGATTGGACATCGATAAACTGAATGAAGTTATCAGGGATCTTCCCCTGGATATCGCCAACATCAACTCATCGAGGCAGGTCGTTATCAGCGGCGCCTCAGACCGGCTTCCGGAAGCGGAAAGCCGGATCAAAAAGGCGTTCTCCGACAAGAAGAAGCTGTTTGTTGTTCCTCTTAAAGTGAGCGCTCCTTTCCACAGCCGCTTTATGAGTGCGGCGGAAAAGGCCTTTGAAGAAATACTTCTGGAGAACAGCAGGCATTTTATCCCCCAAAAGGCGATAACCGTGACCTCGAACTATACGGGGAATTTCCATACAGGATCTTCTGAAGATCTGTTCCGGTCGCTCACGTTTCAGCTCGGACATGCCGTGCGCTGGAAGGACAATATGGAGGCGCTTGCCCGCGCGGCGGGCGAAATTTACGAGGTCGGCCCAGCCCGGAATCTGGGGGGTGATTTCAAGACGGTGAATGTAAATTGCCGGTCGGTTGTTTCCCTGGCTGCGGCTGACGAAATTTTCAGCAATAAGGTTTTTCAGCTCAAGGAGGTTTGATAATGGACAACCCCTTCAGTTTGTCGGGAAAAGCAATACTTGTCACGGGAGCGTCTTCAGGGATCGGCAGGCAGACGTGCATCAGCATATCCAAAATGGGCGGGCGGGTCATTGCCACCGGCAGAAATGAAGAAAGGCTGAATGGGACCCTGTCGATGTTGGCGGGAAACGACCATAAGCTTGTCAGAGCGGAATTAACGGATACAAATGATATGGAAGCATTATCGGGCGCAGTTCAAGGCCTGAACGGGATTGTGCACTGCGCGGGCATAGGCAAATATATCCCGTCGAAATTTTACAAAAAAGAAGATTTAAGGCGGTTTAACGAAATTAACTACGAAGCGCCCATACTGCTTACGAGCATTTTGCTCAGAAAGAAAAAGATCATTGATAACTCTTCCATCATTTTCATTTCCTCAATCATGAGTGAAACGGGAATAACAGGCGGCGGATTGTATGCAGGCACCAAAGGGGCTTTAGTGGCGATTACCAGGGTCATTGCATTGGAGCTGGCGGCAAAAAAGATCAGGGTCAACTGCATTTCACCCGCCCTGGTGAAAACCCCCCTGATAGATCATGATGAATTCCGGAAAGAAATGGAGACCAACCTCGAAAAGCATCCACTGGGTCTCGGCTACCCTGTTGATATAGCCAATTGCTGCGTATTCATGCTTTCAGATGCATCGAAATGGATAACGGGCACCAATCTGATAATAGACGGCGGCTACAGCGCGCAGTAATCGGTCCAGTTCAAGGCCCGGCTTGTCTAATAACAAAATGGAGAGGAAGAAAGGTGAAAAAGCAAGAATTCATCGAGAGACTCACGGATGATCTGGAACTGGAGGCCGGCGCCTTGAATCACGAAGAAAGTATGCTGAAGGGTTTATTTACCTCATTGGGTGTTCTCATCATCATCGCCTTGTGCGATGAGTATTTCTCAAAGGAAATTACGGCTGAAAACATCAAGTCGATAACAACGGTAAAAAGCCTGATGGAAATGATTGGAATGGAAAATTTTCATGATTAGCAGAATGCAGGTTATTCATATTTGCCGGAAAAGGGAGCGGGAAAATGGCCCATCTAATTTACAGCAATATCAGAATTTCGGGAATATCCGTTTGCGTTCCAAAGAAAATAGACAGAATAGCAGACCATGATGACATATTTACGGAGGAGGAGCTAAGCCAGTTCGTGAAGCAGGTGGGAGTTGCCGAAAGACGATTCGCCGACGGCAATACGTGCACTTCCGACCTTTGCTGTCATGCAGCGGAGAGGCTGCTTGAATCCATGGATGTGAACAGAGATGAAATAGATCTGGTCGTCTTTGTTACCCAGACGCCTGATTACGCCATACCCGCGACTTCCTGCATCATTCAAGACAGGCTGAAGCTCCCGAAGGCAACAGCCGCTTTTGATGTAAACCTCGGTTGTTCAGGATATGTTTACGGCCTCTCCATAGTATATTCATTTCTGCATCAGCAATCTTTCAGGAAGGCCCTGCTGGTTGTCGGTGATACGCCCTCCAAGACGGTAAACTTCTACGATAAATCCAGCTGCCTGCTTTTTGGCGATGGGGGATCCGCAACCATTGTTGAAAAAAGCGCAGATGCGAAAGAGACATATTTTTCCCTGCACTCGGATGGGTCCGGTTACCAGGTTATTATCGTTTACGGCGGGGCATCCAGGAATCCTTTATCGGAAGAAAGCCTGATAAAAACAACGTATCCGGACGGAAATATCAGGAGACCGGTAGATTTGACAATGAGCGGTCCGGATGTATTTAATTTTACGATAAGAGAAGTTCCGAAAAGCATATTAAACCTTCTGGAGTTTGCCGAAACTCCGCTGAACGAGGTTGACTACTTGATTTATCACCAGGCAAATAGATACATTAATGATTTTCTTGCCAAGAAGCTGAAATATCCCAAAGAGAAGGTTCCTTATTCTCTCAACAAGTTCGGCAATACCAGCTCCGCCTCTATTCCCCTGACAATGGTAACGGAAATCAAAGATGAATTGATGAGCCGAACGCATAAAATTATTCTATCGGGCTTCGGGGTGGGATTATCATGGGCGAACGCGCTTTTGGATCTTGAGAATTGTCATATTCCGGAGCTTCTGGAAATTTGAGCACTCATGGGAACAGAAATTATCCATATCGAGTATTACCTGCCCGAGAAAACACTGACCAGCAGCCAATTGGAAAATAAGTTCAGAACGTATTCAGGTCAAAACCTCGAGAAAAAGCTTGGAATCAGATTAAGGCACATAGCGGGAGACAACGAAACAGCACTTGATCTGGCGCAAAAGGCTGCGGAAAAGATTTTTGAGCAATACGATAAAAATTTAATCGATTATCTTTTGTTATGCACACAAAGCCCGGATTATCTCCTTCCGACCAGCGCATGCATATTACAGGAGCGCCTGGGTCTGCGCACGGATATCGGAGCGCTTGATTTCAGCCTCGGATGCTCCGGTTTCATTTATGGTTTGAGCCTGGCCAAGGGGCTTATTGCAGGGGGTATCGCCCGAAACGTTCTTTTGCTCACCTCGGATACGTATTCAAAGCATATTCACGAAAAAGATTATTCCAATCTGGCCATTTTCGGGGATGGCGCCGCCGCCGCCGTGGTTACGCAATTCGAAAGGGAGAAAATATTTAAATTCGTCCTTGGCACGGACGGAAGAGGACACAAAAATTTGATCGTTCCCAGCGGGGGCATGCGCGCCAGAAGCCGAAAGGATGCCCCGGAAAAAAGAGACGTAAACGGAAGTATCAGAACGGATAACCATATGTTCATGGACGGCCCGGAAATATTCAACTTCACAATTTCCACGATACCTGAACTGGTCGATCGGATATTGGAGGCCAACGATTCCGGAATGCAGGACATCGATTATGTCATCTTTCATCAGGCAAATAGTTATATTCTCGATTACCTGAGAAAAAAAATGAAAATCCCTCGCGATAAATTTTTTAATGACATTGCGGAAACGGGAAATACCGTTTCCGCCAGTATACCCATTGCATTACGGGACTGTCTGGACAGGCGGATCATAAAGGCGGGAAGCAGTGTTTTATTAGTCGGATTCGGCGTCGGTTATTCATGGGGTGGAACAATAATAGAATTATGAAAAATATAATTACAAAAATCGCGAATAGGGTAATTCACCTCCTGGCAAGAAATCTGCCCGGCTCTACATCGGTGCGCCCCTTCCTGCACAGATTGAGAGGCGTCAAGATACATAAAAACGTGTGGATCGGGGACGATGTATACATCGACAACGACTATCCGGAAATGATTGAGATACACGAGAACGCCGGAATTCTTTTGCGGTGCACGCTTTTGGCGCATACGAGAGGGCCGGGGAAAATAGTAATTGGAAAGAATGTTGTCGTCGGATGCGGTTGTGTTATTTCCTGCCCTCCTAATTATACTCTGACAATTGGAGAAGGGTCGGTGATCACCGCCAATTCCGTGATACTGAAAAGCATCCCTCCTTTTTCCTTTGTCGCCGCGCCTCAGGCCAAGCCGGTTGCAAAGGTGACCGTACCCTTCTTCGGCAATGTAAGTTATGACGAATTTATGGCCGGCCTTATTCCGATTAAAAGAACACGCGAAAACAGCGATACGTAATCAGTTTAAGTTCAGAACAGCGGACCTGCTCCTAAGCGGGTACCTGCTCTTTTGTCTCCCTGTCCCAATGGCGGTGTTTGGCTATCGCCGAGACGAATTCGCCGGAAAATACGCCGATATCGGCCGGCCCGTACACGGTGACAACGCCCTTATCGGAAACTACATGTCCGGATTTGTCCCGTGTGGCAATATCAAAGCCCCTGATGCTCGATTCTTTCAGCAAGTTGATTCCCTCGCTCATTGCCGCTATCGGCTTGCAGTGCTTAAAAGCCTCATTGACGAAATGAAGGGCTTCGCCTTGACTCTTAAGAGCATTTATGCTTTCACTCCCTCCCGGTATGTAGACGGCATCAAACAGGACCATGGCGGTGGAAACATAATTCTTGTCCGCCATTGCTTCACGCCCGTCCAGGCTTCTGAGAGGGCCCAGGTGCATGGATATGATCTTGGCGTGAGCTCCCCATCCTGTGGTATGCATCCCGCTGGTTATTATGAACGGGGGCAATCGGCCTGTTAATCGGTATTTCGGAGAAATTAGGGCCTCCGAGTCTTACCAGCTGAGTGTCCAGATATGAGAAAAGACGTCCCTGGAGCAGTGGATCGTTTGAGACATCGATGCCCCTGACGAGGTTTCCGGGATGGAAGGCCACCTGTTCCGTCTCTGCGAAAAAGTTATCCGGATTACGGTTGAGCACCATTTTTCCGATCCGCATCACCGGCACTTCCTCCTCCGGCCATATCTTCGTTGGATCAAGTATATCGAAATCGAATTTGAACTCATCCTCCTCCTTGATCATCTGAACACCAAGTTCGTACTCCGGGAAATCGCCCATCTCGATTGCTTCCCAGAGGTCACGGCGAAGAAAATCCGGGTCCTTGCCCGAAATCTTCTGAGCCTCATCCCAGACGAGCCCATGGACCCCGAGCAGCGGTTTCCAATGAAATTTTATGAATCGCCCTTTGCCCTGACGATTGACGAACCGGAACGTATTGACCCCGAAGCCCTCCATCATACGGTAACTGCGGGCGATCCCGCGGTCGGAAAGGAGCCACAGGATCATATGGATGGATTCAGGCATGAGGGAGATAAAGTCCCAAAAGGTATCGTGGGCCGCCGAAGCCTGAGGCATATGGTTATGCGGCTCCGGCTTGATTGCA
This sequence comes from Syntrophales bacterium, assembly GCA_028712885.1. Classification (GTDB taxonomy): domain Bacteria; phylum Desulfobacterota; class Syntrophia; order Syntrophales; family UBA4778; genus JAQTPK01. Next base: position 3,160 of record JAQTPK010000039.1, on the reverse strand, counting down.
TGAACCAGGTCGGGGAATTTGATCGCGTCCTGGATAAAGAATACGGGAATATCATTTCCGACGAGATCGAAATTTCCCTCTTCCGTATAGAATTTTGTGGCAAATCCCCTGGCATCCCGCACCGTATCGGCAGATCCCTTATTCCCTACAACCTGAGAGAACCGGACAAATACAGGGGTCTTTTTCGAGGGGTCCTGGAGGAAGCCGGCCATAGTGTACTCCTCCATCGGCTTATATGCCTGGAAATAGCCGTGGGCCCCCGAACCCCGGGCATGGACGACTCTTTCCGGTATCGGTTCCCTGAAGAGATCCAGATCCGAATCTTTTCTGTCTTTATTTGAATCCTGCTTTTTCTTGTCGCCCCCCATATTGCCTCCTGCAACTTTTTTCTAAATCTCAGAAGAAAAAGAGATATCCCAGAAGCGTGAACAGGCCCACATCCGAATTTTGCAGTATCCTTGAGAGCTCTCCGGTAACCTCTTCGGTGATTGCCGGAAAGATGTCCGAAATGCGCGCGAGGAGGTACGCATGTAGCGCGTCATGGCCGGCGAATATCATTCCCAGAACGGAGGTAATAAAAATAAAAAACGGGATGAAGCTCAGCATGAAGAAGCACGAAATCGACCCGGCAGACATCTGGCCGTGCTCTTTTACAAACGAAATCACGCTCTGCAGCAGAAGTCTGAACATCAGTTGCCCTGATCCTTTGGCGAGGTAATTGTTTCAGGTAATTCCGGATTGCGTCGCCTCTCCAGGACACCTTCTATGTAAAGCCTGTCGACGAAAACAACCATTACCGCTGTAATGGGTGTCGCCAGGACCACTCCCAAAGCTCCTGCGACTATACCCAGGAACACCTGGGAAAGAATCGTCAGGGCAGGGGGGATGTTGACGGTCTTCTGCTGAACGATCGGCGATAACAGGTAGCTTTCGATCGACTGGACAACGAAGTAAAGCAGGGCTACAAGAGCCGCGGTATTCAGGCTGTCCAGAATCGCGATCAGAAAGGCCGGCAGAAAAGCCAGTACAGGCCCGATATAAGGAACAAAGTCCAGGATGGCGGCGATAATGCCGAGAACGAGCGCGAGAGGAACCCCGAGGGCCCAGAGCCCCAATGTGATCATTACGCCGACTGCGAGCATTGCGGCGAACCTTCCGAGCAGCCACCATTGAAGAGTGCGTCCAGCTTCACCCAGGACCTGAAGAGCCTTCTCCCTTTTGTCCGGGGGAAAGAGTCTTACAATACCTTCGATGTACAATCTCGGATCAAACGCCATGTACAAACCCAGGAACAGAATTATCGCAAATGTTACTGCTGCGCCCAGCGTACTGGAGAAAATTCCTGTTATGCGGGTCAGGATTTCGGGACGGGAGGAAAAATATTCAATGGGGCCGGGGAGGTCGGAAATGAATTGGCTCAAGCCCAGGCTCGTTATGTATTGCTGGAGTTGTTCGAGAGCCACAGGGATCTTGTTCAGCAGCTCCGTGCTCTGTCCCGCTATGGGGCGGGCCAGCAGGATAATGCCTGCTCCTGTGACGACTGCCATCAGTAAGATCGTGATAAAGAAAGCCCAGACATGGCCGACATGGAGATGTTTTTCCGCATTGCCCGCAATGCTTTTCACGAAGACGGCAAAGAGAACCCCGGCAAAGGCCAGCAGGACAATTTCAATGGATATCCACAGGAGAAAGATAAGGGTAATCCCCAGCGCCGCCACTATCATTCCGGAATGCCTGCCCGAATTATCCTGAGTTTTCATCTTGTTTTTCCATGTTTTATAAAAAGGGCTGGATAAACATAATACATTCGACCATTGTCAACCATGCGCCTGAAGCTGATTTTATCTTTTGGGCTTTATAAAGATGCCCGGGAAATATTGATGCCGATTTGAGGAATAGGCTGATGGACAGAACTCGGGATTAGGAATAAAAGATTAAAAAAAAGGGGAATTGCTATGACGGATGGAATCGGAGCCAAGAGCGTAAACAGGCGGAACGATGGAATGAAGCATTCATGGGCCGCTTTCGTCAAGGTAGGCTTATTTATACTTATACCCACAATCATCGGGATCTTCGCAGGGATGGGACTGGACACGGAAGATACAACTTTCTGGACTATATTGCTGACCGTTGTCGGATTTCTTACGGGATGTTTCCTTGCATGGTACTCTATCCGCGTGGAGATGAGGCACCAGGGAGAATTATAGGTGCGGGCTTTACGCACGTGAGGGCGCAAGGGAACGATCGATCCCGGCAGGCATTTTAATTTAAGTTCAAACAGAGAGGAGGGCGGCTTCCAGGCCGTCCTTTTTTTGTCAGACCGCCTTCAGTTGAAAACCGCCAATCGACATTAGCACCTGCCCATTTTGTTCTCAGGTCCGGATCTCCCGGAAAATAAATCCCTTGAAATCCTGTTGAAATACCGGATATCTTCTCACGGGCACGCACTTTACCGCCGGATAAAATATCACAAAATGATTTTTCAGTATTCTGCAAAACAGGAAGGATCCGTAACTTGTTCCCGGTTACATTCAAATCAGAATATTAAGGAGATGCGGAAATGAGAAAGGCATGTTTTTTTCTGATTGTCCTGATGATGGCCGGCGCCTTTGCGATCGTGGACGTCGCGCCCGTTTTTGCCGATTGCCCGAATTTCACGCTCGCCTGCCAGCCGAAAGACGGCCGGCCATATGAGAGAGGGAAAGACATCTCGGTCGGGCAGTGCTGGAAATGGGGATGCGGTTCCATCCCTTATGTGGGCTGCTGCAAGCTGTGCAAGGGATGGCCCAGCGCGGAATACGACCGTCAATGCAATGAGAAATATCCTGCTTACTGCCGGGGCAACTGCCGGGGCGGATGAGCCCGGATAAACATCGGTCCGGGTCAGGTCTTGAATTTTGAATCGCGTCTACTCGTATCAATGTCATTTCGAGGAGCGGAGCGACGAGAAATCTTGCCGACTGCGTGCAGATTCCTCTCTGAAAGTTGACTGTCCCGCTGCCTGATCAGGCTGCTGCCCTTATGTCAAAATTAAAGGGGCTGTTGCCCAAATCGATTTTCTATTAATGAAAGTTCCCTTGCTCCTTAAAATTGCGAGTAACTTTCACGTTCTTTGATAACGGATATAGTTGCCGAAAATTCGGCTTGCCAAAGCACCTGT
>JAQTPK010000038.1 GCA_028712885.1 Syntrophales bacterium | reverse complement strand
TTATGATCCGTCCGACCGATATAAAATATGAGGAAAAAGGGCGGAGAAACGCTTTTGAAAACAAATTTCTCTTTTCTTCCGCCCGATTTTCATATATCAGAACCCCAGGAGCTCGTGATGAAGGTAATCTCCAGCCCAGGCATTTCCGAACAGGCGAGTACGGCCAAGAAGAAGAAAGGGGAGGCAGCCGGCTTTTCGGAGGCCCTTTCCGCAGCCGCTTCGGGCATGGCGAAAACGCCTTCGACGGGAAAAATCCCTCCGCTGATGAACGTCTCCGGCAACGCCGGGTCGCCCGTTTCAAATGAGAAGAAAACGATGCTCCGGGAAATGGAAGGACTGCTGGACGTTATGGACCGGTACCTTCAAAAGATGGATAACCCCCGCAATTCCCTTCGGGATATCCATCCGCTCGTCACAGAAATGGCCGACCGGGCGCAGGCCATGCTTCCCCTCCTCGACGCCCTTCCGGAAGGAGACGGCCTCCGGGACCTTCTCAACCGCATGCTGGTAACCGCAACAGTCGAAACGATCAAATTCAACCGCGGGGATTATCTCTAAGAAACAGACGTTGGACATTAGACTTTAGGCGTTGGGATCAGGTTTAGTTCTTTGGCGCGCGACTCGCGCTGTATCTCGAAAATCTTGCCTCCGAGGAGATAGTTCAGCCGTTTATCAAGAAGGAGAAACTGGCCGGATACATATTCTATCTCATGCTGCCGCCGGTCGGTGTATGAGGACCATACCCTCAGGATCTTCAGTTCCGTCGGAAACTTTTCCCGTTCGATCTCGATCGTAATCTTTATGATGTCCCCGGGGTTTACTTCGAACTTTTTCTTATGCGAGAACCTGATACCCCCGATCGAGATATCTATGATCGGCACCTGTTCGCTCAGATAGTAGAGCCGCATATTGGAATCGGACGTCGGCCGCACCCGGAAATGCATTCTCAAGTCGAAGAGGTCGAGTCCGCTCTTGAGAGCGATGACGGGCGCATGGACCGTTTCGCCGGACTGGAGGCGATACTGGAGAATGTCAACCACTTTCCCGAAATACCCCGCCCGGATGAGTTTGCCTTTCTGCCGGGTGAAAAATGTAACTGTAACGCCCTTGTTGACATAAAAACGGGTGAGAGGCGGGTTGGTCTGGGAGATTGTTATCTTCTTGTCTTCACTCGTCTCGTAAATGATTGCCCTTCGGACATCCGTAATCTCACGGGCGAAATCCGTCGATATGACCACATCCACCGACAGCCCCGGCCTGATCTCGTCCATCTCCGCCGATTTCATATTTTACTCCTGTATTTCGGGGATACTTACACTATTGAAATCGGAGGATCAACAGTTTTGAGACAAAAGCGGCTCCGGGGCGGCCGGAACAGCTTACATGCAGGAGGTATTCAGGAAGGGGGAAAACAGCTTTTTACGGCACTGACGAGATCTTCAATTTCTGCAAACACTCCGGACGAATCATACGCGGGTCTCGCCACAACGATTACACGGCAGCCTTCGGCCCGCGCGGCGGCCAGCTTTTCCGGAGTGCCCCCTCTTGCCCCGCTGTCCTTCGTTACGATCACGCCTATCCCGAACCGCCTGATTATTTCCCTGTTCTGATCGACGGTGAAGGGACCGCGGCCCGCCACAATTCTTTCCCCGGGGATGCCGAGTTTTCTGCAGATTTCCACAGATTCCGGGAGAACTCTGACCACCAGCGCCGAACCCGAATTCAGGGATTCTTTCACATATGCGGCCAGGTTGCGCGTGCCGGTCGTTACAAATACGGGGCGGCCCGCAGCGCAGGCCTTCCGCGCAGCCTCCCGGTGGCCGGATGCCTGCTCGACGCGATCTCCCTCGCCGACGGCGCCGGGCCGCAGCAGCGTGAAATACGGGATCCCTGTCTCCCCGGCCGCGCCCCTGGCCGTCAGCCGCGCCGTTTCGGCATAAGGGTGGGTAGCGTCCACGATCGCCGAGATCGATTTCTTCCGGACCAGGGCGGTCATCCCCTTTTCGTCCAGAGGCCCGCTCCTGCGCTCTATATGGGCGTGCTCCGGCAGATCCAGCCGGAACTCCGTGGCTGTCGAGACGAGCAGTCTGAATCCGGCTTCCGCAAGGGCAAGCGCCAGCGGCGCAGTCTCGGACGTCCCACCCAACAATAAAAGTTTCGAGTTCCGGGTTTCGGGTTTCGAGTTTCCGGATGTCATTGCGATCTCCATATTAATTCGCGTTACTCAAAACAAGGAGAAAGAAACAGAAGCGATCTTTTGCTCAAGAGAATCCTTATATCCTGAAATGGAAAAGCTCTCTCTTCCGCAACTCGAGACTCGAGACTCGAAACTAGAAACTTAATTTATACCCCCTCGGCGTCACTATCCACCCCTGCAGGAATTTGGAGGAGCGGTTACCGATGATGACGATGCTTCTCATCCCGATTTCCTCGTCCAGAAAGCGGTCCAGGTCCGATGCCACGATCTTTTCCTCCGGAGTCCCAATATCCGTCCCGATCCCGACCGGGGTGCCCCCCGGGCGGTGTTTTCGGAAGATCGCGGCGGCTTCTTCGAGCTGTTTTGTGCGTTTCCGGCTCCTCGGGTTGTACAGCGCCGCTACCAGATCGGCGGAGGCAACGGCCTCGAGCCTGGCGCGGATCACCTCCCAGGGGACCAGGAGGTCGCTCAGGCTGATCGCGGCGTAATCGCACATCAGCGGCGCGCCCATCCGCGCTCCCGCGGCCGAAGCCGACGTGATCCCGGGCACGATTTCGATCGGGACGTCGATTCCCTCTTCAGCGGCGATCTCGATCGCGAGACCCGCCATGCCGTAGATCCCCGCGTCCCCCGAAGAGACGAGCGCCACGACATGCCCTTCGCGGGCCTTATTCAGAGCGGCCCGGCAGCGTTCGACCTCTTTTGTCATCCCCGTGACGATGCGTTCCTGGCCGGAGACAAGATCGCCGATAAGATCGAGATAACGGCCGTACCCGGCGATTACGGTCGAATTCCGGACGGCATCCTCCGCCCGGCGGGTCCGGTCAAGCGCCGAACCGGGACCTATTCCGACCACGTAAAGCTTTCCCTGGCCAGCGCCACGGTGACGCCGTTTACCTTTAACTTCGGAAGAATTAATCTCGTCCTCCTCCCCGCCAGGAGCGCGGCCGGTTCGGCCACGGCCGGCAGGCCTGTTTTTTTCACGACGAAATCCGACACTGCGAAGCTCCTGCCGGAAGAGCGTATTTCCGCCGAAGGCACAAGGCGGATGGGAACCCCGAAATGCGCGGCCGCCTCCATCAGGCCCGGCTCGTCCTTCTTCAGGTCGGCCGAGGCGATCATCCGCAGCTCGGCGGCGTCCAGTCCCGCCCTCTCCAAGGCCTCCCGGACCGCCGCGACTATCTTCCCGCCCGCCGTACCCCGCCGGCAGCCCACCCCGGCGATAACGGTCTTCACCGCCTCGGTCGTCGTCGAGATCACCGGCTCGGCCCCGAGTATATTGGCCACGCGGAAGGCAAGATCGTTGGCGCCGCCTTCGTGCCCGGAGAGCAGGCTCACGGCGTAGCGGGCGCCCGCGTCTACAACGACGACGGCCGGGTCCTGTCTCTTCCCGGCCAGATGCGGCGCAACGGCCCGGACGACAATTCCGCAGGGAGCTATAAATACCAGATTCCGGTATTGCCGGAACACCCTTCCTGCAAGCGCGGCGATGCGCCGGAAGCGTTTTCCCTCGCACGTCCCGGGAACGGATTCGTGGATGTAAACGTCCGCCCCGGCGAACTCTTTTTTGAGCAGCCGGACGATCGACGCCCCTTCGCCTGAAAGAGTGATAATGGCCGTCTTCATCCCTTCCCGCCCTTCCTGAAGCCGTGGCTGAAAGCGGCGTCGTAGAGCTTCGACGCGGGCGCGCCGCGCGAAAGGGCCTGCCCGACAATTATGACGGACGTTCGTCCAATGCCGGCCCGGCCCGCTTTTCCCGCGATCTCCGAGAGGGCGCCTTCCACGACCGACTGGTCGGGCCATGAAGCGTGATAGACGACGGCGGCCGGGCAGGCGTCCCCGTAAAAAGGGACCAGCGCGCGGGCGACTTCATCGATTTTGTCTCCCGAAAGATAGATGCACAGCGTGGATTGCGAGCGCGCCAGCTCCTTCAACTCCTGCGGAGGCGGAACCCGGGTCCGGCCTGATGTCCGCGTCAGAATGACGGTCTGTGATACTTCCGGCGCAGTGAGTTCCGCCTTCAGGGCCGCCGCGGCGGCCTGAAAGGCGCTTACGCCCGGTATCACTTCGTAGGGAATCCCGAGACGGTCAAGGCCGCTCATCTGTTCCCGGATGGCGCCGTAAAGGGAAGGATCGCCTGAATGAAGGCGGACGGCGTCGATTCCCCTGTCCCGCGCGCGGCGGCAGACGTCCATGATCTCTTCGAGCGCCATATGCGCGGAGTCGTGCAGCTCCGCCTCCTTAGGCACTATTTTCATTACGGCGGGACTCACGAGCGATCCCGCAAAAATGCATATCCGGCATTTCCTCAAGGCCTTCCGCGCCCGAACGGTAAGGAGCTCCGGGTCTCCGGGACCTGCTCCCACGAAAATGATTTTCATCGCGGCTCCTCCTTCTCCCGGACCAGAATGACGGAAAGATACCCGGTATCTTCTCCTCCCGTGCGGAGCTTCTCCAGGTCGGTTTCAACGCGCTGGCCCTCAAGCCCGGCGCGGGAGACGAAAACGCTCCTCCGTGCGGCGCCGTGCGCTTCCAGCAGGTCGAGAATACGGGGCAGGCGTTTGCCGACTTTCAGCACGGCTACGGTGCCGCCGCTTTCCAGCGCTTCCGCAAGCTTGTCGAGATCGTCGGCGGGTATGATCGTCACCAGACCCTTGCCTTCCCCTATCGCCGTTCCGGAAATCGCGGCGGCGGCGCTGACGGACGTAATCCCCGGCACCGTTACAACCGCGCATTCCGGGGAAAGTTTCCGCAGCTCCCGGAGGAGATAAATATACGTTGAATACAGGAGGGGATCGCCGAGCGTAAGGAAACACGCGTCCTCGCCCTTCTCGAGAATGCCGAGAACGGATCGGGCCGCCTCGCTCCAGCAGGCCGACAGTTCATTCCTGTCTTCGGTCATGGGAAATACAAGCTCCCTGATGCCTGAATCTTTTCCGATGTACCGGCCTGCGATGGCAAGGGCCAGGCTCTCCGAGGAATTTCCCGCCTTGGGGACAAAGATATGGCGGCAGCGCCCGATCAGCGCGGCGCCCTTGACGGTAATCAGGCCGGGATCGCCGGGACCGATGCCGATACCGTAAAGCGTCCCTCCCGGGTGTCCCCCCTTCCCTGTTCTCGCAGCAGGGAGCGCCTTCTTCTCTCCCGGAGCAGGACCGGCGGCAAGCAGTTCCCGTTCGATCAGAAGCATTATCGAAAGGGTCGATATGTCAGCCCTGTCCAGATCTTCCGGCGCGACCTCGCGGATGCGCTCGCTGTCCAGGGTGAGATTCTCGCACAGGAAAATCCTTTTGTCCCCGGAGCACCTGCGGGCAAGGTCCGCTGCCCAGCGGAGCGAACCGGGACGGCCGTGCAGAACGGCTATCTTGCTTTTGCCGGCAAGCCCGTCCGGCGGGCAGGCGGGATCCGAACCGTGGGCGTCTACGATCGCCGCATCCGTCCAGTCGAGGCCTAAACGGGCAAAAGCGGTCTGGATCGAACTTATGCCGGGAATGATTTCGCAGTCGGCGCGTCCGAAGCGATCCAGGACGGGACGGGCGATGCTGCACAGGCCGGGGTCGCCGCTGGCGAGCACCACAACGCTCTCGCCGCTGCAGGAAGCCATTTGGTCCAGCACGGCCGTCACGTCCGCGCCGACAGGTATTTTCCTGGCGCGGCTTTCCGGAAAGAGATCGAGCAGGCGGCCGGCCCCGACCAGGACCCCGGCGCCGGCTACCGCCTTCCTGACGGCCGGCGCGATCAGATCCGGAGATCCCGGACCGCATCCGGCAATCGTGATCTTGAGCTTCATTTCCACGGCGTGAGGTCTCCTTTCGATCCGATCCATCCTCCTTCCATGTCCACCAGGACAGCCGCTATCGCGATATTACCTCCGGTTTTCTCCCCGGCCTTTTCCGCGATAAGCGCGGCCAGGCTGTTCCCGATCTCTTCGCGCGCGGGAGGGACAAGCGCCGAGAAAACCGCATCCACTGTATTCCATTTCCTCCGTGGGGTTCCGTGCGCTTCCGCCAGCGCCCCGACAAAAGAAACGGCGCTCCGCGACCGGGCCGAGTGGGTGTCCCACTGGCCCATCGCCAGCTTGGCCATTTTCCCCGGGTGGCCGAGAAGGAGCATGGCCTTGAACCTTTTCCGGGAAGCCAGATCCAGCATGAAACCCCACTCGTTGGACACCTCGATCACCTGGCCTCTCCCTGTCCGGAAGTGGCGGCGGGCCGCCCTCTCTCCTATCCGCCCCGGGACGAGCACGGGATCAGCGACGCCGCTTGCATCAGCCACGTCGAGAAGACACTGGAGCGACGCCTTCAATGCCGGGCAGCTGAAAGGCCTCACCTTTCCCGATGTCCCCAGGATCGAAAGCCCTCCTTCAATGCCGAGCCGGCGGTTGAATGTTTTTTCCGCAAGCTCTCTTCCCCCCGGGATCGAAAGCGTTACGAGAACGCCCCGGTCCGTCACGGACCGGACGGCGTCCCTGATCATTTTCCTCGGCGTCGGATTGATCGCCGGTTCCCCGGGAGGAACCTGGAGCCCGGGCAGGGTAACGGTCCCCACTCCCTCGCCCGCCGCGAAACACACATCCGCTCCCTCCGCCCACGCGGCCCTGGCCACCACGACCGCCCCGTCGGTCACGTCGGGGTCGTCCCCCGCATATTTGCGCACTCCCGCTTCCGCGAACCCGGCGCCCTTCCGCGCGAATTCTATCCCGATCCTTGCGCGCTCGCCTCCGGGGAGACCGATTTCCACTTCCGCCGGAGAGGCCTTCCCGTCAAGGAGCAGCACGGCCGCCCTGGACGCTGCTGCGGCGCAGGTCCCCGTAGTAAATCCTTCCTTCAACGCTTTCCGGTCAGCCATGTGGAGCCTTACTGGCCTTTAGTTTCCAGCCTGCTGGCGATCAGTTCTTCCGGTATCAGCTCCAGCAGCCGCTTTCTCGCTTCCCCGATCGTTAGGGGAAGCCCGTTTATAGGCACGCCGTCGTAGCGCTTCATTTCGTACAGCAGGTGAGAAATATACGGCAGTCTCAACCCGGCCTGCCGGATGAGCTCATGGTCGCAGAATATCTCCTCCGCGGGGCCGCGCCGCAGGACCTCTCCCCGGTTGAGCACGAATATGCAATCGACGAACAGCGGGAGCATATCCACCGAGTGGGTGGCAAGAATAACCGTCATCCCTTTCTCGCGGTTCAACCGGTTAAGCAGGTGCAGCATAAGCGCCTCGCCCGCCGGGTCCAGGCTCGCCGTCGGCTCGTCCAGAATGAGGGTCGAGGGATGCATGGACAGGACCCCCGCAAGGGCAACCCTCTTTTTTTCGCCGAAGCTCAGGTGATGAACGGCGCGTTTCCTCAGTTCGAGCGCGTTCACCGCGGAGAGCGATTCGGCCACCCTTGCCGAGACCTCCGCCTCTTCCAGTCCCAGGTTCCGCGGTCCGAATGCGACATCCTCTTCCACCGTGGCGCCGAAGAGCTGGTCGTCCGGATTCTGGAACACAAGTCCGACTTCCTGATAAAGCCCCTTCGCGCCGATGGCGGACAGTTCCCTTCCGCCAACGAGAACTCTTCCTTCCTGCGGCTTCAGCAATCCGACCAGAACCTTTATCAGCGTTGTTTTCCCCGACCCGTTGGAGGCAAGCATGGCGACGAACTGGCCTCTGTCAGCCCAGAAATCGACGTTCTTCAGCGCCTTCGTCCCTTCCTCGTACGTGAAGCTGACTCCGGCGGCATCTATGGCCCTTTCTCTCTTCAAGAGAAAATTCTCCATTCGAGGGCTGAATAGAATATAAGCAGAACGGTAATAACCGCGGCGGCGCCGTACAGGTCCTGCCGTCGCGGCGCCGATTCTTCGCCGAACGGGAAGCTTCCTTTGTAGCCCCGCAGGACCATGGCGTCATGGGTGCTCCGGGCCTGATCGAAGGACCGGAGAATGACCGATCCGGCCAGCATGCCCGCGGAAGAGACGGAGCGCCGGATACCGGAATAGCCGAGCCGTAGGCGCTGCGCCGCCGAGCCTTCTGAGGCGTGCTCGACCAGCACAAAGGTAAACCGGTACATCAGCATCGCAACTTCGATCCACCCCTGAGGGATTCGGAACCTGCGCAGGACATGGAAGATCCTGTGGGCCGGAGTGACGGTGCTCAGGAAGAGCATGGCGCCGACTGCGCCCAGGACCTTGGCGCCGATCAGCAGGCCTTCCCGCAATCCTTCATGAGTAGCGGCCAGCTTCCACCCGTAAAGGGTTCCGCTCCAAAGGACGGAGGATCCCGGGGGGGCCGGCAGGAAGGCCTTGAGGAGCGCCAGCACCGCGACGATTCCCATCGGCGCCGTGAGGCGGACCGCAATCAGGCGCACCGGAACTCCGATCCACAGCATGCATGCGAAGCACAGGCAAAACACCGACAACGGCAGGACAGCCCGGCTGGAAAGGAGAATCACGGCAATCGCCGAAAGGGCCATCGCCAGCTTGGCGCCCGGGTCCATCCGGGTCCAGAAATTGTCCCGGTAGGCAAAGATGTCCAGGAACAGCTCGAACATTATTCTTTTCTCTTTCGGGAGAATAGCTCCCGGTAGTAATAGCCCCCGACGAATCCTCCCGTTGCGCCGGCGATCAGGAAAGCGAAGAGGGCCGCATCGCCTTCAAGGGGAATCAGCGGCTCCGCGCCGGGCCGGTTCGCCTCACGGGCGATTTTCTTCACCACGACCTCGTCCACGCCGGCCCATTTCTCTTCATCCGCAGACGCCCCGGCGGCGAGCAGGGAAAAGACAATTACTGCCGCGAATACGCGCATGATCTTTCTCATCAGACCGCCCCCCCTCCCAGCGCCATCAACACCTCGGGCCTCCTGGCCTTCACAAAACGGTAGGCCCCGACGCAAAGAAATCCCTCAAAAACGCCGAGGGGAATCTGCGTGGGCATGAAGGCGATTGCAACCGCCCCGAACATCTGCCCCGTCGATCCCGGAGCCGCAAGAGCGGACGCCAGTTGAAAAGAGGTCACGGCGTACGTGGCCCAGTCGGAAACGAGACCCGCCAGAAAGAGCGCCGCGTACCAGGGGACGCCGATCCTTCCGGCCAGGCGGTAGATCCCGTACCCGGAAAAGGCGCCGGCCACGCCCATCGAAACGATATCCGCCCCGAGAGTGCTCAGGCCGCCGTGGGCGAGAAACAGGGCCTGGAGCACCAGCGCCACGCTGGAGACAAGCACGGTGAGCGCCGGGCCGATAAACACCGCCGCCAGGCCCGTCCCGCAGGGATGCGAACAAGTCCCGGCCGTCGGCACGGGAACGGGCATGCAGGAAATAATAAACACGGCCGCTCCGACCAGGCCGATAAGCGGTTTCGCAAAAGGAACCTCCCGGTCGAATCTCCTGAGGTCGCGGAGGCCCCAGGCGACAAAAGGCAGCGCAACAGCGAACCAGAGAGCGGCCCAGGGCAGCGGAAGAATTCCTTCCGAAATGTGCATGGCGTGGACCGGACCGGCTGAGAGGATAATGGCGGGAACCGGAAAAACAGCCGCTTTTAATATCGTTCTCCTGTTCATTTTTTATCCTCCTCAGAACCTGATTGTGATTCCCGCAAGAAAAGAAACATCTTTTTCCGCATCGTTCAGGCCCGCTTTTACTCCGGCGTCCAGGTCGAAGTTTTCGCTGACGCCGTATATGAAACCACCGAGGATGTACGCCGGCCAGGTTCGCGAGCCCGGGTCCGAGTTCGTTTCCGCTCCGACGTCGGCTACCAGCCGGAGCGGTTTCGCGATCCGGTATTCGCCGGCAACAGAGGCATGCAGTATATCCTCCCGCTGGCTGAGTTTGTTTTCGTTTCTCTTATACCCGGCATTAACGTGAAAAATAACGGGGTCGGCCTCTTTTGTCGCGATAAGGAATAAACTCCCGGTGACTCTGCCGGCACCCAGGTCCTTATCTTTATCCCCTGTCGGGAGAGTCAACCCCGGTTTCACGGCAAAGGAAAGACCTCCCGATTCGTAAAAACGCCATTTCCACTCCATGCAGATATCGGAAAAACCGTCGAACCTGGCGCTCTCCGCATCATCGATATCCGTCTTCTTCCACTGGTAAGGCAAGCCTACGGTTACGTCGTGGCGGTCTGAAACTCCGTACGTAAGAGCGGCCTTAAGCTCGTTCTCGCGCGTCTTGACGGTCGAGACAGACCCGCCGTCGTCGGATTTCTGTTTGTCCAGGCTGATCTGCCCGTTCAGCTCGAACTGGAATCTGCCTTTCCCCTGGGTCCCCGTATCGTCCGTAACAAGCGGATGAAACGCAAGGGCCTTTCCCGTCCACAGGACGAGAACGAGAAATACGAACACGTACCTTCTCATATCTTCCTCCCTTTCATCGAGGTTGCGGGAACAGGAGGTCTTCCGGCTCAGGGCCTTCTACTCGCCCGCCTTCCCGTCCGCCGAGGCGGCGGACAGTGGCCTGCTCAGGGCTTTCGCTCCCTTTACGGCTGCGTGACAGCAGGGGATTTCCACCCCTTTCCGCTTCGCTGCTCCCTGGTTTTTGTGATGTTCCGGCTCCTTTCCGCAAGTCAGATCAAGCAGGCTTCCGCCTGCCCGTGTTTCGTATATCCGGAAGCGACCAGGACTCGTTCATTCTCCTGATCACCAGATCGACAAGGCAATCGTCATAGCCGAGATTTCGGCCGAAGATAATTTCGACTCCGGGATACTCGCGCGCCTTGGCCAGGAGAAGCTCCGGGATGTCTTCGAGTATGTGCGCGCCCATGTGCAGAAAATACGGAATAACTACGACCTTCGACGCCCCCCCGGCGACGCAGCGGTCGAAGACCTCGGGGAAAAACGGGCCTGTCATGGACATATGGCAGAACTCGACAATGCGGCCGCCGCCCATCCTCTCCCGCATTCCGGACGCAACACGCTTCATGTCTTCCGCCGCGCCGGGAATCCTGCTCCCGTGACCGATCAATATGACTGCTTCTTTTTTCATGGCTTCAAGTCTCGGGTCTCAAGTCTCAGGTTCAAGGTTTTTTTCTCAACCTCTCAGCTTCTTCCTGATATCGCGAGCGTGCATAGCGCATGCACGGCACTGACCGCCAGCGTGCTTCCCCCCCGCCTTCCCGCGAGGGTGATCGACGGGACCGGCAGGGACAGGATCTCCTCCTTGCTTTCCACCACGTGAACAAAACCTACAGGCATGGCGATAACCAGGGCCGGCCGGATCCCTTCCTCCATAATCATCCGGTTCAGTTCCAGGAGCGCGACCGGTGCGTTGCCGAAAACGGCGATGCCGCCGTCCAGCACGGTTTTCGCCTTCCGCACGGCGAAAAGGGACCGCGGCAATCCGGCCGCTTCCGCCTGTTCCGCCACCTCCGGGTCGGCGACGTGGCAGAAGATATTCGCCGGGGAGTAGACGGGGCATACGGAGCGGAGGCGGTCAAGGGAGAGCCCGGCGCGGATCATGTTCGAGTCCGCATATATGCATCTCCCCTCCCGCAGGCCTTCCATTCCCGAGGCGATCGCCTCCGCGCTGAAGCGGATGTTTTCCATTATCCCGAAATCGCCCGCGGCATGGATCATGCGGCGGACAACTTCCCATTCGCCGGGGTGGAAGCGGTGAGCCGGCGCCTCCCTGTCTATCGTCCCGAATGAAAGCTCCTCTATCTCCCGGCCCGTCTTCGGGTCTGCATGGAACGAGTGGATGAACGCTCTTCCGCTCTTCTTCCGCTTCATGGCTGCCCTCCCGCTCCGGCCTTCCCGCATACATCGACGAAACGGTCTACCGCCGCGGGACGGGAGGCGAAATGAAGATGGGAGTAACTTGCGAGCACCCTCCCCCGCTGAAAACCCTCCCGCACCGGTTCTTCCGATCTCCTCCGCTTTACGTCGTACACACAGCGCCAGCCGTTTTCCGGCCCGGATGAAATTTCGGAGTAGTGGAACTCGTGGCCCCTCAGCGCCTGTCCCCGCGCACCCCAGAGCGAATCATCATTGAGATTTACCTCGACATAACCCAGCATCTTCCGGCGGGACAGCATTTTTGCCTGCGCGGGAATCACCCCCGTCATCGGATGCTTTCTCCCGTCGGCGGTCTCGATCGAGCGGCAGAGGTACATGAGCCCTCCGCACTCTGCGTAGACGGGCTTCCCGGAGCCGGCAAACGTCAGGATGCTTTTCTTCATGCTCACGTTTCCCGCCAGCTCCTCCGCGCACTCCTCGGGATATCCCCCGCCTATATACAGGCCGTTCGCCCTGCCGGGCAGCGCCGGGTCCGCCAGAGGGGAAAAAAACCTGATTTCGCATCCCCTCTCTTCAAGGGCATCGAAGAGGTCCTGGTAGTAGAAATGAAAGGCCCGGTCCCGGGCAACCGCCAGCCTGATTTTCCGATAAGCGCCTGTCCCGGACGGAACGTCCGGAAACCTGAGCGGAGGCGCGCCTCGCGCGATCCGTATGATCCCTTCCAGATCGGCTCGCTTTTCCAGGGCCTCGGCCAGGGCTTCCAGCTTTATCCGGGGCAGGGTCTCTGCATCCGCGGTCACCAGTCCGAGATGGCGGCTCGACAGCGCGGGAAGAAAGCCTTTCGGAATGGAAACGGAAAGGGGAGGAGCGGAAGCGGCCGCGAGCGATTGCGCCAGCCATTCGGCGTGCCGTTCCGAACCTGTCCTGTTCGCGATCACGCCCGCGATCCTGATGCCCTTTTCGAAACCTGCATAGCCCCTGACGAGCGCGGCCAGGCTCCGGGCCATTCCATGGGCGTCCGCGATGAGCAGAACGGGTGCTTTGAGCCATCTCGCGATTTCCGCCGTGCTCCCTTCGGAACCGGCGGGATCTGCCCCGTCGAACAGCCCCATGACTCCCTCGATGATCGATATGTCGGCATTTCGGGACGCCCGCGCGAAAAGATTCAGGACGTGATCTTTTCCCATCATCCATCCGTCGAGGTTGTAGCAGGGGCGTCCGGAAGCGACGGCGTGATAAGACGGATCCAGGAAGTCGGGCCCTGCTTTGAACGTCTGCACGGTGAGGCCCCGCCGCTTCAGCGCCGCCACCAGCGCCAGCGCGAGCGAAGTCTTTCCGACTCCGCTCTGCGTTCCGGCAATCACGATCCGCGGCGATTCCATTTCAGTATTCCACGCCTTTCTGTTCCGGAATGCCGGCCCGGTAACCGTGTTTCACCATTCTCATCTCCGTAACCGTATCGGCGGCGCCGATCAGGGCATCCGCCGCCCCCCGCCCGGTGAGGATAATGCATATGCCGCTTGGGGCCTTTTCGATCAAAGCAAGCACGTCCTTTTCGGGGACGAGCCCTTTCCAGACGGCGACGCATATTTCGTCCAGTACAATCACATCGTACATTGAGGACCCGACGGCCTTTTCCGCCTCCTCCATACCGGCCCGCGCTGCCTGACAGTGCTTCTCGTATTCAGGGTTGTCCGGAGGGGGGATGAATCCCAGGCCGGTCTGCATGATATCCGCGCCGATGATATTAAGGCCGGCGATCTCGCCCGTCCGGGCATCCGATTTGACGAACTGGATGACCATCGCCCTCATCCCGTGCCCTCCGGCCCGGAGCACCGTCCCCAGCGCCGCCGTCGTCTTCCCCTTGCCGTCGCCTGTAAACAATAAAACTCTTGCTCTGTCCGCCATCTGATCACCCTTTTCCTGGATTCGCTATCTCGCACTGACAAATCCTGAATCCGAAGCACTGAATCCTAATTATTTCAGGGCAAGCCTGATTCCCCCAAAGACGAAAAAGGCCACAACCGCAGTTGCCATCATGAGGGCGTTGGCCCGCCGGATCCGGGCGGCATCGAGCGGCAGACCGGGATCGCCGATCGCGGGCATGTCGTCCGGCTTCCCCTTCCGGAAAAGCGGTCCTCCCAACTGCACCTTTAACGCCCCGGCGAATGCGGCCTCTGACCAGCCGGAATTCGGGCTCGGGTGGTTTCGCCCGTCCCTCAGCCCGGTCCGGATCGCCCCGCCCGGGTTCATGCCGGCGAGGGGAGCCGCCGCCGCAATCAGGAGAACCGAAAGACGGGCCGGCATCCAGTTCGCCAGATCGTCTATTTTCGCCGACGCCCAGCCGAAACGGATGTAGCGCTCGTTGCGATACCCGAATGTAGAGTCGAGCGTATTGACCGCTTTGTAAATCATCGCTCCCGCCGGCCCGAAAAGCATTGCGTAAAGGAGCGGGGCGACGACGCCGTCTACGGTGTTTTCCGCCACGCTCTCCACGGCGGCCCGCGCTACTCCTTTTTCGTCGAGACCTTCCGTATCCCTTCCCACCATGCGGGACACTTTCCTCCGCGCTTCCGGAAGATTCCCCGCCTCCAACGCCCTGCGCACGTCCTCGCTGTGGTCCGCCAGGTCCCGCGCGGCAAAAGCCGTGTACAGGATCAATACGGACGCGGCGTCCCCGGCATAGGGGTGAATACCGCCTGAAATCTTCACCAGCAGCACGACAGCCAGACCGGTTGTCCCGATCACGACAAGAGCGGCCGCAATCCCCGCCGCCTTCTCGTTTTTCAGCCGCCTCCTTGCGGGATTCTCCACAGCCAGGGCAAAAGAACCGATCCACCGGACCGGATGGGGAAATCCTCTCGGGTCGCCGATGATGAAGTCCAGAACCAGCGCGAGGAGGATCTGCAGTTCCAGGCTCATGCCAGACCCATCAGCCGGTAAATCGCCTTGACGTCCACGGACTCACGGACCAGGGAGGCAAGCCTGTCCAGCGCCGGATCGAGATCGTACTCCCTCAAAATTCCGCCCGCGGGCGGAAGTCCTTTCCGAACCCTCAGACGGTCGATGAACCAGCGCCGGAAACGGTCCGCATCGAATATGCCGTGCAGATAACTTCCCCAGAGCAGCCCGTCTTCGGAGCGGGCGCCGATTACCTTTCCGTCTTCCAGGACGACGGCGGGCTTCAATCCCTCCCCGTTCGTCTGCCCGTGATGAATTTCGTAGCCTCTGACGGCGCAGCCCGACTCGGCATGGATTCCCGAAACGGCCTGGAGGATCTTTTCCCGGGCAAGAACCGTCCTGACGGGAAGCAGTCCCAGGGCCGGAACGGTCTTTCCCGCGGACTCGATCCCCAGCGGATCGGCTATCTCGCCTCCCAGCAGCTGGTATCCGCCGCAGATCCCTACCACCTCGGTTCCGGTCGAGGAAAGCTCCGCTATCTTCCGGGCCAGTCCCGATTTGTTCAGGTACTCCAGATCGCCAATCACGTTCTTGCTGCCGGGGACGATGACGGCGCCGGGCGCCCCCAGTGCTTCCGCGCTTCTTACCACCCTCAGGAATACGTCCGGCTCCATCCGCAGGGAATCGAAATCGGTGAAATTGGATATGTGGGGAAGATCTATCAGTGCGATCTCTACCTCCCTGTCGCCGTTGCGGTCTCCCCCTTCCAGCCCGCTCTTGAACGAGACCGAATCCTCCTCCGGTATCCCCAGCTCCGGGATGAAGGGAACGACGCCGAAAGTCGGCTTTCCCGTATGGCCCGCCGTGTAGTCAATCGCGCACTGGAGCAGGGATTTGTCCCCCCGGAATCTGTTGATGATGAATCCCGCCACCAGCGCCCGCTCCCATTCCGCGAGGACTTCCATCGTGCCCACGAAAGAGGCGAACACGCCGCCCCGGTCGATGTCCCCCACCAGCAGAACCGGAGCCCCGGCATGCCGGGCCATGCTCATATTGACTATGTCGTGATGCTTGAGATTCACCTCGGCGGGGCTTCCGGCGCCTTCGAGGACAAGCGCGTCATATTCGCGGGAGAGGTCTTCGAAGGCGTTCTTCGCTTCCCGGAAGGCGCGGGGCTTGTATTCTATATACCGGGCAACGTCCATATTCCCGACCGGCTTCCCGAGCACGATCACCTGGGCGCCCGTATCGGAGTTGGGCTTGAGGAGAACAGGGTTCATCCTCACGTCCGGGTCCAGCCGGCACGCCTGCGCCTGCACGACCTGCGCCCTTCCCATCTCCCCGCCTTCGCGGGTCACGAACGAATTGAGCGACATGTTCTGCGACTTGAAGGGCGCCACCCGGCAGCCGTCCTGAAGGAGAATCCGGCAGAAGGCCGCCGCGAGAATGCTCTTGCCCGCATTGGACCCGGTCCCCTGGAACATGACGGCCGGTTTCTTCCTGGCGCGGTATATTTTCCCGCCCGTCAATAACCCGGACAGCTCATCGCAGAGCCGCGCATTCTCGGATTCCGTCCTCACTGCGACCCGGAAGAAGCGGCCGTCGAGACCCTCGAAATTATCGCAGACCCGGACGGCTATTCCCTTTCTTAAAAGCTTTTCGGCCATGACGGAGGCTTCCGGACCGCTGTCGATCCGGACGAGAAGGAAATTAGCTTCTCCGGGATAGACAGTGATCCGCCCGATAGACTCGAGATCCGAATGAAGCTTCTCCCGGGCCGATTTCATGAACGATCTCGTCCGGGCGGCGTAATCGCGATCGAGAAGCGCCTTTTCCCCGACCGCCTGGGCGACGGAATTCACGGACCAGGGGGGCATGAGGCCGCGGATGCGCCCGGCAAGAACGGGGTCCGCCGCCGTCAGTCCCAGCCTCAGTCCGGGCACGGCAAAGAACTTCGTCAGTGACAGCAGGACGATCAGGTTGGCCGGCCTCCCTGCCGTCAGCCGGTCCATGTCTTCCGCGAAATCGGCAAAGGCCTCATCCGCGACAAACGTGACGGACGGGTTCCGCAAGGCAAGCTTCCGGATGCTGTCCGCATTCCAGGAAATTCCGGTCGGGTTATTGGGTTGACCGATGAAGACCAGATCGTTCTCTTCAAGAGCGGCGTCGAGAGATTCGGTGTCCGGCCTGAACCAGCGCTCTTCCGGAAGAAATATTTTTACCGCCGGGATTCCGGCGAGCGCGCACGAGCGCCCGTAATCGGCGTAAGACGGAACGGGGATTACGGCCCGCTTCGCCCTGCATGCCCGCGGGACGATATAAAGCAGTTCCGTCGACCCGTTCCCGGCAACGATCTCATCGCAGCTTATCCCGTAGCGGGCCGCCGCCGCTGAGATCAGAGAGGTCGATTCCGGGTCGGGATAATGGACGATGTACTCCACCGACCTGCTTACGGCCGCCCGGAGCCACTCGGGCGGCCCTAGGGGATTGATGTTGGCGGAAAAATCGAGGATCTCTTCGGGCGGAATTCCCGCCAGAAGAGAAAGCTTCCTCAGATTCCCGCCGTGCCGGTCACTAAGCATGTAGCAGTCTCAAGTCTCAGGTTAAAAACTGCTCAGTATATTAGAGTTGAATAAAAATATCAGTCAGTCTCAAGTTTCAGGTCGACTGACAACTATCCGTGAACCTGAGACTTGAAACTAAAGAGCCTGAATAAAAAAACCCCGGACGATGAATTTCGTCCAGGGATACCGTTTTTTATCCTCTGTTTTCAGGAATGCCCCGACCCTTTCCTCGAGGGTCTACCCGGTTTCCTCCGGCATTCGCTATCTCGGGCAGGTCTTCTGGCTCCCGGTTCGCTTTACTCGCCGATCCTTCCCATCCGGCAAGGCGGACAGTGGCTCTTTCGGCTTTCATCCCCGGTTACAGCGGCGGGCCCGCGGCGGCTTCTAACCGCCTTCCCTTTTAGCCCCTGAAGAGAGGCACCCGACAGAGATGATTAAACATATCGGGGAACGGCTGTCAAGGGAAAGGTCAAGGCGCCTGCGGCCCGCGCGTCAGCGGGCTGAATAGAGCACAAGAACGTTAATGAAGTAAAGGAGCGCAATCAGAAAGGAATCCCAGGCGAGGAATATCCTTTTCTTTTCGGCGCGGTAGGTCAGGCCGATGACGGCGACGGCCGTCATTGCTATTGCAAACAGGAGGGGGAATATGTGCTGTCGCCCCGCAAATGAGAGGATGGGCCCGGCGGCGAAGAATACATCGTCCACGGCAAGTATTAATATGTTGAAGATATTGCTGCCCAGGAGATTTCCGACCGCCAGGTCCGGGGCGCCTATTTTCATGGCCGAAACGGACACGACTATTTCGGGGAGGGTGGTAGCGAAAGTCACGATCACGTTTCCGACAAAGACCTGGCCCAGTCCGGTCTCCGCCGCTATCCTCCCGCCTGTCCCCGGAAGGAAAACAGCCGCAATGATGACAACGGCCGCATTTACCGAGAACATAGCGGCGGCATGCCTTGTGCTCACTTCCCTGTACATAGGCTCTTCGGCGGCCTCCTTCAACATCAGCCTTATCTGCCTTTTCTCGTACGCATAGATCAGCTTCATCGCGGCGAAATAGCTGATGATTATCACCGGCGTATAAAACCCTACCCAGCCGATGGGCTCAATGCCGCTTCCGAGCAGGAGGGAAAAAGCGACCGTGGCCAGCATGAAAATTCCTATCGAGGCGGAAAGGACGTGTCCCGGATGAGCCCGGGCGGAAATAGGAGTTTGCGCATGAAACGTGTCCAGGAGGGAAAGGGTAAGGAGATTGAAGCAGCAGGCCCCGATAACGTTCCCGGCTGCTATATCAGGCAGATCCATGATGGCCGCAGAGCTGATGCCCGTGATCAGCTCCGGCAGGGAAGTGATGGATGCGAGGAGAACGACGCCGATCCAGGTCCTCCCCAGCCCGGACTTTTCCGCTATTATATCCCCATACCTGGAAAGACGGATCCCGGAAAAGTAGATAGCCGCAACAAGCAGTAGGAATTCCGTCCAGAGCAGCATTGGTCACGACCTTATCCTGATGAACTGCGCGTTGACCGCCACGATAACGGTGCTGAGCGACATCAGCGCCGCGCCCAGGGCCGGGCTGAGGAGGACTCCCGCTTTATAAAGGACACCGGCCGCGAGCGGGATCGCGAGCGCGTTATAGCCCGTCGCCCAGGCCAGGTTCTGGACCATCTTGCGGTAGGTCGCTCTCGCGAGGCCGATCACGGCGACGACATCCAGGGGATTGCTGCGGACAAGGATTATATCGGCGGTCTCAACGGCAACGTCCGTACCCGCCCCGACGGCGATGCCAACGTCCGCCTGCGCGAGGGCCGGGGCGTCGTTTACCCCGTCCCCCGTCATTGCCACTGTCAATCCCCTCGCCTGGATCTCCTTGATGCGGTCCGTCTTCTCCTGCGGGAGAACTTCCGCGAAGAACTCGTCGAGGCCTATCTCGCCGGCAACCCACTGCGCGACGCGCCGATTGTCTCCGGTCAGCATCATGCACCGGATCCCCATCCCCCGGAGAACGGAGACCGCCTGCTTCGATTCGGGCCTGATTACATCCGCCAGAGCAACGGCTCCCGCGGCCTTGCCGTCCACAATAACGTATACGATCGTCTTCCCCTGGGCGGACAGAGAGTCCAGCTTCGCGTCGGAAACTTCCAGGCCCATCTCCTTCAGATAACCGGGGCTGGCCACCCGGACGTCCCGGCCGTCCACCTTCGCTTGAGCCCCTTTGCCCGTAATCGACCGGAAATCCTCGACAGGAAGCACTTCCGCGGAAGCCGAGGCGATTCCCCGCGCGATCGGATGTTCGGAGTTGCGCTCGACCGACGCCGCGTACCGCAGGACTTCCCGTTCCGAAAATCCCGGAAACACGATCGTTTCGGTTACGCCGAACTTCCCTTCCGTAAGGGTTCCTGTCTTGTCGAAAACAACGGCCCGGATATTTCTTGCCGCTTCGAATGCACCGCGGTCCCGGATCAGGAGCCCTTTCCCCGCGGACAGCGACGTCGAGACGGCTACCACCAGAGGCACGGCGAGCCCCAGCGCATGGGGGCAGGATATGACCATCACCGTCACCGCCCTCTCCAGGCTGAAAGCGAAATCCTTACCCGCCGCGAAGATCCAGACCGCCAGGGTCAACCCCCCGCCGCCGAGGGCGACCAGGGTGAGCCACGACGCCGCGCGGTTCGCGATATCCTGCGTGCGGGACCTGCTCTCCTGCGCCTGCCGCACGAGATCGATTATCTGCGAGAGGAAAGAGTCCTTGCCGGTCTTGCGGATCTCCACCGTGACGGAGCCCTCGCTGTTGATCGCCCCCCCGATAACCGCATCTCCCGTTTTCTTCGGGACGGGCACGGATTCGCCGGTCAGCATCGATTCGTTCATCGAGGTCTCGCCTTCCAGAATCTCTCCGTCCGCCGGAACTTTTTCTCCGGGCCGGACCAGTATCCGGTCTCCCGCCTCCAGTTCCTCGATGGGAACGTCTTTCAGGCTTCCGTCCGGAAAGACCCGGTGCGCCTCGGAGGGCATGAGCCGCGCGAGCTCCTCGAGCGCGCGGGAGGCCCCCATGACCGACTTCATCTCTATCCAGTGGCCGAGCAGCATGATAACAATCAGGGTGGACGCCTCCCAGAAGAAGAGCTCGCCGGGAATCCCGAAAACTACGGCGCTGCTGTAAAGATAGGCGGACGAGACGGCGACTCCGACCAGCGTCATCATGCCGGGTCTTTTCTTCCGCGCCTCGTCCGCAAGTCCCCGGAGAAACGGCAGGCCGCCGTAGAAGAAAACGGCGCTGGAAAGGAGGAACAGAATGTAAACGTCTCCGGGAAAACGGAGTTCTTCGCGCAGGCCGAAGAAATGCTGGACCATGGGGGAGAGGGCGACGATCGGCATGGTCAGGACAAGAGAAACCCAGAACCGCCGGCGGAATTCGGATACCATGTGCGCGTGGCCGCCAGCTTTAGGGTGCTTCTCTTGCCTCGCTTGCTTTCCGGCGGGCGCGGCCTCATGCAAATGGGAATGGTCGTGTTTCATGGGAAAGATGAAGAGTGAAGATCGAAGATAAATAAGCTTAACAAGTAAATTGCGGAAAACAAAGTCCAAACGGGCCGAAGCGCAACGCAGCATATGACCGTTTTGGACGGACTTGTCAGTAACGCAGCATGTTCTCTATCGAGATACGAGCTTTATCCATCACTTCCTGAGAAAGGATCACCTCGTGCTCCCGGTTTTCGAATGCGTTGACGATCCGTTCGAGATTCGTGATCTTCATGGTGGGGCAGATTGCGGCATCCGAAGCGGGATAAAATTTCTTGCCCGGGTTCTCTTTGCGGATCCGGTGGAGAATGCCTTTTTCCGTGGCGAGAATGAACTCGGAAGCAGGGGACTTTTTGGCGCGGACGCACATACCTTCAGTGGAGAGGACGCGGTCGGCCAGGGAGATTACTTCCGGCCGGCATTCGGGATGGACCAGGACTTCCGCGTTCGGGTGCATCGATTTCCTGCTCAGGACGTGCGCGGGAAAAATTTCCGCGTGGATCGGGCAGTAACCTTCCCATGTGATGAACTTGCGGCCGGACTGCGCGGAAGCATAGGCCGCCAGGTACCTGTCAGGGACAAATATGATTTCGTTCCGGTCCTTCAGTCCTTCCCGCACGACCCTGACGGCATTGGCGGAAGTGCAGCACATGTCGCACTCCGCCTTGACATCCGCGGACGTATTCACGTAGCAGAGAGCGGCGGCGCCGGGATGCTCCGCTTTCAGTTTCCGCATCTGCTCCGCCGTAATCATGTCCGCCATGGGACAGCCCGCCTGGACGTCGGGGATGAGGACCGTCTTTCCCGGCGACAGTATCTTGGCCGTTTCCGCCATGAAATAGACGCCGCAGAAAATTATCATCGCGGCTTCGGTCTTCGCCGCCTGGATGCTGAGGCTGAGAGAATCGCCGACGTAATCGGCGATATCCTGCACTTCCGGCAACTGGTAATTATGCGCCAGGATAACGGCGTTGTTTTTCTTTTTAAGTTCTTTTATTTTTTCGGCCTGGTTCATGTTTACTCGACAGTTGCCATTTAGAATAGACACGAAAAATTATCTGACCGGCCGGGGAAAGTCAATCAAAACTCACCTAGGTAGGGGCACTCCCCATATTTTGATCTCTGCCGGAATACTTTGATTCACGTTGATTTCAGTCCCATTTACTTATCACGGCTGATCAAATGCAGCCTGTATTATTACAGAATTCCCGCATGAAAAACAGCCAAGAGGGAAGATCGAGCGCGGCAGAGCACCTATGGTTTCTATGCTAAGCGAAAGGCTTGCCCGCACCTCGTCTCTCCTGAGACTTGCTTGGAAAATATGGGGAGTGTCCCTATATTTTTAAACAGGAACGGTCATTCCATCGGAGGCGGCGATTACCTCGATGCCCGTTTCCCGTGCGAGCGCGGCCGCGACGTCCCGCGGCTTCGCCCGGAGCATCGTCATCCCGAAATGCGTCAGGACCGCCTTCTTCGGGCGGATCTCCTGGAGGATTCCGGTCACGTCCCCGATGTCCAGATGCATGATGCCGGGCTTGAGCGTCTCATATCGGACAATATTGATAACGAGAACGTCGGTCCCCCGGTAGCTTTCGATCAGCTCTTTGAAAAAGAGGGTGTCCACCAGGAAAGAAAGCCTGACCCCGTCCAGGTCGAAAATTATGCCGTAGGTTTCAGCGGGATGCTTGTGCCGGACGGACGTGGAGAAGCGGACGCCGTCGAGCTCGTAATTGCGGCCGGCAGACAGAATTTCAATCCTTTCGAGAAAAGGCCGCAGGTATTTCAGGACAACCGCATTTTCTCCCTCCAGGCACTCCCCGGGCGCGAAGAGCGCGCCGCGCTTCTTGATCCCCCCTTCGGTCATCCCGTCGATAAGGATATTGACGTCATTGGAATGGTCGATATGCGCATGCGTGAGAATCAGTGCATCCAGGCCGGCCACATCAATGGGGGGCCGCGAAGCCGCGCACCGGACGAGAGTTCCCGGCCCCGGGTCCATGATTATTTTCTTCCCTTTGAAATGAAGATACACGCCCCCCGAATGCCGCAATTGCCTGGCGACAACGAAGCGGGCTCCGCCCGTACCGAGAAATTTTATGTAATTGTCCATATTGGACCAGATCGGATCGTAAGGCGTAAACCGTAAGCTGTAAGGTGATTGTACTTCAGAACGGTTCGCGTGTAATCAGTGCTTTTCCGAAATCTCCTCACACCTCACGCCTTACGCTTTACACCTTAGTTTTTCCATTCGCCGCCAGCAGTTTGCGCACTTTCCGGTAACGCGCTATCTCGGGAACGGTGATGAGGGCGAGCGCGGCAAGTATGAGAAGCATGCCCGCGGTCTCTGCGCAAGAAGGCCTCTCTCCGAGCCTGATTGAGGCGGCGATGATGCCGACAACCGGGGTAATGAGGGTGCCCATGCCCGCCAATCCCGCCGGAAGGGCGTGGAGACTGTAAAACCACAATAGCACCGCGACCGTATTCGTCAAAATGATATTGAACGCCAGGGCGCCCCACAAGAAGGGGGTCCATTGCATGGGAGCCGTATCCAGGAACAGCGCTGCCAGGGCGATAGGGATCACTCCAAACATCATCTGCCATGCCGTGACCGAAACGAGATCGGGCTCTTCCCTCCGGTACATTATTTTCGTAATTACCGCGCTTATTGCCCAGGTAATTCCAGCCCCAAGTGCCAGGATGACGCTGAAAAATTCCGTATGCTCCCCCTGCTTCATCATCAGGGCCAGCCCGCCGACGGCAACGGCGACAGCGGCCCATTGGACGCCCCTGATCTTTTCGGAAAGAATAGGCCAGGCGATCAGGATAAGCCAGAAAGGCATGGTATAGGCGAGTATCGCCGTTCTGGCCGCACCGCCGTACACGAGCGCCCACGTGGAAAGCCCGACTGCGCCCGAAGTGCTGAACAGCCCCATAAGGAAAGTAAGCCCCGGCTGGCGCGGAAGGAGCGGCCTCTTCTTCCAGGCGAGAACGCCGAATAGAATCATCGCCCCGAAAAAAATCCGGAAGAAGGCGAAATCGAACGGTCCCGAGTACTGAAGGGCCTCCTTAACCACTACCCAGTTGTAGCCCCAGATCAGCGACATCACTGTAAGAGCGAGCGATGCCTTCAACATCGGGGGTCTATACACGGCTTTAAGGTCGTCGCGCCTCATCAGGATAAAAAGTTTCTGGTTTCTGGTTCTGGTTCAGTCTAAAAACACAAGGGAAGGCCTCATAAATTCAAGAGTAGCCGCAGGCTTTAGCCTGCGCTGAACCGGGTCGAGTCCAGATGAATACACGGTCCAGTCGCCAAACTCATTTTCCGGCTTCAAACCGTTTTCTTTCAGTTTTAACTCTGAACTCTGAATATTTTGCATAAACAGCCTGAGACCATAACAGAAGGGGGTAGATAGCGCAATGAAAGGAAAGGAGCAGATTATCATTGACAAATCAGGCCGGATTTAGAAAAATGCCCCTTTCTTGCCGGCCTTCCGGCCGAAAAAGAACGAATTAAGATACAAGTTGAGAATTTGAGATAAAAACTTCGCAGATGAGTTTATAATGTAACTGAAGCAGCTAAGGCTCAGGACAGGCTCCTTGGAACTGTCATGGTGAGCCCGTCGAACCATGGCAGTTTACGTGAGCATGCGATACCCGAAGCGCAACCCTTCGATTCTCTCAGGGCAGGCGCAGCTTAGGGTCGTAACAGTTTCAGGCCAAATCTAAGTTGGATGAGAGGACAGGAACAGGTCGGTTTTAAATAATGGCAGGCTCCAGCCTGCTACCTTCAGTAAAAAACAGCGCCAAACTGTTTTAAAATGTCCAGATGCAAGGCCCTTCGA
Source organism: Syntrophales bacterium (assembly GCA_028712885.1). Classification (GTDB taxonomy): domain Bacteria; phylum Desulfobacterota; class Syntrophia; order Syntrophales; family UBA4778; genus JAQTPK01. The sequence continues at coordinate 3,682 of JAQTPK010000038.1, read as the reverse complement.
CAGGCTCAGGGCAGGCTCCTTGGAACTGTCATGGTGAGCCCGTCGAACCATGACAGTTTACGTGAGCATGCGAGACCCGAAGCGCAACGCGGCAGATGGGCGTTTTAAAACAGTTTGGGGCGCCCATAGCTCAGCTGGATAGAGCGTCGGACTACGAATCCGAAGGCCCTTGGTTCGAATCCAAGTGGGCGTACCATAAAATCAAGGGGTTGGATGTGAAATCCAGCCCCTTTTAATTTGCTTCATGTGTCTACGTTGTGACTACATCAAAAGAAAGCTGTTCTTCGAGATGGTGAATTCAAAAAGTTAATGATATGAACAAAATCAATGTCAAGACGTAAGAAAACCAAAGATAAACGAAGCTGGGAGGCTCGACCAGTTCATCAATCAATTAAAAATTGGTCGCCCGCCGATCTATTATCTGTTTTATCTCTAATAGTAATCTGCCTTGCCATAGGTTTACCTCGATATCTTCTCTGTATTGATTTTAAAGATGAGGGGTTTTTGGCGTATGGCGCTGTACGGGTCCTGGAAGGACAGATTCCAAATCTCGATTTCTTCAGTCTGCAACCTCCGCTCTCATTCTATACGTCAGCGGCGGCATTTAAAATTTTCGGAATATCATTGGTCACACTGAGGATCTTCGGGCTGATTCTTTACATTCTAATACCAATTCTTATTTTCAGTATAACTCGATTTTTCCTCCCCTGGCCATTTGCCTTAGCTGCTGCTTTACCCTCGACAGTAATCGGAATGCCTTTATATACTTTTGTTCCCCTCTCGGTATGGCAAGGAATAACGGCCGTTCTCGCAGCGTTATTTTTTTATATTCAATCTATAAGAAGCGGTCGACATCGTTGGGCTTTCCTTTCAGGTCTATTCACTGCTGCCTCGATTCTGAAGAAAAACCAAGGCTGAAACCAATATTCACAATGTGGGCTGCGGGAGCCGGCGCATTGATCCTTCCATTTTGCGCCTATTGGATCCTTACAGGGGCCCTGCCGCATATGTTTCTTCATCTTATTTTCTATCCTTTGATGATATATCCAAAAACAAGCTCTTTGCCGCATCCTGTTATCAGTTTACAGAATACTTTAGATCAAAATTTAGTGACGGCTCTGTTTTATATTCCTCCGCTTATAGTTATTTTAGTTGCGATCTGGCTGGCAAAAAATATTATCCGGATGGCCTGGTGACCAGACGAATGAGGACCATCAAGTGCTCATTCAACAAGCACGTAATGATAAGCCGGCAGTTATTGGCATAACCGATTTACCCAGGATTGAGAGGTACGCACCTTTAGTTGTGGCTTATATCCGTTCTGATTTTCGAGAAGCACATAGAATGGGGAATACCTCAATCTACGTACCGAAGTAAATTCATGAAATTTCCGGATTTTAAAACCTTTACACGAGAAAAATTTGAAGAGGGAGCTCTCGACTCCTTAGAAAAGAGAACTGTATTTTTACATGAGCTGGAAAAGCACTACTTTGAATCCGCGGTCAAGTTTCTATTTTTGATAAACGCCGGTGGATCCATAGCGGTCCTGGGTTTCATGGCTTCTACCAGCTAAATCAAGCATGGGCCGTATGCGGCATTAATCCTGTTTGTTATCGGAATAATTTTGATTGGGATTCTCATAGCGAACAGGCTCCACCGCTGCACATATAAATATTTAAAACCTTGGGATGCGTATTCCGGAGCAAATCCGCCACCGATTCCGATTGAAATCGGCCACCTGATCCCGGAGGAAAACGGCGCTGGATAATTTCACACGAAGGCCATTAAATCCCTGGCAAAAACCAGGAGATTGGGATGGCCAACAGGAGATTATCCATGCGAAAGATCAAAGAAGTACTGCGACTTAAATGGGAGATGCTCTTCTCCGACCGGCAGATTGCCAGGAGTTGTTCCATCTCCCGCAGCACCGTGGGGGATTATCTCACCCGAGCGCAGCGCTCGGGACTGAAATGGCCCCTTCCCGAAGGGTTTGACGACGCTGCCCTGGAACGACTGCTCTATCCGCCGGTTTGTTATGTCCCCCCCGAAAAACAGGAGCTGCCGCCCTTCGAGGAGATCCACCGGGAGCTGAAGCGAAAGGGCGTGACCCTTCAGCTGTTGTGGGACGAATACAAGCAGGCCCATCCCAATGGCCTTCAGTACAGCCAGTTCTGCAATCGATACCGGCAATGGGCGGCCACCCTCGAGGTGAGCCTTCGCCAGAGTTACCGGGCCGGCGAGAAACTCTTCGTCGACTATGCCGGGCAGACGATGGAGCTGATCGATCCGACAACCGGAGACACCCGGGAGGCCTATCTGTTCGTCGCCACCCTGGGCGCCAGCAATTATACCTACGCTGAAGTGACACTCGCCCGGGATCTGCCCTCCTGGATATCCTCTCACGTCCGGGCGTTGGAGTTCTTCGGGGGTGTCCCCGAGATCGTCGTGCCGGACAACCCCAAGACAGGGGTGACGAGCCCCTGCCGCTACGAGCCCGACATCAACCCGACCTACCACGACATGGCCAGCCATTACGGCACCGTGGTCATCCCCGCCCGGGTGGCCAGGCCCAAGGACAAGGCCAAGGTGGAATCGGCGGTTCTGGTGGCACGAGCGCTTGACACCCCGGTTGAAACAGGTTGCGCTGTCCAAAATCCGATTGACGATCTATTTGCCTGCTGAGAACCAAGAGCCCTGCCTCGTAAAGCTTCAATTTTTCATTCCGTGCATACGGGATTAAAGGAAGGGATTTATTACTTTGGAGGGCATTATGGATAAGAAGGATTATAGTGTCAAGGACTTAGGTAGGATGGATTACAAATAAAGAACTACGGGGAGATGGTGGGCTATTGCTGAATTCATTTCTGATATGCCCTGTCGTGCGGGCCGAAGTCGATGAATCGAATCGTTTCATCAGGAGAACTCTTGCAATCGCCGCAACGCACGATCTCATCGTCCCCCTTCTTTCTGCAAATTCCGCAATAGAGATAAATGATAAGAAAATTCTTTTTTACAGGGCTGCTGTAGTATCCCCTGAAATTTCCCTTCAGAGGCTCACCCAAGGCAATCGGTTCTTGGATGATCATGTCGACTTTCTTCTGAACGGCTTTTTTTATGGAAGAATGTTTTTTGAGCGAGTCAACAAAAGAGTCACTGAAGAGGACCTGCATTAGAAGACCTCTTCATATTTATGCCACTGAACATCTCCAGATTTTACTCTTTTAATGGTTCTTAAAAGACTGTCCCTGAAATCGGGATCCGAAAGAATGATGTCCATCGGTTCCTTCGCCTTCGCACGTTTAAGGTTCAGGATAAATTGAGTGAATACCTCAGACACACTTGTACGCTGCTCATCCGCATATGATTTGACATATTCAATAAGATCCTGATCCATCGTGACATTGATCTTGCTCTTGCGCATTTCTTCACCTTCCGGGTCCTTGATGGGTGGATAATATACGCCTATGATGCGTTTTGTCAAGAGCCTTAATTAAACTGATCTAGCAATTCCCGCGTGGGACTTTTTGCGGGAAAATTTGCCAAAATCTGCTAAATTGCGTATTCTGGAGCAAGTCGCCACTCGATTCCGATTGAAGTCGCCACCTGATTCCGATCCATTCCGCCACTGAATTCCGATGCAATCCGCCATGCGATTCCGAAGCATTGCGCCACCCCCGGTCGA
>JAQTPK010000037.1 GCA_028712885.1 Syntrophales bacterium | reverse complement strand
CACAAAGAGGATTCAAGAGGTCAAGGGGCAAGGGTCCGAGGGTAATGAACGGGGCGCGAAAGGCGCGAAACGGAAAAGCGTAAATGTGGGAAAGGCGAAAGGTCCGAATCAGAAAGGGAATTCTGGACGGGATTTGTCTCCAGTCGAAATCAAGTCAAGTCCTTGAGAAAGCGCCGGCAGAAGCGATGGATCAGGGAAAATGCGGCTATTCCAAGGATAACGGCCAAAGCGGAAGGCCAGGTGATCCCTGTCATGGAGACTCCGAGCGCCGTTCCCGCAGCTGGAGGATGTTCCGTGTCGGTAACGACCATCGTCAAAATTGAGAACCCCACGGCGAGGGCAAAGGCGAGGTGATCGAAAAACCGGGAAAAGTGAAGAAAAGAGAAAGCTGTTCCCCAGAACAAGCCTATGAGGTGTCCGCCGATGACATTGCGCGGCTTAGCCGTTGGATATCCGGGCATGGCAAAGACAATGAAAGCCGTCGCACCCAGGGACGCGATTATGACGGAATGTTCCAAACTCAGGAAAATGAGGACGAAGAAAACGGTCAAAGCGGCCATTGCACTCTGGATCAAATAGTGCTTCCAGAAAACCGGAAACTTCCTGTCCACTCCATGCTCCTTTCCGGAAATGCTCTTAGCACACCTGGCCCCCTGTTTCCAATAGAGTTATCGGCTCCACCCCGGCCATGATCGCCCTGATCGCGGCCGCGAGCCTTGTTATTTGAGGGCAGGCGCATAATCCGGTCAAGAGTGGTAACGGAGCATCAATTCCAGCGGGTCCGGGTAGAAATACCATTGCCTGCCGAGGTACTCCTGCCCGTATTTTTGTATGTAATGTCTAACAATGGTGAGCGGCACGATAAGCGGGAGCCGCCCCTCGCGGTAATCGCCCAGGCGCTCGAGGAATTCCTGTTTTTCGTCCGGAGCGATCTCCCGCTTGAAATAGCCCATTGCGTGCATGAGCACGTTCACGTGCTTTCGGGCAGTCGGTATTGCGGCTGCCGCCTGCAGAAGATTTTTTTCATAATCGGAATAGACGGCGTCAATGCCGGTCCCGGGGCCGGCGGCAATCCTGCCCATTATACGGCAATGCCTCTCGCTGTGAGAAAGAAGGAGCAGTTTATGGCGGGCGTGAAAATCCGTCAGACCGGCCCTGCTTCTTCCGGAGCCGAGGCGGTCCCTCCAGCGCCGGAGCAGAAATATGCGCTCGATAAAATTCTCCCTGAGCTCCGGGTCGTGCAGGCGGCCTTCTTCCTCCACAGGAACCAGCGGATGCCGGACAGCAAACAGCCGGGCGAAGATTCCGGAGCCCCTGCGCCGGGCCCCTGATTCGCCTCGGATAATCGAGCGGAAGACCCCGCATGAAGGCGAGCCGCTCTTGAAGACGAAACCGTCGAGACTGTCCGCGCCAAGTTCCTCAACCCGGCGGCTCGCCCAGAGAACAAATTGATCCGTCAGATCGCGTCCGGTCCTGACGGAAACAAGACGGGGCCTTTCGGGCTCTCCCTCGAGCCTCATCGGCTCCCGCGGCACTCCGAACCCGCACTCCACTTCGGGACAGACAGGAACGAACTCGGCATACGCGCCGAAATTGCCTGAAAGACAGCTGTCCAGCCTGTGGCCGCCGTCATACCGGACGGACTCACCCAGAAGACATGAACTTACGCCCAGCCGGATCTTTTCCAATTGAACGCCTTTCGAAAAGATAGTAATTTATATTATCATATCCAGATACGAACGAGGAGAGACCGATGCTTAAGGAGTGTATCCGGCTGATTAATGATGAGGCTTTCTGCGTCCTGGCCACTTCTTCATCCGACCGGCCGCACACGTCGCTGATGTCCTATGCCGCGGATTCCGAAGGCCGGGAAATCTTTCTCGTGATGCATCGAAACACGAAGAAGTACAAAAAAATGGAGGTAAATCCCCACGTCAGCCTTCTTGTCGATTCGCGGACGTCGGACCGGACTGAAGGCACGGGAAAGATCAAGGCCCTCACGATCAGCGGAACCTTCCGCGAATTCATGGAAGAAGCCAGGAGAGAGTACGCCCGGAAGCTTCTTCTGGAAAGGCATCCGTCCTTGAGCAGTTTCATCAACGATCAGGAATCGGAAATCGTCTCCATCAGGATCGATTCGTTCCAGCTCGTATCGGGATTCCGGGATATCTACTACTGCAAGATCGAACAGCCGTAAACTTGATGTCAAAATGGGGCAAGGGGATATTTAATTCTGTTCTTTAAATCCCCCTGCCCCATTTTCAATCCCGACGTCTCTCTCAAGGACGCACTCAACTGCAGGGATAAAAAGCCTCCTAACTTCTCAACCTCTCATCTTCTCATCTTCTTTCTTTAAGCCGAGAGCGCCTTCCTGCACAGTTCCGTTATGAAGACCGGGTTAATGGCGTCGTCCTTGCACAGCTTCCGGAGGTTCAGGTAACACATCGGGCAGAGGAAAACCATCGCTTCGGCCCCGACGCTTTTGGCGTCGTCTATATTCCACTTCTTCACTTCCGCCGCCCTGTCCCGGTCGCGCGCCATAAGCGGGGCGCCGCAGCAGAGCGCGAGCTGCCTCTCGTATTTCCGCGCCGGCCGCTCCACGCCGATAAGCTGCAATACTTTGTCCAGGTATATTTCCTTCTCCGGCGTATAGCGGGACGCGCACGGGGACTGATACGCTATCCTGATCCCGAGCTTTCGTATCTTGTCCTTTCTGTTCTCCAGTTCGCGGCAAAGATACTCGAAAAGATGAACGGGCCGGAACGGCACCTTTATGCCGAACTCGTCCGCCAGCGTGGTGAGCATCGTGTAGCAATCGTCGTGAAAGCAGACGATCTCATCCGACCCGAGGGCCGCCAGCTTGGCGATGAACCTTTTGGCCTCTTTTTTTACCGGGCTCGGCTTACCAAGATGGATATATCCGACCGTGCAGAAGTAATCGGCGCCTTCCACGACGGTCAGGCCTTCAAACAGGGGGTTGTCCAGAAGCTCCCTTACCATATCTCCCACAATGCAGATATTCATTACGGGCTTCCCTTCCCTCCCCTTTTTGATGACGGTGGGAAGGCTGTGCAGCTTGGCGAAATTCTGCATCGCCTGCTCGGGAATGCCCAGCGCCCCCGTTTCTTCCTGTCTGTCGTTGATCAAATCGAAAGGATTGGCCTTTGTAGGACATACCATATTGCACGATGCGCACGTGACGCATGAACCCACGATAGGCGGCTTGCCCCCGGCCACGAGCTCGCGCATTTCCTTCCGGGCCCTTGCCAGGTCGTAGCCGGCGTAGGGACAGAATTCCAGGCATTTACCGCAGAAATCACACTTTTCGGCATGAAACATATTCTCCTCCATCGAATGTGGTTAAAGTCGTTTACATCGGCGCTCTTATACGTGGTATTATGTATGAGGTCAATAGCGGGAATACAGAGGAGGAGAATGCCGCGGCGGCATATTCTTTCAGGATGGTGAATAAAAAATTCCCTCAGAACAGGAACTCACCTGCGCTCAGCTTAGTTCGGCAGGCTGAAAAGCCCCACTTCGGGCATTTTTCTGCCGTCTTTGCCGGTCCTGCTGCCTTTTTCCGTCCTTTTCCCCGATCCTTTCCCGGCTCGCATCGGAACGCGCACCGATAGAAGGGTGCCCTTCCCCTGAAAACCCTGAATGCTGAATTCCCCGTCGAGAAGGGACACCCGCTCCCTGATTCCGAGGATGCCCATCGATTTCGTTTTCCTCAGATCGGACGGCTTCACTCCCTTTCCGTTATCTTCGATCCGCAGCATGATTCTGTCCTGATCCGATTTGATACTTACAATGACCTCCGTGGCTTCGGCGTGCTTTGAAATATTGGTCAGGCTTTCCTGAATGATCCGGAAAAGGGCCGTTTTCAAATCCCTGTCGAGACCTCCCTCTTCCAGGGCCGCTTCCAGCCGGCAGGCTATTCCCGTTCTCGTCCGGAACATCTGGATCTGCCATTCGACGGCGGCAATCAGCCCCAGGTCGTCCAGGATGCCGGGTCTCAGATCGGAGGAAATGCGCCTGACCATATCGATGGCCGGCTCCAGATAGCTCAGCATGAAAGCCGTTTTATCGACGAGTGTTTTATTGTTTTCCGGGAGGCGCTTGAGAAGCCAGGAAAGATCCATGCGGAGCCCGGAGAGAATCTGGCCCAGTTCGTCGTGCAGTTCCCTCGAGATGGCCGTCCTCTCCTCTTCCCGTACGCGCTCGAGCTTCGAGGCCAGGGATTTCAGGCGCTCATGCGATAACCTCACCTCCTTTTCCATCCTTTTTCGGTCGGTGATGTCGCGCGCCGTCGCCACTATCCCGACGATGCTCTGCTTCCCGCGGATCGGCGCCAGGATGTACTCGTACAGCCGGGCGCCTTTCGCCGTCTTGAAGGAAACTTCATTTTTTGATGTTTTGCCCGCAGATAAGACGCTTCTGCACATACGGTCGAATTCTTCCGCCGTATGTCGGGGGATGTCGAGATCCTTCCAGGTCTTACCGATCACCGACTGCTGTTCCAGGCCCATGTCCCGTGCGGCGTTGCGGCTTGCATAAAGAAACCGCCCTTCGCTGTCGAACATGAATACGTGGTCGGGAGACGTCGCCATGATTCCGTCCAGAATACACGCATACTGCTCCACCCTGGCCAGGTATCCTTCGGCGCGGTTCTTTTCCTGAATCAGCGCCGCCTCGGTTTTCTTGCGGTAGGAAATATCTATTATGCCGCCGACAATGCGCTGCGGCTGTCCCTGATCGTTGCGGATCACGATTCCCGTGTCCTGGACGCTGATATAATGGCCGTATTGATGAAGTATCCTGTATTCAAGGCGAAAACAGTCCTGAAGCAGGGGGAGATCCCTGATCGTTTTTGAATAATAGGCTTGATCGTCGGGATGAATATTCCGGATCCAGGCATTTAAGTCCCACTCGAGCGCATCGCTGTCGGGCGTACCCTGGAGCCCGGACATCCCGCTGGCCGCTATGATCCTCCTTGTGAGGCAATCTATGTCGTAGACCATGGCGTCGGCCGCTTCCGCCGCCAGGCGGAACTTCCTCTCGTATTCCCGGAAGTCCTTTTCGGCGCGCTTCAGCTCGCCGGTATCCCGGAAGAAGATAAAGAGGCCTTCGGCGGAAGGATAGCACCGGCACTCAAACCAGAAATCGAGAGCCTTATTGAAACCCTCACAGCGGGCCGGCGCCCTTTTCTCCAGATTTTCATTCCGATCGAAGCATGCCGCCGACCCGATACTGGAAGAGAAGAGTTCGCAGGACTGCCCCAGGATCTCTTCCCTGTTCACTTTCAGAATACGGCAGGCTGCATCGTTGACATAGTCCAGCAATCCCGAATTGTCCACCGAAATGAACCCGTCCGTTATTCTCTCCAGGATTTGAAACAGCCGGTTATACATAGAGATACATTCTAAGTACTGAAACCTGATTTTCAACTGAAAGTGATCCGGACTTAAGCGATTAAGAAATCCGGCACATCGACGTCGGTTGATTACCACAATGTGACGGAGTTGGCAAACTCATTTTCTCCACAGAGGCCGACAGCCGGTAAAGATAAAAGGAACAAATTTATTTCGACCGGGATAATTTCGTTTTAAAACAGATACTTAATCCTTCCCTTTTTGGTGCTCGTATTGTATATACAATCATTATTATACGGGAGGAAATTTATGGCGGAAAAAGAACTGAAGAACATAGCCAAGGAAAGATACGACGATCTCGTAAAACAGAGAGAGGCGATCGAAAAAGAGCTGAAGCCGCTCAAGTCTTACCTGGAGAATATCGGGGTGCTGAAAAAATCGCCCCGGGGCCGGCGTAAATCAAAGTAAAGGCGGCTTTTTCGACCTTTCGGTTCCATCGCTTTTCAGCGCCTGCCGGATTCGCGCTCCGGCAGGCATCTCCATCCAGACCCGTCCGGGTCATCCCGGTCAATCATCATCTCGGGTTCAATCTGCGCCGGATTTGCCATGTCGGGCGCATATAACCGTCGCAGGCGTAATTTTCTGTTTTTTCTCTTTAAAAAACCTGGATTTGACCGATAAAATCAAATATATAACGCTTAATTCCCAAGGGATCAGGGCGGATGGGGACCATCAACCTGGACGACATCAAGCCCGGCATGGTTCTGGAAAAAGAAGTACAGGGCCGGGACGGGCGCGTCCTGCTGGGCGCAGGGCAGGCAATCAGCAATAAGCACCTCCGGATCTTCAAAATGTGGGGGGTCACTGAGGCCAGTATTATGGGCGTCCAGAGGGAGGAAATCGCCGCCCAGACGGCGTCCCGCCTCGATCCCGCATCGCTGCGCAAGGCGGAACACGACTTGCGGACCCGCTTCCGGAACACCGATCTCAGCCACCCCTTTCTGAGCGAATTTTTCCGCATCCTTTCTCTGAAGCTGGCGCGGGGCGGCAGAACTGCTGATGGTGAGTAGATGATAAGCAAACCGGAAGACCTCCTCCGCGGATACGTTCAGGTTTCTTCCCTTCCGGTCGTTTACACCCGCATCAACGAAGCGGTAAATAATCCAAGGAGCTCCACGTCCGATATCAGCAAGATTATCAGCGACGATCCGGGACTGACATCGAGACTGCTCCGCCTCGTCAACAGCGCCTTCTACGGCTATCCCAACAAAATAGATACAATCAGCCGCGCCCTCCTCGTCGTAGGGACCCAGCAGCTTCGCGAGCTCGCCCTGGCGACTTCCGTCATAACTATGTTCGAGGGAATATCCGGGCATCTCGTAAACATGGAATGTTTCTGGCGCCACAGCATCGCCTGCGGCATCACGGCCAAGATTCTCTCCACGTACATGAAAACCGAAACCCATTCGGAGCGCTTCTTCGTCGCGGGAATAGTCCACGACATAGGACGGCTGATCCTGTTCAAGAAAAGGCCCGACCAGGCGGAAGAGGCCCTCATGATCGGCAGATCGGGCGAACCTCTCTTCAAAGCGGAGCAGACGGTGCTCGGATTCGATCATGCCGATATCGGGCGAAGACTTCTTGTTATCTGGAATATACCGGCGATTCTTCAGGAAATCGTCGCCTTTCATCACAATCCGGAAGGGGCCGGCTCGCACGAAGTGGAAACAGCGGTTATCCACGTGGCGGATATCATCGCCCACGGCTTGCAGCTCGGGAACAGCGGAGAGTACTTCGTGCCTCCTCTGAACGAGAAGGCATGGGAGATGCTGGATCTTCCCCTGAGCATCCTCCCTCCGCTGATCGAACAGGTCGAACGTGAAGTGAACGAAGTTCAGCGCCAGATTTTCAGGAATAACTGATGGACCAGAACGAGGAGGCGCTCAAGGAGCGGATACGTTATCTGGAAGAGGTGAACCGCTGGAACCTTGACGCCCTCAACCTTGCAATTTCGATCGGGGATTTTCACAACACGATCAGTCCGCTCGAGCTGAACCCGAAAACCATTTTCGACTCGGCGCGGAATTATCTCCTCAGGCTGACCGCTTTCAAAGCCATCGCTCTTTTCCTGGTCGACGAAGCGGATTTCGAGTTCAAGCTTGCCGGGTGCCAGCCGGAGTCGGGCGCGGAAGAGGTCCAGGAAGAAATCGACCACCAGATCCAGGAAGGCGTCTTTTCCTGGGCGCTGCGCCAGAACCGTGCCGTAATGGTTCCGGCCCGCGAGAAAAAGACTTCGGTCATCCTGCATTCCCTTTCCACCCGGACGAACGTCCTCGGGATGTTCGTCGGCCTGCTTCCGAAGCAGCAGACCACGCTGAACAATTTCGTTTCCGATCTCCTCACGATAATCCTCTTCAACACGGCAAGGGCGCTGGAAAACGGGGCGCTGTACAAAAAGATCCGGCAGCATGCCGTCACGCTGGAGGAAACGGTGACGGAGAGGACGGCGGAGCTCCAGGACGCGCTTGAACAGGCGCGGATCGCCAATCTCGCCAAAAGCCGCTTCCTGGCGAATATGAGCCATGAAATCCGGACCCCCATGTACGGCATCGTCGGGTACACGGAGCTTCTGGCCGGAACCCGGCTGACGAGCGAGCAGAGGGAATACGCGGACATGATCCGCCGCAGCGGCGAATCGCTGCTGACGCTGATAAACGAAATACTCGATTTTTCCAAGATTGAGGCGCAGAAGCCGACGCTGGAAATCGCCGACTTCGACCCGGAAACGGCGGCCTGCGACATCTGCGAACTGGTTCAGCCGAGAATTGCGGGAAAGCCGATTGCGGTGCTCTGCCGGGTGGAAGACCGGGTTCCCGGCCTGGTTCGCGGCGACGCGCACCGGTTCCGGCAGGTCCTGATCAATCTCATGGGCAATGCCGTCAAATTCACGGATGAGGGGGAAATCGAATTGTGCCTGGACGTGGACGGGGAAGACGATGAGGGTTTGAAAATGCACGTCCGGGTGAAAGACACCGGCATCGGCATTCCCGAAGGACAGCACGAAAAGATCTTCGAGGTATTCCAGCAGGCTGACACTTCCTCCACCCGCAAGTACGGCGGCACGGGTCTCGGGCTTTCCATTTCCCGCCAGCTCGCCGAGTTGATGCAGGGCTCCGTTTGGGCGGAAAGCAGGCCCGGCCGGGGCAGCATTTTTCATTTTACGGCCGTGCTGGAGAACTACCGCCCGCCGCGCATCAAGCTGGATGTGTTCTCCACCCTCTCCGGCAGGAAAGCCCTCCTGGCGGACTGCAACGGGACTCAGACGGACATCCTCGGGCGGATGCTGGGCCGCCTCGGAGTGGAGTGCACGGCGGCGGAAAAGGCCGCGGCGGCGCTCGCCCTCCTCAGAACCGCGAAAAAAGAAGGGAGGCATTTCGATTACTGCCTCGTTAATGTCCTGTTGCCGGACCTGAAAATGAAGCGGTTCGCCGCCGAAGCGCGCGCGAATTCTCCTTCCCTCCTGCTGATCGCATTCGGTCCGCACGCGAGAAATCCCGGCCGGTACAAAAAAATCGGCTTCGACGCATTCATCCGGACTCCCTTCCGGCGGGAAAGACTGCCGCGGATTCTCCAGGGGTTTCCGCCGGAGGAAGAAGATTCCGCCGCCGGGCCGGCGCCGGTCGAGCCTCCGACGGAACAACTGCATATCCTCCTCGCCGACGACAATCCCGTGAACCAGCGGCTTACGATGCGCATGCTCGAGAAAGCCGGGTTCAGCGTGGAAATAGCCGGAAACGGCAGGCAAGCCGTCGATAAAATTACTGTTGCGCCGGAAACATACGATTTGATATTGATGGACATTCAAATGCCGGAGATGGATGGAATCGAAGCGACGAAAGCGATCCGCCGGAACGGTTTCAATCTGCCCGTCATTGCCCTGACCGCCGGCGCTTTAACGGAAGACCGCCAGGCCTGCCTCGAAGCCGGCATGGACGACTGCCTTACCAAACCGTTCCGGTCGGAGGAAATGATCGGCATCATCCGTAAACATGCAGCGGGAGATCTGAAAAATGGACCTGCGGACACTGGCCGCCGAAATCGGACTGGAGCTGGGTGAATTTCTGGAAGTCGTGGACATCTTTCTCGACTGCAGCGGAGAGCAGCTTGCGGAGCTCAGCGCAGCTTTCGGCAGGAACGATGCGGGCGAGGTATACGCCCAGAGCCACTCCATTAAAGGCGCGGCCGTCAATCTGGGATTAAAGAAAATCGCTGAAATTGCCGAAAACATGGAGAAGTGCTCCCGAAAGGGCGAGCTGTCTCAAATCTCCGGCGAAATCGGCCTGCTGAAAGAATCCATAGCCGACCTGGCGGATATCAGGAGTTCGTTTGGAAGCTGAGAAGATATCCATTGGATTTATTCTTCCAGGCGAATGCGGAAAATCTTCAGCTTGAAAAGACGGGGAGATGACGTAAGCAAAAAATCACAGCGACAAACCGGAATCCTGACCTCATTCAGAACCTGAACTCGGAAAAGCGGCTCTGCTCGGTTCACGATGAAAAAAGTCCTGGTCGTCGACAACAATCCTGTAATGCTCAATCTCATGACCACCCATCTCGAGCGGGACGGGTACGAAGTTGTCACGGCCAAAGACGGTCTGTCCGTCCTTGAGCTTCTTAAAAGCTACAAGCCCGATATAATTTTCATCGATCTCATCATGCCCAACATCGACGGCGAGAGGCTCTGCCGTATCGTACGCCGCATGCCGAGCATGAAAGCGGCGGCCGTCGTAATCGTCTCCGCCCTGGCCGCGGAACAGAAAATAAGCTTCCGGGAATGGGGGGCGGACGCCTGCATCGCCAAGGGCCCCTTCAATAAGATGTGGGAGCGGATCCGGTACGTCCTGGAGCGGCTCGACGGGAAGCAGGAAGGCATTGCCGACGAGATCTACGGGCTGGAAGATATTTTCCCCCGCGAGATAACCCGGGAGCTCCTTTCCGTCAAGAACCATCTCGAAGTCATCCTGTCCAGCATCGCGGAAGGAATCCTGGAAATCACCGAAGGCACGAAAATAGTCTACGTCAATCCCGAGGCGCTTTCCATCCTCGGCGTTCCCGAAGAAAACCTCCTGGCATCGGATTTCGAAGACCTTTTCCTGAAAGACGACCTGCCCAGGCTGCGGAAGATGCTCCGGAAGACGTCGCGGGGGCTGAAACAGAACGGGGAGGAATTTCTCCTCGCGAACGGGAAAGAGGTCCTCCTGACGCTTATGCCGATCCGGGAGGAAACGGACAAGTGCATCATCATCATGTGCGACATCAGCACCCGCAAGCAGCTCGAGTCGGAGCTGCGGCAGGCCCAGAAGCTGGAAGCGATCGGAACGCTGGCGGGGGGAATCGCCCATGACTTCAATAATCTCCTGATGGGGATCCAGGGCCGTACTTCGCTGATGCTGATGAGCGCCGATTCCAGCCATCCGTTTACGGAACACCTGAAAGCGGTCGAGGACATCGTCCGCAGCGCGTCCGACCTCACCCGACAGCTTCTCGGCTTCGCCCGCGGCGGCAAGTTCGAAGTCAAGCCGGCCGACATGAACGAAATAGCGAGAAAAAGCTCCGAGATGTTCGGAAGGACGAAAAAAGAAATAGTCGTCCACAAGAAGTTCCAGCAGAAAGTCTGGACGGTGGAGATAGACCGCGGCCAGATCGAACAGGCGCTCCTGAACCTTTACATAAACGCCTGGCAGGCCATGCCCGGGGGCGGTGATATTTACCTGGAAACCGAGAACTCCGTCCTGGACGAGAGCTTCGTGAAGACCTTTCACGCCAGACCGGGACGGTACGTCCGGATCTCGATCACCGACAACGGCGTCGGCATGGACGAGAAGACCAGACTGAGAATATTCGAGCCGTTCTTCACCACAAAAGAAATGGGGCGCGGTACGGGCCTCGGGCTCGCTTCCACTTACGGGATCATCAAAAGCCACGGCGGGATAATCGCGGTCGAGAGCGAAAAGGGACACGGCTCCACGTTCAGCATCTATCTGCCGGCTTCCGAGAAGGAGATCGCGCGGGAGAGAAGATCCGCGGAAGAACTGTTTCAGGGACACGAGACGATTCTCGTCGTAGACGACGAGGAGGTCATCACGGATGTGAGCCGGGAAATCCTGGAGACGCTCGGATACCACGTCATGATCGCCAGGAACGGCAAAGAAGCTCTCGAAATCTACCGCCAGGACCCGGCGAAAATAGACCTTGTCATCATGGACATGATCATGCCGCACCTGAGCGGCGGCGAGACGTTCGACCTGCTGCGGACGGTAAACCCCGCGATCAAGGTCATCCTTTCCAGCGGATACAGCATGAAGGGGCAGGCCGCGAAGATCATGGAGCGGGGCTGCCGGGCCTTTCTGCAGAAGCCCTTCACCATCCGCGAGCTTTCCAAAAAAGTCAGGTCGGTCCTGGATGTATCCTGATCTGGGTATTAGGTCTTGGGTCTTGGGTCTTGGGGTTTGAACGCTATTCTGCGGGAAAAGCGGGGAACGCGCGAAATGTCTCTCGAGTCTGTCGTTTTATGCCTAAAACCCAATACCCCATACCCGATACCCGCAGTTAAACCATAAACAGCTCGGACTTAATCCCCACGCTTCCCTTCCTGACCCATACCCTCGCCATCATGATCAGCTCGCCGTCATCATTCACGATCCCCGGCAGCGCTTCAACGCAGTCTACATCTTCCAGTCCGAATTCCATGTACGACACTTCAGGAGTGAATGGATCGGTTATAAGAATGATCCGATCTTCGCGCTGGGGGTGGCGCAACGGGGAGCCCACAAAATCCCTGTAGCCGTGATCGACCGCCCACGGTTTCCTGAACAGATCGAGGATGAATTCATCGGCCTGATAAACCATGAAAACCTCGCTTTTGCCCATTGGATCTTTTGCGTCATCTATCGGGCATCAGTCGTAAGGCAGACGTTCGGGTCCCGTTTCTGCAAAAGACTTCGATAGATCTGGATATCTTTTTTTGATTTCAGGTGGTCGAATGATGTTAGACGCGATTATTTGGACCCTGTAAAAAATGATAGCAGGAATTTTCGGCTGTAAATAGATTTTTTTTTGGTTGGGGTCAGGTCTTGAGGGCCTGTTGCTCAAATAGTCCAGCGGTTTTCCGGAAATTTTCGGTGCGCGGGTGGGGCCGGGTTCCGGACGGCGCATTAACAGGTCTTTTCGTCGCCGCTCTTCTCGCAGCGGAGCGCCCGTAACGCACCCTGAGGCCGGCCAACCACCACGGCTTTCTCACCGTGCTTCGATTCCGGACGAATGTGCGTTACAGCGGAGCGAGAGAATAGAGCGGCAGAAAAGACCTGTGCGCCGGGAGGAATCCGACCCGACCGCCGGACATTGAAAGTATAAATGAGTTTATTTGGGCAACAGGCCCTAAAGACCTGACCCCAAACTCACGGAGCGGATTTGCGGTAGAAGTCTTCGACTTTCTTTTTCATATCCTGCTGAATGCCGGCCTGGGATTTCGTCACGACATCCCCGAAGTATTCCGAAAGATCGATTCTGGAAAAGTCGAGCATCTGGAATTCATCCGGCGTGAGCCCGCGGCAATCCGGGTTTTCCGCCCCTCCCCAACCCGCGAACGTCTTTAGCTGCGCCCTGCCCTGCTCCTGGATAATGCGCCCCAGCTTCGAGTTGAAACAGCAGTACATATTGGCCCGCTGCACGCAGCCGATCAACGGCCATTTTTCCCTGCAGTAGTCGCCGACATAGTGGCACCGCCCCCCCCTGACGTTCATCACCGTCCCGGCATCTTCATCCCCGCACCTTTCCTGAATGGGGCCGAAGCTCCCAAGCTCGGCGTCACAGCAGTTGAAGAAGGATGTGCTCATTCCCGCAGTCTTGCATTCCCGGGGCTTACCGTTGAAAATGAAGATCGAATTCCGGCATTGTCCCGTACTGTTATCTACAATGCCGTCGTTTGTGTATGCTTTCATGTCAGGAACAGTCCTCTCAGTCGGCATATATGCCATATCGAAACATTCCCCCGGGGAACACTGCATTATTCCGGTGGCGGGATTGGCGAAGCATTCATACCGGTCTCCCAGAGGGCAAGAGGAACTCGTTCCGATGCACATATTGGAAGCCTGGTCGAAATTTCCTGCGTAACAGATGGGCGCGGCTGTGCACCGGCGGGATAGAGCATCATAGGAATATTCCGCAGGACATTCTCTTGCCGGGGGTTCCGTACACAGGTCCAAAGCCGCCGAGTAGCTGCTGCCTTCATCGCACGAGGGGGTTTTCCGGCAGCGTCCCTCCAGGAAATCAAACGCATACAAATCCGGGCACAATGAAGAGCCCGGAACCGAGCACTTGTCGATTCCGGCATCATAACTGCCGGCGCCGTCGCAAACGGGATTCGCCTGACACATGGCTGCACTTGAATTATATGTGAATCCAGTGGGACAATATCCAATGATAAAGTCTTCGCATTGATCCAGAGCCGAATTATAAGCGCCGGAACTGCAGGGCGCTTTCCAACAATCGCCGGTATCAGAATCGTATTTAAAACCCGCCGGGCATTTCGAGGAGTTCATCTGAACAACGCAGATATCCGAAAGGCCGCTCAGTATTCCTCCCTCGGGGCAGACGACGGTTTTTGTACAGAGATCCAGGACGTCGCTGTAATAAAAGCCTTCCAGTGTGCATTCGGCAAGCGCATCCGCTACGCAGATATTTCTTCCCGCGTCCCAGGCGTAATACCCTTCAGCGGGGCAAGTCATTGCCGGATCCTCTTCGCAACGGTTGCGGACCGTGCGGTAAAGGCCCGATGGACATACCGGAGAGGCCTCGCATACGCCTTTTCCGGGATTCAGCATGTAATCGTCCGGGCATGTACCAATTGAGCCCGTCCGGCACAGATCGGCAGTTTCGTTCAGCAACCCTCCGTCGGGACATGTTGCGGAGTGATAGCAGGCGCCGTTCGCGAAATCATATGATCCTTCGGAACAGGAGATCGCAGCGGTTGCCTCGCACAGATCCGTCGTCCCGTTGAGAGATCCCCCCCCCGGGCAAGAGGCGGCCTGATAGCATATTGATCCCGATAAAGACCAGCCGGCCGGACAGGAATAAGACGGGCCGGCACACGCGGCGCTCTGAATGCAGGCGGAGGAGCAGGCGGCAGCGCTTCCGTACCGCGTTCCGCCCGCGAGAGAACAGGTCCAGTAAATAGAATAATCATGGACAAGCCATATATTGCAGCCGGGATCCGGATACATGTTCCGGCCGATTAACATCGAATACGGAATTGCCCCGGGTGCGGGAGGAACGCTGTCATTATAAAGTACATACTCTAACGGCAAAGTGCAGCCCCAATATGACCCTCCCGGGTCGCAGTCGCATGTAGTTACATGTGCACAAGTATACTGATAGTATGAGCATGTCTGATAATGAGTCCCTGATATATACTGAGTCTGCGCGCACGTCCCCGTTTGGGTGCAATTCAAATTGCACGTTTCCGAAATTCCGTAGGTTGAACCCGTCTTGGGGCAGGTATATATTTCCGTTCCCGGCTGTTCGCAGCGGTCCTCAGCGGCATTGTAGGACCCGGAGGAGCACGAAGGCGTTATTCGGCAATTTCCGGCCGAGGCATCCCAGGCATACCCTGCCGGACAGTTTATTCCCGCCGGAACCGATTCGCAGCGATTCCGGGAGGAGTTGTAGCTTCCTGTTGAACAGGAGGGAGGGGTCTCGCATATTGAACGCGCAGGCTCCCACGCATACGATCCGGGGCAAGAAGGGGCAACAGGTCCCTCGCAGAGATCCGATGCCGTATTAAGAGTTCCCCCTGCGCCGGGACAAATGGAAGGCGCATGACAGATGCTGTTGTCGCCGTCATGGGTCATGCCGGGATCCATGCAGGCCGGCACGCCTTCGGCCTCGCAAATGTCCAGGCCGGCATTGTAAATACCGGGTGGAGTACAGGCAGTGGCGGCTTCGACCGTGCATTGATCGGCGCTTGTGGAATAAAAACTTCCTGCCGGACAAGGCGGCGCCAGCTCGAATCTGTCCAGGGATGGATTAAGGACATATCCGTCCGGGGTGAGCGAGGATGCGGCAACTATGCATTTTCTGCCGGCTGCATCGTATATGCCGATCCCGCAGGATGGAGCCGCCAGGCATTTATCGGCGCCGGCATCGAGCGTGAACCCCTCGGGGCATGAGGATGAACTCGAGATCTCACAAGCATCGCGAAGAGAGTTTAAATTCGATCCGCTTGGGCAAACGGCGTCTCGCAGGCACGCCGCATAAACTGCATTATAGGCGAATCCCGCCGGACATTGATTGTCCGATAGAGTAAAAATGCAAAGGTCGATCCCGGCGTCCAAGAGCCCTCCTGCGCAGTCTGCATTTTTAACGCACAGGTCCGAAGGGTCGGAATAACCGAACCCGGTTCCCGGGCAGCTGTTGACTGAAGCTGCTTTACAGACGTGGCTTGCCGGATCAAGTTCGACCGGCGCGCCGCCGGCCGGCTGGGAGATGCAGATATTGCCGACCATCTGGTACCCGGCCGGGCATCCATTTACAGCCGTACACGCTGTACCGGCCGTGCAGGCGCCGCCGGTACAGGGATAGCTTCCGAGAGGACAGGATTCATACGAAGCTCCCGAAAACCCCAAACCCGTCCATGATGCCCAGTCGCAACTGTCGTGAAAAGCCGTACCGGATGCATCATTCAGAACGCATTTCTGATTCCAGCCGCGGCCCGCCTCTCCCGATATGACGGTATTATTGAATGCAAGGACTCCAAACAGAACTCCACAGGTCCTCCAGTCGATAACGCAGCCAAATTCATCAATATAAGGATTCGTGCAGCCGTACACGTATAATAGGTTTCCGCTCGGCACCAAGGCCGATACTACGGAGCCGTTTCCCCCGCCGGCATCTCCGCTGCAGGTTGTTCCGCTGATCGTGAAAGAGCGGTTGTTGCCCCCTGCAACAGCGCACGCGTTTGCCAGCATAATCCACTGATTGCCGCTGCAATAGGTCCGGTATATACCTTGATTAAACCAGTACGAGGATGATTCGTTTGCAGTCACGCCGATGCTGTAAGTTCCAGGCGTGCAGCTCGCGGTCTGCATGCAGGCGGCTGCGCACGAGGGCTGGTCCGCATACGTATTGCCGCTTGTGGGGCACCTGTACCCCACGACTATTTGCGCCGTCTCGCATCTCTTGAGAGAGCCGTTGAATGTTCCTCCTGCGCAATCCGAGCCGCTCGTTGGACATATTGGAGTCATCGCGCCCGTTCCGCAGTTGACTGCGCCAAGCGGGCAGAAATATCCGCCGGAGGCGGCCGTACAAACAGCAATCTCGGAAGTGAAGTCTATTGTTCCATCGCCGTTGAGATCCCTGGAACAGACTTTCTGCCCGGAGCCGAACCGGCCGCCCGCGGTTTCATCAAAGCAAAGGAGCGGTGAGCATTTGTATGTCCCCTCATGCCGTATACAACTGTACCGGGAACCATAAGGACAGGAGACAATTGAACCCGACAGAGCCACCGTACCGGCGGAGGAGCCCTCCCGGTCCGTAAAGACAAGATTTGTGTCTCCTGAGATCGCAACTCCATGAAGGCCGCCGGCGCTTTCCGCCGATCCGGAGAATGCGGCCCCTGAAAGGGTGATGGAGCCGAGCAGCGAAGGGGTGCAATCCGGGCCGGAGCACCCGTAAATGTCCAGTTTTTCGCCGTTGCCGGATACTCTCGCTATCTTATCCGCCTTTACAGATCCGCTCATTGATCCCGGCGCGAACAGAAGCTGCCCGGCGTAATTTTCGCCGCAGGAGATCTCAGTACAGGTCCAGCCGCTGAAATCAATCCCGCTTATTCCGGACGCAGCAGCAATCCGGGAAAACCCGCTCTTGCCGGAAATATTTGTCGCCGGAACAGCCGCGCTCCCTGAAGCCTGGTAGCCGTTAATATTGCAGGCAGTCATATCCCTGGGGCAGAGCGCCGGATTCGTGGAATGGCAGGCCCACTTCTCGGTCTCCGGTTCTATTGCGCCGTTAGCGTTCAGATCCTGAGTGCAGATCTGGTCCGGATATGCAGCCGCCCGGATCAGAAGGAGAATGGGCAGAATGAGGCTGAAGGATGCCCGCAGAGCTTTGGGGACTCTCCGGAGCCTGCTGCGGAGAGTCTTCGATGATTCCCCGGGAGAATGCTTCATGATTCTTTCGCTTACCACAGTCCGCCGGCGGCGGGCGGGGGATGCGCCCGCCGCCGGATTCAGATCTGTCTTGTCTTCATCAGCAGAGTGAACAAAAGCTTTACCGCCCCGATCGCCGATTTCAGGATCAGAGGCATTACTGCAACCGCCAGGAAATAAAGTATTGCAACCGAAAGGAGGAACATAAGCAGCACTCCGCCGTATTTTGCGAGCCGGCTCAATGCTTCACTCCCGTAGAGCAGATGAGATCCCGGCCGGCGGCGTCCAGAGCGGACATGATCGACGCCGCCTCGGCAAACTCCGTGATGCACCGGCATGCCTTGACGATCTCCTCCCCGGCTTCGGCGGGACACATCCCGGAGACGCATTTGCGGTAAAAATACTCCTGGGATTCGATGCTCTTCCGGTAGTCGGCCGCCGTCCCCGAAGTCCCGGCCGATGCATTCGCTGCGGGCCTGCGCGTCTTACAGGCCTTGTCGCATTTATCCGCGGTCGCGGAAGAGGCCCAGCCAAGCTGAAGAGACCGTCCTTCTTCGGCCCAGGTATTCCCGGTCTTTCTCTTGTCCGTGAACGTCATGGTCCCGGAGCTTTCACCGGCGGAAGCGTAAATGGAATCGACGCGCTTTTTCGCATCGGAAAAGTCAAAAGGCCGGGATCTCTCGCATAAATAGACCCTCTCTTTTTTCCACCAATCCCCGCACACTGTATGGGATTCAATGCCGGCATAGTTCCGGCAGGTGGAAAGGGGAATGAGCGCCGTCGGCGAGAAATTCTTTACGGTAAAGACCGAATCCGTCTTCTCCTCTTTGAGGCGGCATTTCGGATCCGATTCGTATGCGGCGCACTGATTATCGGCCGTTTCGGTCAGAACGTCACGTTGCTCGGGGTCAAGGGCGCAGGTATCGCCGTTCACCGGGAGTGCTCCCGCATAATGACTGCAGTCTATCGAGTTGGACGAGGCGGTATAGTAATAACCCTGGACGAAGTTCTGATTGTTCGACGCGCATTCCGGAAATTGCGCCGTTTTATATTCGGCCGTATAGATTATTTTCTGAACGCCGCCGCAGGTGATTATGATCCGGGCGTTCTTGACTATTCCTCCCGACGGGTCCCCGCAGAGGTGATTCCCGATATAGAGGGCGTCTCCGCCCGAGGGCGAAATGGAAGCGGAAAAATAGCACCCTCCCCCTCCTCTTCCTGTAGAGATTACCCGGGGAGTGTAGCCGTCGGCTGTTATGATGCATTTCCGAATGGTATCCATGAACCGGCTTTCTGCGACGGGGCAGTCGGTCAGCGTCTGAACCGTCATGTTCCGGACAATGTTGCAGGAGGCGTAGTCTCCCTGCGTATTCTGAGCAGCTGAAGATCGGGTGATCAGGTTATAGTAGCTGTCCGGATTTCCCTCCTGGGAGGCGAATTCCGCCTCTTTCGCCTCCAGAAGATATCCGTCGCTTGTCCCGCCCGAATAAAACCGCTCCGGAAAGGACGATCCGGAGTTTCCCGGGATTTGCGAGCAGCGGGAGGTGTCCTGACCATAGTACGCGATCACCGTTCCTTCTATCCTGGCGTCGGTTATTGCATATCCGGGGCTGACGGCCTGGACGGCGGAAGCCGCACCTCCCCCGATATCCTTCAGAATGGAACCCGCATTTCTCCAGAAGAGATTCAATCCGCAGGAGGAGTTGATGCAGTAGCATCCGCCCAGCCTGCTTATGCTCGATTCCTCCAGGCTGATCCGTCCCCGGGCGTCGGCCGTCCACCCGTAATACGTGCAGTCCTCCCATGTGCCGCCCGTGCAGGATATGAGGCCGTTGCCGCAGATCCCCGAAACGGAAAAGGGCACGGTATATGAATAGTCGACTGCGCCGTCGAGATTCGTGTCCTGAGAGATGACGACGGTCGAGAGATCTCCCCCGGCCGCCGGCTGCGCCGTTACTTCCATGTACCTGATCGATGCGGGACAGATCACCTGGGCGTTGAAACTTGCCGATCCGTCCAGGGTCTTCATGGCCGCACCGCCCGCGATCGGGGCCGCCAGGTTATCCCTGATTCCTTCGGCAGAGCCGAATCCGGCAAGCGCCCTGTTCCCCTCGGCTGAGCCGGCATCTCCCGCCCGTTGAACGGCGCGGGCTGGAATCGCCATTGCCGATGAAAACAGATAAAGCACAGCCAGAAAGATAATGTCCCTCTTCATCCGACATCCTTCGGGCTTTTTCGTTTCCTGAATGAATGCCCTGACGCTTTGGGCGCAATCATCCATCCTTGCTGTTTCGCCGTCCGCCCCCGTTTCCTCGATATTTCCGGACCATCTCCGCAATCGCCCCGGCGTAATCCATCCCCTCTTTCACCATGCTTTCGATCTCGGCAATCTCACGGGCGTCGGAGGTATATATGTAATAGCTGTACGGATCCACTGCGAGCCGCGAGATCCCCATTCCAAAAGGGGTATCCATGAAGATCTCCGAGTATTTGGGCTTGTTTGATTTCAGGCTCTTCAGGAGAGCCATCCCGAACTCTCCGCAATCGATGAGGCCTTCGGCTTTTGCCTTTTCGAAATCCGGAGATTCGAGATACATTTTGAAAGCGGAATTTGCGCGGATCACGTCTCCCACGCTTCCGAACTGCTTCAGATCAAGAAGGCTCTGCGTGATTACAGTGAAGCTGCCGCCGTATTTACGCGCCCGGCGGTATCCTTCCTCGATAACCTCCTTCATGTGGGCGACCGTCCTCGCTCCTCCGGAGTTCGCGTTTTCACCGCGGATGAACTGCCATGCTTCATCAAAGATGATCAGCCGGTTTCTGCTGCGGTCCGAAAGATAAAGGTCCTGGGTCACCGCATTGATGACCTGGAGCGTGACGATTTTAAAAAGCTGTTTCTGGGGTTTCAGGTTTTCCAGTTCGAGAACGACCCACTCGTCCCGTGAAATGTCGAAATTCGAAACGCCGTTGAACCAGCGTCCGTAGGATTGGCCGGAAGTGAAATCCCGCAGATTGCAGGCCAGCATCTGCGCCGTATTCCTGAAGATCGCCATATCCTGTTCGCTGTATCCCCTGAATTCGGGCGGGGCATACTGAGGATATCGGGACAGGTACCGGTAGATGGAGTCGATGCAGGCTTCCGGCCCTTCATTATCCCAGGCCCAGCGGACGGCGTCTTTGATAATGGACATGGAAGTCTCGGCTGTATCAAACGGAATGACGTCGGTCGCGCTGAAGCACATCGCGTGGACAAGCGACGCGATGACCGGCAGATCGTCCTGCGCCGCCTTTCGATCCACGTACGTGAAGGGATTGAGACATATCCCCGAATCCGAGTGAAAGTCCAGGTACCGCGCTCCGAAGAGTCCGGTCGTCTTCTTATAGCTTCCGCCGATGTCGACGATCCGGATCATGGCGTTTGCGGCAAAATAATTGTAGGCGATGAAGTTGACCAGAAAAGATTTTCCGCTTCCGGAGGATGCGGCAATAAACACGTTGTGATTGTTCACGCCCCGGCCGGAAAAGATATCGAGAGCGCAGGGTTGACCCTTTCTCCCGATAAAAAGAAGGTGCGGGTAACCTCCCCCGCAAAAATCGCCCTGGATGGGCAGCACCATGGAAACGGGCTCCGATGCCGCGGTAAAGTCACGGTCGAGGCTTTCAAGGTTTTTTCCCTTGAGATAAAGACCGAAGGGAAGGGAGCTGATCATGAGCGGCAGCAGAATGCCCTTATCCTCCTGCATTACGTAGCCTTTTGATTCCCATATTCTCCGCGCCCGCACGATCGATTCGGAAGCGCTCTTTTCATTTCCCGACCAGACCCACAGCGTCGGAACGATCCGGACAAAAGGAACGCCTTTTTCCAGATCGTCCACAGCCCGCATGTACTCGTCCTGCTTGCGCACCAGAGACGGAGTAAAGCTTCCGGCTCCTTTCTGCTGGAGAACAAGATTGCATTTATAATGGAGCTTGGCCTTCATGTCCTGAAAGACGATATTCAGGGAGTAAAGGAAAGGCGTCAGAAACTGGTTGGCGTCGGACTGCAGCCCCCATATCCCGCCGAAGATCTCGTTCGTCTGAAACAGGTCCACTTCTTTGGGAAAATTCTTAACGGTAGTGCAGCGAAAAAAACGATTGCCCATTTTTATATGGGACATCCGTTTTTCAATGACCGTGTCCGAAAGGATCACCTGCTTTTTAATCGGGATCTCCTCGTGGTAATGCCCGTTGTTGAAGGGAGGATTCTCGTTGAACAGCTTTCTCATCCAGTCGATCAGAATCTCCGGGGTGACGTCCCGGGGCGCCATTCCCGCGCCATTCAGGATCTCCCTGGCCGTGCCGTAGAGGTCCATAAGGCTCATCCTCGAACTCTCCTTGGAGTGCGGGAGCTTCAGGGCGACGAACAGGCGAAAATTCCGTAGGGGAGTCCTCTGAAAGATTTCCATGCCGTCTACTCCCGAGCGCAGGAACTCAGAATAGTGTTCTGTCGCTTCCTGTACGATCGGCACGGCACGGGTTTTTCCGCTTTTGAAAAGATCGATGAAGCGGTTGATGTATTTGTCCGCATACAGAATGAATTGAAGGACGCTTCCGGCTGGGAGACCGATCCGGAAAAGGCCTTCCAGGGTGAAGGCGGTCTTGTCTCCCGCAAACGACAGGGGAGCGCATTCCCAGATGAAACCAGTCGTGTCATCCGTGTTGTGGTATGTCTTGCCCGCGCTGTCGTATGATACCCAGGGCAGGTAGACCGAGAAGCGGTTCCGGGCGGTCATTTCATTGAGGTCTGAAACCGACAGGTCCCTGTCCCTGCCGTAGAGGAAATCGCGAAATCCCATTTCAGCGCCTCCTTTCCATGAGATTCTCTCCGAGCACCCACCTCGGCTCATCCGCCATAAAATATATATGGCGCATCATAAAGAGCTCGTTTCCATCCCCCCTATAAGGGAGGACCAGGATCCGGACCACTTTGGGGGGCGCAAGAATGGGCGCATTCGGCATTCTTATAAGTCCCGCCAATTTCTTTTTCACTTCCTCCTGATACATTGATTCCGCAGCCCCTGAATCAGCGGCGGCAATATCCCGGCGCCTGGCCGTCCCGTTTTCTTTTTCTCCTTTTATGCATCCCGTACAGTACTGCTTCTCACCAAAGCCTTTTCTTCCCGCCTCTTCCCTGCATGCGGCGCAGTGCATTCCGGAATCCCGGCCCCCGCGGGACTGGAGTGATTGCCGGTGCGCTTCCTCCACGTGAACGCATCGGCCGCGGTCGAAATCCGGGCAGGCAAAATCATCCTTGTATGGATTGAGAATGGAGGCGCAGCCGAGGAAAGAAAATGCGAAAATAAGGAGCACAGCCTTCCATCCGCGGGAAACAACCCCATTCAGTTTCTTTCCATCTGCCCGGATCATTTTAACGCTTCTCCGGAATGAAGTTCCCGGATCTCCAGTTCCGAACCCTCTGAGACAACCAGGGTTACGTCCCGGACCGCCCCGACCTCAATTACGGGCAGGGTTTCTTTTGCCAGATCGAGATAAAACTTCTGGATATCTTTCGATGCATTGTAAAGACCTTGCCCCAATCCCGCCTGCCCTATTTTCCCGGGATCTACGGTCTGAGTGGAACCGAGAGGACTTACTGAAAGCTCCTGGGTCTGAATGCGGACTGCTTCTCCTACTCCTCCGATAAATCCGGCGATCAGAGAGCGGGCGATCAGCGATCCCATTTTCGAGACCACTTCACCCCTCAACCCGATCTTCCCGTCGGAGTCGACGATGAAGCCTTTGATCTTCTGATCGATAACCGCAGTCCCCTTTTTGGACAGACAGCTCAGGTTGGTTATGCGCAGGTGGGCCCTTTCATCTGCCAGGCTGCCGTGCCCCTCGCTGATAACAAAACACCCCTTCAGGTTGGCCCTGACCCGGTTGGGGAGGAACGCGAGGTCCTTAACGCGCAATAAAACCGGTGCAGGTTCTCCCTTCCCGCCTGTCATCGTCGGCGCATCCAAGCCAGAAAGCATTGTCGCCGCCATGAATGAAGGGGGAAGATAGACATACGTTTTTTTGCTTTTTTTTTCCGTCTCCCTGGTCTTCAAATCAATTGAGCGATTGCTGGCGATCTCTATCCCGCCTGTAACATCCTGATCTTTCGAATTCACGCCGGAGGCGGCGTCTTTCCGTCCCGTCATCGAGCCCGGCGGCGGGACGATCGGCTGAGGAGCGGCGGACGGCCTGGGAGGGAGCGGAACCGGCTCCGCTTTTGAAGCTGAAAAAGCAGGAGGAGAAGCTTCCTTCTTTGCATTTATTTTGCCCGCCTGCCCCTTCAAGCCGGACGGTGCGGCCGTTTCCGGCATGCCCGTCTTCAGCTCGGCAAACCGTTTCTTGATATCATCTATATCTTTGGCGACATTGGCCATCGCTTTCCGGCCTTCCAGATAAGCCGATTTTTCGTAAAGATGCGAATCGATTTTGATCTCCCGCTTTGCAACCGGTTCGGGCGCCGGAGTCCTGGCGCCGCTTCCGAACTTCAGGTAGTATATTCCGGTGCCGATTATTATCCCGAGGCTGATGAGAACGGCCAGAACGGCGCCCTGCCTGCCTTTTGCCGAGAGGTTCCGCCATAATTGCTTCACCTTCTTCCTCCGTGCCCCGTGGCCTGAGGGGCCGGAGCCCTTCCGGCCGCAACACCCTGAGGGGCGGCGCTTTTCGGCTCCACCTCTTTTCTGACGCGTTCTCCGGAGGTGCCTTCCTCGTCTTTTTTATCTATCCGAAGCATCGTTCCCTTCGCGGAAATATTATCCTGGACGTCCATGCCCGTTTCGCAGATGAAAAGCCGCGCGCTTTCGCCCCGCCTGATCGTGAGGCGATCCATCGAGACTGCAGCCGTTCCGGCCGTCAGATCGGCATTCAAGAAATCCTTCTCGTCAAACTCGATTTTCTCCCGCGGTGAGCTTCCGGCTACCGTTAAAACGTATTCCTTGAGACGCAAACCCTCCCCATCAGCAACAACGATGCGATTAAGCCTGATATCGACGTCGCGGAATAATCGGGGCAGCCTGCGGTTTACGGCCTCTACGGTAAAACTTTCGGGAATGTCGTCGGTGTAAACAGCTTTGATCAGTGTGATAATTTTTTTCTCCGAAGACATTCCGCTGAAGAATTCCCGGTTCTTTTTTATCCTGTCGCCTCCTGAGCCGGACAGCCGCACGGTCTGAGCCGGGATTCTCTCCGGCACGGCGATAATATTGTAAGTTGCTTCTCCGCAGATGATGAATATTTCCGTTGCCGGCGGGTAAACGTCTCTGCCGCCCCGCCTGACGTACCTGTATTTCAGATAAGCATCCTTCCCGGAAAACGAGACGGAGATCCCCTTTTCCTTCGAAAATACGACGTCCCTTATGTCTCCTGCAGCGCATGTTATCCGGTTGACGTCCGAACGGCTCAGACGGATCGCCGCCGGCATCTCGGGAACGACGATTATCGGCATGTTCGCAGACTCGACCGCCCGCGCGATTTCAGCGTAGCCGGTTTTTTCAACGCGATGCCTGCCTGTATCCATCCCGGCGGCTTCAAAGATACTCACATCGCGCTTTGAACAGATTTCCCCGGAACAGCCTGCCGGATCCGGACCCGGAGACTGATTCTTTTGCAGCCTCTCCGGGATTTTCTGCGATTGCAGCCCCGGCGGGATTACCGTTCCGGCCGGAGATCCCTGTTTTTTGTCAGCAACGGACAGCTTGCCTCTCGAAACCGGTCCCGGCGATTTCCCCGCGGGGATCCGAGGATGCGTCTGATTTCCGGGAGGGGACGTCGGGCCGGGCCCTTTCTCCCCCGGAATTTCCGCCAGAACCGCCGTGAATAAAACGATTATGGAAATCAGGACTGCGAATAATCTCATGGCGGCCTTTCTCTTGCCGCCGTTTCCTTCAAAGCTTCCGAAATGGAAACGACGGCGAAACGTCCGTTGTTGACCTTGAATTCAATCCAGTAGGTTTTAGCCGAATCTTCGATCTTGCGGTCGTCTATATAGAGCTTTTTCATCCCGAAGACCTCGAGGCGATTCTTTTCCGGATTGATTTCGATTCGGTCGACATAGAAAGCGGAGCTCGACCGGGTTTCAACGATCTTTTCACCAAGAACATAGAAGGTCCTCTTCCCTTCGGGGTATGCTTCCGGAGCGAAGAGCGTCAGGAGCTCTTCAAACTGTTTTTTTGCCGAAGCCGGAGTATAGCTGAATGCAAGTCCCGCGACATAGCGGGCAAAAGCCGATACATACGCGTCATCGAGATTGTTTCCGGATACCGTAGCCTTTCTGTCCAACCCGGGAGGAATCAGCACAACCTTCTGGTAATGGAGAGCCCGATAAATCATGAAGGAGTTGAAAACAACGGCGAACCCGTACACCAGAACCACAAACTTGAGGATCCTGTTGTCTTCAAGAGCTTTGCCGAGCCGGTTCATCCGCACATGCTCTTTCATTTTTTACTCGTAAAAGACCTCTTCAAAGAAGTTCGGATAATTGCTGAGCCGGGTCAGTCCCAGAAAATAAAGATAATGGTGAAGGAACCCCCGCGGGTATTTCTTTTTAAGATGAGTGTAATACCAGGGCCCGGCAATGAGCAGGAGCCATGTAAACGAACCGAAAATCATCGCTATCGTAAAGAAGACGCAGATGATCCCCAGTTCGTCCGACTCGAACCAGAGCACTTGAAAGGGAGAGCTCAAATACTGGGGGAAACGTTTTTGCATGGAAAATTCAGAAGAGGATTCCGAGGCTGCCGACAATAACATCCGCCTTCAGGAGAGCGCCGCCTCCCAGCAGGGCGGGTATGGCGCCGGCGATCTGCTGCCTGATGGCGAGCCCTGCCCCGTATGCTACGGCGCCGAGGCCGGCCACAAAACCGATAGGCCCCTTGAGGATATCATTAACCGCAATATCGTAAATGTCGTACGCAAACGAGCCCGCAGCCGGCGCAGCCACCGCCAGCGCTTCCTGCGCGGACAAAATCAGCCCCAGGGCGGCAATGCAAACAATCAACTCTTTGTGACCCATCTCCATTCCTCCGTTTCACGTTTTGATAAGCGACGGGTCGGCATAAAGCCGCTCCGCCGGATTTGCGCCGCTTGCCTGGACGCCGGTCTCCGCCGGCCTGAAGCGCATCCGCCGCAGGTTATTTGAGGAGCGCATCGATCATGCGTAAGTTTGCGCCTGCAACCATTTTTCCGTTTATCCAGAAAGTCGGCGTACCCTGGACGCCCATCTTCTCCGCTATCCGGCCGTGATCAGCCAGCCGCTCAGAAGCCGACTGCGAGCCGGTCTTGCTCAGGTCCTCTTTATCGTATTTGCCCGCCATTACATCATGATAAGTTCTTTCCGGATCTACTGAGGAGAGAATAAAAATGCTCTTCTCCGCGGCTTTCGGATGGAGCTGCGCAAGGGGACGCATGAAGACGTACCTGGTCACATCCTTCCCTTTCAGGTGTTCCGCCGCTTTTCGGCAAAAGGCGCAGTCCGGGTCCGTGAATTCGATGACGGTGTGCTTCCCTTTTCCGACCCGTACCGCCTGATCGAGAGGGATCTCTCTGAGCTTCGCTTCCATTATTGCCGAGCGCCGCTCCTGCGTAGCCGATCTGAGATCTTTCGTGACGAGATCACCGATAAAGAGGTGGTTGGATTTCGGAGCATAATAGATAATATGGGAGCCGCTGTTTGCCACCACCTCGTAAATTCCATCGACAGGAATTTTTGCGATTGATTCGACTTTGAAATTCCGGAATGCCGCCTCAAATTGCTTCTGCACTTTTTTCAGCATTTCGGTTTCTGACTGATCGTCCGATTCAGTCAGGGAGTTTCCGTTTATCCATTTTCCCGTCGTTTTATCATGCGCAGCCGCTGTCGAGTCGCTGCAGATCCCGGACAGCACGAAGGACAAGATAAGACAGGCGATGATCCTATTCATATTCTGTTCCCTTCTGACGGATTTTTATCTCCACCCGCCGATTAAGCGGATCCTCCGGGGGAATGTATCCATGCCTGCCGCGGCCGGCATGGCCGTCCACGCGAATACCCCGCTCCCGGAGATATTTGGAAACGGTTTCAGCCCGGTCCCGGGCAAGGCGGTCGTTAACTGCCCGGGATCCGATTCTGCATGTGAATCCTTCGACGGACACGGGTTCTCGGAGATTCTTGAGACACGGAATCATTTGCTCAAGCTGATCCCGCTCAAATCGCTCAATCGAGCTCTTTCCGAATCGGAAGTAGACTGTGAGGGAAGAGCATGCCGGGGAAGGCAAGGCCGGCGGCGATGTTGCATGTATTGCTGTTATCGGCGGAGGCGATTTTTCCCCGGCATTTTTCTTTTCAAAGGAAGGCGGCCCGACCTGCTTTTGGGCCGCCTTGCCCTCCTCGGAAAATCGCATGGAAAGATTTGCCCGAAGAGGCGGGGAGACCGGCTGTACGGATTTATCGTCCGGGATCGGAGATTTCCTCCCGGGGCACTCGTCGCAGAACCAAAAACCGGGAGAGACCCGTTCATTCCGGACAATACTTCCATGATCCCAGCGCATCTCCACGGGACGGATTTGAGCGGCATGGGCTGATGCGGAAACACCGATCGCAATGATCAATGAGATTAATCTTTCCATTTTGAAAGCCAAATCAGCCTCCCCACCAGATATTTATTCAGCCCTGTCAAGAAGCAAAATAAAAAACCGGAATAAGGCGTCCAGGGCCTGATTCCGGTTTTCATCCGGGAAATTTGATATCCGAGGCTGATTGCATTTTTTCAGCCCGGGTTTAGAGATCTCCGGTTCTGTTGAGCGCAGATATAAAGCAAATTTTACTTTTCCCGGCTGACCAGCATCCAGGAAAAACCGAGACAGCGTACGTTATCGACGAAGCGGTCAATATCGAGGGGCTTGAGGATATAGCTTGTTACGCCAAGGCGGCGCGATTCGCTGATGTGGCGCTCGTCAACGGACGAGGTAAGCACGATGACGGGGATTTCTCTTGTACGGGGATT
>JAQTPK010000036.1:18162-28841 GCA_028712885.1 Syntrophales bacterium | reverse complement strand
CAGTCGAAGCTGCCGATGTCCTCCGCTACGGCGGCGAATCGGAGAAGCTTCCGTCGCATCTGCTTCAGTTCTCTGCGGACAAGCGGCCCGTTGTAGTCTGGAACATGACGCGCCGGTGCAATCTGAAATGCGTGCACTGCTATTCCGGATCTTCGGACGCCGCCGCAGAGGGCGAACTGACCACGGACGAGGGAAAGAAATTTCTCGAAGACCTTGCTTCTTTCCGGTGCCCGGTGGTCCTGCTGTCCGGAGGCGAACCCCTCATCAGGAAGGATTTCCTGGAGCTCGCGGAAACGGCGGCGGGGCTCGGCTTGCGGGTGGTGGTATCCACGAACGGGACGCTCATTACTCCCGCCATGGCGGAAAAACTGGGAAATATCGGGCTGTCCTATGTCGGCGTAAGCCTAGACGGGATCGGGGCGGTCCACGATCTGTTCCGGGGCGTGCCCGGAACTTTCGACAGGACGCTGCGCGGCATCCGGATCTGCCGCGATGCGGGAATCAAAGTGGGGGTCCGTTTCACGGTCACGAAGCGCAACGTCGGGGAGGTTCCGGCAATTTTCGACCTGATCGAGAAGGAGAACATACCGCGAGCGTGTTTTTATCACCTGGTTTATTCCGGGCGAGGATCGAGCCTGAGAAGCGAAGATCTGACGCATGAGGAGGCGAGGAAGGCTGTCAGCCTCATCATGGACAGGACGAAAGATCTCTTCCGGCGGGATCTCGCCAAGGAAATTCTCACGGTCGACAACCACGCCGACGGACCCTATATTTACCTTCGCCTTCTGCGAGAGGACCCGCAGCGGGCGGCGGAGGTGCTCAAGCTGCTGAAAATGAACGCCGGCAACAGTTCGGGCCTGGGAATCGGATGCGTGAGCTGGGACGGCGAGGTTCATCCCGACCAGTTCTGGAGACAGGTCTCGTTCGGCAATATCCGTCGCCGGCCCTTCAGTGAAATCTGGCAGGATACTTCCAACGAGCTTCTGGCCAGGCTCAAGGAAAAGAAAAAATACGTGAAGGGGCGATGCAGCACATGCCGCTGGCTCGACGTCTGCGGGGGGAATTTCCGGGCGCGCGCCGAAGCGGCCACGGGAGATATCTGGGCCCCGGATCCGGCGTGCTATCTGTCTGATGTAGAAATAAGGCAAACTATTTCGCAACTTGAGACTTGAGCCTTGAGACCTGAGACTTGAAACTTTGTTACCGGAGGTTTGAAATGTATTTCCCCGCATACCGGCCAAGGAGATTGAGAAAGAATGAAAATTTCCGGAGAATGATCCGGGAGACGAGACTGACGGTGGACGGCCTGGTTTTGCCGCTGTTCATTACGGCGGAAAAGGAGTTCAAAAAGCCGATTGCGTCCATGCCGGGCCATTTCCAGCTGTCCATCACTTATGCCGTGGAAGAGGCCAAGGCTGCACGGGACCTCGGCATTCCCGCCGTTCTCCTGTTCGGGATCCCGGCCCGGAAGGATGAAACAGGGACCGACGCCTATTCCGACGACGGCGTAATCCAGCGGGCGGTACGGGAGATCAAAGAGGCGGTTCCGGAGATTCTCGTCGTTACCGACTTGTGTTTCTGTGAATATACGGATCACGGCCACTGCGGTATTCTTACGGAGGAAGGCGTTGACAACGACGCAACGCTGGAGATCATCGCAGAAGCCGCGGTCGTCCAGGCCAGGGCGGGATCGGATATAATCGCGCCGTCTGGGATGATGGATGGGGCCGTCGGGGCCATCCGGGAGGCTCTCGACGAAGAGGGATTCGATGCGACCCCGATCATGTCGTATTCCGCGAAGTACGCTTCCTGCTTTTACGGACCTTTCCGGGACGCCGCGGAGAGCGCCCCCCGCTCAGGCGACAGGAAATCCTACCAGATGGACCCGGCGAACAGCGACGAGGCGATGCGCGAGATCACGCTGGATGTCGAAGAAGGGGCGGATATCATTATGGTGAAGCCCGCCTTGCCTTATCTCGATATAATACGGCGGGCGCGCGAGGAGTTCGACCTCCCCCTGGCGGCGTACAATGTCAGCGGCGAATACGCGATGATCAAAGCCGCCGCCAACCTCGGCTGGATTGACGGCGAAAGGGCGATGCTGGAGGCGCTGACTTCGATCAAGCGCGCAGGCGCTGATATTATAATTACTTACTTCGCCAAAGACGCCGCAAAACTGCTGGCGGGCCTTTGATAACGTTCGCTCCCGCTTTCGCGGGGACGGAGTCTGCTGAGCCTGCCCCCGCGCCGGCGGGGGTTGCGCTCCGGGTCGCGATGCTCACGTATTAGCATATACGCTCGCTTGCACAGATCAATCCGAATGGATGAGCTGATAAGCAATTTAACAAACCCTTACAAATAAGAAAGGAGTTTCAAATACATTTATAAGAAATAGTCGCGTCATCCCCGCATAAGAAATAGTCGTGTCATTCCCGCGCAGGCGGGAATCCAGGATTCATGAAAAGCTATTTCGTCTATATTATGGCCAGCAGAAAAAATGGCACCCTTTACATAGGAGTTACGAGCGATCTCTTACGACGGGTACATGAACATAAAAATGACCTCATTGAGGGGTTTACAAGGAAATACGGAGTTCATCGGCTGGTTTACTGCGAGATGTATGCGAACGTATATGATGCCCTGGGTAGAGAAAAAGCCATGAAAAAATGGAACAGAAAATGGAAGAAAACTTGATTGAGAAGCATAATCCTGGTTGGACGGACTTATATAACGGCATAGTTCCAGCTGGATTCCCGCCTCCGCGGGAATGACAAAAAACTGAACGCAAGGAATAAATGTCCCGGCACCGCCGGATCGTTGATTCCAGTCTCAAGTCTCAAGTTGCAGCAAAGTATGGACATTTCAGGGTCCCAAGTCTCAAGTTGCTGAAACGACGACTATGCTCGAGATACTTGAAATATGAGGCTTGAGGCTATTCAGTTCTTAACATGAGACTTGAAACATGAAACTTGAGACGACATTACTTATGGTAGCCTGGGAGGTGACGCGGAGCTGCAACCTGGCCTGCGTCCATTGCCGGGCTTCCTCCCTGCACGAATCGTATCCGGGTGAATACGGGACGGAAAGATGCCTCAAAATTCTCGATGAAATCGCGTCGACAGGCAGGCCCGTAGTGATCCTTACGGGAGGAGAGCCGCTCCTGCGGAAGGATATCTTCGATATCGCCGCATACGGGACGGCAAAGGGTCTGCGCATGGCCCTGGCGACAAACGGCACGCTGGTCACGGAGGAAATTGCCCGGCGGATTAAAGAGTCGGGAATTCTCAGGGTCAGCATCAGCCTGGACGGTCCGGATGCCGGCCGCCACGACCGGTTTCGGGGCGTGCCGGGCGCATTCGCCGGCGCAATGAAGGGAATAGAAGCGCTGAAAAAGGCCGGTGTCGAATTTCAGGTCAACACGACCGTGACCCGCTCCAATCTCGCTTTCATGCAGGACATGCTGTCCCTCGCGGTGCGGCTCGGCGCGGCTGCCTGGCATGTCTTCCTCCTCGTGCCGACCGGAAGAGGCCGTGAAATGGCCGGAGAAGAGATCGACGCGGAGGAGTACGAGAAGACGCTTGAGCTGCTGCGCGAACTGAGCGGCAAAAGCCCGATCCAGATCAAGCCGACCTGCGCCCCGCACTATCTGAGGATAGCAGGCAAGGCGGGAGCCGCCTCCGGGCGCAAGGGCGGCCATCCCTTTTCGGCGGTCACGCGGGGCTGCCTGGGAGGAACCGGCTTCTGCTTCATTTCCCACACGGGCCGGGTTCAGCCGTGCGGCTACCTGGAGATAGACTGCGGAAGTCTCGACAGGCAGGGATTCGGCGAGATATGGCGCAGTTCCCCTGTTTTCGAGCGCCTCCGGAATCCCGCCCTGTACGGGGGCAAATGCGGACGATGCGAGTATATCCGCATCTGCGGTGGCTGCCGCGCGCGGGCGTATGAAAAGACGGGTGATTATCTTTCGGAAGAGCCGTGCTGTATTTATGAGCCCGTGAACTGTGAACTTAACGATGGATGAAACAGACAAGAAAATACTGAACATGCTCCAGGACGATTTTCCGCTGGAGCCGGAACCGTTCCGCGTGATCGGCATCCGTGCAGGAATATCCGAGGAAGAGGTC
The DNA here is from genome assembly GCA_028712885.1 of Syntrophales bacterium. Taxonomy (GTDB): domain Bacteria; phylum Desulfobacterota; class Syntrophia; order Syntrophales; family UBA4778; genus JAQTPK01. Next base: position 24,717 of record JAQTPK010000036.1, on the reverse strand, counting down.
CTGAATCGGGTTTCCGCGTTGAAGGAAAAGGGCGTAATCCGCAGGATCGGGGCGGTATTTCATCCCGGGAAACTCGGCTATGCCAGCACGCTTTGCGCGGCGATTGTCCCCGCGGACAGAGTAGATTTTTTTTCCGCAATAGTGAACGGCTATCCCGGCGTCACGCACAATTACGAACGGGATCACGAATATAACATCTGGTTTACACTGATCGCCCCCTCGGAACCGGAGCTGGAAAAAACGCTTGAAGACATCCGCGCCCGCACCGGGATGAAGATCCTGAGCATGCGCGCCGTGCAGACTTTCAAGATAGACGCACGGTTTCAGGTGTGACGGCATTGGGCGTGAGGCGTTAGGCGTAAGGCGTCAGGTGAAGGGAGAAATCCCAGAAACCCGGATTCCGAACAATATCGAGAATCCAAAATTCAATTATCCGAGCTGATAGACGTCATCCTGAGCCTGTCGAAGGATGGAGCTGCAATTATTTTAAACGGAACTGAAACTTGAAACCGGAAACGAGAAACTCTAAACCCATCCTGTATCTCATCGACGGCAGCAACTACGTTTATCGCGCCTTCTACGCGATCAAGACGCTGTCCAATTCGAAGGGGTTTCCCACGAACGCAGTCTACGGCTTCACGAACATGCTCATGAAGCTGATGCGTGACCGATCACCGGAATACATGGCTGTCGTTTTCGACTCGAAAGGCCCGACTTTCCGCTCCGAGGTTTACAGCCTTTACAAGGCCCACCGGCCGGGCATGCCGGAGGCGCTTGCAGTCCAGATACCCCACATCAAGGAGATAATCCGGGCGTTTTCGATACCGATTTTCGAAAAGGAGGGATTGGAGGCTGACGATATAATCGGCGCCATCGCTTCCGGCCTGGCTTCCCGCGGGATCGGGTCCGTTATCGTCACGGGGGACAAGGACCTGATGCAGCTCGTTTCCGAAAAAATCATCATGGTCGATACCATGAAGGATAAGGAATACGACCGGGAGGGAGTTAAGGCCCGGTTCGGAGTCGGTCCGGACAGCGTCGCCGATATCCTCGGACTGATCGGAGACGTCTCGGACAATATTCCCGGCGTGCCGGGAATCGGCGAGAAAACCGCGATCGGACTCATACAGGAATTCGGATCGATAGAAGGCATATACGCCAATCTGGACAAGATAACAAAACCGAAAGTCAGGGAGGCGCTCAAGAACCATGCCGACCAGGCACGAATGAGCCGCGACCTGGTTGTGCTCCGGACGGACCTCGACATCGATTTCAACCTGGAGGACACGCGCCTTCGGGAGCCGGACAGGACAATCCTGCGTGACATTTTCAGGGAGTTTGAATTTTCATCACTGATCCAGGAATTGAATCTGCGCCGGGAGGAAGCGCTCAGGAAGGAATTCCGGATCGTCTGGAGCAAAGAAGAACTCGCAGCCGTTCTGGAAGCAGCGAAGAAAAAGAAAAGTTTTGCCTTTTGTCTGGAGCTTGATTCGGAAACAGCCATGGCGGCCGAGATAGCCGGGATATCGCTGGATCTCGGGGAAGGCGGGGCGTCCTATGTTCCCGTCGGGCATGAGAGAAGCGCATATCCGGGTCAACTGGATGCGGGGTATGTACTTGCCGGGTTGAAGCCTCTGTTCGAGGACCCCGAAACAGTCAAGCACGCCTTCGATCTCAAAACGGCCCGCATTGTGCTGTCCCGGTCGGGTATCGAACTGCGGGGAACCGGATGCGATGTGATGGTCGCTTCATACGTTCTCAACCCCTCCCGGCGCAGCCACGACCTGGCGGAGGTTGCCAGGGACTATCTGAACACGGACCTTCCTCCCGTGAAGGAGCTCCTCGGGAGCGGCGCCCGGAAGTCCGTCTACGGGGCGGTTTCCCCGGAAAAGGTTCTCAATTATTCCTGTTCGCGCGCGGACGCCGTCTGCCGCCTGGCGGAGCAGCTCACGGAAAGAATCAAAAAAGAGGGTTTCGAGGATCTCTTTTACGGGATCGAGCTTCCCCTCATCGAGGTGCTGGCCGCGATGGAAATGCGAGGCGTGCTGGTGGACAGGGATATGCTCGAGCGGATGTCCGGGGAATTCGACCGGATACTGTCGCAGTCGGAAGAAAAAATATACGCCATGGCGGGCGAGCGGTTCAAAATTAACTCGCCCAAGCAGCTCCAGTATATCCTTTTCGAGAAGCTCAAGCTGGCCAGGGGCCGGAAGACGAAAAACGGGTATTCCACCGACGTGGAAGTCCTGACGGCCCTGGCGCTGAAATACGAGCTCCCTGCCGAGATACTCGGATACCGGAGCATCTCAAAGCTCAAATCGACCTACATCGACGCCCTTCCTTTAATGATAAATCCCGGAACGGGAAGGATTCACACCTCGTATAACCAGGCCGTTACGGCAACGGGAAGGCTTTCCAGCAGCAACCCTAATCTTCAGAATATCCCGATCCGCGGCATGGAGGGAAGGAGGATCCGGCGGGCCTTCATTGCGCCTCCCGGAAGCGTGCTTGTGTCCGCGGATTATTCCCAGATTGAGCTGCGCATCCTCGCCCATCTCTCCCGGGACCCGGCGCTGATCGAGATCTTCCGTTCGGGCGAGGATATACACGCCCGGACCGCTTCGGAAATTTTCAGGGTCCTGCCCGGAACGGTAACGCCGGACATGAGACGCCAGGCGAAAGTAATAAATTTCGGCATACTCTACGGTATGAGCCCGTTCGGGTTGTCTAAGGAGCTGGGCATCAGCCAGACGCTGGCGAAGGAATATATAGAAAAGTATTTCGAGGAATTCCGCGGCGTGCGGGAATACATGGATACTTTATTGGAGAAGGCCCGGCGGGACGGGTTCGTCGCCACCCTGTTCAACAGGCGGCGGTACCTTCCCGAGATCCGGAGCGCCAATGCGCCTGTCCGATCGTTTGCCGAGAGGACCGCAATCAATACGCCCATTCAGGGAACGGCTGCCGATCTCATCAAGGTGGCGATGATCCGGATTGCGGCCGGCCTGCAGGCCAGGGGCATGCGGACGGGAATGATCATGCAGGTCCATGACGAGCTGGTATTTGAAACCCCGATGGAAGAAAGAGACGAGGCGGTCGTCCTCGTACGGGAAGGAATGGAGAAAGTACTGGAACTGGAAGTCCCCCTGAAGGTGGAGATTGCAGAGGGGGCGAATTGGGACGAAGCACACTAAAAAAACGAAGCTGAGAAGAAGAGAAACTGCGAAGACGGGAAATCAGATGCACCTTGTACTTTGTTTGAAAAATTCGAATTTGGATTTTAGGAATTGTTTGTGATTTGGAATTTGTGATTTGGGATTTTCTGTCCCGTCCACTTCCAGTTCGTCCAGTAGCTGGCGGTTTTTGCGGAAAGCAGGGCTTCGACCCTGCCGGTCAGCTCCAGAAAACCGCTGCTCCTGAAAGCATTTTCATGCACCGGATTGAAGTAGCCGAGGCGGACCGGCCGGGGACTTTCCTGAAGCGTTTCCCCGATCCGGGAAAGCACCTTCTCCATAGTCGCGGCGCCGAACGGGTTGAACATGCAGTAAATCGTTCCGTCGGAATAGTCCGCTTCAGCGGCGTTTGCGATGCGCACTTGAATTTCTGATCTCCGGCCGCGCAGCATCCGCGCATTTCCCTCGGCGATAGCCGCCAGCTCCGGGACGATCTCAATTCCTATGCACATCCTGACGGGCAGGCGCGAAGCAAGGCACAGGATCCTTCCCATGCCGCATCCGATATCATAGAAGATATCGTCGGGCATCGGGGCGAGCGGGCGGAGGAACCGCGACAGCAATCCGTAATGGATCGACTCGTAAGGGTTGCTGTCCGCGAGGTGGTGTCCGGAGACGACCGGGAAGGATTCCGTCCGGATCGACAGCCACCGGTCCACGATCCTGTTCTGACAGGATCGTGCCTTTCGGATTGCATGCCGGAGCTTTTCCATCAGACATTTTCGTCACGATCGGATTTTCGATCCATCGGTTTAGTCCTGATATTTTTTCTTCCCGAATGCTGAAGCCTAATGAAATCCTACTAAGCTGTTCAGCCGACAGGAATCCTTTTTTCTGAATACGGCGGGGTTGGCAGGAATCGGCTCTTACTTGAGGGAGTGGTACTTCCGCACGATTTCGCGGAAGGCGAGCATCTGGTCCTCGTTCAGGCTGAACGAGTAGCGGTATCCGCCGTGAAAGCGGACGGTGATGGAATGCGCCTTGGCGATCCGGTTCACTTTGTCGTCGTCGATGTCGTTGTCGGACCATTCGTAAATCTTCTCATCGCTCATGTTGGACAGCTTTTCCGGGTATTTGCAGATCACCTCGGCCTGCGCGCCGTTGTCCCCCCGGATGACGATCATGTCGTAGCTGATCCAGCTGTTTCCCGCATACCTGGTTTTGAGCCGGAAGTTCTTTTTCCCGGACGCATCCTGGACAAAATAAAGCTCCACGTAAAAACTCTTTTCGTATCCCGCCTGCTGAATGCTCGGACGGGTCGAACGGTAATACTTCAAGCCCTGAGTGGGATCGTCCTCCACGATCACGTGCCTCAGCATGTCTTCCTGCAGTTTGAGATCGTGGAGAACGGATTCTTTTTTCCGCGACAGTTTCCGGATTTCCATCGGCGCCAGGTAGCGCTCGTCCATTTCCTTATCGATCAAATCGATTTTCGCCCGGGGATCTTTCAGGGAATCCATCGTCTTGGTGATCTTCTGGTAATTGCCGGTGGAGATTTTTTTCAGCTCCGAAACCTTTTCCGCCGCGGAAGGGGCAAGGGGGTCCGAGGGGTATCTTTCCAGCAGCTGTTCGAGGTAATCGAGGGCTTCGTCGTAATGGGATTTTTTGAAGGCCTCCATGCCCTTGGCGTGAAGGTGCTCGGCGTTCCGGTGGCACTGGGCGACTTGCGTTTTTAAAGCGCCCAGTTCGCTTCCCAGCGCTTCATTCCGCTGCTGCAGGCCGGCGGTTTCCGTTTTCAGGTCGTTATACTTCTTCAGCGACACGCAGCCGTTCAGGGCCAGAAGGATGACGAGAAGAGCAGCCAGAATATTTTTCATTCCTGATGACCGTCCGTTATTGCCGCCGCGGCGTTTTCGCGGCCCTCCCCCGCGCGTGAGAGGGCTCTCCGTATGGCCGTCGTGTTTTCGGCGAGAAGGGCGAATGCGAGCAGGAAAACGCAGCCGAATATTCCCTGAAGGAAAACAGCCAGGCTGAGGGCGACGCCGAACGGATTCACGATCTTCTCCGTAAAGCCGAGGAGGCTTTCTTCCTCGGGTATCACCCGCACTCCCAATTCCCGGAATATCCAGATCGATCCCAGGATGCAGATTATCAGATTCATCCAGGCCAGGAACTTGAGCGCTCCGGTAACAAAGACAGCCCTTCCTGAAGGCGGGCTTGGATTACCGACATTCGCGGGCGCCTCTGCGGTTCCGCTGTCCTTTGGCTCCGCCGCAACTTCCTTTTCAATCTGCAAATTCCTGCTCCGTTCTCCGGATGAACGGCCGGCCGTGCTCCTGCCCTCCGGATGCTTCGAAATTGTCTGATAAGGCCGAACAACGTATCACAACATTTTGCATAAATCCAATAAAAACAGAAATCTTGGGACATTTTGGCAGCCTGGGGTATCCGCCCGCTGCAGCTTTCTTGACAGGTTTGTTGAACCTTTGTATAAAAAAAACGGCGGAATGGTTCACCGAAGGCTATTCACCATGTTCATTTTTCCCCGTGGACCTTGATTCGGCCCTGCGGGACGCCCTGTTTGACGCTCTCGGTTAGTAGAAAACAGGAACAAAAATGAAGTTGTTCCTGGTGATGTTTATTGCCTGACATGGAAAACCAGCCAACCCTATCAAAGGAGGAGTCAATGTTGAAAAGAATCGCCCTGATCACGATAGTCGTTTTTCTGGTAAGCGGATGTCTCGTTGCGAAAAGCACCTACCTCCAGAAATCGGAAGAAGCAGCAACCTGCGAACAGCAGAATCAGAAGCTGAAAAATGATCTCGCGGAACTGTCCAGGAAGATAGCGGGGCAGAAGGAGAAGATCGTTGCCCTGGAGAAGAGCAAGGAAGAGATAAAGGAAGAGAGCAAGACCTACAGCGAAATGGTCGAGAAGATGAAAAGCGAGGTGGAAAAGGGCCAGGTGACCATTACGGAGCTGAAAGGAAAACTGACGCTCAACATGGTCGACTCGATCCTGTTCGATTCCGGCAAGGCCGAGGTGAAGGAAGGCGGGCTGGCCGTGCTGACCAAGGTTGTCGAAGTGCTCAAGGGTGCGAAGGACAAATCGATCCGCATCGAGGGCCACACCGATAACGTCAGGATCAAGGGCGCGCTCGCCCAGCGCTATCCCACGAACTGGGAGCTCTCGGCCGCCCGGGCCATCAACGTCGCCCGGTATCTTCAGCAGGAAGGGATTGACCCGATGATCCTGTCGGCTGTCGCCTACGGGGAATACAAGCCGATCGTGAAGAACGACAGTTCGGAGGGGAGGGCGAAGAATCGGAGGATAGAGATCATCCTCGTTCCGAAGGAATAATCCGGCTGTCCAATAACGCCCATC
>JAQTPK010000036.1:0-18062 GCA_028712885.1 Syntrophales bacterium | reverse complement strand
AAGGAATAATCCGGCTGTCCAATAACGCCCATCCCCGCTTTCGCGGGGACGGAGTCTGCGGAGCCAGTCCCGAGCTTGTCGAACCACGAGCAGCGGAGCGCCCGTAACGCACCCTCATCCTTAATCTCCTCCCCCCCTCGATGGGGGGAGGTCGGGTGGGGGGTGTCAGTCACCTTCACCCAACCCTCTCCCATTAAGGGAATTTGGAAATGATTTAGGAGCCCTCACCCCTGCCCCTCTCCCGCAAGGGACGAGGGAATAGCCCAGTCTTTTGCATGGATCAGTGTGAACATCCTCTCGCTTATCTGTGTTTTTCTTTTTGCCCTGTTGGACTTCCTGCCGGCAGGAAGCGCTTGCGCCCGCGATCTGGGAAAATTCGGATCAACATACCCCATTGCGGAAAAAGACGCGCTTCAGGAGATGGTTGACCGCGCCGCAGAGATCGACTGGACCAGAGTCTTTGACCCGGAGCAGACGAAGAAGAGGATAAGAGAATTCCGGCCGGCTGATGTTGCGGCCCTTCCGGCTGCGGCTGAAGACCATACTTTCCGGGTGGACATGACCTGGAGCGCCGTGTTTGACATTCCGGACGGCAGAGGGGGGATCCTGTATCCGAAAGGGTATACGTTCAACCCGCTCGACTACGTTTTCCTCCCCAACATACTGGTTTTCATCGATGCTTCCGATTGCCGGCAGATGGTGTGGTTCAAGTCGTCGCCCTATAAAAGCGACATGAGAACAATGCTGCTGCTCACCGGAGGATCATATTGGGATACGATTAACGACCTCAAGATCCCAGCCTTTTACGCCTCGAAATATATAATAGAGAGACTCAAGATCAAGGCGGTTCCTTCCGTTGCGGTCCAAAAGGGAAATTTCATGGAGGTCAGGGAATACGTATCCGATTCCGGAAACAACGGACAAGGGGGCTGCCGGCGCAGGCAGTGAAATCTTCTGTGCGGCGCTTCTGTTCGCGCTGCCCCTTCTCTTTCCCGCTCCCGCCCCTGCCGTCTGCAAGCCGGGGGGACCGCTTAATCCGGTCACGGATATCTGTTGGCAATGCATTCTGCCTTTTACTTTCGGCGGCATCCCCATTCTGCCCGGACCTTCCGAGAATGAAATGGGAGATCCCGCCCGGCTGCCTGTCTGTTTCTGCCCCTTTCCTCCCCCCATATTTGTCAGAATCGGGATTCCGATCTCCTTCTGGGAGCCGGCGCGGTTCAACGAAACGGTCAAGGACCCTTTTTGCTTTCCGGGCGCAGGCGTGGGTTTCACAAACGGCGGCGGTTTCCTTTCCGGGGGGAATAATGAGCAGAGGGCGAGTAACGATGCGGCAAGATATTCGAAAACCCAGGCCCATCATCTGCTCTTTCCGGTGTGGTCCATCCTGGAACTGCTTACGGATTTCATCTGCGTCGAGCACAGCGGTTTCGATGTCGCCTACATCACGGAGGTCGATCCCCTCTGGCAGAACGATATCCTGGCTTTTATCATTCATCCCGAATCGCTTCTTTTCGCCAATCCGGTTGCACAGCTGGCGTGTGTCGCGGACAGCATTTCCGCCAATGCAGGATATTCCCAGTCGCCCCTGTTCTGGTGCATCGGTTCGAGCGGGAGCGCTTATCCCATGACAGGAAATGTAAACAATCAGGATTTCCTGCAGGCTAACGAAACAGTTTCGGCGAGATTGCAGTACAAGCTCTCGCGCGAGCTTCTGACCTGCGATACGGCCCTGAACCTCTGCGCCTGTGTGCCGACTCCCATATGGGTCAAACATAATTACCGCACGCATATTGCAAAGCCCGTCAGGGATTTCCAGTGCCATCCTTTCGGGCGGTCGGACCTGATCTGGGGTCCATTGAAAAACCCCGCAGGCGCCGGCGACAATTTCGCCTGGATGATTTTCCGGAAAAGGGCATGTTGTGCTTTTTGAATCCGGCTGCGGGAAGCATTCCCCGTCCGTCCCGGCGGACCGCAGCGGACCGGTAAGCCGGCGAACCGTGCTTGATGCTCTTCCCTGGAGATCGAAGATTCTTTGCTGCATGCACCGGAAAGTCTTCAAATTCATTCTGCCGCTGATGGCAATCGCTTCCTTATCGCCGGAGGAGGGCCGGGCGGTCGGCAGGAGTGTCCACGTCTCCACGCCGACTCCCTGTCATACCGTGGAACGGGTGGAAGGCAGCCGTGTGTACCTTAAGGCCCCCGAGGGATCATGTATCAGGTCCCCCGGCAAAGTGCAGGTGGAGATGGGAGAATCAGCTTCGGTTGTTTCGATTTTTGTAGACGGTGTCATGTGGAAAAGAGAGAGGGTGGGAGAAATAACGTCGCCGGAAATAAGAGAATTTATCCGCAGGGGGGAGTCAGCCGCGGATAAAATTGATCTCGAAGCCAACCCGCATTCCGGAGAAGGGCGGGAGAGTGCGGAAAAAGCGGATTTATTTTACAGGTCCGATGAATTTCAAAACCGGCTTGAGATGGAGGCGGAGAAAATAACGGGAGAATTTTTCGGCGAAGCTGCAGATGAAAAGAGGACCGACGCCGCGGAATACTACTCCGATGCAGCCGGAAGAAGCGGGAAACTTCCGCCTGACGAGCGGATTTACATTCTGGTTTCTTCTTCTGTGCCTCTGCAAACTTTACGTTCTTATGCGCATGATGTCGACCGGCTCCGGGACGGGAACATCGTCATCATTCTTCGCGGGTTTATCAGGGGCATGAAAAAAATCAAACCCACCCTTGACTTCATTCAGGCCGTCAGGGCGGGAAGCGAGGCCTGCCGGCATGGAGACGCGAATTGCGGAATTTATAATGCCGCAGTGCTGATCGATCCCCTGATCTTTCATCGATACGGCGTCGAAGAAGCGCCGGCCTTTGTTTACGCGCGGAAGGTCAAAGTCAGGGATCCCGCCATGAGCCTTGGAGCGGTGGGAAACGCCGGCGCAGGGGATTATTTCCTTCTCAGGGGCGACGTCTCCCTGGAGTATGCACTGGCAGCGATCAACAGGGAGGCGGGGAGCCCGTTCCTGGATGCGGTGCTTGACTCACTTCGGGGAAGTTTTTATCAAAAATGATGCGGGTGAACGATGGAAAAGGCGGTCGGATGCAAAACGGCGGCATAAGTGACGGCGATCAGGGCCTCCCCGCCGTTGATCGGGGCAATGCGGACAAGAAAATAATGCTTCACGGATCATTCGCGCACTGGCTCGCCACAGTCCTGATCGGAGCCGCGATTTCCGCCGCGGCGGTTTTAACATATGACCTGTTCTTCGCGGTCAAGGTAGTTGCCGTCGACCTGAAAGGTTTCATCGCCCAGCAGAGGGATCTTGTCCTGACAAAAAAAATCACGGAAGAGCAGTTTAAGGCAAATGTGGATAAATTCGAGCGGATGGTTTTCGGAATACCTGAAAACCACGTAGTGATCATGGGAGACGCCGTGGTCCGCAATGCGCCCGTGGTGAATATCGCAGGAAAATGAAAATTATGTTGTGTCTGGCGGTCTTGTCCCTGGCCGCGCCGGCGTTGAGCTTTGCCCAGGGCAAGACATTTTACGGGGATTCAAAGCGGGGGTGGTACTGGTATGAGGACCCCTCAGGAAAGGCCGGCAAAGTGAAAACGGAAAAAAAAGAAATTCCTTCCATATCCCTGAAGGGTCTTTCGGACGAGGAACTCTGGAGCCTTGATGCGGACTCCTTCAGCACTCTGCGGGAGGCAATAACGAAGCAGGCCGTTTCGGACCCCGCAGACGAAGAGAACCTGGGCGATTATGTAAGAATACTGGACATAACGAGACGGAGATCTCTTGCGTTTGCCAACGCCTACCAGGCTTATTTATCGAAGAAGCCGGAGTTTAACATGGCGTCGGCTTCGCCCCTTGCCGAACCGGGGCGCATGGCCGTCGTCAGGGAAAAAATGGGAGAGATCTCAAGGAAGATCCGGGAGGCCAGGGATGACTTTGCGCTCATATTCTTTCAGCAGGCCGGCTGCAGTTTCTGCAAAGAGCAGCAGAAAATTCTGGAGCTTTTCGTTCAGGAGTACGGGTGGGATATCAAGTCTGTGGATGTCGGCGGTCGCCGGGACGTTGCAGATGCCTTTTCCATCCCCACAACCCCGATGCTGCTGCTCGTTTCCAGGGAGTCCGGAGAGCACCTTTACGTCAGCGCCGGCGTAGCCGGCAAAGCGGAAATAGAAGATTCCCTGTACCGGATGATCCGTCTGCTGAAGGGAGAGATTTCCCCGGAAGAATACAGCGCCTACGAATTCCAGCGCGGGGGGCCGTTTGACGTGAAAGCGCCTCTCCGGAAGAGGTGACGGAAGAAATGCCGTAAGGTGGAAGTTATGCACAGCCTCAGAATTATATCAGTTGCGGTCGCCGTATTGGTTGCGGTCTTCTTTCCGCCCGCCGAATCTCCATCGGGCTGGATCGACGACTGGTTCGACCAGAAGACAGGGACATCGGCTGGATACTATGAGGGGCAGAAGCGTGGTTATTATTCGGCGGGCGGATTTTCCGGGAGAGTAAAACTGTCGGTAGATCCCGCTTTTACCGCCATGCCGCCTCAGATCAAGGCCGGGTGCGGCGGCATCGATGCGTTCTGGGGCGGCTTCGGTTTTCTGAATTTCGACTACCTGGTCCAGAAAGTCCAGCGCATCCTGCAGTCGGCGCCGGCCGCGGCCTTCGATATAGCGCTGAATACGCTCTGTACTCCCTGCGCACAGACCATCAAATCCCTTGAGGCCATTTCCAACCAGCTTAACTCCATCCAGCTCGACGACTGCAAAGCGAGCAGGGCCGTTGCCACCTATGCCGTCGACGCCTTCAGCGGAAATAGGGGCAAGATGGGGGACCTCTCCTCAATCAAGTCGGAATTTCTGCAGGCAATAGGAGCGAAAAACCTGGCGCAGACCGTCAGGGAGGAAACTGCGGCGATCGGGAATTCCTGGTCAAACTGGCAATCAACGGGAACAAGGAAAAACATGGCGATCGCGGCTGCGGATAACCCGGTTTCCACCTGCAGCGCCGTTATCCGGGATTTGTTCATCTCCGAGGGATTCCTCCTGGCCAAGGCCGGGGCAATGGCCGGTCTCGACCAGGATTTTCTCGCCATGGCCCGCGGCCTGATCGGAGACGTGTATATTCATCCTTACGAGGGCGTTACCGTCGTGCCGATACCGCACTGTTCCGAAAACAACCTGGATAAGGCAGCCGACCTGATCTCGAAAGGCCAGGGGTATGTACGCGTCGTGGACGGCGATGACGCGACGCATTGCCGGCAGTATGACGGAGTATCGCTGCAGAGCAAAATAAGAACGCGCATAAACGGCATCATCGGCGCCATGAAAAATAAAAGCCCGATCACGCTTGAAGACGAAAATTTTCTGATATACACCCCGCTTTCCCTCGGGCTGATTCTGAAGCACGCGGTCATGATGGGAGTCGATGAACAGCTGGCCCAGGATATACCCGACCTCATCGCCAGGGTATATGCCTATCTTTTTCTGACGGATGTCCTCTCCAATATAGAATTCGCCATCGCTTCCGCGGAGCAGGCGGCGTCCGCTCACAAGGGAGGGGGCAGCTCCAGTACATGCATGATGGAAATGACGCGGGATTCGATGGCGTCCCTGAAAGAAATCCGCAGGAGGGCGGAAATTCTCGTCGGCAAGCTCAAATCCGAGTACCAGGAAATTATGCTTGAATCGAACTCCCTGCAGAATTGGGTGGAGCGCCAGAAGGCGTTTTCCCGGCTCGCCTACGACGACCTCCAGAAAAGATTCGGAATGGCGGTCGCCAACAGGGCCATGGGGTTGTGGTGATTTCTTAAGGCATCAGGACGGTCATGATTCTCAGAACCTCATCGGTCCTTTTCTTTCTCTTCGCGCCCGCACCCGGGACCGCCTTCGCCCTCGATATGGAATTCTATACTTACGGGGGATTCGAGGTCGTCCTGGAGGCCTGGCAGATGGCAGCCCTCATCTTCAGCGATGCGGGTTACCAGGCGCTTTTCTTCTCCGTCATTGCCCTGGGTATATTTATGGGCGGAGCAGCGGCGTACGTAAAACTGCTCATGGGAGGAAAGGGAAGCGCGCTGGCGTGGGCATGGCCGGTCGGCATGGGCGTGGTCCTGTATGTCGGGGCCGTAGTTCCCAAAGGATCCCTCACCATTTACGATCCGGTGCTCAACAGATTCCAGCAGGTGGGAAATATACCCAACGGGCTGGTGCTCGTTTCGGGGATTCTGAACAGGATCGAATCCGGTCTCGTGGATATAATCCACACCTCGGGGAGCGTAAAGGATTACCGGAATTCAGCGGGCGGGATCGGGTTCAATGCGCTTATCGCCGCGACCAACCAGCAGCTCATGGTCAAAGATGAATATTTCATGCAGAGCCTGGACAGATACAATAAAGACTGCCTTTTCTTCGAACTGCAGCGGCCGGGAACGAATATCAGCTACGAGCAGATCAAGAATCAGGCAACCGATTTCACGGCGATCTGGAGCGAAGCGGCCAATCCGGCGGTCTTCACGGTCTTTTACAACGATATGTATAAAACCGGAACAACCATGTCCTGCCGGGATGCATGGGCCGCCTTGCAGGCCGACCTTAATGCGCCTGCATCCTACGACAGGGCTCTCAGGCAGATATGTCCCGTCATCGGTTTCAATGTGGACGATATGAGCCAGTATTTGCGTTGCAGGGACCTGATAGGGGATTATTCCGATTACATCCACAACGGCCTCGCCGGCTCCATGCAGAATTTTTTGCGGCAATCGGCCATGGCCAGGGCGCTCGAATATACGCTTATGAAACTGTCGCCGGACCTGGCGACGGCGGCGCAGCTCAACCGCAGCGCGATGACGTCGGGAATCGGATCATGGATCGCTGCTAACGAGTGGATACCCATCACGCGGGCGGTTTTTACGGCCATCTGCATAGGAATGGTGCCTTTTGTTCTCCTCATGTTTCCCACCGGTCTCGTCAATAAGGCCCTGGGCCTGATCGCCGGTTTTTTTGTTTGGCTTGCCTGCTGGGGCGTGTGCGACGCCATCATGCACGTCCTTGCTAACAGGGTTTCGTACAACATCATGGAGGGAGTCCGGCAGGGCAACCTGGGCTACACGGCGATCATGCTCTGGCCTTCTTACGGCATGAAGGCGCTCTCCCAGTTCGGGATGATGCGGACGGGAAGCATGATGATAGCGGCGTTGATCACGGGAGCTTTGGTCAGATTCGGCGGGCATGCCCTGGCCATAATGGCGCAGAGCCATTCGGGGCGCCTGCAGTCGCTCGGGGCTACGGCTGCGCGCGGAGCCGACGCGCTGGAGGGCGGCGCGGCCAATATCGAGGCATGGAGGAGCGCGGTCCCTACCTGGACCAACGCGCAGAAATTCGATTTCGATACCGATACATCGGCCAGGTCGGTTTTAAAAATGGGGCAGACCGGCGCGGGGGCTGGATTTATTTCAAGCAGGGGCGGGGTTGAAGCCGCTTCCGATGCCCTGGCCCATAAGAGGGCGGGCGACATGATCAGCGGAGCGGCGGAGGCGGGACAGTTGAGCGCGGATGATTTCAGGCTGCAGGGCGAAATTGCCGGGCAGAAGCAGGCCGGATACATCTCGCAGATGAGCCCGGAAAACGCGCGCTCTCTCGGCGTCCAGTCCGCAGGCGCGGAAATGGGGGGATTGAGGGCCGTGCTCCAGCAGGCATCCGCAATGGAAGGAGGTCTGACGGAGGCTAATTTATCCCGGGCGGCCCGGGACCTGGGATATCTGCGGCCGGCCTCTCAGCTGGCAAGGCTGCAGGGGATAAGGAGCGCCGTTCAGTCATCGGGATTTCAGGGAAATGAGCTGGAATTCATGGCCGCCGTCGAATCGGTCTCGAGCATGAAGGGATACGCCGATGCTGCATCCTATGATTCCGCCATGAGGGCCATGGCCGAAAAATATTTTGGCGGCGAAACCGGCAAGGCTTATTCGGCTGTCGCCGCCTATCATAACGTGCAGGCGGCGGAAGCCCTCGGAACGATGATGGCGGACGGCTTTACTCCCCAGGCGGCAGGGCAGTATATGGCCCATATGGAGGGCTTGAGGAGGCTCGCACAGATAGATGCGCACAGGGCTGTCGGAGATCCGGTTTACCGGAGCTCCCTTTCGGCGCAGCAGCTCGACTCTCTCGCTAAATACGACGTGCAGCGCCGGATCGCGGGTGTTCTTGCCGGGGATTCATCCGACCGGGGCTTCATCGATTTTGCCCGTCAGGCGCACGGGGGCGCAAATCTTGTCCTGACTTCAGAGATGGCTGGCAGACTGAACCGGCACATGCACGACCTGGGGTGGACGAATTTCAGGGCGGGGGAAGGGAATTTAGTCGCAGTCGGATTCAATCCTGCTACGGGAAAGTTCGGATTCGCCCACGGCCGGGGAGGCGGCTATATGCAGCATTATAATCTGGAATCCTCCGATACGGGACAGAAGGCCACCGTTTACGATCATTTCCGGCAGAAGCTGGGAGGGTACCTGGACCAGCATTACGATTATCGCATCAGTAGGACGGCCGGTCCGGAAGGGTTTACCGTCAGTTATGCGGATCGGAACACCGGGCGCATTGTGCATTCAACAATGAGCGGGCTGGTTGAACAGGCCTTTGCCCGGGACGGCATGGCAACCCGGAAAGTCTTTGATCAATCCGGGCAGGAACTCCACTCTTACCAGGTCCGGGGCATGGAGAGAGAATGGGTCAACTTTTCCCGGCAGCGGATGGGCGCCGAGGCAACGGGATCTTTTACGGAGATAGTAAAAGAATACGCCGGCGAAGGTGCGGCATTGAGTGCTGCTCAGGTGGGAGATATTATTGGGCAGGGGATGAATATAGGAAGGGGTTTCGGAAAAGTGAGAGGCCCATTGTCATCGAAAAAGGTTGGTGTCACAAATGGCAAACCCGAAAACGTATCTAAATTTTCGAGTTTGCCATAATAAGCCCCTAATCAAGCCACCACCAATTTTTAGTTCGTAAAAACATAAAATAACCATCTGATTCTGAGTGAACAGGTCTTCGTCGGATCAGAGGAAAAACTGAAGATATTAGGATCAGGGGAAGAAAGATGATGACTGTAATTATCCAATCAGTCGATAAGGACGGATTCATGAACAGAAAAGTTTGCCTGCGCTGGGTCTCTCTGTTTATTATGTCGGTCTTCCTTTGTCTCGGAATGTTGATCCCCACCCGGATTGCGGTGACGTTGACCCCCTCGCTGGACAAGCGCATTTTTTTCATAACCTTCAGATCGGGGGAAGACGCGCGGCGGGGGGATTATGTCCTGATCAGGAAGGAGAATCTGAATCCATCCGGGGAGATCCTGCCGGAGATCAGAAGCACGCTGGAAAGGGCAGTCGAGTCGTCCATTATCAAGCGAATCGCCTGCATCTCGGGAGATACTCTGAACGGCGGCGATATGCTCTATTTCTGCAACGGAATATTCATTGGAAAGGCAAAAGAGAAGACGGAGAATGGGGCGCCGGCCCCTCCGTTCGAATTCGAAGGGACGATCCCGGAAGGATACGCGTTTATAACGGGCGACCACCGGGACAGCTACGATTCGCGCTATTTCGGCTTCGTCCGGCTCGCCGATATCGCCGCCGTCGTCCGGCCGCTGTTTTAGGGATCAGTTCAAATTCACGGACACGGAAGTCGATATCCCCTGCCTCTCCATCGTGATGCCGTAGAGGTTATCGGAAATCTCCATGGTTTTCTTGTTGTGCGTGACCAGGATGATCTGCGACCTGGCGGAGATGTCCTTGACGAGCCGGTTGAACAGGCTGATGTTCGAGTCGTCAAGGGCGGCGTCCACCTCGTCGAGGATGAGGAAAGGGGTGGGGCGGTACAGGATGATGGCGAAAATCAGAGCGATCGCGACGAGGGACTTTTCCCCTCCGGAAAGAAGGGTGATGTTCTGAGTCTTCTTGCCGGGGACCTGAACCATGACTTCCACGCCTGCCTCGAGGACGTCCGGGCTCTCGGTCAACCGCAGTTCCCCTCTACCGCCGGGGAAGAGCTTGGGAAAGACTTCCTTGAAAGTGTCGTTCACGGCTTCGAACGCCTCCGCGAACCGCTTGCGCGATATCCGGTTTATCCTGGAGATCGTCCTCTGCAGTGTGTCGAGGGAGGCGTTCAGGTCGTTGACCTGCGAAACCAGGAACTCGTAACGCTCCTTCAGCTGTTCGTGTTCCTCGATGGCGAGCAGATTTACTTCGCCGAAATCGTCGAGGGTCTTGCGGTTCGCCTCAAGGCGCTGAAGGATCTCGTCCCTCCGGGTCCCGTCTATCCCCTGGAACCCGGCGGCGAGCGCGGCGATGTCCTCGTGATGCTTTTCCTGGACTTCCCGCCCGAGGCTGTCCATCTCCAGCGCAGTACGGTGCAGCTCCATCCTGACCTCGGCGGCTTCCCGGGCAGCCTCGTCTATTTTTCTCCGCACCTCCCGCGCCTCCGCTTCCTGCGCGGAGAGACCGGCTTCCTTTTCCTGCCTCGCCTCGCGCTCATTCCGGAGATCCGTTTCCCCCGCTTCGTATTCCGCATACAGGGACCGGAGCTTTTCTTCGGTTTGCGCCGTCCGCTCCGCCAGCTCCGCCGAGGTGTTGTCGCAGCTTTCGGTTTCGGCCGCCTTGCCTTCTATTGCAGCCGCCACGCTGCGCCCATCGGCCTCCAGCCGCTCGACCGACTTCCTGCCGGCCGAAACCTTTTCCTCCAGCGAGGCGAGGGAGACTCTCTTTTCCGTGAGCTCTCTTTCCGCTTTCAGCAGGCCGGACCTGAATTCTTCCCAGCCGTCCGCCAGCTCGGCGATCTCCGCGGAGGCCTCCCTGGATCTCTCCTCGCAGACTGCCGCCTCTTTCCTGTGCGACTCGATACTTTCGAGCGCCTGCGCCGCTTCCGACCGGAGGTGCTCGCAGTCCAGCTCCAGCGCATGGATCCGCTGCTCGATCCATTTCTTTTCGTTTTCGTACCGCTCGATGTCCTTGCGCCTCGTGCTGACCCGGATTTCGAGAACCTTCAGATCGCCCCGCGCGGCTGCGACTTCGTTTTCCAGGCTTTCCATGCTGCCGTCAAGCAGGTCCTTTTCTTCCGAAGCCGAGCGCAGGCGCTCCGTGATGCCGGCGATGTCCGTTTCGAGCTCGGCCATCTCCCGTTTTTTCCGGAGCATGCCGCTTTCCCCGCCCGCGCCGTTTCCGCCGGTGAGGACGCCGTGCGGGCTGATGAGATCCCCTTCCTTTGTAACCAGCGTCCCGGCGAACCCGTTCTTGCGCCACATGGAAACGCCCGCCTGAAGATTCGGGATGAGCAGGACGTCCCCGAGGAGGTAATCGGCGACTCCCCGGAAATCATCCCTGATTCTGATCACGTCCATCAGCCGGACGGCTTCGCTCAGTTCGGCGTCCTTCAGGCCGGCCGACGTCCCCCGCACTTCTCCGGCGGGAACGAAACTGCCCCTGCCGACGGAATTCTTCTTAAGATAGTCGATGGCCTGGAGCCCGTCCTCCGCGGCGTGGACGACCATGTACTGGAGCTTTTCCCCCAGGACCGATTCGACCGCCGTCTCGTAATCGGGAGGCACGTCGAGGTGGTCGGCAACGACGCCGAATATCTTCGCGCAGGAAAGCTCCCGGGAGCTGTCCGCATTCAGGATGGAACGCGCCGCTTCGCCGCACCACGTGTGCCCTTCCTGAATTTCCTTTAGCGAAAGAAGCCGGGAGGACTTTACGCCCAGCTCCTCGCGCATCGCCGTTATCTCTTCCTCGAGATCGCGGCGCCGGCCCCTGGCCGCATCGAGTCCTTCGAGCGCTTCCTTTTCCCTGGATGCGGCGTCGGAAAGGAGCCGAGCGTCCGCCTCGAGATCAGCGGCGATCCCGTCGAGCATTTTCCCGACCGAGAGGAGCTGGTCCCTGTTCCCGCCCAGTTCCCGCTCGCTCCGCTCGGTTCTCTTGTGTATATCATCCAGTCCCTTTTCCAGGGCGGACAACATGTTCCGGTGGCGGGCGGCCTCCGAAGCGAAGGACAGGGCCGCGGACTTTCTGTCTTCGACGGACCTGGACAACTCGCGCTCCCGCTGCCGGCGGGATTCGAGGGCGTCCTGCGCTTCCGCGATGGATCCCCGCAGTCCGGCCGCGCTTTCCTCGTCGTCGGCGAGAGCTGCGCGGAGTGACGCGATTTCCGCTTCCGTTCCGGAGCGCTTTTCGCGGAGCATGTCGAGCTCGAGGATGCTTCTCTGTTTCTGCAGGGACAGCTCCTCCATTTTCCGCTTCGAAAAAGAGATTTCCTGCTCCGCCGAGTTGATTGCGTTTTTCAGGTTGTACAGCTTCTCCTGAAGATCCGCTTCCGAGCTTTCGAGAATGCCCGCCTTGAGCTCTTCCAGGCGCGCTTCTATAACTCCCAGAAGACTTTTCGTTTCCTGCTCCCGCGCCTGCAGATCTTCCCAGGCAGCCTCCAGGGAGGACTTGCGCTCCGCAAGCCCGCAATGTCTTTCGAGCGAGAGGGCCAGCTCCGCTTCCCGCACCTCTTTGCGGATGTTCTTGTATTTTTCCGCCCTTTTGGCCTGGCGGGTCACGGAGTTCAACTGGAGTCGGACCTCGCGGACGATGTCGTTCAGCCGCAGGATGTTCTGCTTTGTCGACTCCATTTTGCGGAAAGCGGATTCCTTGCGGGTTTTGTATTTTATTATGCCGGCGGCCTCTTCGATGAACTGCCGCCTTTCCTCCGGCTTCGCTTCGACGAGACCCATGACGCTGTTCTGCTCGACGAGGGAATAGGTCCTGGCCCCGATTCCCGTGTCCATGAAAAATTCCTTTATATCGAGAAGACGGCAGGGAATTTTATTGATATAGTATTCCCCTTCCTCTTCCCGGAAGGCCTTTCTCGTGATCATGACCTCGTTGAATTCGGCAAATTCGGGAGGGAAATTGGATCCATCATTGGTGAGGATGATGGAAACCTCGGCCATGTTCACGGCGGGAGCTTCTTCGCTTCCGGCGAAGATGACGTCTTCCATCCTCTTGCCGCGAAGCAGTCTCGCATTCTGCTCCCCCATTACCCAGCGCAGGGCGTCCACGATATTGCTCTTTCCGCAACCGTTCGGCCCGACGATCCCACTGATCCCGGTCGAAAAATCGAGAACCGTTTTTTCCTTGAACGTTTTGAAGCCGAGGATTTCGAGGCGCTTGAGTTTCATTTCATATTACCGGTTTGCGGCCATTCCAGCTTTTGGGCTTAATTAACAAAAGAAAGTTCCTTTGTAAAGGAAAAATACAACAAAATGTATCCGTGCTCGCGGCGACCACAATATATTGTATGTCTCGCAATAAAACTGAAAATCAGATTTCTCTCATTTTCCGCAGCCGGCGCCCGCGGTCCCCGGATGCCGGACCGGCCTGTTTTTCCTCACCAATCAAGGCAGAGACGGCAAACCCGACAGAAATGTTGAACTATTATCTTGACCCCCGCAGGCTGACGATATTATATAACTTATGGATTTTGTTGAGGAGGGAGCATTATGACGACACCCGTACAACAGAAGATCCGCGACAAGAAAAGGACGCCGGCGCAGATAGTTGACATGGTGAAATCGGGAGACTGGATCCAGCCGGGATCGGTCGGAGGCGACTCGACCGAATGCATGAAGGAACTGGCCGGGAGAATCGGTGGCAAGGCGCTGAAAGATATCGAAATCTGGAATTATGCCTCGTTTTTTCCTCATCCCGAGTTCCAGCAGGTTGATCCCAGGCAGGAATACCACTGCTTCCATGAATATTTTTTCTTCCCATGGAGCCGCAGAGCGCGGGACGCCCACAACGTGACGAGCTGGTCGCACTGGGGATGGGCTATGGGAATGTGGTTCTGCCATTACCGGTTCGTCAACGCGGTGAAGGAAAACAGGGGCCTCGACTGGTGGTGGAACGCGGCGTCCCCTTTCGACTCGCGCGGCTTCGCCAATTTTTCCTATGGGACCAATAACGCCAATATCTTCAGCCAGTGCGCGAAGAAGGCCGTCATCGAAGTGCGGAGCGACTACCCGTGGGCGGAAGGCGGACGCTTCAACACGATCCATATCGACGACATCGACTACTGGGTCGAGATCGACGTGGAAAAATACAAGTGGCCCCAGATCAACGAAAAGGCGATCAAGGCGAAACCGGAGGAGCAGGCGATCGCCAGGCACATCATGACGATTATGAGGGACAGGGATAACATCCAGCTCGGCATCGGTTCGCTTCCCTCAGCCTGCGTCGGCGCGATGGTGGATGCAGGGTTCAACGATCTGGGCATCCACACGGAAATGCTGAACGCCGGCCTGATCAGGCTCATCGAATCGGGCCAGGTTACAAACAGGTACAAAACCCTTCCCGCCGACCGGGGTCGAAGCGTCTGGACTTTCGCCTTCCCGGTTGATGTAAAATGGTACTACGACACCATCAACCGCAACCAGGAGCTGGCCGTTTACGACATAAGCTACACCAATAATCTGCAGAACCTCACCAGGCTCGATAACATGATCGCCATCGACAACTGCGTGGCGGTCGACCTCCTGGGGCAGCAGTGCTCCGGCTTCTATGAAAAACGCCCGATCTCCAGCTCGGGCGGATACTTTCATTTCCTGTCGTTCTGCGCCCACAGCAGAGGCGGCAGGGGTGTTGCCTCCATGATGTCCAGGAGCAAACACGGCACTTCCCGCATCGTTCCCTTCCTGCCCGAAGGTTCGTCGGTGGACGTCCCGGCGCAGCTTGCGCATTACGTCTGCACAGAATACGGAATCGTCAACCTGAGAGGGCTGAACGGGTACGAAAGGGCGGCGGCCCTCATTTCCATCGCGCACCCGGACGACCGCGAGTGGCTGGAAAAAGAGGCGCACGAGAACGGACTCCTGGCGCCCCGGTTTCCGGTATCAATGACGCCGAAAGAGGGCGGGGCGAGGAGATACCCCTCGTACAACGACAGGCGCAACTACAAGATTCCGCTCAGCAGCGATTTCTGGGGCTTCGACTGGGACGAAGGGTATCAGAACGGCAAATAATGCTTTTGAGAGGAGCCCTTCCGGCTTTTTTATTGTGGTTCGGGAGAAGGACTGATATAGAGATCGGTCAAATTTGAAAATAACTTCATTTCACTCAAAAACTCCGGCTCGTGTTGAAGATTATGAGTAAGAAAAGATCGGACAGGAAGAAAAAAGAGACTTTTACTTATTTGCCCTCCACCCGGGATTCCCGCATGCACAAAATCAGGATCATCACCCTGGTGATCTGGATTATCGGAATCCTTTATATTTTATGGAGATGGGGCAATCTTTAAAAGCCGCGAAGTGCCTGAAGACAAGTTTTTCCACTTGACAAGCAGATTGATGGTTTGTTAGGTAAGCGTTAATGGAAGGGGTCTTTGAAAATCATACCGCATCGTGGTTCCTCAACCCGTCGATATGGACGGTATTCTTAGCTTTTAACCGCCTGGGGCGGATTATACTTAGGAAAGGGGGGATGCAGGGACAATTGGTGTGTTGGAGAGTTTAATACTTTAAACCCTTTACCATCCTAAGAGGAGGAATCATCTATGGCTCATGAACACAGTTTTGCTTCTCCGGGACCCGCTGGACTTGCAGCTCTTGCGGTTGCCTGCTTCGGATTCGGCGCGGTATTTCTTGGTAAAGTAGTTCCGGAAGGCCTGCCCCTTCTTTCGGCATGGCTTATCGGCGGCGGCATCGTTCAGTACACGACGGCCGTTATGGAACTGAAGGACCATAATATTCTCGGCGGCAACGTGTTCCTGTTCTTCGCGGCGTTCTTCATGTTCGCGGCGGCCCTGAGCGTATTCGCCAAGTTCATGATGATCAAATTCGGGATGAAGCCCGCGGTTCACGTCGAAGGCTGGATGTGGATGGCCGGGGCGGCATTCCTCACCGTGGTTACCCCTGGATACGCCAAGGGCAACCTTTTCATTTTTATACTCGTTCTTCTCATCGACGTAGCCCTCTGGATGATCGTCGGCGTGGATTCCGGCTGGTATGGAGATCCCGCGGCATTCAAACCGGTCATCGGCTGGCTGCTCGTGGTGGCTGGCTGGATCGGCGTTTATCTTGCCGGCGCGACTGTCTGCAACACTGTTTACGGCAAGCCGGTATTCTTTGTTCCCAAGCCGTTGGTTAAATAGATTTTTATTAAAGAGCAGTAAGAGGGCGGCCTTTCGGCCGCCCTCTTTTTTTGCATATGCGGAAGTGCGAGGCGGATCTTTCCGCGATGGATTGTTAAGCCCGGTCCGGGTCAAGGTCCCGTTTTCCTCTTCTTCTTCAGTTCATAGAGGCGCATCGCCGTCAGGCAGATTGTAAACCAGAGTATGCCCCCGGTCATACCCGCCAGGACGTCGCTGGGGTAATGGACGCCGAGATAGACTCTGCTGATGGAAATCAGGCCGGAAATCAGAAGTGCGGCGGCTGCCATCGCGATACGAAGGTGTTTTCGCTTCACGGAGCGGCCCATAGTATAAGCGACAGTAAAATAGAACAGAGTTGCAAGGAGAGCATGGCCGCTTGGATAGCTCCACCCCCATGCTTCCACCAGCGGGCCGCCGGGAGGAGGATAAGGTCTTGCCCTCTGGATTGAAATCTTGACAATTGTATTCAGGATCGCCCCGATGGCCATGACCAGGCCGGCGAAGCCGGCGTCGCTTTTGCGCCGACTCAACAGCAGGAATATTACCAGCAGAATTGTTCCCGGCGCGATAATGTACGGGCTCCCCAGATCGGTCACAAATATCATTACTCCGGTCAGGGCCGGGCTCCGGATCAGGTGAAGAAGCGCGAGGACCAGATCGTCCATCCTGACCAGTAATTCCCTCTCCAGTATCTCCTCAGTCAATTCCCCGAAAAGCCAGATCAGAAGGGCGGAGGCCGCCAGGCCGGCTATAATCCGAAAGTCCGGAAAAGCGAGCAGTTTTAAGAGACGTTTCATGGCGGAAGCCGGTCTTCTCCCGGTCGCAGTCGAGTCGGGAGACGGGGCGAATCGACAGTAATCAGGAAAAGCGCATCGAGCAGGCCGCGGATGGACTGCCCGCGTCAGGGCGAGACGAGATCGGCGTAGAATTCCGATCTCCTGTCTTTCAGGAGATCGTTGAACCGGTTAATGGACTTGTTCCGGGCGGAGAGATGGTCGAACTCGGCCGTTCCGGCCTCCTCATCGTCAGCGCCCGCCCGGTAAAGGATGCGCCCGCCCGGACCGGCGATCTGGCTTCTGCCGGTGTACCGGAGGAATTTGCCGCCCCTGTTTTCCGCTCCCGTCCTGTTGGCGGTCACGGCGAAGACCTGGTTTTCCAGGCACCTGGTGATCATGGCTTCCTGACAGAAGGGCAGCACGAGATTAGCGCAGTGGCATACTACGTCTGCGCCCTTGAGAGCCAGAATGCGCATCGACTCCGGGAAGAACCAGTCGAAGCAGATCATGATGCCGACCCGGCAGGAACCTATATCGTGCACCTCGAACGGCGCGTCGCCCGGATCGAACCAGATCTTTTCTTCGGAAAAGAGGTGAATTTTACGGTACGTTGCCCGGTAGCCGGAGGGTGAAACGAGCACGGCCGAGTTGAAGATCTTGTCTCCGCTGCGCTCGATGAGACCCGCCGCTATATGGACATTCCGTTCGCGGGCAATATCGCCCAGGGCGGCGGTTGTTTTTCCATTGGGGATTTCTTCCGCCAGAGATCCTGCCTCTTCGCGGGAAGTCAGCAGATATCCGGTGTTGAAGAGCTCCGGCAAAACCAGGAGGTCCGCCTCGGCATTCCGGATCAGCGCGGACGCCTTCTCCATGTTCGTGTCGATTTTTCCGAATTCCGGGTTGAACTGGATGAAGCCTGCTTTCATCGATCTCCTTCAGTGAAAGGTGAAAAGTAAATATGAAAGTTGCACGCAGTAATGAACGCTTTCAGATTCACCTTTCATTTTTCACGGTTTTTGTCAAGCCGGCAAGAATAAAATATGAGCATTGCAGAGACAGGCGTGAGGGGAGGGTCAGAAATGTCAAAATACAAGGGCCTGTTGC
>JAQTPK010000035.1 GCA_028712885.1 Syntrophales bacterium | reverse complement strand
TTTTCAATGATCTCCACCAGGGATTTCGGGAAATGCCACTTTTCCGCCAGCCAGCTTCCCACCCGCGCGTGAGACTCCGGAAACGTCAGCACTTCCGCCTCTGCGATGCTGATCCCTTTTTCGGCCGCGTCTCCCAGGGCCTTCTGGTATTCCCGGGGAAATTCGAGGATGAGAATCACTTTGCCTATATCGTGCAGAAGTCCGGCAACCGATATCTCGTCCGGCTCCTTGATTCCCTTCTTCTCGGCTATTACTTTAGCGGCGACGGCGCAGCCGATCGAGTGCTCGCGAAGCCCGAGCATCGCCTGCTGCATAACTTCCAGAACGGAAACGCCGAGCAGCAGTCCTTTCACGACATTCAGGCCGAGCAGCATGACCGCATGACTTATCGAGGAAATCCGCCCCGGAAACCCGTAAATGGCCGAATTGACCATCTTGAGGACCTTCGATGCCAGAGCGGGGTCATTGGAGACGAAATGGGAAATCTCGTTAAGCGACACGCCGGGATTGTCGATAATCCCGGAAAGCCGTTTCAGCACGCCCGGAATCGTCGGAAGGGTATGGATATGTTCTATCTTGTCTCGGAGAAGCTTAACTTCCATCATACAGGCCTTCAATATGCTCCCGGACGGCTTTCATTATCGTACTCATGTACGGCTTGTCCTTTACCGCTTTAAACCGCAGCGAAAGCTCTTCGAGAACCTGCTCTTTGGGCGCAAGCGGCTTTGACTGCCCTTCAACATGGATTTGTTCGATCCCCATGTTGTGGAGCCGCTCTATCCAGACTTCCGTCAGCTCCGTGCCTTCGGCAAGGAGAACCATGCCGGATTTATTTAGAACAGGCTTCACCAGTTTCATTCCCGGTTCAACCTTGTCCACCGGAATTTTGGGCATATCAGAGATTCTCCGAGCAAAATTAGTGGAGGGCGATTCGGGATTCGAACCCGAGGCCACTGGTTCCGGAGACCAGTGCTCTATCCCCTGAGCTAATCGCCCCAAATACGGATGATAACTACTATCATTCTACCAAATTTTCAAATCATTTTCCCAAAGCATGCAACAGGCTAAAGGCACGAGGCAAAAGGCAAAAGGTGAAAGAACAAATAAGAGGATCTTGTCTTTTTCTTTAAGTTATGAGCCCGCGTCTTTGGCATTGTTCCCCTTGCCTTAGCCGTTCGCCGTTCGCCGTTCGCCCTTAGCCCTTTGCCCTTAGCCCTTTGCCTTAAACCCGATAGCCGATACGATACTGATGACCGGCCCGCTCCGGTTCATGCTGTACAGATGAAGACCCCTGACTTCATTTCGGATCAGGTCCTGCACCTGGCGGATCGCGAAATCTATGCCGTATTTTCCCATCTCTTCCGGTTTTTCAGCCAGTTCGCTCATCTTCCTTTCCAGGTCCTTCGGAATCTTCACCACTCCGAGCGAGATGATGCGCGGTATCTGCTTGACGTTCAGGATCGGAAAGACACCCGGAATGATCGGGATACTGATACCGCGCGCCCTCGCCAGATCCCGGAAGCGATAAAAATCCCCGTTATCGAGGAACAGCTGAGTGATAATGAAGTCTGCGCCGGCATCCACTTTCCGCTTAAGATGAATTATGTCCTCATCCAGTCCGGGCGCTTCGATATGGCCTTCAGGGTAACCCGCCACACCGATGCAGAAATCGTTGCGGTCGCGAATGAATTCGACAAGCTCATTGGCGTATCCGAACCCTCCGGGAGTCGGAGAAAAGACTTTTTCGCCTTTCGGGGGATCTCCCCGCAACGCGAGTATATTTTCGATCCCCTCTCTCCGAAAGTCCCCAAGGATCCTGCCGATGTCCTCTCTTTTCGAGTCGACGCAGGTGAGGTGGGCCAGAACTTCCTGGCCGTACTCGTTCTTCACCTTTGAGGCGATCTCGAGAGACATATCGCGGGTACTGCCTCCGGCCCCGTATGTCACGGAGATGAAATCCGGACTGAGTCCTTTCAATTCCCTGATTGTCCGGAAAAGCGCATCCAGACTGCCGTCCCGCACCGGCGGAAACACTTCGAACGAAAGCGTGAATCTCTTTTTTTCCAGCAAGTCGCAAATCTTCATCTCAAAACCTGATATGGGCGAAAGTATAAGGGCAAAAGGCTGACGGGATAAATCCTCCAGTGTCAATTTTGAAGTGGTAATTAGATATTATCAGCAAGGATGTTGTCAACTATTTTCACATAACGGGCTAAAGGCAAGAGGCGCGGGGCAAAGGGTTCCATTATAAGGTTTCAGTCCCGTTGCCCTTGC
This sequence comes from Syntrophales bacterium, assembly GCA_028712885.1. Classification (GTDB taxonomy): domain Bacteria; phylum Desulfobacterota; class Syntrophia; order Syntrophales; family UBA4778; genus JAQTPK01. The sequence continues at coordinate 27,572 of JAQTPK010000035.1, read as the reverse complement.
CTTTATCATTTAGCCCTTTGCCCTTTGCCCTTTGCCTTTTGCCCTTTGCCTTTTGCCCTTAACAATATTGTTTTCTGGTCCCGAATCTGTTAAAGACCTGTTCATTCGTGAACGCCATGCATTCAGTCAGAACCTATCTGGTCGCCGCGTGCCTCCTGATCATGTCCGGCGCCGTGCCCGGCCCATGCGGGGCGACGGACATCCTGAATATCCGCCATTGGGCGGCATCGGATCATACACGCATCGTCATTGATACAAGCGATGATGCGCAGTTTTCGGTCACAAAGGGGGATCAGAAGATCTCAATCCTCTTCCGCTCCTCTTCCCTGACCGAAGGGATGCTGCCGGCAAAAAAAATCGACAAGCCGGGAATCTCGGAGATCAAGATATCCACTCCTGGGGAAGACCAGATCCTGGTGGAGCTGTTTCTGACCGGCCGCGCCGAGGCGAACATTTTCAAACTTGCCGAATTCCAGGACAAACCTTTCCGTGTCGTCATCGATCTCACGATTCCCGAATTGGAGAAGAAGGAGAGCGCGGAAAGGCAGCGGTTCAAAATTTCAAAAAAAGACAAGATCATCGTCATCGACCCGGGCCACGGCGGCGAAGATCCCGGCGCGATCGGCCCGAAGCGCACGATGGAAAAGGACGTGGTGCTCAAGATCGCCCGCCGGCTCCAGCACCATTTGAATAAAAAGCCCGGTTACAGGGCTTTCCTGACGAGAACCGGCGATTATTATCCCTCCTTCCGCAAACGGCTTAAAATAGCGACAGACTACGGGCCGGATCTGTTCATCAGCATCCATGCAGACGCATGCAGGGACAGGAGGGCCAGGGGAACGTCCGTTTATTGCCTCTCGACGAAACGCGCCAGCAGCGAAGCCGCCCGCCTCCTCGCAAATCAGGAAAACCTGGCGGACATCATCGGCGGTTCGGAAGGGGAACCCGCCAACGGCGAGTCGGATCCGATCACTCTTCATATGATACAGACGGAGACAATAAACCTGTCAAAGGTGTTCGGAAATATCGTCCTGAAAAAGATGCGGGCGATAAACCCCGTCAAGGCCCAACGGGTCCAGGAGGCTCCTTTCATGGTCCTGAAGACTCCCCATGTGCCTTCCGTCCTGATCGAAACAGCGTACATCTCCAACCCCAAAGAGGAAACCCTGTTGCGGGATTCCCGTTTTCGGGAGAAAACGGCCGTAGCGATTATGGGAGCCATTCAGGAGTACCTGCGCGATCCCGAACCCGATTCAGACCTTATCCATATCGTCCAGGAGGAAGAGCGGGAAGAAGCGAGAGCCGCGGGACTGGAGATCCCCAGGCAGGAAGTCGTGTCGCGTCCTCCGCCGCGCATGGTGCATTACAAGGTGCGGAAGAGGGACACCCTCCCGAAAATCGCCCGGGCGCACGGGACATCGGTGGATGCACTCGTGCGCCTGAACAAGCTGAAACGGAAAGACCGCCCGCCTGCTCCGGGGACAAAATTAAAGATTTACGTGGCCGAGCAGAACGGAAGGACGGAAGCGGAGGATTCCGCCCGGAGCGCGCCTTCTATCCACGTCGTCAAAAAAGGCGAATCACTCGGGGGTATAGCAGCCAGGTACAGGATAACGGTTAAGCAACTGGCGGAAGCCAACCGCCTCCGTCCAGGCAAGCCCCTCTTTATAGGCGTGAAGCTCAAAATTCCGAGAACGGAGCGCGCTTCGGGAGCGGCCGCCCGTGCTGCAGCATCTTCCCCGAAAAAACGGCCCGGAGAAAAGTTCGTTGTTTACACCGTCAAAAAAGGGGATTCGCTGAAGCTGATCGCCCGCCGGCATAAGACGACCGTGGCCGAGATCGCGAAAATCAACAAACTGAAGCTGAATGCACCGCTCTATGTAAACAAAAAGTTGAAGATACCAATAAGGTGAATTTGGCTAAGGGCTAAGGGCAAAAGGTATCCTTAGCCTTTTGCCTTTTGCCTTTTTTGCCTTTAGTCCATGTTTATGGAGGACATGTGGAAGACCATCGACCCAAGCGCGTAGCCAGCATAATTATCACATATTCCGACTCCAGCAGGGAAAGAATAGACAGGGGCCAGTGCTCCGAAGACAGGCACCGGGATGAATTGGACCGGATCGGCTCGCAGATAAGCCAATTAATAAACGGCCGGAAGAGCTGAACGATCTCTTCACCGGCCTATTCATTCAGACCGGAGGGGACCATGGCAGAGATATTCGGCAACTGGCGCTTGCTGATTTTTCTTTATCTCGTAGTTTCCGCCGTCTGGGCGATGCTCGCAAAGATCACGACCAACTATATGAATGCGTTTACGGCCTCTCTTTCGGTTTTGACCTGCGCCTGGCTCACCGTGTTGCTGTTTTCCATGCCCCGTGTCTCGTTCGCCTGGAACAGGGGGCTCCTCTTTGCAGCCGCATGCGGCATTATGGGCGGAGCCTCGTCACTTTTCTTCTACGGCGCCCTCCGCCATGCCCCGGTTAATCTGATTGTGCCGATTTCGTCTCTCTATATTGTTTTCACTATAATCCTCTCTTCCGTTTTCCTCGGGGAGACCCTGACCCTCAAGCAGCTTGCCGGGATTGTCCTCGGCATCACCGCTATCTGGCTGCTCACTTCGTAAGTTAAGGGGCTAAAGGCTAAAGACGCAAGGATTGTTAAAGCAGCCGTGCATTACCAGACAAGAACTCAGCGCCCTTTGCCCTTCGCCCTTTGCCTTTGCCCTTTAGTATATCGGCGTTACCGCTTTTATCCTGGACAGAAGTGTTTCCCCGCTACTGCCTCTGAGAGACAGGTCGGATACCGCGACGCCGCCGATATGGTAAACCCGCGGAGTGGGCTCGCTTTCCTCCCGGTAAGCCCACGTGCTGTGGATAGCGTAGACGCGGTCTTCCACAACCCCCAGCAGGAGCATGATATGCCCTCGCAGATAGAGCAGGGCCGGCCTGCCTTCGAAGTCCCGAAGGACGGCCTTCTTTTCCCCGTCCGTCATTCCTTCCAGGCTTTTTCTCCCGGGGTGAAAATTGGATTGCCGCATGCTGTTCACCGGCAGCTGTATTCCGAACGAGCGGAAGACGTCCCGCAGGAAGCGCGAACAATCCCTTCCCCCGAACATCCCGCCCCACCCGTACGGCTGGCCCCGGAGAAGAAAGGCCTGGCGCAGCACTCCTTCGGTCGTGTACGGCAGATAGCCCACACTGACGAGTTCCGAGTTCTTTACGTACCCTTCGCGAAAACGGAGCTTACCCCTCGCATCGGAGACGGGAAGCATTACCCGGTAATGTTCCGGTGCGGAGGTGAGGTACGGGACGGCCGCCCCCATCGGCAGGCGGAAAGCATGCCTGCGCCAACCGGGATCCGCATAAACATCCGCTCCGTTCCCGATCGCGGCGAGCGGAGGGGAATTCACGAAACGCTGGACGTCCTCTATTCGGCCGAAAGCGATATCGGCTGCCTGCACCCATCCTTTGGCAAAAGAGGCCTGGACGAAACACCACTTGCGCCCGCGGCTGAAATGAAGCACGGCCAGGGGAGTTCCGCATTCCAGGCGCGAATACTGAAAATAGTCGAATTCGTTGTCGTACGGCTCCTTCATGCCGATCTCGTGCGTGGGGATCTCACGCATGTCCGTTTCGCGGACAACCAGTGCATATTCCGGGACGGCCTCCGCCGGCAGGGAGCCCAGGTCCATGTCTTCAAAAACCCCGTCGAAAAAATTCCTCCGGAGGGGGAAATTGGAATGGCCGTAAAACGTCTTCAGGTCGTATTCCGCGCGGAGGCGGGAAAAAAAGGCGAGAAGGTCTTCCCTCTTTACAGGCCTGGCGGCAAATATATCGACCAAGGCGGTGTCGAGGAGCAGGGCTCCTCTGTTGATTTCGCGGATGCGCTCCTCCCCCGCTATTACTTTGGCGATATCGGGCTGCCTGGCCGCCCAGAACTCCGCCTTTTCGTATTCCGGCTTAACATGCGGCAGAGGGGAAGGCGCGAGCACGCGCTCCGCGGCGCACCCGGCGGTTAATAAAAGGGCTCCCCCGACCAGAAACATCGCAACTGCACGATTGAAATTCATCTATTCTCTCCCCGTCATCGGCCTTATAGCAATCTAGCGTAGATGATTCAAGTGCGGAGGTCGTATATGAACTGTTTTTATACCCTTGACTTTGAGGGACATAGGGGATATTTCATGACAGCCGAACATTAATCGATCTGGAGGATTTATGGATAAGGAAAATCTCGAAAGCAAACGCTGGTTGATAGCGGGAGCTGCCGTCATCATGCAGCTCTGCCTCGGTACCGTATACGCCTGGTCCGTTTTCAAGAAGCCCCTTATGGGCGTGCACCAATGGGCGGAAACCGAGACCCAGATGGCGTTCATTATCTTCATGTTCACAGTCGGTGTCGCCGCCGCATTCGGGGGAACACTGGTGGACAAGAAAGGACCGAAATTTGTCGCGACGGCAGGCGGCGTACTTTTCGGAATCGGAACGCTGCTCTCCGGTCTCGCCGACCAGATGGGAAGCCTGTTCGTGCTGTATCTCGGGTACGGCCTGATCGGCGGCCTCGGAAACGGTTTCTGCTACGTTACACCCATCGCAACGCTGATCCGCTGGTTCCCCGATAAGCGAGGCCTTGTCACCGGACTCGCCGTCATGGGATTCGGTTTCGGAGCATTCTTCATGGGCCAGATCGCCCCCAAGATGATTATCGCTTACAAAGGCGGCATGACCGCTTCGGGCGTCGCCCTCACGTTCTATATCTGGGGCGTTATCTTTCTCGCCCTGGTGGTAGGGGCCGCGCAGCTCTTCAAGAATCCCCCCAAGGGATGGCTCCCCGCCGGATTCACTCCTTCTGCGACCACCGTGTCCGCCGCGGATTCGTTCAATTTCGGCGAGGCGGCAAAAACTCCTCAGTGGTGGATGCTCTGGTCGATGCTCTTCCTGAACGTATCCGCCGGCCTGGGCCTTATCTCCCAGCTTTCTCCCATCGCTCAGGACCTCTACAAGCCCATGGTGGACCCCGCGCTCTCAGCGGATGATGCCGTCAAGGTCCTGGCCACAGCCGGCGGAGCGGTAGTCGCCTACTCGGCCATATTCAACGGTCTGGGAAGGCTTTTCTGGGCGAGGGTTTCCGACACGATCGGCCGCAAGGCGGTATTCGCCACGATGTTCGCCTCGCAGGCGGTCATTTATGCCCTGGTCGCCACGGGCTTCATCAGCGGCTATACCCTGTTCATGATCGCAGCATGTTATCTCCTGGCATGCTACGGCGGAGGTTTCGCCACGATGCCGGCTTTCGCCGCCGACTCCTTCGGCCCCGGCTACATCGGAAAAGTATACGGGTTCATGCTGACGGCATGGGCGTGCGCAGGCATAGCCGGACCGCTTGTGTTCGCACAGCTCGCCCGCTCGCAGGCCCTTCTGGTTGCGGCCGCCCTCCTTGTGGCGGGATTGGTAGTAACCCTTATCTTCAAACGCCCCGAGCGCAAGAAAGTCGAAGAAAGGCTCAAAGCACAGGCTTAAAACGGGAAATAAGATCCAAGGGGAATTCAAATAAACACCCCAAAAAAGCCGGGTTAGCCCGGCTTTTTTGGGGTGCAGCCCTCCTGTCCGGCTTCTAAATTTCGTATTTAATGCACATAGCCTGATTCTTGCCTGCCGCCTTGGCCTTATACATGAGAGCATCGGCTTGGCGGATCATGTCATCAACGCTCGGCGGCGCGGAAAGAAACGTCACCACCCCGAAACTGAACGTGCACTGCCAGAACCTGTCCTGCACCGCATCGAGCAGAAGTACGCGGATCTTCTGAACCAGCCTGCATGCCGGCTCAAAGCCCGTTTCAGGCAGGAGTATGGCGAATTCATCTCCGCCCAGCCTGGCTACCGTATCAGTGGACCGGATATTTCCCCGGATAGTCCGGGCGACCTTGAAGAGAAGATCGTCCCCGGCGATATGGCCGAAAGAATCGTTGATCTTTTTGAAATCGTCGATATCCATGTACGCTACGCTGAAGGGCCGGCCGTATCTGCGGCACCGCTCTATTTCTATGTTCGACAATTCGGTGAAGCGCTGGCCGTTAGCTACTTTGGTCAGAAAATCCTGCCGGGCGAAATTCCTTTCCCGCTTATATGCGCGCACGACGTAGACAAAAGTCACGAACAGAACGAATCGCATCAATGCGTTCCAGATATGCTCCATGCTGGTGATTTCCAGGAGGTCGAACCCGATCATAAACCAGAAGACACTGCTTAAGATCGCCAGAACTGCCGCGGAACGCGTGCTTACGAACCAGGTAAGCAGAAATAGAGAGGGGAAATAAAAAACAGCCAGCCGGATCTCATGACCGGCCATGAAGTTCAGAATTTCAATGACGATTGCAGAAAGATAACCGATGGCCAGGAGCAGGGGTTTGGGGCTTTTTTCGATCAAATCCGCCGCTCTGCCGAACTCGCGTATCAGCGTCTGTCTGTATTGCGCTATATGTTTCAATCGGATTTTTTCAGGGCCGACAAATCCGTGATGATATTTGCCGCCCACCTGTATACGTTATTCCTGCCGACGACCTCGCGCATTGCGGCCATGCGTTTCTGCTTTTCGGCGTCCGGCATTTCCAGCACCAGATTGATCGCGTCCGCGAATTCTTCAATCGAATACGGATTTACCTGAACGGCCTCGGTCAACTCCCGGGCGGCGCCGGTGAACTGGCTCAGGATCAGCATGCCGGATAAATCGCTTTTTGCGGCAATGAATTCTTTCGCCACGAGATTCATTCCGTCGTGCAGGGAGCTGACTATGCAGAGATCAGCCATGCTGTAATAAGGCTTGATTTCCTCGTGTGAAAACTGCCTCTTGAAGTAAATTATCGGCTTCCAGTCCCCGGTCGAGTATTTCCAGTTTTTCCGGTCCACCAGTTCGTCGATTTCGCCCATCAGGTCGTGGTATCTCTTTATGTGCGTCCTGCTGGGCGCGGCGATCTGTACAAAAACAAACTTGTTCAGGTACCGGGGGTATTTTTCCAGGAAACGGTCGATGGCGAGGATCCTCTCGACGATTCCCTTCGTATAATCAAGCCTTTCCACACTGACGGCGACTATCTTGTCTTCCAGATTCAGTTCCCTGCGGATTCTCGCCTCCTGTGTTCTGTCCTCGTTCGTCAGGGTCCCGAAACAAGCATCATCGACGCTGATCGGAAAGGCCCGAATACCGGTCTCCTGTCCGCTTCTGACAACGCTGAACCTCTCGGTATCAATCCGGCACTCCAGAGTCCGGCCGGCGGTTTCCAGGAAATTGTTGCAGTGAAACTGTACATGAAAGCCGATCAGATCGCAGGAGAGCATCCCTTCCAGTATCTCCCGCCGGTAGGGGCAGATGGAAAATATTTCCGGATTGGGCCAGGGAATGTGCCAGAAAAGGGCTATAATCGCTTCCGGCCTCTTTTCCCTGATCATGCGGGGCAGCAAAGTGAAATGATAATCCTGGATGAAAACCATGGGATCTCTCGCGGGCAGTTCCTCAATGAGGGCGTCCGCAAATTTCTGATTCACTCTCCTGTACATATCCCAGTCGGCTTCCCTGAATATCGGCCTCGTGTGCGTAATGTGGCAAAGGGGCCAGAGGCCCTCGTTGGAAAAGCCGAAGTAGTAGCCTTCTTCTTCCTCCTTGCTCAGCCATACTCTCTTAAGGATATAGCGCTCGTTTCCGGGGGGGACGCCGAGCTTGTCGCGCCGGTTCACGAACCGGCGGTCGGCGTTTCCGCTCCCGTGACCGACCCACGTTCCGCCGCAGGCGCGCAGGATAGGATCCAGGGCGGTGACAACCCCGCTGGCGGGCCACATCACCTTTACGTCGCTCGAACCTTCCTCCGTATAATGGATATAGGGTTCCCGGTTGGAAACGACGAAGAGGGCATTCTCTCCCAAGCGCGCCACCACCAGATCGCGCAGGCGGCTTTCCGTCCACAGCTCCCCCTGGTCTACGCGCTCCTGGGCCTCTTCTATCAGGGACCGCCGCGCTATCTGCAGGCTGAGCGCCATCTGTTCGACTTCCGTTGCCAGCTTTCCAAGCTCCCCGGCTCCCCGAATAGGAGCGGCTGAGCTGACGTTCCCTTTCTGGAAATGGCTGAACCACTCGGTCATTCTCCGGACAGGCATCACGAAGAGCTGGCGATGCGCCAGCGTGGAAATCACAAGCACCGCAAAAGAAAGCGCGACAAGAGTCAGGCTGATCCGGTTCCACAGATCGGAAATCCGGGATGAGATGAAGGAGGTGTCGTAAATGACCTCGATCAGCCCGAGGACCTGCCCCTCATCGTCCAGAACGGGATATACGTAGCTGTAGACGGAAAAGTCCTTGAACTTCGTCAATTCTCCCCGGGGAGATTTCTTTTCGATCGCCTCCCGCAGATAAGGCTTCTCCTTTTCCTTCCAGTCGGCAAACCGGTTGGAGATAATAAAGAGATTGCCTTTCTCATCGTATATGGCGCATCCCTGCAGCCTCTCCCGTCTTTCGAATTTTTCGACCAGCCGTCCCGCCGTTTTCAGATTACCCGTAACGAGCACCTGGGCCGCGGACAGATCCATGCTCTCAGCGACTGCCCGGGCTTTGGACTTGACTTCATCAGTCATTCTCTCTTCCACGGACCCGACCTGATAGAGGCCGAAGACCAAGAAGACTGCGGACACGAGGACCAGGACGGGCAGGATGAAAAGCAAAACACGCTTCATGATTTTTCCTCCAATCGAGCCTTACATCGAAAATTTCACGGCTCCTCATTTGTGGCGGAAAGAGGGCACTGCTGAAAGCCGCTGCTGAACTAATCGCCGGATCAGAACGGAAGGTTTGTGTTGAATTTTAGAAAACGGCTGAAAGATATACTGAGACAGTAGGGATTTCCCCTGAATGCCGGCCGGGCCTGATATCCTCGGATCCGCGCTTCAAGCGAATTTTCATTGAACTGATAACTCAGGACCCGGCGATACCCCGAAGCTTTCTCCCGAGAGATTTATTGCTGGGAACGTTGACTTCCCGGGACAGGATCAGGCGAGGCGGAATTTCCTGCGCCCCGAGTATACCCACCAGATCCCCGAGTCCCCGGGACAAGTTCTCCAATCGCTTCACCGTGAGCGTCTCCAGACCTGCCACGAGAAGGCCCTGGGCGACCTCCGGAGATTTTTTCACAAGTTTCTTTCCCGCCGAAGTCAGGCTTATGCGCACGACCCTGCGATCGGCATCCTGGCGGCTTCTCCGGATCAGATTCATTTTTTCCAGGCGATTCAGTATGCCGACGACGGTTGCCGGATGGAGATACATCCTGCAGGCAAGATCCGACACCTTGATGTTCGCCGACTCTGAAATTGATTTTATCGCCCATAATTGCGGACTCGTCAATCCCGTTTTCTGTTTTGCCTTCTTGGATACCTCATGAACAACGTGGAACACCCTTCTCACATCGTTGATGATATCGCATATCAGTACCGGCTTTTTCGCCATGGAGGAATCCCTTTATTTTATTTCTACGCCAATTATTTGTACATAAATAAGTGTACATAATTTCCGGAATAAAGTATATTATGTTGTACTCTTCATGACAGCCCTTCGCGTTTCATAAGAAGCACGGAGGGCTTTTTTTCTGCCTCGCGTCCCGAAGCTTCAGGGCGACCGCCTCTCCGTCTGTATTATTTTCGGCCCGTCTGCGGGGAGCGAAAAGTGCGTCTGCACAAAATACCATTTGGCGCCTATCCTTCTCAACACCGCGGTCAGCCTTCCGGATATCATCGAGCCTGCCCCGGCCGCAAGAAAGGCATTCCCGTGAACCTCAGCGGATATCCAGCATATATGCCCCAGGGAAGACATGGATATGACTTTATACTGCAGTGACCTGATCTCCCTGTAAAAAGAAAACTCCTCTTCATAAGCTTTTCTTATTCCGGCGCGGTTGGTTTCCTTCTGATCCTTCCCGGCTCCTATGGCGACGACGTTTTCCTCGGACAAATATAGTGAAGCGATGCCCCTGGCATCCCTGTTTTTATAATATTCCACATATCTCGATAAGGCAGCCTTGATTTCAGGAGCATACTTGCTGTTCAACCCGCAGAATGCTTCGCTTGAAAAGAGAACGAATAATAAGAACAGAACAAAGCAGATGATTTCCGGCGTCCGGCTGTTTTTCTGCTGCATCCGCGGCTCCTCTCGAATTGATTTTAATAGAAATAATTGGTATGCAAATATAATATCTACGCCGTGATTGCAATAACTTTTTGGGTTGGGGGACTGAAGCAGGGCTATGGAACGAAAGAGAATCAGGCGCTTGTGGATTTTCGACTTCGATGGAACTTTATCCGACCTTGTCCCGGATCGTAACCAGGCCGCGTTAAATCCGTCCTGCATAAAGATGATGAAAAAACTCGCCGCAAAGGACGATTTCCGCGTCGCCGTTCTATCCAGCCGCATTTTGGAGGACCTGTCTTTCCGGGTCAGGATCAAAGGGATCTACCTCGGAGGCGGAAACGGAATCACCTGGCAGTTTCCGGACGGGGAAAGAAAGACCAGGGGCGGAAATGAAGAGGATTTGCACATCAGCAGAAATCTCCTCATTCCTAAAATAAAAATTCTGGAGAAATATCCCGGGATCGAAATTGAAGACAAAAAATGGTCCGTAGCCGTCCATCTGCGGCGCGCCCGGGATGCGGCCAAGAAAGAGGTGACCATGATCCTTGAAGAGATCAGGCCCTTTCGCGACTTTCGAAAATATCACGGGCCGGAAGCGATTGAAATCCCGCTGCTGCCGGAAATCGACAAGGCTTTCGGCATCAGGAATTTATGCGATCTTCTGGATTACGAGCCGGGATCGGGAGAACTGGTTTATGCCGGCGACAGCGGAATAGATGTCTCCGCCATGCAGTGGGTCCTTTTCCTGAAGGGAACTGTGTTTACGGTCGGCCAATATCCGCTCGTCCAGGGATCCTCCCTGGCGGCTTCGCCCGACGCCCTTGCGGAAATAATATCGGGGGTGTGCTGAATAAAAGGCCGGAACCTTCCGGCATCCGGCCTTTTCAGTCACAGCACATCGGCTTGAGCCAACGGCTATTTCGCCGCCTGCACTTTCGCCGGCGCTTCCGTCCTTTCCAGGATATCCGCTGCAGCCTTTTCCACTTTCACCGCGCACACCTTGTACTCGGGAATCTTGCCGATCGGATCCAGCGCCGGGTTCGTGAGCAGGTTGGCGGCCGCTTCGGGGAAATGGAAGTTCATGAAGACCGTTCCTTTCGGAGAGCGGTTCGTCACCCATGCCTTCGCCTTTACGCTGCCCCGGCGCGAAGTCACCATGACGAATTCGCCGTCTTCCAGCTTCAGGTTCCACGCATCTTCCGGGTTGATCTCGACAAGGCTTTCCGGGTATCTCTCCATCGGTCCCCTGCTCAAGCGCGTCATGGTCCCGGTATGGTAATGATACAGGACCCGCCCCGTCGTCAGGTAGAACGGGTAATCCCCATCCGGCAGCTCGGCCGAAGGCTTGTACTCGATCGCGGCAAACAGCCCCAGTCCGCGCGTGAAGCGGTCGCGGTGGAGGAATTTGGTCCCCGGATGCTCCGCGTTGAGACACGGCCACTGGAGGCCCCTGCGCTCGATTCTACGGTAATTGATGCCGGCGTAGCTCGGAGTCACCCGGGCGATCTCGTCCATGATCTCCCGCGGAGAGCCGTATTTCATGCCATATCCCATTCTGGCGGACAGCTCGGAGACGATAAGCCAGTCCGGTTTCGCCTCCCCCGGCGGCTCCACCGCCTTGCGGACCCGTTGGACCCTGCGCTCCGTGTTGGTGAAAGTGCCGTCCTTTTCCGCAAAGTTCGCGGCGGGCAGGACGACATGCGCCAGCTTCGCCGTGTCGCTGAGGAACAGGTCCTGCACCACGAGCAGTTCGAGCTTTTTCAGCGATTCTTCGACGTGGTGCAGGTCGGGATCGCTCAGCATGAGATTCTCTCCCATGACATAGACGCCTTTTATCCTGCCCTCGTGGGCGGCGTTCATGATCTCGACCACGGTCAGGCCGGGCTTTCCGGAGAGAGAGACACCCCAGGCCTTCTCGAACCGCGCCCGCATCTCGTCGTTCGCCACCTGCTGGTAGGAGGGGAACGTGGCCGGAAGCGCGCCCATATCGCATGCCCCCTGGACATTGCTCTGGCCGCGCAGCGGATTTACGCCGCCGCTCTCGATTCCCACAAAACCGCAGAGCATGCTGAGATTGGCTACGGATTTCACGCCGTCCGTGCCCGTGGAATGCTGCGTCACCCCCATGCAGTACAGGATGGAAGACTTCTTTCCGGACGCGTACAGCCGCGCGGCCTTGCGGATATCGTCCGCGGGGACGCCGGAGATTCTTTCCACGTGCTCGGGCGTATATTTTTTCAGAACTTCTTCCAGCGCGGCGAACCCTTCGGTGCGCTTCTCGATGTATTCCCTGTTATGCAGGCCCTCCGAAACGATGCCGTTCATGATCCCGTTGATCACGGCGACGTTCGTTCCGGGTTTCGGCCGCAGCCAGAGCTCGGCGTACCTCGTCAGGGCGATATCGCGCGGGTCGATGACGATGAGCTTCGCCCCGAGCTGCCGCACCGCGCGCTTTACCTTGCTGCCGGCGATCGGATGATTTTCCGTTGTATTCGTTCCGATTGCCAGGATAACGTCTGCAAATTCTATCTCGTCGAGCGAATTCGTCATTGCGCCGCTGCCGAAAGAGGCGGCCAGACCGGCCACCGTCACGGAGTGTCAGAGGCGCGCGCAATGGTCGACATTGTTCGTTCCGACCGCCGCCCTAATGAATTTCTGGAACAGGTAATTCTCTTCATTCGTGCACCGGGCGGATGAGAGGCCGGCCAGGCTGTCCGGGCCGTGCTTCGCCTTGATTGCGCTCATCCTGTCCGCGATGTAAGAATACGCCTCATCCCACGAGGCTTCCCGTAATTCCCCACCCTCGCGGATCAGCGGTTTCTTCAGGCGGCTCGGGTGATGAATGAAGTCCATGCCGAACCGTCCCTTGACGCACAGGCTCCCGTAATTGGGAGTGCCGTGGTCCCGGCTTCCGGTCACCTTGACTATCCTTCCTTCGTGCAGGTTCAGGTCCATCTGGCACCCGACTCCGCAGTAGCCGCAGGTGGTGCGAACTTTCTTGAGTTCCCAGGGGCGCCCCTCGAACCGCGACTGCCGGTTGACGATGGCCCCGGTCGGGCAGGCGTCCACGCAGGCTCCGCAGAAAACACAATTGGAATCGATATAATCGGCGTCGAAAGCCGGTCCGACCTTCATCCTCGAGCCGCGCTCGGAAAAATCGAGGACTTCGTTCACCTGGATCTCGTTGCAGACCCGAATGCACCGGCCGCACAGGATGCACTTGTTAAGGTCCCTCTGGATCATCGTATTGCTTCTTTCCACGGGATATCCCGGCGGCTCGATCGGGAACCTCGGCTTCTCTATCTTGAAGCGGTAAACAAGGTCCTGAAGCTCACAGTTGCCGTTCGCCTCGCAGACGAGGCAATTGTGGTCGCCTGACGCCCAGAGGAGCTCGACGACCATCTTCTGCGCCTCAACGACCCTGGGCGTATCCGTGCGGACCACCATCCCCGGGCTTACAGGCATGGCGCAGGAAGCCGCCAGGCATCGCTGCCCCTCGATCTCCACCACGCATACCCGGCAGGCGCCCACCAGCTTCGTGCCCGGATAATAGCAGAGCGTCGGAATATCGATTCCGTTTTCCCTGGCCACTTCCAGAACGGTCTGGCCGGGCACCGCCTCTATCTTCTTCCCATTTATTGTCAGCGAAATCTTATTCATCTACTCACATAACCTCCGTTCCGGTGGTTTTGTATCAGATTACGTATTGCGGTCACAACCGCACAGCTTCTGCCGATTTATATCCTTCGCAATCGGCACTTCTGTTAAGTTTAACAGATAACATGGCAAAAATACAGGCCTTTTCTCTTCCCCAGCGCCTTTCCGGCTGACCTTACAGGTAAGCCGTTCCGCCGGGAGCTAAATTTCCGCGTCGCACCTCAGGCAGCGGCAAGCTTCCCGGATCGCCTCTTCACTGCTGTAACCCAGCTCCACTTCCGCGAAGCCGCGGGCCCGCTTTTCGACGCCGAGCTCAGGCATGGCGGCCTGGGGCCTCTCTTCCGTCTCCTCGTCGACGACGAACGGGATCTGGATCTCTTCGCTCTTGGGCGGCACCCAGGCGGGCTCCCCGTTTTTCGTCCTGATCGCGGCATCGATGTCCTCAGCGGCCTGGTGCCCGGCGGCAATCGCCCTGATCACCGTATCGGGACCGGTCACGGCGTCTCCACCCGCGAAGTACTTCTCGCTTGTGGTCATGGACTTGCCCAGGCCTTTGAGGTCGAAACACGACCACTTGTTCACCGTGACGCCGCTTTCCTTCGGCACGAAGGAAAGATCGGGCGCCTGGCCGATGGCGGCGATAACCGCGTCCACGCTCAGGGTGAAATCGGATCCTTCGACAGGCACGGGCCTCCTCCGGCCGCTGGCGTCGAATTCACCGAGCTTCATCCGCCGGCAGGAGATCCCGACGGCCTTTCCGTCCTTTCCGATCACGCTCTTGGGGGCGACAAGATATTCGATCTTGACTCCCTCGTGTTCGGCGGCGACGATCTCCTCTTCCGCCGCGGGCATGTCCTGGCGTTCGCGCCGGTAGAGGATAGTGACATCCGCTCCGAGCCGCAGCGCCGTCCGGGCGGCGTCTATGGCCGAGTTGCCCCCTCCCACGACGGCGACCTTCTTTCCGATCGATTTCTCGCCTTTCATCCAGGCGCTCTCGTTCGTGTTGAAGTCCCGGAGGAACTCGACTCCTCCGTAGACTCCCTTGAGGTTTTCGCCTTCGGCCCCCAGGCGCTGGCTCTTGTGCGCGCCGGGCGCGAGAAAGACGTAATCGAAGTCACTGTCGAGCTGTTCGAACGATATATCCCTCCCCACTCTGGTATTGCAGCGGATCTCCACGCCGAGAGCGCGGATATCGTCGATCTCCCTGTTGAGGATCTCGCGCGGCAGCCGGTAAGACGGGATGCCCCAGGCGAGCATTCCTCCCGGATTCGGAAGCTCCTCGAATACGGCAACCTTGTATCCCCGCATCGCCAGATCGCGCGCGGCCGTCAGTCCCGCCGGTCCGGCGCCCACCACGCCGATTCTTTCCTTGCGGGTGACCGGAACGGGCTCGATCCGGGGCCGGGGCGCGTTATCCGTGATAAACCGCTTCAGGAACTTTATCGCCACCGGCTCGTCCAGCATGCCTCTGCGGCACTTGGACTGGCATTTATGATCGCATACCCTTCCGCAGACGGAGGGGAAGGGGTTGGTCTTGAGCAGGACCTTGTAGGCGTCCTGGAAGCGCTCCGCGCGGACCAGGGCGATGTAGCCCGGAATATCCATGCCGATGGGGCAGGTATGCTGGCACGGCGACTTGAAGAGCGCCGTACACACCGCCGCCGGGCATCGCCTGTCGCGGATGTGCGATTCGTACTCCTTGCGGAAATAACGCAGCGTGCTGAGGACCGGATTGGGCGCGGTCTGTCCCAGTCCGCACAATGCCGAATCCTTGATGATCGCGGCCATTTCCTCCAGCAGGGCGATATCGCCCTCCTTTCCCCTGCCTTCGCAGATATCGGTGAGTATCTGGAGCATCCGCTTGGTCCCCTCGCGGCACGGAGTGCACTTGCCGCAGGACTCATCCTGGCAGAAATCCATGAAGAAGCGCGCCATGTCCACCGCGCACTTGTCCTCGTTGAGGACGATCATTCCGCCGGAACCCATGATGGCGCCCAGCTCCGCGACTTTCTCGTAATCGATGGGGGCGTTCAGGTGCTGGACGGGGATCATTCCGCCGGAGGGACCTCCAAGCTGCGCCGCCTTGAAGCGCTTGCCTTTTGGTATGCCTCCTCCGATATCGTAAACGATCGTCCCGAGGGTAGTTCCCATGGGGACTTCGACGAGACCGACGTTATTTACGTCTCCCGTAAGGGCGAAGACCTTCGTTCCCTTGCTCCTTCCGGTGCCTACGCCCGCGTACCAGGGGCCGCCGCGAAGAATGATCTGTCCGATATTGGCGAGAGTCTCGACATTATTGAGCACGCTCGGTTTCTGCCAGAGGCCGGCGATGGCCGGGAAGGGAGGCCTGGGGCGCGGCATCCCGCGCTTGCCTTCGATGGACGTCATCAGGGCCGTTTCCTCGCCGCAGACGAACGCGCCCGCTCCCTGGTAAATTTCGAGATCGAAATCCATGCCGGTGTCGAGGATGTTTTTACCGAGAAGGCCGTATTCCCTTGCCTGGCCTATCGCGATGTTCAGCCGGTGGATGGCAAGCGGATACTCGGCGCGGCAATAAATGTAGCCCTGCTTCGACCCGATCGCCTTGGCGGCGATCACCATCCCTTCCAGCACGGAGTGCGGATCCGCTTCAAGAACGCTCCTGTCCATGAACGCCCCGGGATCGCCCTCGTCGGCGTTGCAGAGGACATATTTCACGTCCCCGGGCGAACGGGCGCAGAATTGCCATTTCAACCCGGTAGGAAAGCCCGCTCCGCCGCGGCCCCTCAGTCCTGAATCGAGGACCTCTTTCACTATCTGCTCCGGCGTCATTTCCGTCAGGGCCTTCGCCAGTCCGGCATAGCCGTCCCGGGCGATATATTCGTCAATGTTCTCGGGATCGATCATACCGCGGTTCCTCAGAACGCGCAGCTCCTGATGGGCGAAGAAGGGTATGTCCTGCATCGAGGGAATCCTCTCTTCGGTTGAGGGTTCCCTGTAAAAGAGCCTCTCGAGGGGACGTCCCTTGATCAGGTGCTCTTCCACGAGCTGGGGAATATCGTCCTTCATCACCTGCATGTAGACTATGCCTTCGGGATAAACCACGATAATCGGACCCATGGCGCAGAAACCGTTGCAGCCGGTCTCTACCACCTTGATCTCTTCCTGCAATCCTTTCCTGTTGATCTCTTCGATCAGGGCGTCTTTTACAGCCAGGCTTCCGGAGGCGTGGCAACCCGTTCCTCCGCAGACCAGCAAATGCGATCGAAATATCTTCATCTGGAATTGTTCCTCCCTGAAATCGTTTTCCTTATTTCACCTGCTCGGATCCCCTGGCCATAACGAACGGAGTCTGTATCTCGCCCTCCAGGATGTGCCGTTTGAATACCTGTCTCATTTTGTTCGGGTCCATGTGCTCGTACTTGATCGGCTCTTCCCCCAGGACCTCGACTGTAACGAGGGGCTCCCTGCTGCAGATGCCCGCGCATCCCGACGTGGTCACCGCCACGTCGGCGACTCCGGCCGCCCCGATTTCCTTCATCAGGGAATCCAGGACTCCCCTGGCCCCGGATGCGATTCCGCACGTTCCCATATGGACCGTCACCCTGACCCGGAGGTGGCCCGCCCTCAACGAGGTTTCCGCCTTGATCTTTTCCTTGATCTTCTTCAGATCTTCTATCTTGATTTTCGCCATAGTGATTCCCCTCGTCAATTATACTTCTGGAGAGTTTCCTTGAGTTTCGCCGACTTAACTTTTCCGTGCACGTTTTCGTCAACGACGATGACGGGCGCCAGCCCGCAAGCCCCCAG
The DNA here is from genome assembly GCA_028712885.1 of Syntrophales bacterium. Taxonomy (GTDB): domain Bacteria; phylum Desulfobacterota; class Syntrophia; order Syntrophales; family UBA4778; genus JAQTPK01. The sequence goes on along the minus strand of JAQTPK010000035.1, from coordinate 9,962 downwards.
GCAGCGCACTGTTTCGAATGTGAACATCCGGTCGGGCGTTGTCTCTCCTTCCTTAATGCCGAATTCCTTCTCCAGGCTTTCGGAGATAGTTTTCCCGCCCCGGACGTAGCAAGCCGTCCCCAGGCAGACGCGCACGGTATGCTTTCCGCGCGGTGTCATTGTGAAAAAAGAGTAAAAGGTTACGACTCCGAACACCTGCGCAAGGGGCAGGTTCAATCCGCCGGCTATTCTCTCCTGGACGGATACGGGAAGGTAATCGAGCACCATCTGGGCCTCTTCCAGAACGGGAATGAGCCCGCCGGGTTTTCCCTTGAATTTCCGAATTATCCGGTCAAGCTTTTCAATCTGCTCCGGGCTGAATTCTTTCAACAGATCTCCGTTGTCCCTGCTCATGAACTTCCTCCTTCGCGATTTTACGCCGATTTATCTATGCCGATTCCTTCCAGTCCCGATTCGATGTCGCTCTTGATCCAATTCAGTATCTTCGGATGATCGATCGGGACGTCGCCGATCCGGCGGCGAACCTCACGGGTGTCCATAACATAAATCCCGCTTCCGCTCTCGTGCCGGTAAATAAAATCCGTCCGGGGATTTCCGGCAATGACGGCCGCGATCGTCGCAGCTATGTCACCGAGAGGCTGCCGGTCGATATGGCTGAGCCGGAACTCGGCGTTTACTTTTGTTCCTTTCCCTTTTAACGTCTTTACTTCCAGGCCGCCTTCGGCGCGCTCGGCCGCATGTCTGAGCATGGGCAGACCGAGCCCGAACCTGCGGACTGTCTTGGTCGTGAAAAAAGGATCGAGAGCCTGCCGCGCAGTCTCATCGTCCATGCCCTCGCCGTCGTCTTCGATTTCGATCCTGAACCGGTCGCCGGCGCGGTCCTCCGAAATCCGGATCGTGACCAGCCCCGCGCCCGCCCGCGTCGAATTCTCGACGATATCCAGAATATGGAGGGAGAGTTCGATCATCTTCCAAAACTCAGGGAAAGGCGTCCACGACCTTCCGGCCTTTTTCCCCCTTCAGCGCCGCTTTCAACTCGGACAGGCTGGGCTCTTTCATGCGGATCGTCGTATAAGCCGAGCCCAGATCACCGAGGCGGTGGGCGTCCGAAGAACGGATAAGCGCATATCCGGATATCCCGGCAAAATTGCGCCGGCAATCAGAGATGGGCGTCCTCGCCGAAACTTCCAGGGCATCGAACCGGATTCCTTCCGGGATGAACCCGAGCTGGCCGAACACGCTGAAGCTTTCGCGATCGATATGGGCGGCGATCGCCAGCCCTCCCGCCCCGCCGATCCGCTCGACCATTTCGCCGAGAGGAATCGTTGTTGCTCCGATCAGCAGATGCGGGTTCATGAATTCGACCTCGTCCAGCTCGTTGACGACCGGCTGGCAGCCGAATACGTCCTCATCGTTCTCGCCGGGCAGTGCGTCGTAAACGGCCCTCTGCACGTCCAGCAGGCCTTCCACGCTGTCAAAGAGCGCCAGGACATGAACTTCCTCGCTGGTCGCTATCTCCATTCCGGGGAAAACAACCAGCGGCTTTCCCGCTGCCGCACGCATCACATAAGAAACGTTCTCCGAAGAGTTGTGGTCGCATACCGCGATCACATCCAGGCCTTCTGCGATGCTCCTTTCAACCAGCGCTTTAGGGTAAATATCAAGGTCCGAACAGGGGGAAAGACACGTATGGACGTGGAGGTCACAGCGGAAATCCTTTAGTATCATAAAGCTAAAAGGCTAAGGGCTAAAGGCTAAGGGCACCAGGAATTCAAGGGAGCAATTTCCCATCGCTTCAGCCATCAGCGCTCCCGCTGTCTGTTTCTGTTCAAATCGGCTGAGCTCGACTTCCTTTTGCCTTTTGCCTTGCGCCTTTTGCCCCCGTTACGGATTCATCAGTCCGTATATTTTCCCGGCCGCTTCGAACCCGTTTATTTCCGTGCCAAGGATGGGAACCCCCTCCTTCCTGGCTCTGGACAGAGTATCCTCCATCGGGATCCCTCCCTGCACCAGCAGGATCGCGGAATGCTCCTTCATCACCGCTACCGCCACGATGTTGGGATGTACCTGCCTCGTTATCCACAGGTCCCCCTCCCGGCTGTTCGCCATGACGTCGCTCAGGAGATCCCCGACGAATCCGCCACGGACCTCCCTTGACAGTCCCTCATCGCAGCAGAGCACCCTCAGATTCAGTTTGCCGGCTATTTCTTCCAGCTTCATAACTTCGCCGCCAGCACCCTCCGCACAAAAAACCAGCCGGCATGCTTCTCATTGCCGGCGGTAAACGGCCAACCGGCCGGCCTACCCGGCTTCGGCCATGTTGATCCTCGTTTTAACGTGAGTCCCCTGCCCCACCTCCGAAGTAATCTCAAGAGAATCGGAGAATTTCTTTATATTGCTCAGCCCCATGCCGGCACCGAATCCCATTTCGCGGACCATCGGCGTGGCAGTTGAGAACCCTTCCTGCATCGCCAGCTCTATATCCGGAATCCCGGGCCCCTCATCTTTGGCTTCTATGCAGACCGCATCGGGCGTGACGCTGAGCCGGATGTTTCCGCGGAGTGCGTATGAAACTATATTTATTTCGGACTCGTAAGCGATAATAGCCGCCCTGCGGACTACCTCGCTTCCGATCCCGAGATTTTTAAGAATCGATTTTATCCTGCTCGACACATCTCCGGCGTTGACAAAAGTACCGCCTTCAATGGGAAAAAAGTTTTCATATCTTATTTCCGACATCCACCCTGTCACCGCCGACCTTTTCTATACACCCCACGATCCCTTTTTCGTGCAGCCTCCCGGATGTCTCGAACAGAATGTACCGCGTTCTCAGGATCGGGATCTTCAGCTCCTGGGCGAGCCGGACCGTTTCCGCCGGCGGCACTTTTCCCCTCACCAGAATGATCGCCGCGATATCAAGGATATCAGAAGTCCTGACGACTTGAGGGTTGGTCAGGCCGGTAAGCAGCAGACTTCCAGGCTTGGCGAAAGCCAGGACATCGCTCATCAGGTCGGCGCTGAAGGCTGTCTTGACCTCTTTCCCGAGCTCGTCGCTTCCCACGAGCACTTCCGCATCAAGAATATCCCTGATTTCAGCGAGAGTCACCGCCTCCCCTCCTTGATTACTCTGCTTTCCCCGGCTTATCCCCCTAATCTTGCGAGATTTTTCTAACACATGCCCTCAGGCGTGTCAATATATTTGTCCCGAAATCCCGAGGTATGCCGATCCAGTACTTATTGAAATAACTGAAAAAAGCTTTTCGGTGATTTTGCTTGACAACGATCTCTTTTTATGGCGTATATGTCCTGACCGAGGGTCATTCTTTGACCTCAATTCATGAAACGAACAAGGTCCGAAAGCGCCATGGGAATCGAAGAGAGAAGGAAGAGAGAAAAGGAAGGCAGAAGGTCGGCAATCCTGAAGGCGGCCCGGAAACTCTTTTTCGAGAAAGGGTTCAAATCCGTCACCGTCGCCCAGATTGCAAAGAAAGCCGAGCTCAGCAAAGGAGCAGTTTACCTCTATTTCAGCAGCAAGGAGGAAATCTATTCCCGGATCCTCCTTTTCGATATCGAGAAGTTTCATGAACGCGTCTCCAGGATCGTTCTGAAGGGCGAATCAGCTTCGAAAATGCTCGAGAATTTCGCCCAGGTCTATATCGACTTCTTTCTCGCCGACAGGGAACTGTTCCGCATCTTAATGGCGTACATGGTTCACACCGACCACAACAACCTTTCCGAGGAAATGAACAACTGCCTGATCAGGTCCACCAATAAGACAATCGATACGATCGAGGATATTATCCGCCAGGGCGTCGCGTCGGGGGAATTTCCCCCGCATACGGCCGTCAGGCAGAGCCGGAACGCCCTCTGGGGACTCCTCAACGGCGGGATTTCTCTTCATCTCTTCACCGGAAAAGAGGAATCGAGAGAACAGATGATCCGGTCGACCATCATGACCGGATTGGACCATTATATCCATGGTCTAAAAGAAAACAGGAAACCCCATATCCTGAACCCGGCGACAGGCCTGGCAGGTTGAAGAAAGGAGATTCATATGGGTGATCAGATCATAAACACGCGGGATCAGCAGTTCGTGCTCTACGAACAGCTCGGCATAGAAAAGCTGTTCAAGAAGAAGTACGCGGATTACACCAGGGAAACGGTTGACATGATGCTCAACGAGGCCGAGAAGATGGCCGTCGACGTGATACTTCCCACCTCCGAGGCCGGGGACCGGGAAGGCTGCAAGTTCAAGGACGGCAACGTCACCGTTCCGGAATGCTTCCACGAGGCGTACAAGAAATTCGTGGAAGGCGGCTGGAATTGCGCCATGAGAGATCCGGACTTCGGCGGGCAGTCCATGCCGCTCTCCGTCTCCAACGCCTGCTTCGAATTCTTCAACGCGGCCAACGTCCCCTTCATCATGTACCCGATGCTGACGAACGGCGCGGCCGGCCTCATCGAGATCTTCGGCACGGAGGAGCAGAAGAAAAAATACATGTCCAAGATGTATTCCGGCGAATGGGGGGGCACGATGTGCCTGACCGAACCCGGCGCCGGAAGCGACGTCGGCGCGCTCAAGACGAGCGCCCGGAGACTGCCGGACGGGCGCTTCAGCATCACCGGGACGAAAATTTTCATCTCCTGCGGCGATCACGATCTCACCCCGAATATAATTCATCCCGTTCTCGCCCGGATCGAAGGCGATCCCGCCGGGACCAGAGGCATATCCATCTTCCTTGTTCCCAAGTACAGGGTGAATGACGACGGTTCCCCCGGCGAATTCAACGACGTCCGGACCGGCAATATAGAACACAAAATGGGGATCCGCGGTTCCGCGACCTGCACGCTGAATTTCGGGGACGACGGCAACTGCATCGGCGAGCTGCTGGGCAAGGAGCGCCAGGGGATGATGATCATGTTCCACATGATGAACGAGGCGCGGCTCGAGGTAGGCATGCAGGGACTTTCCCTCGCATCGATCGCCTACCAGAAGTCCGTAGCCTACGCCAGGGACCGGATCCAGGGCACGGCCATCTGGGACATGAAGAACCCGGACGCGAAATCGGTCTCCATTCTCCAGCACCCCGACATCCGCAGGATGCTCCTCTGGATGAAATCGCACGTGGAAGGCATCAGGGCCCTCAATTATTACGCCAGCTTCTGCATGGACAGCGCCCTCGTGGCGGACACGCCGGAGGAAAAGCAGAAATGGCAGGGCCTCGTCGAACTCCTGATCCCCGTTTGCAAGGCTTATTCCTCGGACAAGGGATTCCAGGTCTGTTCGCGCGCGATCGAAGTTTTCGGGGGATACGGCTACTGCTCGGAATACCCCGTCGAGCAGTACCTCAGGGACTGCAAGATCGCAAGCATCTATGAAGGGACGAACGGAATCCAGGCGCTGGACCTCGTCGGGAGAAAGCTCGGCCAGAACAGGGGCGCCAATGTCAAGACGCTCATCGGCGAGATCAACCGCTCCCTCGCGCAGGCCCGCAAGTACCCCGAGCTAAAGCCCTGGCTGGCGTACCTCGAAGAGGCCCTGCAGTCACTTTCCCAGCTCACGCTGCATTTCGGCCAGCTCGGAAAGAGCGCGAGTTTTCTCATCCCGGTGCTGAACGCCACGCCTTACCTTGAGCTGCTCGGGGACGTCGTGTGCGGCTGGCTCCTGTTCGACGCCGCCGCCCTTTCCGCCGGAAAGCTCGAGGCGGTTTACAGGGAAAGGGGCATCGAGGATTCCAGGGCGAACCAGCGGGCGCTGGTTCATGAGAACGGAGATGTCGCTTTCTATAACGGGAAAATCGCCACGGCGAAATTCTTTGCAAGCACCGTTCTCTCGACGGTAAAAGCGCGGTGCGATTCTATCAGATTCGGCGACCGCACGCCGCTGGAAATTGCCGACGAATCGTTTGGAGTCTAACAGAACAATCTGCGGCCGCGGCCGGCATCGCAACAGCCGGCCGCGAAAGCCGATAGCCAGTAAAGGAGGAATAAAATGCCGTTTGAAATAAAAAAAGCCGCGGTTCTGGGAGCGGGCGTAATGGGAGCGGCGATTGCCGCCCATCTGACGAACGCCGGCATTGAATGCGTTCTTCTCGATATCGTTCCCCCCGAGCTCACGGACAACGACAAGAAAAAAGGGCTCACGAAGGACAGCCCGGAGTGGCGGAACCGCTTCGCCGCGGGCGGGCTGGCCAACCTGCTGAAAGCCAAGCCGGCCGGGTTCTATACGAAAAAGAATGCGTCTATGATCCGCACGGGGAATTTCGAAGACCACCTCAAGTGGCTTGCCGGCGCGGACTGGGTCATCGAAGTCGTGATCGAGAACCTGAAGATAAAGCAGGATCTGTTCGCACGCGTGGAGAAAGTCATATCCCCGAATTGCATCGTCACCACGAACACGTCGGGCATTCCGATCAAGGATATCTCCGCCAATTTCGGGCCCAAGCTCAAGGAGCGTTTTCTCGGAACCCATTTCTTCAATCCCCCGCGCTACATGAAGCTGCTGGAGATCATTCCGGGCGCGGAAACCCGCAGGGACGTGGTCGATTTCATGGTCGGCTTCTGCGAAAACGTCCTCGGCAAGGGCGTCGTGATCTGCAAGGACGTTCCCAATTTCATCGGAAACAGGATCGGCGTTTACGACATATCAAATGCGATCAACCTGATGATGAAAAAGGGGATGAGATTCGAGGATCTCGACGCGGTGATCGGGAAAGCCCTGGGAAGACCCGGTTCCGCGGTATTCGGAACGCTGGACCTGGTAGGCCTGGATACCGGATACCACGTCATGAACAATCTGTATGCGGCCGTTCCGGACGACGAGATGCGGGAGCTCTTCAAGCCTTCCGAATTCATGGCCAAGATGATGGAGAAGAAGTGGCTGGGCAACAAAACGAAACAGGGTTTTTATAAGAAATCGAAGGACGCTTCCGGGAAGAAAACGAAGCTCGTCCTGGACTACAACACTTTCGAGTACGTCCCGTTCAAGTCGCCCAAATTCGAGTCCGTCTCGGCCGCCAGGAGAAGCGATGACATCGCCTCTTCCATCAGGACCGTTTTTAACGGAAAGGACGCCGCCGCCGAGCTGGCAAGGGAATATCTCTGCAACAATTTCATTTACGCCGCGAACAGGGTGCCCGAGATCTGCGACACGATCGTGGGCATCGACAACGCCATGAAGTGGGGCTACAACCACGTGCTCGGACCATTCGAGACGTGGGATGCCGTGGGACTGAAAGAGTCCGTACAGGCGATGAAAAAACTCAAGCTCAAAGTTCCCAAGAAGATCGACGAGATGATCAAGGGCGGCTTCGAGTCGTTCTACGCGAAGAAAAAGGACGGCGTCTATTACTACGATTTCGGCAAGAAGAATTACGTGAAGCTCGAGGAAAATCCCCGGATCATCCTGCTGCCCTCCCTGAAGGAAGCCAACAGGCTGATCAAGAGCAACCTGGGCGCCAGCCTGATAGATACCGGCGACGGAGTCGCCTGTCTCGAGTTCCATACAAAGATGAACGCGGTGGACCAGGACATCATCAACATGATTTCCGAGAGCTGCGACATCGTGGAGCGCGATTTCGCCGGCATGATCGTCGGCAATCACGCCCAGAACTTCTCGGTGGGCGCGAATATTTTCATGGTCCTCGTCGCCGTCCAGAAAGGGGACTGGGATGTTCTCGACAAGCTTATCTCCGATTTCCAGAACGCAAATATGAAAATGAAATACCTGTCCAGGCCGGTCGTGTCCGCCCCGGCGGGAATGGTCCTGGGCGGCGGGTGCGAGATGGCGATCCACGCGGCCCGCGTCCAGGCCTGCGGTGAAACATATATGGGCCTGGTGGAAGTCGGCGTCGGCGTTATTCCGGCGGGCGGCGGCACAAAGGAGCTTATGGTCCGCATGACCGAAGGAATTCCGGACGGCGCGGTGGCGGCCGGATTGAACATGCAGCAGTTCTATGCCAAGGTGTTCGAAAATATCGGCATGGCGAAGGTGGCCACGAGCGCCGCCGAGGCGATGGAACTCGGGTATTTGAGAAAGACGGACGGGATCAGCCTCAACCGCGACCAGCAGCTCTGGGACGCCAAGCAGGCCGTTCTCGGACTCGCACGGTTCTACCGCAAGCCGAAACCGGCGATGATTCCCGTCATGGGAGAGAATTTCCGCGGCATGTGCGACGCCATGCTGTTCAACATGGCGCACGGCAATTTCATCTCGGAACACGACGCGCACATCGCCAGGAAACTCGCTTTCATACTTTCGGGCGGCGATTGCGCCGAGGGAACTTTCGTAACGGAGCAGGAGATCCTGGATCTGGAACGGGAAGCCTTCCTCAGCCTGATCGGGGAGCAGAAAACACAGGACCGGATCATGCATATGCTCAGCACGGGCAAGCCGCTGCGGAACTGAGATCCCGACGGTAATCATGAAAAATTGAACATTTTGCAAGGAGGATAATCATGCGAGATGCCGTAATAGTTGAAGCAGTCAGGAGTCCCGGCGGGCGCTATAAAAGGGGCGGCCTGGCGAATACCCGGGGAGAAGAGATCGGAATCCAGGTTGTCAGGGGATTGATGGCCCGCTTTCCGCAGCTCAAGCCCGAGGATGTGGACGATCTGATCGTAGGCTGCGCTTTTCCGGAAGCGGAGCAGGGCATGAATTTCGGAAGAGTAATCTCGCTCGGGGCTGGACTGCCGATTTCGACCTGCGGGATGACCATCAACCGCTTCTGCTCGTCGGGACTGCAGTCGATCGCGGACGCCACCGCGAAAATCCGGGCGGGCTGGTCCGACGTGATCATCGCCGGCGGATGCGAGACGATGTCGCACATCCCGATGGGCGGGTCCGCCTTCCGTCCGGATCCCGACTGGGGAAACCGTCCGAACACGTACGTTTCCATGGGAATAACCGCGGAAAACGTCGCCGCGCGGTACGATATTTCCCGCGATGACCAGGACAAGTTCGGCGTGGAAAGCAACCGGAGGGCTTACGAGGCGATCAAGTCCGGGAAATTCAAGGACGAGATCATCCCCATTGAGGCGTACCGGTACGTTGTCAAGAAAGGCAAAAGGGTCCGGGAAAAAGTCCGATTCGAAACGGACGACGGCGTAAGATGGCCGACTACGGCGGAAGACCTGAATAAACTGAGGCCGCCTTTCAAGCAGGGCGGTTCGGTCACGGCCGGCAACGCTTCCCAGATGACCGACGGCGCCGCCTTCTCCCTGGTCACGAGCGCCGAAAAAGCGAAGCAGCTGGGGCTGAAGCCCCTGGCGAAGCTTGCCTATTTCGCGGTCGCCGGCTGCGAGCCGGACGAAATGGGCGTCGGTCCGGCCTACGCGGTCCCGAAGGTTTTGGGAATGGCGGGACTCAAAACGAAGGACATAGACCTGTTTGAGTTCAACGAAGCCTTTGCCTCCCAGGCGCTCTACTGCGTGCGCAAGCTCGGGCTGGAGGACCGGTACTGGGCGGGGGACGTCAATCCCAACGGCGGCGCGATCGCCCTGGGGCATCCGCTGGGCGCCACCGGCGCAAAACTCACCGCTCAGGTTCTTCACGAAGCGAAAAGGCGCGGAGATAAACGCTGTATCGTAACAATGTGCATCGGCGGAGGAATGGGCGCCGCCGGCCTGTTTGAAATGATTTAGTTGCAGTTGCTGTATCCCTCCTCAACCTCCTGGAAGGGGCCGCGGATTCCGCGGCCCCTTTTTTAGGGTCAGGTCTTGTGGGCCTGTTGCTCAAATAAACTCATTTATACTTTCAATGTCCGGCGGTCGGGCCGGATTCCTCCCGGCCCCACCCGCGCACCGAAAATTTCCGGAAAACCGCTGGACTGTTTGGGCAACAGGCCCTTGTATTTTGACATTTCTGACCCTCCCCTCACGCCTGTCTCTGCAATGCTCATATTTTATTCTTGCCGGCTTGACAAAAACCGTGAAAAATGAAAGGTGAATCTGAAAGCGTTCAT
>JAQTPK010000034.1:28878-30362 GCA_028712885.1 Syntrophales bacterium | reverse complement strand
GTCGGGGCGGGAGCGCCCACGTTCATGAACATCCCCGGGGAGAACCTGAGCGGAATCTACTCCGCGAACGAGTACCTTACCCGGTCCAACCTGATGAAGGCCTATGCCTTCCCCGAGTACGACACCCCGATCGCCCGCGGGAAAAACGTGGCGGTCATCGGCGGCGGTAATGTAGCGATGGATTCCGTGCGGACGGCGCTGCGGCTGGGAGCCGACAACGCCTACATCATTTATCGCCGGACGGAAGTAGAGATGCCGGCGAGGATTGAAGAGGTTCACCACGCCAAGGAGGAGGGAGTGCAGTTCAAGCTCCTCACCAACCCGATCCAGTATATCGGGGACGAGAAGGGCTGGGTCAGGCAGATGGTCTGCAACCGGATGGAGCTGGGCGAGCCGGACGATTCCGGCAGGCGCCGTCCCGTCGTGGTGAAGGGGTCCGAGTTCACGATCGACGTGGATACGGTCGTCGTGGCGATCGGCACCATGGCGAACCCGGTGATCCAGAAGACGACCCCCGGCCTGGAGACCAACAAGTGGGGGTACATCGCAGTTAAAGACGAAACCGGATTGACGACCCGGAAAGGCGTCTGGGCCGGCGGCGATATCGTGACCGGGTCCGCCACCGTCATCCTTGCCATGGGGGCGGGGCGGAAGGCGGCGAACGCGATCCATCAGTACGTGATGAACGCCGGCAAGTAAAAAGTAAGAAAAATTTGCGTGAAGATAATAGGCTGAAAGAACTGGCCGGGTAATTCTCCCGGCCTTTTCTGTATAATAAGAAGGCTGTTCAGACAGGTTAACAGATCAGATGAAGAGGATTGTAGTAATCTCCGACACGCACGAGGATCACGACGCGCTCCGGATGCTGCTCGGCTGCATGAAATATATGAGGATAGACGCGGCCATTCATCTCGGCGATTATTTTGATGATGCAAAAATTCTGGAGGAATCAGGTTACCCGCTGTTCCAGGTTCCGGGCACCTGGGACGAATCGTATTACCGCGATCCCGGCATTCATAACCGCAGGTGGATCGAAATAGAGAACTGGAAAGTATTTCTTACCCATACCCCCGAATCCCATTACAACGATCTGCGCCATGATCCGAATCCGGAAAAAATCCTCCAGCGGGGCGAGGCCGATCTTTTCCTCTTCGGACATACTCATCTTTCCAGCATCCAGCGCAGGAACGGGACCATTCTTGTCAACCCCGGTCATCTGAACGGCGGAGAGGAAAGGGGTTGTCCGCTGACCTATGCAATGATCGATCTCGCGCGGGATTTCCTTAAGGCGAGCATATTGCAGCTTCCGGATAACGTTCTCCGGGTCCAGAAGATCTTCCGGCGGACGCCCGGCGGCAGCATGGTTACTATAGTGCCGGACCCTTTCGAAGAAAAAATCCTGTAACAGACTGTTTTAGAACGCCCATACCCGCTTTCGCGGGGATACCAGGTGAAAATTTTTTCCGGTTTCAACGAGAGAGAGC
>JAQTPK010000034.1:5517-28778 GCA_028712885.1 Syntrophales bacterium | reverse complement strand
CCCATCCCTCGCGAAGCCGCCGAGAACATGAAATAGGATGCCGTCAGGGCGCAGTCGACGTCCAGGGAGCGCACGGATTTGCTCCCGACGAAAAATATCAGGCAGGGGGCGTTATAAAACACATTGAAGTCCCTGTTTCGCAGGACCGGTTCGTAGATCTTCATAGGGGAGTCGGGATTCTTTTCGATATCGGCCAGGAAGTTTTTCTTGCTCTCGTCGGAAAGCCTTTCCATGAATTCCCTGTCGCGAACGATTATGAAGCGGCACGGCTGGTTGTTGCTTGCTGTCGGAGCGAGCACGGTTTCTTGCAGGATTTCCTGAATGAGATCCGGGGGGACATCGCCTTCGCGAAAGTCCCGGATCGACCTCCGGGCCGCGAGCAGGGATTTGAAATCCATTTCTTTCTCCTTTCAAGGCGGTTTCGAAATTCGGAACCGGGCATTGGAGCGAACGGGCTGAGCTGTATAAATCTCCTTTTCCTGCGCGCTATGCCCGATGCCTGATCCTGATTTAATTTAATGCATTTTCGGCTTAATGACCACCTTTGTATGTCCCTCCGTCCTCTCGTCAAATTTCCTGTAGGCTTCCGGAACTTTGGAAAGCGGAATGCGGTGGCTGATGACAAAACTCGGCTTGGCCCTGCCGTCCACGATCAGATCGCGGAGAATGGCGTTGTACTTCTTGACGGGTGTCTGGCCCATCCCGATCGCAATCCCCTTCTCGAAGAATCGGCCCCAGGGGAGAAGGAAATTTCCCTTGCGGGCGGGGTCGTCCACGCCGCGCGGGTCTTTGGTGAAGTAAACGCCGACTATGCCGATGCTGCCTGTGGGGTTTACCAGGCGCGCGAGGTCTTCAAGGACCTGCGACGGATTTTCCTTGCCCGGGTTCTTCGTATCCCTTGCCTGGTATCCGACCGCGTCCACGCCGCACAGAACGCCGGGCATCTTTTCCTCGCCAGGCTTGAGGCCTGACTTCATCCGTAATTCCATGATCCGGCCGACCGGGTCCCCCTTCGAGAAATCGATCGGAATCGCGCCGATCTGGCGCGCCTTCTCGAGTCTCTCGGGGATGAAGTCCACGACGTATATTTCACCGGCCCCCATCAGGGAAGCGCTGTATGCCGCCATCAGGCCGACCGGTCCCGCTCCGAATACCGCCACCGTGCTGCCGGGAAAAACGCCCGCGAGCACGGCGCCATGGTACCCGGTAGGAAATATATCCGACAGCAGGACAAAGTCGTCCTCCAGCTCGTCTTCTTCACTCCCCGGGAGCTTGAGGCAGTTGAAATCGGCGAAAGGTACGAGGACCTGCTCGGCCTGGCCGCCCCGGTACGGACCCATATCCACATACCCGTAACCTCCGCTTACCCCATGCGGATTGACGGTAAGGCAGGCGCTCGTGAACCCGCGGACGCAATTGAAACAGAAGCCGCAGGCGACATTGAAAGGCAGGACCACCCTGTCCCCCGGCTTCAGGCCAACCACCCCGTCTCCCACCTCCTCGATGATGCCCATTATCTCGTGACCGAATATAATTCCCGGGCTTGCTCCGGTCCTGCCTTCATACATATGCAGATCGCTGCCGCAAATGCCGGAAGTCGTGACCCGGAGCAGGGCATCCCGGGGCGAGCCGATTTTCGGATCTTCCACCTGCTCGACATTTACTTCGTAGGGTGATTTGAATACGACCGCCCTCATGATCGGACCTCCTCGATTTTTCTGTAGAGTGCACGCTAACACGCGGGCAGAGCAATCGGGAAGATTCTCAAACATTCAGGTGGAAAATCCCGATTTTCCGGGCGGGGATGCCGGGCGCAGGAGCGTTTTCGTTACCCGGCCGGCTTTTTTCATCCTCCGTCTTAGTTCGAAATCAGGCTTTCAGCCGTAGTAGCGGGAAAAAACATATGTATACTGAGGAAAAGCCTTCGTTCAACTGTGTCTGATGAATAATATGATCAGGTATTTGTTGTTTGTGGCCGTTTTCACGTGTCACTTGGTCCTGAGTCCCGCCCAGGTCGGGCCGGCTGCGGGAGAATTGAGGCTGTCGTTATTGGAGAACGATTTCCTCGTGGGTCTGGCCAGAGTTAACATGTTCCAGGTGAGACTCGGAATGGTTGCGTCCGAGCGCCGGGGAGTGAGCAGTGAGATAACTGAATTCGGCCGCCGAATGGTGGAAGCCCATTCGAAATTGCAGGAGGATCTGAAAAAAATCGCCGAGAAGTATAAAGTCTTTCTTCCGAACCGGATAGATCCATATCACAAGGAAGAAATAGAACGGCTGACACTCATGCCGCCGGGAGAGTTCGACCGCAAGTACCGTGAGATGATGATACGGCAGCATGGGCGCGATATTGCCGTGCTGAATAGAATATCGGAAAAAGGCAAAATCCCGGAAATCCGGCAGTTCGCGCGGGATATTCTCCCCAGGGCAAAAGAGATGCTGGAAAAGGCCAGATCGATAGAGATATGAAAATGTAAGGCGTAAGTCGGGTGGCATAAAGACGTGAGGCGTAAAGCGTAAGGGGTAAGGTGTGCAAAAGATAACCTCACGCCGATGCCCGATCCAATATCTATCGTTTTTTTTGACCCGACGAACGCAATAAACCCAACGGACTAAATGGACCCATTACTCCTTACGCTTCACTCCTTACTCTTACGAATTTCGGATTTGGAATTTGGTGTTTGTTTGAGGTAAAATCCCCCAAAGCCGAGCGGGGGGTCTGAAAATGCGGTATTCGGAAGCGAGGGCGGGCAGGATTTTTGTAATCCGTCTTGAAGACGGGGAAATCGTTCATGAGGTCATCGAGGATTTTGCCCGGGAAAAGAAGATCAATGCTGCGGCCCTGATCATTCTCGGAGGCGCCGACGGCGGGAGCACACTCGTCGTCGGCCCCCGGAATGACAGGGACCTGCCTGTCGCGCCGATGACCCGTGTCCTGGCTGAGGTTCACGAGGCGGCCGGGACGGGAACGGTTTTCCCCGATGAAGAAGGAAACCCGGTTCTGCATCTTCATATGGCCTGCGGCCGGCAGGGTGAAACAGTCACCGGCTGCACCCGCTCGGGCGTAAAGGTCTGGCATGTGATGGAGGCGGTTCTCTTCGAGCTTCTCGATACAAAGGCAGTCCGCCGGACCGAACCGCCGACGAACTTCAAACTCCTGCAGCCGTGATGACAGAAGGTGAGAGGATGAGAAGTTGAGAAGGTGAGAGCCCGGGAAGTCTTGCAACAGAATTGATCGGAATTGGTTGTGAACGGGTCCGGACACCTTAAACAAATTCCGTCATGATCGCTTGGACTCGGTCTTTCTCACCTTCTTGCATCCATTCCAGGAGACAGCAGTTGAGAGTCGTGCAGTGCTATGACGACGGGCTGGTTGACGATATCAGATTGATTGCAATACTGCGGCGCTGCGGGGCGAAGGCCGCGTTTTGCCTGATCCCCGGCTTATACCTGGAACACCGGACCGGGTGGCGGGACGGCGACCGGGAAATTCTGCGGATCTCCGCGGACGAAATGCAGGCCGTCTATAAAGGTTTCGAGATCGTCAGTCACTCCATGACGCACCCCGTCCTGACCGATCTCACTCCAGACCGGATGGCGTGGGAAACGGGGCGGAGCAGGGAAATACTTCAATCCGCTTTCGGTCAGCCGGTGGGCGGTTTCTGCTATCCCTTCAATTCATACGATCAGAGGGTCAAGGACGCAGTTCGCGCCGCGGGCTATGTCTGGGCGAGGGGAAACGGGGATTCCGGAACTTATCCGCCGGCCGATTCCCTGGAGTTTCATCCCTCCTGCCATTTTCTTGCTCCTTATTTCTGGGATAAATACAGGGAGGTGAGGGAAAAAGGGGGCGTCTTCTTTTTCTGGGGCCACAGTTACGAATTGAGGCACGAGCATATGTGGTATGAGTTTGAGAAAAAAATCGAGGGTGAAAATATGGGAAGTGTCCCTAGTTTTTTGTGAAAGGGATAACGGTTATTCCTCGCCCTCTCAGCTTCTCACCATCTCACCTTCAGATTCTATTTGACGTCAGGCCTTCGGACGGATCTCGATCTCCACGCGCCTGTTCTGCTCGCGGCCCTTGGTGGTGGCGTTGGAGGCGACCGGCATGGATTCGCCGAGGCCCGCGGCCGTGATCCTTTCCCTGGGTATGCCTTTATAGATCAGGAAATTTTTTACGGAACCGGCGCGCCTTTCGGAAAGGGCCTGGTTATGGCCGTCGGAGCCGGTGCTGTCGGTATGGCCGGTCACGACGATATTGAAATCGGGATATTTGCTCATTACCCCCGCCATCCGGCCCAGATTCGATTGCGCCCCGGGCTTCAGGGTTGCCGAGTTTACCGGGAACAGGATTTTATCCTGCATTGTAACAACAACCCGGTCCCCCTCCCTTATAACTTTTGTGTTCGGAATCTGCGAAAGCTCCCTGGCCTGCTTGTCCATCTGATGTCCGATGGCGCCGCCGACAGCGGCTCCCGCCAATCCGCCGATCACTGCGCCGGCGCCTTTGTGGCCCGACTGATGACCTATAACTGCGCCGGCGAGCGCGCCCGTCGCGGCGCCGATGGCGGCGCCCTGTCCCGTTTTCGTCTTGGATGCTTCCTGGACCTGCGCGCACCCGCTGAGTACCAGGATCACGCAGATAAGACCGAAACATATTTTTTTATACATGTTAGAACCTCCGGATTGGAATGGGCATTGCGGAACCGATTCACGATCGTTCTGTGCGGCACAAAGCAAAACATATACCTGCGCTTATTTAATGTAACCTGCTGAAATACCAAAAGATAAGCCTGTGAAGGGCAAATCGGCCGCAGTGTTTTTCATACAGCTGGAGCAAAGCGGACGGGAAATTCAGGGATCATCTGCATTTCATAATGCATGGTTTATCCTCCGCCGAAAACGTATTGACTGGCCTTTTAGAATTTCGAATTTAGGATTTGAATATAAAAAAAGCCGGCTTGCGCCGGCTTTTTTTATCGCTAATGACAGTTTTAATGTGCTTCTTCCATCGATCCCGCAATATACATCATGGCCAGCAGGACGAAGACGAGCGTCTGGATGATGGAAGTAAAGATCATCAGGACGAAGACGGGAAGCGGCACAAGGAGCGGTACTAGCAGGAGCACGACTCCGAGAACGATGTCCTCTCCCATGATGTTTCCGAAGAGCCGCATCGAAAGCGAAAGCGGACGGGAAAGATGGCTGATGATTTCGATCGGTATCATCAGGGGGGCAAGCCATTTTGAAGGTCCCATGAAATGCTTGAGATAACTGATGCCGTGAATGCTGACGCCGACGATATGGGTCATGAAAAAGACCGTGAGCGCCAGTGAAACGGTAGTGTTGAGATTATTGGTCGGTGAATCAAAACCGGGGATAATCCCGAGCAGGTTTGATGTCAGAATATACAGCCCGAGCGTCGCGATCAGGGGGAAGTACTTCCGCCCGTGCGGGCCCATCGTTTCGACGAGAAGGTTTTCCAGGCCGCCGACGACCACTTCCATTACATTCTGCACCTTGTTCGGATAGATATCCATGCGCCTTGTCGCCAGGAACGACAGAAAAGCAAGCAGGCCGATTATCAGCCATGCATAAGTGACGTGGGGGGGCATAACCGGGTTGTCCAGGAATAATAACGGATGCATCTAAACTACCTCCTTGACCCTAAGGACTCCATTTTTTTTTGACAGCTCGATCAAAGTCGTGAGGAGAATATTGATTACCACAACCGAAAGACCGAGGACGAGTCCGATAACGCTTATTTCGAACCGCGTCATGAGGAAATACAGGATCACCGCCGTGACCGCGAAACGGAAATAATACCGGACCATGATGACGGATTTGCTCTTGTCGGATACGCTGCTGAAAGCCTTGCGCAGGCTCAGATACAGACCGTAGAAATTGGCGATGCTGATCAATCCCCCCAGCAGGATCCCCAGGCCGAAAGGTGCGGAAACAATCAGCCAGCCTGCCGCGGAAAGCGCCGCAAGAACGATCCAGTTGCGGATCTCAAGCTTTTTTTGCAGGGGGTCTTTTTCGGTGCGGCTCATTCTTGATGCACCTTTTAATCTCGTCTCCCTCGTTCGGGAAGTTTCTTTTAATCAGCACGTAAATATTTCTCAGACCGGCGGCGACCCCGATCACGAGAAAAAGGACGGTAAGCTTGTTTCCCGTGCCGAATTTACGGTCCAGCCAGGAGCCGACAAACAGGCTGCCGAAGATCGCCAGCACCATCGCAAATCCCACGCTGCTGGCGTAGGCCAACTGGATCATCCAGTTCTTCGTTTCCTTATTGATCGGACCTCGCGCTTTTAACATAAACCCCTTTGTAAGTCAAACGGAAACGGCATCCCTTCAGGCCGGCCCCGCATCCGAAATCCGCTTATAATATTCGATAGTTCTCTTCAATCCCTCCCTGAAATCAGTCGAGGCCCGGAAACCGATTTCCCGGAAGGCCCGCGATGTATCCAGCATGCGGCGAGGCTGTCCGTCCGGCAGGGAGGCGTCCCACTTGATCCGGCCGCGGTAACCGGTTAATTCTACAATGATATCGAGTAGTTCTCTGATCGAGATCTCGAATCCGGCTCCGATATTAAGCGGATCCTCCTTGTCGTATTTTTCCGCCGCGAGAACTATCGCCTCGGCCGCGTCTTCCACGTACAGGAACTCCCTTGTGGCCGCGCCGGTCCCCCAGACTACGATTTCATTTTCGGACCGGAGGACGGCATCCACGCACTTTTTAATCAGGGCCGGGATGACATGGGAAACCCGTGGGTCGAAATTGTCTCCCGGACCGTAAAGATTCACGGGCAACAGATAAACGGCATTATACCCGAACTGCTTTCGATACGCCTGGGCCTGGACAAGCATCATCTTTTTCGCAAGGCCGTACGGGGCGTTTGTCTCCTCCGGATAGCCGCTCCAGATATCTTCCTCCCGGAAGGGCACGGGGGTGAATTTCGGGTACGCGCAGATCGTGCCGAGCGCGACGAACTTCCGGATGCCGCGCCGCCAGCCCTCATGCATCGTCTGGACGCCCATCATCAGGTTATCGTAAAAGAGAACGGCCGGATTCTCCCTGTTGAAGCCGATGCCGCCGACCCTGGCGGCCAGATGGATCACGATTTCGGGAGAAAAGGCATCGTACATCTTCCGGATCTGCTCCGGGTCGACCAGGTCGAACTCCGATGACCGGAACGTGAATACGTTTCGGGCGCCCTTCTCGCGGAGGCGGGCGACGACATGTCTGCCTAGAAAGCCGTTGCCGCCCGTGACCGCGATTCTGGAGGAAAGGAAATTCATCAGGCGGCCGCCTATTTGCCTATCCTGGCGACCTGGCCGCAGCCGGTGTGTCCGGCCTTGAGCAGGGTATTCTCCTTGTTCGCCAGCTCGAGGTCCTCCGCGATCATCATGTCGATCAGGTCTTCGAAATTCACTTTCGGCCGCCATCCCAGCTTCTTCCTGGCCTTGCGGGCGTCTCCGAGCAGGACGTCGACTTCCGCCGGGCGGAAATACCTCGGATCGCTTTTCACGTATTTCAGGAAGTCGAGCCCGAGTTTTTCGAAAACCTTTTCCGCGAACTCCCGGACGGAATGCGTCTCCCCCGTCGCGATCACGAAGTCATCCGCCTCGTCCTGCTGAAGCATCATCCACATCGCCTCAACGTAATCCCCCGCGTAGCCCCAATCGCGCTTTGCCTCAAGGTTGCCCAGGTAGAGTGCGTCCTGGAGGCCGAGTTTTATCCGCGCCGCCGCCCGGGTTATTTTGCGGGTGACGAACGTCTCTCCGCGCCGGGGCGACTCGTGATTGAAAAGGATGCCGTTGCAGGCGAAAATCCGGTAGGCCTTGCGATAGTTCTTGACAATGTAATACGCGTAGACTTTTGCCGCGGCATAGGGGCTTTGCGGTTCGAAGAGGGTCGTTTCGCTCTGGGGGGGCGGCGCCGACCCGAACATCTCGCTGGACGAGGCCTGGTAAAAGCGGGAATTGATGCCGGATTTGCGCAGGGCTTCCAGAAGACGGAGAGTGCCGAGCCCGGTGATGTCACCCGTGAATTCCGGCATGTCGAAACTCACCCGGACGTGGCTCTGGGCGCCGAGGTGGTAGATCTCGTCCGGCCGCACCGAATAGAGCAGGTCGGTAAGCTGTCCCGAAACGGACAGGTCTCCGTAGTGGAGATACATTCTTGCCTGTGGATCGTGGAAATCCTTGTACAAGTGATCTATCCTATCGGTATTGAATGTGCTTGCGCGACGTATGAGACCATGGACTTCATAACCTTTGGACAGCAGCAATTCTGCCAGATAGGAGCCGTCCTGGCCGGTAATCCCCGTAATTAACGCCTTCTTCATATATCCTCATTCACTGGGTTTCAGGTTTCCGGTTTCGGGTATCGGGTTCAGGTCAAATCCGAACTGCGCCTGATACCTGATACCTGAAACTTAAAACCCATTAAATTTTGGCCAGTGCGCGGTCGGCTGCCGTGATCGTAGCATCTATGTCCGCATCTCTATGCGCGCCCGAAATGAAAGACGCCTCGAACTGGGACGGCGGGAGATTGATCCCGCCGGCGAGCATCTCCCGGAAAAACCCGGCGAATGCGCCTGTGTCGGACCGGGCCGCCGTCTGATAATCCGCAACCTCTTCGGCCGTGAAAAACGGAGTGAACATCGAACCGTACTGCTGGATGCGGACAGGAATGCCTTTTCTCCGGAAACGCCCCCGCAGCTCCCTGCAGAGCTCTTCGCACAGCTTGTTGATGACAGGGTAGATACGGCCGTCGCGCAGAGTTTTCAGCGTCGCGATCCCGGCGGCCATCGCCAGCGGGTTTCCCGAAAGGGTTCCGGCCTGGTAGACAGGACCTTCCGGAGCGAGGCGATCCATGATTTCCTTTTTGCCGCCGAAAGCTCCCACGGGAAGCCCCCCGCCGATGATCTTGCCAAGACAGGTCAGGTCCGGCCGGATTCCCGCAAGGTTCTGGCAGCCTCCGAATGTGAGCCTGAAACCCGTAATCACTTCATCGAAAATCAGGAGGCTGCCGCCGGCCGCCGTAGTCTCCCTCAGCGTTTCGAGGAAACCCTCTTTCGGCGGGACTACGCCCATGTTTCCGGGGACCGGCTCGACGATTACGCAGGCTATTTCATGTCCCGCCGAGGAAAAAGCCGAACGCAGGGCGCCGCCGTCGTTGAAAGGCAGCGTTATCGTCAGCGCCGCCAGTTCGGCCGGAACGCCGGGGCTCCCCGGGATACCGAAAGTCGCGATTCCCGAACCGGCCTTCGCGAGGAGGGAATCGGAATGTCCGTGATAGCATCCCTCGAATTTGACGATGCGCTTCCTGCCGGTGAACGCCCTTGCCAGCCGGACGGCGCTCATGACCGCTTCCGTTCCGGAGTTCACCATTCTGATCTTTTCCACAGAGGGAATGGCGCCGGTAATGATCTCGGCCATTTCGATTTCCGCTTCGGTCGGCGCACCGTAGCTTGTCCCGGATTGTGCGGCGCGGGCGACGGCCTCGGTCACGGCCGGATGCGCGTGGCCGAGGATCATCGGACCCCAGGAGGCCACGTAATCTATGTATTCTTTTCCTCGGGAATCGTACACCCGCGACCCGGATGCCCGGGAAATGAAAAGGGGCTCTCCGCCCACCGCCCGAAACGCCCGAACCGGGCTGTTAACCCCGCCGGGGATGACTTTCCCGGCGCGCCTGAAGAGGATTGAAGGATCTTTTTCCATTGTCAGAAATAAACCATGCTTGTTTTTTTCAGTTCCCGCAGGGACCGGAGCACCTTGTAATCGCCGATTCGGGTTTTCAGCGACATCTCTTCCAGAACTTCATTCCGTAATGCCCCCCGGAAATGGATCATGCTGAAGACCGTGTATTTTCCCTCGAAAGCGGGGACGCGTTCGTAACAATGGGTCACCTCCCGGAAACCGGCGAGAATGCGGCCCACGTCTGCGGCGCGCTCCGGGGGGGCCGCCCATACCACCATGGCATTGCTCGAATAGCCTGCTTCGCGATGGCTCAAGACGGCGCCGAATTTCCTGATCACCCCTGCCGCCAGGAATTCCCTGACGGCTGCGACAACCTCCGATTCCGTGAATCCGGCTTCTACGCCGATGCGCTGAAAGGGCCTCGGCGTAAGGGGAATATCTCCCTGCAGCCGCTTCGCAATTTCCCTGACCGACTTTTCCATTCCGCTGCATTCCGGTTTCCGATTAACTTTTCTTTTATATGGAAGTCTTGCGCAGTCGTCAATTGTTTTAATCTTTTTAATAAACTCTTGACAATATCCCGTCAGTGGAGATATTTACGATATTATTTGGTAAAAGGGGGTGATATCGGAGAAATTCTGGATTTTACAGCGGCCGAAGCCTTTACATCACAATAATACAACAGGAGGAAAAAATGAAGAAAGTTGTAGCTATTCTGGTTGGTTTTGCTTTCGTCATGGTACTTGCTCCCCTGGCGATGGCGGCGGAAGCGGCCGGAACGGTGGATTACACAAAGGCTATCATCGTCGGATGCAGCCTGATCGCGGCGGGACTCGTGATGGGTCTGGGCACGATCGGAACCGGTCTCGGAATGGGACAGGCCACCAGCGGCAGCACCAATGCAGTCGGACGGAACCCCGAAGCGCAGGGGAAAGTTATGTTGACCATGATGGTCGGCCTGGCAATGACGGAATCCATCGCGATTTACGCGCTGGTCATTTCGCTTGTCATTCTTTACGCCAACCCCTTGCTTAAATACCTCGGGTAAGGCAGCAGACATTTCAGCTCTAATTTAAAGGGAGAGGGAGCGAATAACAGATGCGACTCCTTCTCCCTTTCCTTTTTCTTCAGCCTTCCAAAAGCACCCATCTGCGTTGTTGCGCTGCGCCCTCCGGTGCTCACATACGTGACAGAAGTATGCTGCGCTCCTCGGGCTTGCGCGCCTAGCATCCGGGCACTTTTGAAAGGCTGAACGAAAAGAGGAGCATCTGGACATCCCGGATCAAGTCCGGGACAAGTTTTTAAACAGCCTGTAGAAAAAATGATAGGTTAGAAATCTCACCTTCTCACCATCCCATCCTCTTAGCCTCTTTTGTACAATATCCTTTCACCAATCCTTCCGGAAAAGGCAGTCGGCCTGGCCTGTCTTCAATCTTTCCGGAAAGTATTTCTTCCGAGCCGACAGCCTGAATGGTAAAAATAACATCACAAATCAGGGGACTTTCTGGGGAAAAGAACCCAAATATAGGAAAAAGACCTACAGATACGTAGTTTTGTCTTGATGCATTTTATGGAATATGCTTTACTCCGCAAATTGAGTTTTTCCTTTGTTTTTCGAAATGCTTTCCCGAAATTCTATCTCAATCAGCTGCGCATCAGATTCGAGCTGGAGGAGGAAGATACGGAATGGAAGCAGTAAGCAAAACAAAATCCTGCGAATTCTGCCTGGAAGAAGTCCTTGAGGAAAACCTCCTTTTACGCCGGGTTCTGGAGAGAAGCGGCATAGGCTTCTGGAGCGGCGATTTGCCGCTGGACCGGCTCAACCTGGACAACCAGGCAAGTAAACTTTTCTTTATTTCACCGCGCGAAGAAATCAGCGTAGATCTATTGTGGAACAGGCTTCACCCGGACGACCTGGAATCGACCCGCCTTGCCATGGAGAGGGCGGTATGGGGACGCACAATGTTCGAAAGCGAATACCGCGCCGTCAATCCCGGGTCGGGTGAGGTCAGGTGGCTCCGTTCCCTGGGACAGGCGGCGTACGCATCCGACGGCACCCCGGTCCGTTTTGGCGGCATCAGTTACGATATCTCGGATTTCAAGCGCGTCGAGGAGGCGTTGCGGGTATCGGAAGAAAAATTTTCGAGGGCGTTCCGTTTGAACACCTCCGCGATGGCAATCACACGACTCAGTGACGGATTCTTTATAGATGTAAACGACAGGTGGTGCGAATTGACGGGTTTTCCCCGGATTGAGGCGGTAGGGAAAACCTGTCCTGAATTAAAGCTCTGGAAAAATCCGGAAGAACGCGCCCGAGCGGCCCGCGAACTGGAACGGCGCGGCTCAATCTGTAATCGGGAATACACGTTCGTCAAAAAGAGCGGCAAAGAATGGATCGGCCTTTTTTCTTCACAAATCAGCATGCTTTCAGAAGAAAAAGTTCTCATTACTTCATTGATAGACGTAACCGGGCGCAAGCGGAATGAAGAAAATCTTCTGAAAATAAGGACGGAACTGGAGCAGCGGGTTCTGGAGCGGACATCCGAGTTGAAAGCGGCGTCGCTGTACGCGCGGAGCCTGATTGAAGTCAGTCCCGACCCGCTGGTGACGATAAGCATGGAGGGGAAAATAACCGATGTCAATCAGGCTTCCGAAAGAGCAACGGGGTTTTCCAGGACGGATCTCATCGGGAAGGATTTTTCTGAATTCTTCACCGAACCGGAGAGGGCGAGGGCCGGTTATGAGAGCGTATTCCGGAAGGGCATCGTCCGGGATTATCCGCTCCAGCTGAAGCACCGGAAAGGGCAGATCATGCCCGTACTCTATAATGCGTCCGTGTACCGGGACGAGCAGGGCAGAATCAAAGGGGTCTTTGCCGCCGCCCGAGATATCACCAGGCTTAAACGGGCAGAGGAAGCTCTGCAGAGGGCTTACGGAGAGCTGGAACAGAAGGTTGAGGAGAGAACCCGCGAACTGATGCAAAGCGAAGCAAAACTCCGCAAGGCCCATTCCGATCTGAAGAAAGTTATGAATCGGCTCGAGGACATCCGGGAGGAGGAGAGAACGGCGATCGCGCGGGAGCTTCACGACGAACTGGGGCAGGTGCTGGCCGGGTTCCGGATGGACCTTTCGTGGCTGCTGAAACGGCTCCCGCCGGACCGCATAGAGCTGATCCGGAAAACGGAGTTCATGAAGGGCTATATCGATCCCGCCATCGAGCTTATCCGGCGCATTTCCTCCGAGCTCAGGCCCGGTATCCTTGACGACCTCGGCCTCGTCGCAACGGTCGAGTGGCAGCTCCAGGTGCTCCGGAACAGGACGGGCATGGAGTGCGAGTTCGATTCGCATATAGATGAGAGCGGACTCGACGGCAAACTGAAAACAGTGCTCTTTCGGATCGTCCAGGAAAGCATTACGAACATCATCAGGCATTCGGGCGCCACTTTGCTCAGGATAAATTTAGTGCAGTACGACGGTCATTTGAATCTGACTGTAGCGGATAACGGGAAGGGCATCAGTCCCCAGGACCTGAGAAAAAAAAGCTCCACCGGAATCCGCGGCATGAGAGAGCGGTTGGCCGCCTATGACGGCGAAGTGAATATCAGGGGAAAGAGGGGGGAGGGAACAGTTATTGATATAACGATACCTTTTAAGAACAGATAATTTAAAATAAAGCCTGTCTGAATATCCTCCGACTTATGTTTGCCTGCCTTTACTATATCCGTCCCATTTCTTTTTGCGGCTCTTAATTGTTGGCTTTTCAGACAAAACCGGGTAATAAGCAGTCTGATTTCTGAGAGAGCGGATGCTCATGGAAATGCAGCGCCGTAAAATACGCATAGCCGGCTTGTCCGTTCTGTCCAATACGGCCCTGACGGCAATCAAGCTGACCGTTGGACTCCTGATCGGCTCCGTCTCGATCATATCGGAGGCGATCCATTCCGGGGTGGACCTGCTGGCCGCCGTCATTGCTTTTTTCTCCGTGAAGACGTCCAGCGTCCCCGCCGACCGTCGCCATCCCTTCGGGCACGGCAAAATCGAGAACATCTCCGGGACGATCGAAGCCATGCTCATATTCGGCGCGGCGGTCTGGATCATCATCGAAGCGGCAGACAAGCTTGCGCACCCGCAGCCGGTGGTCCATCTCGGGTGGGGGATCGGTATAATGCTGGTCTCGGCAGCCGTCAATACAGCCGTTTCAGAAATGCTGTTTAAAGTGGGGCGTGAAACCGATTCCGTCGCCCTCCAGGCGGATGCCTGGCATCTCCGCACGGACGTATATACCTCGATCGGAGTAATGGTATCACTCTCCCTTATCTGGGCGGGACAATGGATTTTCCCCGGCAGGAATCTCCTTTGGCTGGACCCTGTGGCTGCAATCACGGTGGCCCTGCTGATTTTAAAAGCGGCCTATGATCTGACGGCGAGATCGGCCGGGGATCTGATGGATGTCAATCTTCCCGATCACGAAGTCGAATGGATCCGCCGCTGCATTGCCGGCCGCAAAGAGGTCATCAGGGGCTTTCACGATCTGAGGACGCGCAAAGCGGGGCATTTCAGATTCATAGAGTTCCATCTGAAGGTCGATCCCGCGATGTCCGTCATGAATTCCCACGATATAACGAAACTGCTGAAGAGCGAGATAACGGGGCAGTACCCGGCGGCTACCGTGACTATTCACGTGGAGCCGTGCGACAGCAACTGCGTGGACAAATGCCGCAAGGGATGTCTTCATGCTGAAAAGCAGGGTAATGGGTAACGGGTTTACGGGAATTGGTAATTGGTTACGGGTCATCCTATAACCCCATACCTATGACCCGTTACCTTTGTTATAGACTTTTATTCTGATCGGCCGGGGGACCTTCTCCTCGCCTTTTTCTCCGACTGGAGCCGCTTCTGCTCAAGGACTTTTTCCTTGGCCCGCTTCGACCGCTTCCGTTTCTGCCGCCTGATCTTTTCGGCCTTCATCCTCTCCGCGCTGAGCTTTCCTTTCTGAATAGTATCAATGCGGTCGGCCAGGATCCGGCGCGCCATGAAGCGGTTTTCCGCCTGGGAGCGGGACTGCTGGGATTTGACGGAAAGACCCGTGGGCAGGTGGACGAGCTGCACGCACGTGGCCGTCTTGTTCACATTCTGGCCTCCCGGGCCGGAAGACCGGACGAATGTTTCCCTCAAATCGCTCTCGCGGATACCCAACTTCTCCATCCGCTCGGCCAGGGCTTTTTCTTTCTCGGGGGAAACAGTCATAAGAAGTCTCAAGTTTCAGGTCTCAAGTCTCAAGTTGTGCTGACAACTGCTCTGATTCCATATAGACCGAATTTCGATTTGAAATAAAGCGGCGTGCCTATTCTGGTCTGGTAAAGGAAAGGGTCCGTCTGTTCAACTTGAAACTTGAGACTTGAGACTTGAAACTACAGAGTATAGACCTTGTCCCCGACGAAGGTGATCCAATGCTGTTTAAGGATTTCGCTGGCGTCATCCAGCTTGTCCACGCCGATGATCAGGATGGTCTCTTTGCCGAGGCGCTCGATGGTCGTGTAGATGTAATGGATATTCACGTCGGCATCCTTCAGGGGCTTGACGATGGCGTTCATGCCGGCGGGGTGGCAGGGCACTTCTACCGCAAGCACGGGATCCACCTGGTAGTTGAAATGGAAGCTCTCGAGAACGGAAATCGCCTTCTGGGGATCGTTTACGATCAGCCGGACGATGCTGTCTTTCTCCAGGCTGGCGGCCGCGATCGCCTTGGTGCTGACGTCCTCCTTGTCGAAGATGTCGACCAGCCTGGCCAGCGCGCCGGGCACGTTCTCCAGGGTTACCGATATCTGCATGACCGCCATTACGAACCCTCCGGGAAAAGATCAAATCCCGCGGCGAAGGCCTTCCGGTTTATCTCCATGATCGCCTTTTTCCTCTCCCCCATGATCTTGCGGAGGCTCTTCAGGTATCCTCCCGGGCTGATCAGGCCGGTCTTCCGGATAAATGCCCCGAGCACGACGACGTTGGCAACACGCGGGTCTCCCATTTTTTCCGCGATTTCTCCGGCGGGGATCTCCAGAATGCCCACTTCCTTGCGCGTGGGGCGGGCATCGATGATGGAAGAATTCAGGAAAATGGTCCCGCCCTGGGCCGCCCGGTTCTGAAAGGTATAAAGCGACGGCGTGTTCATTATCACCAGGTAATCGGGTGCGGATGCGACCGGCGAAGCGATTTCCTCATCCGAGATCGCGACCGTGCAGTTTGCCGTTCCTCCCCTCACTTCCGCGCCGTACGCAGGCAGGTACGTGGTGTGGTATCCTTCGTTCATGGCCGCATGGGCCAGGCTGTAGCCCATCATCAGGACCCCCTGGCCTCCGAAACCTGCGAATAAGGATTTGATCAGCATGGCCGGACCTTCTATTTGTCCTTTTTCTCTTTTTCCGCGCCGGGAATATCCTTGATTACGCCGAGCGGATAATGCCTCGTCATCGTCTCTTCCACCCACTTGCAGGATTCCACCGGGGTCATCTTCCAGTTTGTCGGGCAATGCGAGAGAACTTCCAGAAGGGTGAAACCGCGGCCTTCGATCTGGTAGGTGAAAGATTTCCGGATGGCTCTTTTTGTCTGTAGGATCCTCGCCGGCGAATTCACCGCGCACCGCTCGATGTATACCGTCCCGTCGAGGTGGGAAAGTATCTCGCTCATCTTTACCGGGTGGCCGTCGAGGAGCGCATTCCTGCCCGGCGGGGAAGTGGTGGTGCTCTGACCCAGCAGGGTCGTCGGGGCCATCTGCCCGCCGGTCATTCCGTACACGGCATTGTTGATGAAGAATACCGTGATGTTTTCTCCCCGGTTGGCGGCGTGGAAGGTCTCGGCGGTGCCGATGGCGGCAAGGTCTCCATCGCCCTGGTAGGAGAAGATGACGCGGTCCGGAAGAACCCTCTTCAATCCGGTCGCGACGGCGCATCCGCGGCCGTGCGGCGCCTCGAGCATGTCCACGTCAAAATAGTTATACGCCAGCACGGCGCAGCCCGCCGGGGGGACGCCCATTGTTTTTCCGCGGATCCCCATCTCGTCGATGACTTCGCAGATAAGGCGGTGAACGATGCTGTGGCCGCATCCCGGGCAGTAATGAAATACCGCCTGCTTCAACGATTTGGGCCGCGTAAATACCTGTTTCATATCCTTAAGCCTTCAGCATCAGGCATGCTGTGCGATAATTTTCGCCACTTCGACCGGAGCAGGAACTACTCCGCCGGGCCGTCCATAAAAATGGATCTTTTCGGAATTTCCGAGCGCGAGCTGGACGTCTTCCAGCATTTGCCCCGTGCTCATCTCGAAGACCAGAAACTTTGATGCTTTTCCGGCGAAGCTGCGTACGGCATCCGACGGAAAGGGCCAGAGCGTTATCGGGCGCAGGAGACCCACGCGTATCCCGCTTTCCCTCGCCCTTTTGATCGCGCCCTTCGCGACGCGGGCGGCGGTTCCGTACGCGATGACCAGGAAATCGGCATCCTCCGTCCGGAAGGTTTCATGACGCGGCTCCCGCGCGATGATCGTCTTGTATTTCCTGTGCAGCTTCCAGTTGTGCTCTTCTTCGTGCAGGGGATCGAGGATCAGTCCCCGGATGAATTTGCTCTTTCCTTCCCCGCAGCCGCGGAGATGGAATTTTTCACTGTAGCTGCGCGGTTTCGGGGTCTTGAACAGGACCGGCTCCATCATCTGTCCGATCATGCCGTCGGCAAGGATCATGACGGGATTCCGGTACTCATCCGCCAGATCGAACGCGTCCATCGTGAGGTCTGCGAGCTCCTGAACGGAAGCCGGGGCGAGTACGATGACGCGGTAATCTCCGTGCCCCCCTCCCTTTGTCGCCTGGAAATAGTCTCCCTGGGAAGGGCTGATGTTCCCGAGGCCGGGTCCGCCCCGCATCATGTTTACAATCACGCCGGGGAGCTCGTCCGCCGCCATAGAGGATATGCCTTCCTGTTTCAGGGATATGCCGGGACTGGAGGAAGAGGTCATCACGCGCGCTCCCGCCGCGCTGGCGCCGAGGATCATGTTGACGGAAGCGATTTCGCTCTCGCCCTGGATAAACGTGCCTCCCGCCTTGCGGAGATTGTCGGCCATGTATTCCGTCAGCTCGTTCTGCGGGGTTATGGGGTAGCCCGCGTAGAACCTGCAGCCCGCGCGGATGGCGGCCTCTCCGATTACCCGGTTGCCCTGGATCAGGATCTTATTCACGGTAAACCTCTATTGCGACTTCCGGGCACATGATCGCGCACACGGTGCAGCCCGTACATTCTCCATTTTCTGAAAACCGGATGGGGTGGTATCCCTTGGCGTTAAATTCTTCCGAGAGATGGATGAGGTTTTTAGGGCAGACCTGAATGCAGAGCTGGCACTCCTTGCAGAGTTCCTTGTTGATTTTTATGAAGCCTTTCAAATTTCCAGCCCGACTGTACTTTTTTGTAACCGCTTGGGAGTATCGAAAACAGGAAGGAAAGTCAATGTTTTTTTGATATGATAAATCATGTTTCAGGCGCACCTGGTAAACGAACCGTTTGAAGATCCGGGGCTGTATGTGGAGCTTCTCCATCGAAAAGACGCCCTTCTCTTCGATATGGGGGACATCCGTAATCTTCCGAACCGGAATATTCTCAAGATCCGGCATGTTTTCGTGTCTCATACGCATATGGATCATTTCGTCGGATTCGATCACCTGCTCAGGGTCGTGCTGGGAAGAGATAAAGAGCTTGACCTTTATGGGCCGCCGGGTTTCATCCGGAACGTCGAAAACAGGATAGCCTCCTACACCTGGAATCTTGTCGAGAATTATACGAACAGCCTTGTGATCACGGTGACGGAATTGGACCGGAGCCAGACCGTTTCGGCCCGGTTTGCGCTCCAGAACTCGTTTCGTCCTGAGATGCTGCCCAGGGGAGATTTTACAGGCAAACTGGTCGAGGGGAGCCATTATTCCGTAAGCTGCGTTATTCTCGATCACAAGATTCCGAGCCTCGCCTTCTCCCTGCAGGAAAGGCAGCGGGTGAATATCAGGAAGAATGCCCTGGAAAGAATGGGACTGCCGGTCGGGCCCTGGCTGACTCAGCTGAAGGACGCCATCCTTAAAGGCGAGCCGGACGATTCGCCCGTGCAGGTCTGGTGGCGGGAAGGCGGCATGCGCGTGCCGGGAAAAATCCTCCCTCTGGGTCTCCTGAAAAGAAAGGCCGTGTCAATAGCGGAGGGCTGCAAAATAGCTTACATTGCAGACTCGGTCTTCAGTCCGGAGAACGCCGAAAAGATCGTCGGCATCGCCTCGGCCGCCGACCACCTTTTTATCGAGGCGTGCTTTCTGGGGGAGGATTCAATCCGCGCCAGGGACAAATATCACCTGACGGCGCGCCAGGCCGGCGAGCTGGCAAGGAGGGCGGGCGTCAAGCGGGTCACTCCCTTCCATTTCTCACCGAAGTACCAGGGCAGGGGCGAGCTGCTGATCAGGGAAGTGATGGAGGCGTTTAACAGTTAGTCTCAAGTCTCAGGTTTCAGGTCTCAAGGGGCTGTTGCCCAAACAGTCCAGAAGTTTTCTGGAGATTTTCGGTGCGCGGGTGGGGCCGGGTTCCGGACGGCGCATTAACAGGTCTTTTCGTCGCCGCTCTTCTCACAGCGTAGCGCCCGTAACGCACCATGAGTCCGGCCACCAGCTTCGGCTTTCTCACATGCTTTGATTCCGGACGAATGTGCGTTACAGCGGAGCGAGAGAATAGAGCGGCAGAAAAGACCTGTGCGCCGGGAGGAATCCGACCCGACCGCCGAACTTTGAAAGTATGAACGAGCTTATTTGAGCAACAGGCCCTCAAGTTAAAAGACCGGAACAGCAGAACCCGTGTAAAAGTATTCCGTTAACCTGTCAGATTGAAAACTTATAGTACCTGATTGACTGAGTTGAGACTTGGGACTTGAGACTTGAGACTTCCGATCATATTTTCCGTATCTGGAATCCTTCTACCTTGATGGCGACGGCCCGCTGGAGGAGCTCGATGGAGATGACAAACAATTCCCTGGCCAGATCCGTTTTGAGCACGGTCCCTTCAATTCCGGTAAACGGACCGTCGATGATCATCGCTTTTTCCCCTGCCTCAGGGTACTGAATGCGGTGCATCTCGACGCGCGATTCCACGACGCGCCGCACGGCCGATATCTGAGATTCCGGAACGGGGATAGGATCCCCGCCGGCCTTTTTACCCAACATGCGTACGACGCCGGGAGTGGTCAGGACGCTGAGCCTCGTATGGTTGTCGGGTTCGACCTCAACAAAGAGATATCCGGGGAAAATCGGCACCTGAATCTTCCTGCGGCGATCTTTCCTTTTGCTCCAGACCTCCATTTTTGGTAGGAAGGCGTGAATGGATTTAAGGAGAAGACCCCGACAAGCGACATCCTCGTGCCGGCTTCGGGTGTGGACGGCGAACCAGGGCATGGGCTATCCTCTTTCAGATTTCTTGTGGAGATTAACCACGTGAATCGGATTTTTTCAATCTAATCTGTTAAGGGCAAAGGAAAAACGCAAAAGGCTAAAGACAAAAGAAAACCGATAGACCCGAACTTCATTTGGTTTTTTTGCCCTTAGCCCTTTTGCCCTTAGCCTTCGGTCTTTTGCCATGAACATCCAAATTTTCGATATCCGGGTTCCTTTCGAACACAGCGAAAAGGACATCCTGGCCGCGCTTGCCGCCATGACCGGAATGTCCCCGGAGGAGATCGGCCCTTTCCGGATAGTAAGGAAATCGCTCGACGCGAGAGGACGGCGTCCCCCCTCCTGGCTTTACTCGGTCCGCTTTTCCGCAAGCCGTGAGCCGGCATTTATAAAAGAAACGGGAAAAGAGGTCAAATACAAAATCACGGAAGACGAAAGCCCTCCCGGATTTGCCGCTGTTTCCCCTCCGGAGAAGCGGCCTGTCGTGATCGGGTGCGGGCCGGCGGGCCTCTTCGGCGCTTACGCGCTCGCTTCCAGCGGCGTTCCGGTCCTCCTTCTCGAAAAGGGCCGCAAAATCGAAACGCGCCGGAGGGATGTAGAGGCGTTCTGGAAAGAGGGATTGCTGGAGCAGGACAGCAACGTGCATTTCGGCGAAGGGGGGGCGGGTGCGTTTTCCGATGGAAAGCTGACCACGCGCGTGCGGAGCGGCTTTCTCGATATGATAAAAAAATCGCTGGTGGATTTCGGCGCGCCGCCGGAGATACTCTACGATGCCAAACCGCATATCGGGACGGACAAGCTGAGGGAGGTGGTAGGGAATTTCCGGCGGGGGCTTGCCGGGATGGGTTGCGAAATCCGCTTCGGGGCAAAGGTCACGGGAATTCTTGCCCCGCGCGGAGTGGTGGAAGGACTCGTCGTGAACGGCAGGGAAGAGATACCGACCGGCCACATTCTGCTCGCGGCGGGGCAGAGCTCGCCGGAGATCTACCGCATCCTGGAGGAGATCGGCGCCGACCTCGAACCGAAGGCGTTCGCCATGGGCCTCCGTATAGAACACCTGCAGGAAACGATCAACGGCATCCAGTACGGCGCCTGGAGCGGTTTGAAAGGCCTGCCGCCGGCTGATTATTTCCTGACCGCCGGTCCGGGCGGCCCGGCGAGGGGCGTCTACAGCTTCTGCATGTGCCCCGGAGGATGCGTCATCGCCTCCAGTTCCGAGGAGGGTGGAGTAGTCACGAACGGAATGAGCCTCCACCGGCGGAACGGCGCGTACGCCAACAGCGCCATCGTGGCAAACGTTCGTCCCGGCGATTTCGGGTCCGCGTCTCCCCTTGCCGGTCTGGAGTTCAGGAAATTCTGGGAAAGGCGGGCGTTCACCGCGGCGGGAGGCGATTACCGGGCCCCGGCCCAGGGCCTTCTCGAATTCCTCCAAGATAAATACAGCGGGCGCGTTGGTCATGCAAGCTACCGTCCGGGAGTAAAGCCGGTCCCGCTTCGGGATGTGCTCCCGCACTTCCTGACGGAAGCCCTGAAGCAGGGCCTGCTGCGCTTCGGCGAGAAAATGCCCGGGTTCATTTCTCCGGAGGCCAATCTTATCGGCGTGGAGACCAGGACTTCCTCGCCGGTGCGGATTACGAGGAGAGAAGACGGGAGGAGCCGGAACATTGCGGGACTCTATCCCTGCGGCGAAGGAAGCGGATATGCCGGGGGCATAATGAGCTCGGCGCTGGATGGAATCCGGGGAGCGCAGGCGATACTGAAGAACCTGGAAAAGAAATCCTAAATCCAAAATCCCAAATCCCAAACAAATCCAAAATTCAAAATGCAAAATCCCAAAACAACAGTGCAGAGTTACTCGATTACGGGATCAGGCTGATTTGAATTTTGTATTTAGAATTTGTTTAGGATTTGTTCAGATAATCCTGAGCCAGTCGAAGGATGGTGCTTGGAACTTGGGATTTATTTAACGAAAATTCCTTCCACGAGCACATCCCCGCCCGATTTGGTGATTTTTCTGAATTTAAGCGGAATGGAATCCTCTATTTTTGCGATCCCCAGATCACCGAAAGTTTCTATCCCCTGCCCGATTATTTTCGGTGCGATAAAAGCGACGATCCGGTCGGGAAGATCGGTCTTCAAAAAGGACGTGAGGAGCTCCGCACCCCCCTCGACGAGAACGGATGATATATTCCTCTCTCCCAGACGGACCAGCACTTTACGGAGGTCCGGACGGCCCTCAAGGTCCGGATCAACGGATATCACCTCTATACCCATCCTTTCCAGCCTGCTCTTTTTGCCTCCGCCGGCCCGGTCCGCAGTCACGATAATGGTCTTCGCATCCTGCATCTGCAGCACCTTCGCCGCGGGAGATATCTGCAGGCTTGAATCAAGGACGATTCTCAGGGGAGACTTACCCCGGACGAGGCGGACCGTAAGTTCCGGGTCATCTCTCATGACCGTGCCTGACCCGACCATGACGGCGTCGTGCCGGCGCCGTTCGGCGTGAGCGATTTTCCGCGATTCCGGGGAGCTGATCCAGCGGGAGTCGCCGCCGCGCGCGGCTATGCGCCCGTCAAGGCTCTGCGCGAATTTAAGCGTGACATAAGGGATCCCCGTCCTGATGTACTTGAAAAAAAACTCGTTAAGCTCCCGGCACTCTTTCTCCAGAATGCCGACGGAAGTTTCGATCCCTTTTCCCCGGAGGGCTCTGATCCCTTTTCCCGAGACGAGCGGGTTCGGGTCTTCCGTTCCGATGATTACGCGCGCCGGTCCGGCCCTGATGATCCGGTTTACACAGGGCGGGGTCTTGCCGAAATGGGTGCACGGTTCGAGCGTGACATAAATTTCGGCGCCTCGCACCGGGCCGGATGCGCTTTCCAGCGCGGCTATTTCGGCGTGGGCGCCTCCGTATTCCCGGTGATAACCTTCTCCGATTACCTGACTGCCCCGGACGATTACCGATCCCACGGCCGGATTGGGGCTGACCCGCCCGATGCCGCGGCGGGCGAGCGAGAGCGCGCGCCGCATGTACTCCTTGTCCCGGGCGGTCTTTAATTCATCCGAATTATCTTTTTTCTTAATCATAGTTACC
>JAQTPK010000034.1:0-5417 GCA_028712885.1 Syntrophales bacterium | reverse complement strand
AGGTCGGGTACGGAAGCGGTCTCATTTTGCCTTTGGCCCCGAGCCTTCAGCCCTCAGCCTTCCGCCCCTTTTTTATTGAGTAAAGGAAAGGGATGATGTAAATGTTTGTTGAAGTGCTCCGCAGCCGTACTCGGGTCGGGGCATTGCCATTTTTCATGCCGCGAAAGGCAAAAGGCGAAGGACGAAAAGGCCCGGCAGCGTAGGACCGGCTGGAGCCCTTTTGCCCTTCGCCCTTAGCCTTTCGCCATATAAGATTGGAGGTCCCATGAAAGGAATAGTACTGGCCGGCGGCCTGGGCAGCAGATTGCTGCCGCTCACTAAAGTCACCAATAAACACCTGCTGCCTGTTTACCAGGAGCCGATGATTTATTACCCGATCAAGACGCTCGTGAACGCGGGAATTGAGGAAATTCTGATCGTAACCGGGGGGAATAATGCCGGCGAGTTCCTGCGACTGCTCGGAAACGGGAAGGACTTCGGCCTCAAACACATCAATTATACATACCAGGAAGGAGAGGGCGGGATCGCGGCGGCCCTTTCCCTGGCCGAATTCTTCGCCGACAACGGGAAAATAGTCGTCGTCCTCGGAGATAATATCATCGAGAATAATATCCGCCACGCCGTTGAGGCCTTCAGAAAACAAAAGGACGGGGCGAAGATCATGCTCAAGGAAGTCCCGGACCCCAGCCGCTTCGGTGTGCCTGTTTTCAAGGGAAAAAAGATAGTTCGGGTCGAGGAAAAGCCGGCCAATCCCCTCTCCAATTACGCCGTAATCGGAATATACATGTACGACAGGAGGGTATTTGATTTCATCAAGCAGCTTAAGCCCTCCCAGAGGGGCGAGCTCGAAATTACCGACGTGAACAATTTCTATATCCGGGAAGGCGCCATGAGCTGGGATATTCTCGACGGATGGTGGACCGATGCGGGCACGTTCGAATCGCTCCAGCATGCGGGGAATCTCGTCGCGAAAACCGGAGCTAATAAAATTTAAAGACAGGTCATGGGTTATTAAAAGGTAATCCGATGGGCTGTGTGAATTTTTTTTAGCCCATAACCTGTGACCCACGACCAATTACCCGTAATTGTGTGATTTTGGTCACAGTCTTACCCTCATGTCATGAGAGAATGGAGCCGATATGATAGAAGGAGTCATAATTAAAAAACTGAGAGTGATTCCGGACGAACGCGGCAGGTTAATGGAAATAATGAGACGGGATGACGATTTTTTCAGGGAATTCGGCCAGGTGTACATGACAACCGCATACCCCGGGGTCGTCAAGGGCTGGCACTATCACAAGGTGCAGTACGACAATATGGCCGTGGTCAAGGGCATGATGAAAATCGTTCTTTACGACGGCCGGAGGGAATCTCCTACTTTCAGCCGGATTGATGAAATTTTCGCGGGAGAGCACAATCCCGTTCTGGTCCATATACCTCCGTTCGTGTATCACGGGTTCAAGTGCATTTCTAACGAAGAGGCCATTGTCGTCAACACGCCGACCGAGGCCTATAAGTATGCGGAACCTGACGAGTTCAGGGTTCCACCAACCGGCAGCGATATACCTTACGATTGGGGCAGAAAAGACGGGTAATCAGTAAAAAGTAAAAAGTGAAAAATAAACAGATCAGGGATTTGATATTTTAAAATAATAGTTTGTGAGTGGACGTTAGCGGGAGGAAATTGTCGCATCAAAAAAGCAAGCTGGTGAAGATGCCCGATGTCCTGCGTCTAAGGTCTAACGTCTGGGTTTTTTAAACGGTTCAGGACCACATCGATGAAGGGATGTGTCCCCCTGAGGGGGGAGAGGCCGAGCCTTTCGGATGACCGGTCCCTGCCTGGGAAGAAGTACGGTGCCTTTCAGGTTTGAGGACCCATGAATGCAGGTTTGGAAATTCTGATTTTTTTATCCGGGACGGTTGTCGGCAGTTTCCTGAATGTCTGCATTATCCGCATTCCTCAGGGCTTATCAATAGTTAACCCTCCTTCCCGATGCGCTTCGTGCGGCGCCCGCATCCGCTTTTACGACAATATACCCATTATCAGCTATCTCATTCTTCGCGCCCGCTGCCGGGATTGCGGCGCCGGAATTTCCATCCGCTATCCCGTCGTCGAGGCGCTGACGGGGGCGATCCTCCTTGCTCTTTACTGGAAGTTCGGATGGGGAGCGCAGCTGCCGGCGGCATTTGCATTCGCCGCGGTTCTCATCGTGGTCGCATTCATCGACCTGGAACATAAAATCATCCCCGACGTGATCACACTGCCCGGAACGCCTGTCTTCGCGGCCGCCGGGATTCTGATAATGGATCTTACCGTCTGGGAATCCCTGGCGGGAATCGCTGCCGGGGCGGGTTCCCTTTACCTGATCGCGTTTATATACCGGCTGCTGACGAAGAGAGAGGGAATGGGCATGGGGGACGTCAAACTGCTCGCCATGCTCGGGGCCTTTCTGGGCTGGCAATCCCTTCTCTTTATTCTCTTCGTCAGCTCTCTTCTTGGATCGTTTGCGGGCGGCCTTATAATCCTTGCCGGCAGGGGTAATCTCAAATACGCGGTTCCTTACGGTCCGTTCCTCTCCGCGGCGGCGGTCGCGTACCTGTTCGCGGGCCGGGAAATCATGCAGCTGGTGCTGTACCGATGAAAAGCGCGGCGGGAAAAAGCGGAGGGTTCAGCCTGGTGGAGCTGATCATCACGATGGCGCTCCTGGGCATGATGGCGGCGATCGCCATACCGGCATTCTTCAGCTACAACCAGAACGTCAACCTCAAATCAGCGGTCCGGGAGATAACCTCCGATATCTACCTCGCCAGGGAGAAGTCGGTGTCGGAGAACAGGAAACACCGGATTTCCTTCAGCCTCGCCGACAATAATTACGTCGTCGAGCAGGGAACTTCATCGGGGTCTCCCTATACCGGAATAGAAACAAAAGTTATGGCCTCCTTCGGCAGCGGCGTGCGCCTGACCGCGGTTTCCTTCGGCGGAAATCCCGCCATCGTATTTCAGACCCGGGGCACCACGGAAGCGGGCACCGTCTCTCTGCAGAACGACCGGGGTTCCGCCGCGACGATTACGACCACTCTCACGGGAAGGACTTATGTGCAGTATGCGCTCCAATAGCCGGGGCACCAGCCTCGTGGAAGTCGTCATCGCCATGTTCATCATTTCGGTCGGCATCCTGGCCCTTCTCTCCATTCAGCCGGAGGCCTGGAAAATGGCGGGTAGAACGGATTTCCTGGGGAGAGCGGCGGGCATCCTCCAGAACGAGCTGGAGAGGACCGAGTTGGCGATCATGAACCCGAACAATGCCGTGGTCGTCGGGACGAATTCACGGACTGTCAATGCGAGCGGGGAGGCGTCGGCCCAGCCGGGAGATATGGCTTATACGGTTACAACCACGGTGGCGGCCGTCGGAACGGATTCCTGGCGAGTAACGGTCGGCATCAACTGGACCGGGCATGCCCAGGGCATCTCGGGCAGCGTTCTGGTCACAAGGCAGGAACACTTCAGATCATGACGCGCTCTGCGGGGAACGGCAAGATGGGGAATGAAAAGGGATTTACGCTGTCGGAAATTCTGGTGGCCTCCGCCATCGGCATGATGCTGCTCGGAGCGATATACGCGGCGGTTGTCACCGGACAGCACAGCTCCGTGGCGATAGAGCGCAAAGTGGCCACCCATCAGGATGCGCGGGCCGCTCTGGAGTTGATGGCGGCTGAAATCCAGATGGCGTCATACAACCCTACTTTCGCTTCGAGTGTCTGGAGGACGTTCAATGATTGCGGGTCCACTTCTTTGGCTCAGACCAGAAAAGGACTCCAGGAAGCAACTTCGACTTCGATCACGACGGAAATGGATCTCAACGAGAGCTCCGCGGTGGGCGACGCTTCGCACGAGATCATCCGGTACGCCTACATCGCGGGGGAGGAGCGGATCACGCGCGAGACAAATTGCGGCGGGGCGCAGCCTTTCCTCGGGGAAGATCCGCTCGTGGGAACTCCCCGGACGACGCGGGTTGTGAACGGGAACGCGGGCATAGACATTTTCCGCTACTACGACGGCGCCGGAAACCTCCTCGCCTCGCCGCCGAACGCGCCGAATGTCAGGCGGGTCGAGATAACGCTGGTCGTCGAAACCGATCAGCTGGATCCCAATACGCAGCAGAGGAGAAGGATGATCTATTCCACGAGTGTTATACCGAGGAACCATGCAATATCTCAGTAATAAAGGCTAAGGGCGAAAGGCTGAAGGCGAAAGGCTAAAGGCGCTTCAGCGTAATACCGGGAAACCATGCGATATTTCAATAGAGCGGGCAAAAGGCAAAGTGCGAAAGGCGAAGGGCAAAAGGCAAATGGGCGCCCTGCGAGGCGGATCTCTCCCCCCGGTTTGCTGATTCAAGTTCGGGAACAGGACGGGTTTGCGCTGGTGGCGGCGATGATTGCCAGCCTCGTCCTCCTTGCGTTCGGCATCATGGCGGTCCTGATCTCGACGAGGGATATCCGCGTCAGCTCAAGGCTTGTCTTTGAGAAGAAGGCGTTCTCTGCGGCGGAGACCGGGATTCACGCCATGATCGGCGGTTTTAACCCGGACAATCCGGCGGCATCGGCGGCGAGCGATGTGCAGGCGGATCCGGCCGATGCAAGCGTGCGGTACACGGTCGGGACGCCGACCCGGCCTACGACCGGGCCGGATATCGTTCCCATGGCGGGTTATGCCATCGGCGGCGGCCAGCAGTGGGGTCAATCGCGGTACGTCGCCGAGGTAGCCGGGACACATACGGACACGAACAGCAGAGTGGATCTCAGCATCGGCATCGGCTACGGCCCGATCGAAATATCGACGATGTCGCGGTAGTGAAGGCGTCAGGCGTAGGGCGTTAGGCATCAGGGGAAGGGAACAAGGGGCGCCTCGGAGGGGATTTCATCCCGGATAATGAATTGCCTAAAGAGGATGTAAGAATCATGTTCAGGAAAAAGATCGCAGCATTATCAGCAGTTCTCATCGTGTTCGGTTTTGCCGCTTCGCTGCAGGCGGATGAAACGGCGCTCTTTACATCTGTCGCCCCGGACGCCCTGATCCTTCTCGACCTGTCGGGCAGCATGGCCTGGAACCCGGCCGGCGGAAACAATATCTGGGGTAATTCTACATGCACGGGCACTTTCTACAGCTCGTCCGGAGCCGGGCACGATACGAACTGCAGCCGCGTGGCGATTGCGAAGAGGGCTCTGTTCGAAATCCTCGACGATAACGGCGACGGGACGATCAACAGCTCGGACGAGAGCACGCTCAACATCCGGGTCGGCTACATGAGATTCCGGGGCGGAAACGACACATCCGGAGTTTATTCCGATGGGAACATCAAACTATCCTGGGAGATAGGCTCGAGATACAGCCGGATCTACTGCAACGACGCCACCAG
>JAQTPK010000033.1 GCA_028712885.1 Syntrophales bacterium | reverse complement strand
TCGACCGGGGGTGGCGCAATGCTTCGGAATCGCATGGCGGATTGCATCGGAATTCAGTGGCGGAATGGATCGGAATCAGGTGGCGACTTCAATCGGAATCGAGTGGCGACTTGCTCCAGAATACGCAGGTACTGGTCGGGATACTGGGATGCAGCGCATTCAGCTTGTCCAGCACGAAATCTTTACCTTTAGCCATTTATTACTTCCTCCGAAAGCGCCAGGAAGTCTTCTGAGCCTTTTCCTTTAGGCTTGTATTCGAAAATGCTCTTCTGCGCAATCTGGGACTTGACCAGGTCAACGTTGATCCGGATCGCCGTACGGAAATGGTTTTCGGGAAAGTTGCTCCTTAGGATCTCCATCACCTGTTCCGAAAGGCTCGTCCTGCGGTCAAACTTGCATGCCAGGACGCCCTTTATCCTGAGCCCGGCGTTAACCTCCGACCGGATACGGTCTATCTCCTCCAGGAGTTGCTTCAATCCCAGAATTGAAAAAAACCCCGCATCGACCGGGATGATCACCTCATCGGCCGCCGCAAGGGCGTTTTTCGTAAAAATATTTATGCTCGGGGGGCAGTCGAAGAGAATATAATCGTACTGATTCAGGTTAATAAGAACGAGTTGGGATTAAAGAATCTATATTATACAGGCGGGGAAAAAGCAACCGTACTTGACTGCAGAAGCAACGTAATGAGGACCATAGAACTCTTCATTGCAGCCGGCCTGCACATTTTAGACCCCGAGATCTGAACTCAGAACTCTGAACTTTAACCGGCCGGCCGACCAGAAGAATGTTGATATTTATCGCAGATAAGAGTAACAATCCCTTCCATGTCAAAAGAGAAGATCTTGTTTATTGTCAACCCCGCGTCGGCATCGGGAGCTACAGGCCGGGAATGGCCGTCAATCAGGAACAGGGCGGAGAGGCTGCTCGGCCCCTGTCAGGTCGTGATGACGATGAAGCGCTGGGATGCCGCCATCCACGCCAGAGCAGGCATCACTTCAGGCGCGGGCATGATTATCTGCCTCGGGGGGGACGGCACCCTGCATGAGGTGGTAATTTGAAATAATGCCCGGCGCACTGAAAATTATTGCGTAGGGGGTTCAAGGGTTCAATGGGTCGAGGGTCCGAGTGATCTTATAAGTTCACTCGAAACCTTGACCCCTCGAACCCTCTTTTATTTTTTACTGACTTTTACGAAAAGCACGAACGAGGCAAAAGCGGAGACCGCATACGCGGCAAAGGCCCCGCCGTAGCTTCCGGCAGTGTCCCTGATGAAACCGCCGACCCAGTGGGCCGCCATTGCCCCTCCCCCGTACAGAAGCGTCCATGCGCCGATCACGGTCCCTATCCGCTCCCGGTGAAAATAGTCGCCGGCACAGGCTCCGTAAAGGGGAAACGTTACCCCGTAAGAAGCGGCCAGGACGCCGATAAAGAAAAACAGGAACGCTTCTTCGCGGCCGTAAAAGAGAATCCCTGCAATTGCCGCTGCAACAACGAAGTTTGATCCGAGAACGGTTTTCTTCCGTCCCAGGCGATCGGAAAGCGGCAGGATCGTGAGTACTCCCAGGACCTGGCT
Organism: Syntrophales bacterium; assembly: GCA_028712885.1. GTDB lineage: Bacteria > Desulfobacterota > Syntrophia > Syntrophales > UBA4778 > JAQTPK01. Next base: position 28,954 of record JAQTPK010000033.1, on the reverse strand, counting down.
GATCCCGTGGACCGTCGCCAGCCTGCTCGCCTTGTCCAGGGACCAACCCAGTTCAAAACGGGCGTAATCCACCATGAAGGTGGTTATCCCGTACAGGCTGAAAGTAATCAGGAAATAGGATACGCCGATGATCCAGAACAGAGGCGATCTGAAAATCCCGGATAAGCTGAACGTCTTCGCCGAAAAGGCCTGCTCCGGGTCAGACTCTTCTCCCCAGGGGCGCCTGCCGGTTTCCGCCGGATCGCTCCGAAGAATCAGTCCATTTAAAATTATCATGCCCAAAGCAGCGGAGCCGAGGGCGTACCAGGAATACCTCCAGTTCGCGTTTTCGACGATCCAGGGGAAAACGGCGCCCATCATGGCAAAGCCGAGGCCATAGCCTGCCGAAAGGATGCCCAGCGCGAGCCCCCTCCGCCGCGGCGAAAACCACCTCTGGATAAGCGTCAGGGCGGGAGTCCAGATGCCGGACGCCCCCAGTCCCGCGAGGGCGTAGAACAGGCAGGCGGCCCCGAAGTCATGGACCGTCCCCATGAGAAGAGTCCCCGCCCCGAGCAGCGCCGCGCAAGACGTAATAACCCATCTCGCTCCAAAGCGGTCCGTAATGTATCCCGCAAAAGGAGTCGCCGCGACATAAACCAGCAGATAGGAATTGTAAATCGTAGCTGCGGCGGACCGGCTGAACCCGATTTCCCGGATCATTTCCGGAAGGGACAGTCCGTATCCCAAGCGGATCGAGAAATTGATGAAAATATCCAGAAAACAAATGATCAGGATGATCCAGGCGGGGTGAAATCTTAATGAATCCATAGGTGAATCCGATAAGGCGAAAGATTGCACCCCTTTTATCAGATTCAACCCGACGTTTCCATCATCTTTGGTCCTGAGAGCTTTTCGAGAGCAACTATGGACTCCGGACTCTGAACTCGGAACTCGGAACTCGGAATTTCATAGGATCGGCATGACCAGCATATATTTGCGTGCTCCTTCCTCATCCTGTTCGATATGAAAAAATCCCCCCAGGCGCAGAACGCGCCCTCGCAGTTCGCGGCAGGCCGAATCAAATGTATCTTCATAGTTTAATTTTCTGAATGCGCCGGATGTCAGATCCCGCACCGTAACCATGGCGTATTTGCTGTCGCCCTTCAATGATATTTCCAGCATCGCGGAACCGGTTTGCACAGCCCCCAGAGCAATTGCGCGGACCATCTGATACAATATGATTTTCAGCGAGACGTTACTGATGCGGGGACAACCGCAATCCTGAATTCCGACCTTTGCGCCGCTTCGCGCCCCTATCCGGGAGGAAAGCCGCGACAGGGCTTCGAATAGGCCCTTCTCGAAAAGGACGGAAGGAATCCACCCGTTGACGGAGGGCTGGGAGCGCCTGAAGACCCTGTCGCATCCTTTGAGCAGTTCGTCTAAAAACTTTCTTCCCGCGGGGGATGTCCGGGAAAGTTCCCTCGCCTTTCCGGACTGAGAAAAGACCGCCTTAAGAGTACTCAGGACGCGCTCCGCTACTCTGCTTTTCTCCCTTTCGCCTGACAGGGAAAATCCACTGTCCATTGAATGCATCCTCTCCCGGAAAAAAATATTTTCTTCCTGTAATCCCTTCATAATCTGGAACATAAAACTCCCCCGGGGCATACAGCCTGCGGCAAGTGTCCGGCTTGAATCGCCCCTCTTTTTTCTCCGGGGAATTATACCGGGTTAAATAAAGAGCACTATCCTGAAGAACCCGATTAAGCCGTTCGCGGGGGCTGAAAAAATACTAAGGGATGGGATGAGGAACGGCGCGAATAGCGGAAAATGCGCGAACCGTAAAAACCAGGTTAAATCTGTTAATTGTTAAGCTGATTAAGACAGCGACAAACCTCTCCGGCAAAAGAACCGAATTGCCGGACCCTTTTCCCGCGTTTCGCGCATTTCCCGCCCTTACCATTAAATCCGTGCAGGAGGGGTACAACTTTGATATGATTCCCCGGAGAAGGAGAAATTATGCACCTTAAATATTTTTTTGGACTGGTTTTTGCCGCGTGTTTTTTCCTGGCCGGTTGTTCGGACCAGAAAGGCCAGGAAGGACCGAATCTGCTGAAAGAGTTGAAATATTCGCTGGGCCTTGCCGACCGCAAGCATGAGGGCATGGCGGCCGTCCTCAAAGGACATAACATGACGGTCTGGTCCGTCCGTTACAGTCCGGACGGAAAGATGCTCGCCTCCGGGAGCATGGATGACACAATCATTCTCTGGGACACGGCCCGAAACGGGATAACCAGGATCCTGAAGGGCCATACAGCCCCGGTAATCGCAGTTGATTTTCACCCTGCCGGCAGCATGATCGCATCGGGAAGCAAAGACAAATCCGTCATCCTCTGGGATGTGCGGAGCGGGCGCCCGCTTTCGACCATGAAAGGGCATACCGGCAACGTCTGGACGGTTGCTTTCGACCCGAGCGGGACTCTTCTCGCCTCAGCGGGTAATGACGGCCGGATAATAATATGGGATGTGGCAAACAGCAACCAGGTCGTGTCGTTTCCGGCGCATACCGGGTCCGTAAACATGATCAGGTTTTCTCCGCAGGAGAAAATACTGGCATCAGCGGGCGATGATGGAAATGTAATCTTGTGGAATATAAAAACCGGCAAGGCGCTGAAGACCATGAAAGACCACGAAAGCTGGGTCAAGTCCGTGGGCTTCAGCCCGGACGGGAAAATCCTGGCGTCCGGCGGCATGGACCAGCTGATTATTCTCTGGGAAGTGAAGAGCGGGAAGAAGATCCGCACATTGACGGGACATCGCAGCGGAATTTTTTCCATAGCTTTTCATCCGGACGGCAGGAGCTTTTTTTCAGCCGGCCCCGATCAGGCCATAATTGAATGGGAGATCCTGACCGGGGAGAAGAAAAGGGAATGGTACAACCCGTACGGTTATATTCTCGGGATAGACGTCAGCCCGGATGGGACCATGATTGCGGCCGCAACCGAGAATAAGGCCGTAGTCCTGTTCGGGGACAAAAAATGAAATGGAGGGATACCCGGACAGAAAAGTGGAAAAAGACCGGGAAAACATCTACTCCACATTTTCTCAAGTCGACCTGCATCGGCGGGTGGCGGGGATCGTCCGCGAGCACTCCACCAACCGGAGGGATATTCGGGAAGTCGCCCTGGAAGGCATTGATCTGAGCCGCTGCCGGGAAGTTCTGGACATCGGGTGCGGCTTCGGCTTTTTCACGGAGGCGCTGGCGGGCAGGGTTCATCCGGAAGCCGTTGTCACAGGACTGGACATGATCGGGGATTATGAACCCATGTTTCTGGAATCCTGCCGGAAAGCCGGCTTCCGGGGACGCTTCCTCTCTTCAGACACGGCTGTCATCCCGGAACTGGGGCGGAAGGTTTTCGATCTCGCCCTCTGCAGTTACGCCCTGTATTTCTTTCCCGAGGCCATACCGGATGTAGCAGTATCCCTTCGGGCGAACGGCTGTTTTATCGCTATAACGCACAGCACGGACAACATGAGAGAGCTTGTCCAGGCGGTAAAAGACGCCCTGGAAGTTTTGCGGGGACGCAGGCCGGAACGCCTGCCGATAGAGGACATCACAGAACGCTTTTCATCGGAAAACGGCGCAGCTGTGCTCGCCCGCTCTTTTTCCGGCATTCGTTCAGTTGATTACCCGAACAAGTTCGTTTTCCGTCCGGATGAGTTTTATCTGCTGAAAGACTACTTCCGGTTCAAGGGATCCCTGTACGTCTCCGGGGGGGAGCCGCTAGAAAAAATAATGGAACTCCTCCCGGGCCGCATCAGTCCCGGCAGCGACGGCGGGATTTCCATATCGAAGGACGACCGGATTTTTATTTGTTACGAGCCGAGACACGGGGATTAGATGCGGAGCAGAAAGAGGATCTTCTGTCCCTACTGCGGAAGCGGAATCATCGGCCGGATGGAAGAATGTATTCTGCGCGACTTCTGCCCGCATTGCGAAACCTTCTTTTACGACAATCCCCTTCCGGTGGTTTCGGCAATAGTGGTCCGCGACAGGAATGTCCTTCTCGTGAAGAGGGGAAACAAGCCGTACCGGGGGATGTGGTGCCTGCCGTCCGGCTTTGCGGAAACCGGCGAGAGCATAGAGGATGCCGCTCTCCGCGAACTGGAAGAGGAGTCGGGCATTCGGGGCAGAATCGCGGGGCTCATCGACGTTGATTCGTGCACGAACTTTTTTTACGGGGACCTTCTTTTCGTATCCTATGAGGTTGAGCCCTCCGGAGGGTCCCTGCGGGCGGGCAGCGACACTGTTTCCGCAAAGTATTTTCCCCTGGAAAAGATCCCCCGCCTTGCTTTTCCATCCAATGAAAGGGCCATAAAGGCTTTCGTGCGCGGGAAATCCGATTCCTGGGCAATCGTCGATTCTTTTTCGCGGTCGCTGGGCGGAAAGCAAAGCAGAGACAAGAATCTGCTTTCAGACCGGATCGTGGAGATGATCGAGAAAAATGCCAGCCGTATCGTGCTGCTCTGGATGCAGGACGTCCTCGCCTCCAGATCTACGGAAGGATACAGGAGGATAGACCGCGACTGGATCTGGAAAGGAGTTCACCGCATCATCTCCCAGTTTGGAAAATGGCTGGGCGGTTTTTACAGCGATAAGGACGTCCGGGGGTTCTATCTCAAGCTGGGCTCGGGCAGCAGGAGAGAGGGTCTGATCCTGAGCGAGGTTCTCAGCGCCCTGAGCCTGCTGAGAAAGCACATCTGGGAATTTTCACTGTCCCAGGGCGTCTGGACCAGTACGCTCGATATCTATACGGCTCTCGAACTCGACAGAAGAATAGTCGTTTTCTTCGATAAGGCGGCTTTTTACGCGAGCCGCGGTTACGAGAGCGGGGGCTGAAACGGACGTCAAAGGAAGGATAATGGGCGAGATAAACAGAATTTCAAATTTTCCGGAAGTTCGCGCCAGGCTTGTCAGGAGCTATTACCGGATTATCGAAAGCGGGATCAGTCCTCTCCTGTTCCTCGGCATAACGCCAAACGCGGTTTCCGCTTTTTCCCTTCTGCTCTCCGCCTTCTCGGCTATCCTGTACAGCGAGGGACGGTTCTTTTTCGGAGGCGTGTTCCTGGCCCTCACCGGATTTCTCGATACCCTGGACGGGACGATCGCCAGGTTAACCGGCAAAACCACCCGCTTCGGCGCGCTGCTCGATTCAACTCTGGACCGCTATGCGGAATTTTTCATCTTTTTCGGCCTGCTCATCTATTTCCGGAACACACCGGTCTTTTTCTTCGCCCTCTTCGCCCTGATGGGCTCGATGATGGTCAGTTACGTGAAGGCGCGCGGGCAGTCCCTCGGAAAGACGAGGTCCGTCGGGCTGATGCAGCGACCGGAGAGGTTCTTTCTTCTTATCGCCGGTTCCGTCCTGAACGCTCCGCTCGGCTTTGCCTTCCCGCAATACCCGGATATTGCGATGACAGCCACACTCGCTGTTCTCGCCGTCCTTTCGAACATTACCGCCCTTCGGCGATTATACGAGTGTAAGAAGGATTTAGAGTCATCAGACGGCTGAAAAATCAACTATCCTGTTAACATAAAAAACAACTCCGCCGGAATAACAAAGCAATTGCCCGGGTATTCAGCCGGACTCTCATGGTTTAAAACAACCTGATAAAAAGGTACCTTAAGTCTGTTCGCAAAATATTTTCCCGCAGCACTGATTTCCGACTGCCCTGTTTTCGCTTCGAAGAGCGCAACAGGTCTCTTTCTATCGGCCAGGAGAAAATCGACTTCCTTTCCTCCCCCTCTTTCGCGAATAAAGAAGATTTCGAAATCACCCAGACCCGTTTCCGTCCACCGGGCCGCCAGGCTTGAGAGGGCTACGGCCATGAGATTCTCGAACCGTTCTCCCCTGCCTTGAATAAATGACCAATCGTAAAAATATAGCTTGGGTTCTTTCCTGATTACTGCGAGGGACCGGTTGTGCCAGGGCCTGATCGTAAAAACCAGGAATATTTTCTTTAAAATCTCCACCCAGTTCGCGGCCGTCTGGAAATGAACCCCGAGATCCTCTCGCAAAGCGTTAACGGAAAGTGGAGACCCTACCCGCTCGGGAAGAAGTTTGACCAGATGCTCCATTCCTTTTAAGTCGGAGATTCTGGAGAAATCCCGGACATCTTCTCTGGTAAGCAGCATCTCATATTCGCGTTGCCACCGTTGATGAAATCGGGGTGAAGCTTTTGTGAAAGGTTCAGGAAAACCGCCGAATGCCATGAGCTCCTCCAGGCTCTTTCGCATATTTCCATCGTTAATTTTCCTGGCGAGAGAGAGAATTCGTTCGCCTCTGGATATATCGGATGGTTTCCAGAAAGATCATTTTCCCCCCGGTGAGTTCCGGGTCGAAAATATATTTGGCTGCAAGCCGTTCCATGTTTCGACTTATTTTCATATATATGTAAAATAATCAACTTTTTTTTTCACATATGTGAAATTTAGTATCTTGAACGCTACTATGCGCAGGCTGTTCAAAAGCCTGTCCCGGACCTGATCCGGGATGCCCGGATGCTAAGGCGCGCTGATTGAGTTTCAAGTCTCAGGTTTCAAGTCTCAAATTAAGAATCAGACTTGCCTCGAATCTTCCATCTCCTTCTTTCAGTACGGCGGCAAACGGGTCCAGCACCCCCGCCCCGATTCTGGAGAAGTTAAGGAGAGCCAAAAATATATTTGCTTCAGCTATTTTGAAAAGTTCAGAAAAGTCCGTTCTGGTTATGATGCGTTCTACTGCGCAACTCTGAACCCTGAACCGAACTCGGGACTCGGGACTTGAATTTATGCTTTTTTCCACTCCACCGCCGCGTTCAGCAAGCCGCCTTCCTCGACGACCAGGCTCGAGCAGCGTACCTTGCCCTTCACTTCGGCGGTTTTCAGCAGAGTAAGACTGCCCGCAACGATTTCTCCATCGAACTCGCCGGCAACCGTGAAAGCATCGATATCTACCTCTCCGGTGATGCGGCTGCCTTCCCGCGTCACAACCGTTTCGCCGTGAAGAATCCCCTTGATACTTCCGGCTACGATGAGATAACCGTTAAACTCGAAACGCCCCTCCAGCAGACATTCCCTGTTGATTACTGAGACATTGTCGCGGCTGACCTTCAAAATAGGACCTCCATAAAGAACCCGGACGGGCTCACGCCCGGTTCACTGCCGGCCGTGTGATCTCAGATCGATGCTCTGTTCCAGGAGCGGAAAACCCTGAACCGAATACAGGAAGATCGTGGCCGTCCTGAAAACGGCAGGATTGATTTTTCGAATAACTCCGCTGACCATCTTCAACCGGCTGATGGAAAATCGCTCTCCGGTGCGGAAATCCGCAGGCTTTCCTTCCTTCACCTCACCTCTCGGATATATCGCCTCCTGTCCCGGGGCGGTCCCTTCCGGCTTTAAAATCACGAAAAGATATCCGGACGCCCTGCTCGTCTTCAGTTCCGCGACCCGCATATAAAACTGGAAGTGAAAGGAATTTTCGTCATGCCGGGATTTGAACTCGTCTATGGAAACCGCGAAAGGACGGGCTATATTCGATTCACTCACCGCACCGGCGGTTTTTGGTGCGATGGTGATTATCCGGTTCTCCAGGAGCTGGATTTTCTCCTTCAGCCGCTCATTTTCAGTCCGAAGGCTTTCCGTTATTTTATCTCTCTCTTTCCAGTCCCGAGGCATCGTGCTTTTCCCGGAACGGTCCAACAGATCGTAAACGTAAAGCGCGGACAGGGTAACAACAATGAACGCGACGGAGATCGCGACCGAGGCGATCAGCCTTGTCAGCTGGAAGGAAATCGTGCCCCAGCGCGTTCCGATGACGATTACCGTCCAGTCCCTGCCTTCGCCCGTCAACATCGGCCTGCCTTCACCCCATAAGTTCCCGGTGGATTTTCCAGGAATCTTTTATCTTCCTCAGCTCGAGTTTCTTCGTGCCCGTGCTCTTCAATCCGCCCTGCGCTGAATACTTCTGCCTGAAAGTGACCGTGGCCTGCTGCGGACCGGCCGAAATCCTGACATTCGTTATGCGCACACTGATTCGCTTGTAGCGGCGTGCGAGATCGGTTTTATAAGCCACCCAGGCGTCCAGGTTCATTCCCCTGGAACGGAAATCGGGAGAATAACACGCCCGGTACTCCTTCATGTCTCCCGTCTGCCAGCTCTGCACCCATTTATCCAGAACTTTGCGAATGGCGGCATCGCCGGAGGCTTCCGGTTCGCGGGCCGCTGCGGCCTGTCCCTCATCTTTGGTATCTTTCTGCTCCCTGACGGCTTTGGCCGCGATCATCTGCGGCGGGAGATCCTCAACTATATACCAGCGATCGGCGTTGCGTTCCAGGAAAAGCTTCACATACGAGCCCTGGAAAGTGCTGTCGTTCCGGAATGAAAACACCTTGTCGAACAGTATCAGCGCACGGCCGTCCAGTTTCAGAATCGATATGTCGCGAGGGCTCATAACGAAGTGGGGGGCGAGGGATCTCAGGTTTGACGAACGCTGGACCATGGCCCTGCGCTCCTTCCGGTCGCGGGAATCGGACATGTACAGGGACTCGAGCAACTGCATATCGCCCTCGTTCAACCCCCTGTCCCATGCGAAGAGCACGCGCTCGAGCTCTTCGCGGTCCGGCGACTTCTGTCCCGGAGACGTCCAATGGACAGATTCCTGGATTATTACGGGAGTCTTCCAGAGACAGATATACCCGGCCAGCCTCTCAATGTCCCTGTTGCGCAGGACTACGCAGCCGTTCGACTGGAAGGGCTGGAGGGGCTTGTTTGTCCCGTGGATCCAGATATTGCTGCCGTTCCGCCCCGCCCGGCGGTCGTGAAGGTTGGGGAAATCGAGGTGGAAGGCCATGCTCCCGTAGACGGACGAAAGCTCCCGGTCCTGGAAGAACCTGGTGGCGAAAAAAATGCCGTTGGGCGTTTTGGCGTCCCCCGATTCCTGCTTTGCGCCTGTTTTTTTCCCGGTGGAACAGGGGGCCTCGAAGACCCGGACTATATTTCCGCCGTTATTCCTCTGGAAAACGTAGAGTTTCTGGGCCTGCTTATCCACTACCACCACGGTGCCCGTAGACAGGTACACGATGGAATCCGGAACCGCGGTCGAGGTGAAAAAAGAACAGGCCGGAGGGGGAGACAGGAACAGGAGGAGGAGCAATATAACCGGGAAAATTCCCCGCTTCAAATTATCCATGCTCATCTCAATCAGAATAACACTCCTTGTGATTCCGGTTATGTAGCCGCACTCTCCTCACAAGACGGTAACTGATTTAACAGAAAGTCACCGGCCGTTCAAGCTTTAAGTTATCAGGAGCGGACGCTTTTGCGAGAAAATGACTTGCAATCGGTCTTTCAGGATATTATTTTATTTTTTTGCGCGAGGTTTCCTCAGGAGGTTTTCATGGAAAAGATGCCAATCACCCGGGAAGGTTTCGAAAAACTCAAAAAAGATCTCGAATTCCTGAAGAAAGTTGCCGTTCCGGAAAATGTCCGCGCCATCGAGGAAGCGCGCGGTCACGGCGATATCTCGGAAAATGCGGAATACGCCGCCGCAAAGGAAAGGCAGTCTTTCCTGCAGGGGAGAATTCAGGAAATCGAGAACAGGCTCGCCACGTCCAAGATAATCGAAATGAACGGGCTGTCCGGGGACCGCGCTGTCTTCGGCGCAACAGTCACGATAGATGATGTGAATACGGGAGAAAGCACGAGCTACCGTCTGGTCGGCCCTTCGGAATCGGACGTGGGGAGCAACCGAATATCCGTCACTTCCCCGATTGGAAAGGCGCTGATCGGGAAAAAAGTGGGCGACCTGGTAAAAGTACAGACCCCCCGCGGCGTGCGTGAGCTCGAGATCATGGATATTTCGGTCGAAAACCAATAAAAGGCAACAGGTGCTGGGTAATGGGCTCAGGCTGGGAATTCCGAAAGACCTATTGCCTACCCATTGCCTGTTTCAAGTACAATATCGATCTCCGATAATTTAATGAACGGCAGGTGCTCTATCCTGTCGTAAAAATCCAGGACTTCACGCGCCCTGCCCCGGACAATTCCTTCCGCCTTCAACTCATATTCGTGTTCCGGGGCATAGGCCTCTATTCCTTTTGCATCCGGATGGATCTTCTCTTCACGCCTGTATTCCGGCAATTCCACGCCTTCCGGCAGAGAGGCGAAAATTTTCCTGTACTCGATCCCCATCTCCCGTGAAAAAACCCTGAACTCAACCCGGAATTCGGCGCCGGTGATCCGGCGGAAAGAGACGACCCGGATATCAAGGTTCTTTTCATTGGCCAGACTGTCGATAATCTGCCTGCCTGCATTTTCTTCAATCATGATCCGGAATCTGTCCTCGTCGTAGATAACCCGCACGATGTGATCGAGAGCCGTTTCCTTCTTCATGTGCAGCTCACGCTCAAATACAATCTCCCCCTCGAGTCCCTTTCCCTTCAAAAATCCCAAAAGATAGCCCTTGATCAGGTCATCCGGTCCGTCCAGAACCATCTCATAGTATTTTTTCTCCATTTCGCTCTCCTTAGAAAAGGATTAACGTAATCAGAATAAAAATCGGGACAAGAAAAGGAATGGAATATCTGAACATGTAACCGAGAAAGCTCGGCATCGGAACTCCCGCTTCCTCCGCGATGGATTTTACCATGAAGTTCGGGGCGTTGCCGATATAAGTATTCGCGCCCATAAAGACCGAACCCGCTGAGATCGCCTTCAGGTACTCGATAAACAGGGGATTACAGGTGGAGCTCGTTACCTCGCATGCGGCCGGGACCATGGCCTCCGTCATGCCGAGACTGCCGAGGGCCATATTGAAGAAACTCAGGTAAGTCGGTGCATTGTCCAGAAAAGAGGAAAGCGCCCCTGACATCCAGAAGTAGTCGGCCGGACCCTTGACCAGGGCAAGGACGGAACTCAGAGCCCCGTCGCTTCCGGCCTTCAGTATCGCCAGGGCCGGAATGATCGTCAGAAATATGCCGGCAAAGAGCTTGGCGACTTCGAGTATCGGAGCCCAGCCGAACTCATTGGCTTCCCGCAGCTTCCAGGGCGTAAAATAGAGAGAGAGCAATCCCATCACCACGATTCCGGCATCCCTCAGCAGGTTCTGGTAATGTATTTCGATGCCGGCGACCTCGAAATGACCCGGTTTCCACCATCCGCTGATGAGAATAAACCCTATTACTCCCGCAAGAAACACCAGATTGAAAACCCCCTCTATCCGGAGAGGCACTCTCTCGCCGCCCTCCGGAACCGTCTTCGCCGGCTCCCGGCGGTAGTAGAAGCTGTCAACGGCGTAAAATATCGCCAGGAGCAGGCCGGAAGCTACCAGCATATGCGGAAGGATGTTGAGCGTTACCCAGAAAAAAGGCACGTTATGCAGGAAGCCCAGGAAGAGCGGCGGGTCGCCCAAAGGGGTCAGGGCTCCTCCGATATTGGCAATCAGAAATATGAAAAAGCAGATAATGTGGGTTTTCCCGATCCGGTCTTTATTCGCCCGCAGGACCGGCCTGATCATCACCATGGATGCCCCCGTGGTTCCGATGAGGGACGCGAGCACGGTTCCCGTCAGGAGCATTGCGGTATTTACCTTCGGCGTGCCTTTAAGCGTACCGGTGACAACGATCCCCCCGGCAATCGTGAACAGCCCCCAGAGCAGGATAATGAAGGGGAAGTAATCTATGACGAGAATATGGACGATCTCCTCGAACGCCTTTCCCCCGAATGCAATGAGGAAGGGAATGCAGAACAGCAGCGCCCAGAAAGCCGAAATTTTTCCGAAATGATGATGCCAGAAGTGAGGGAAAAAAAGCGGGCCCAGGGCGATGGACAGAAGTATTCCCGCAAAGGGAACGGAAGTCCAGAGGGGCAGCATTTTTCCGAAGCTTGCATTAAACGAATCCGCCGCCGAAGAGGCGAAGGAGACTTCCGGGAAAAAAAGGAAGAGCAGCGCCGTAAGCAGAAAGCACAAGCGGTATTGTAAATCGGATCTCATTGCGGGGGGTCCGGGGCTTTGCCCAGAAAAACAAAGCCAAGAAAGATTCTCGGCTTCCGGAAAAGCACTCTCCACGCCTGAATCGGCGCGCATAAAAAAGGGGCCTCCCGGTGCAGGGGGAGGCCCTCGTCGTCTATTTCTTCTCGGCGATCTTCAGCCGTGCTTCAGCCCTGTCCAAAGCGCCCTTCACTTTATCGTATTCGGGGTCGTCCTTCGAGAGCTTGTCCAGCTTCTGCTCCGCAATCTCCTTGGCCCGCTTGGCCCTGTCCACATCTATCATATCGGACTTTTCCGCGGATTCCACGAGAATGGTAACTTTCTTCCCGGTGACTTCGGCGTAGCCGGTGTTCACGGCGTAAAAGCTTTTCCTGCCGTCCTTCGTGTAATTAAGCTCGCCGAACTTGAGCGAGCTCAAAAGGGAAGCGTGGCCCAGAAGAACCCCGAACTCTCCCTCTGTACCGGGAATAGTCACCTCCTCGATGTTCCCGCTGAACAGGACCCTTTCCGGGGTGACTATTTCGAGCATCAATTCGTCAGCCATTGCGACTCCTCCCTTCTTTTACTCGGCGAGTCTCCTGGCCTTTTCCACGACCTCGTCGATGCCGCCGACCATGTAGAAGGCCTGCTCGGGAAGATCGTCGTGTTTGCCTTCCAGGATCTCTTTGAAGCCCCTGACCGTCTCTTTGACCGAAACGAACTTGCCTTCCGTTCCCGTAAACTGCGCGGCGACAAAGAAGGGCTGGGAAAGGAACCTCTGGACCTTCCTTGCCCGGCTGACCGTCAGCTTGTCTTCTTCGGAAAGCTCGTCCATGCCGAGGATGGCGATGATGTCCTGGAGATCCTTGTACTTCTGGAGGATCAACTGGACGTTCCGGGCGACGTTGTAATGGTCCTCGCCGAGAACGATCGGGTCGAGAATGCGCGACGTCGAATCGAGAGGATCCACCGCCGGATAGATGCCCAGCTCCGTCAGCGGTCGCGAGAGGACGACGGTGCCGTCCAGATGCGCGAACGTTGTCGCAGGAGCGGGGTCGGTCAGGTCGTCCGCGGGAACGTAAACGCACTGGACCGCCGTGATCGAGCCCTTGGATGTCGACGTGATCCGCTCCTGGAGCTCGCCGAGGTCCGTAGCCAGCGTGGGCTGGTACCCGACCGCGGAGGGCATGCGGCCGAGGAGAGCCGAAACTTCCGATCCCGCCTGGGTGAACCGGAAGATATTGTCAACGAAAAGAAGCACGTCCTGTCCTTCCGTGTCGCGGAAGTATTCCGCGGCCGCCAGCGCCGTCAGGGCCACTCTCGCCCTCGCTCCCGGGGGCTCCGTCATCTGGCCGTAGATCAGCGCGGCCTTCGAGATAACGCCGGACTGCTTCATTTCTAGATAGAGGTCGTTTCCTTCTCTCGTGCGCTCTCCCACGCCGGCGAACACGGAGATTCCGCCGTGGTGCATGGCGATATTATGGATCATCTCCATCATGACGACCGTCTTGCCGACGCCGGCGCCGCCGAACATCCCCATTTTTCCTCCGCGCGGGAAGGGAACGAGGAGATCGATAACCTTGACGCCCGTCTCGAGCACGTGGACCGACGTATCCTGCTCCGTGAATACGGGAGCCTCCCTGTGGATGGGGAATTTCTGCTTCGGAGTGATGGGGCCGAGCCCGTCGACGGGCCTGCCGACGACGTTGATGATCCGTCCCAGGGTCTCCTCGCCGACCGGAACCATGATCGGGTTCCCCGTAGCCGTAACCTGCATGCCCCTGACCAGTCCGTCGGTGACGTCCATGGCGATGCACCGGACGGTATTACCGCCCAGGTGCTGGGCCACTTCGATCACGAGATTATCCTTTTCATCGCTGATAGCCGGGTTGCTGAGCGTCAGCGCATCCAGGATGTGGGGAAGATTCCCATCCTCGAAGACGACGTCCACGACCGGCCCGATGACCTGCACGATTTGTCCTATGTTGCCCATCTTTTCTCTCCTCTATGTTTCAATCGATTCAGATCCGTTATCCCTTCAACGCCTCGGCGCCGCCGACAATATCCATCAGTTCCTTTGTGATGGCGGCCTGCCGCGTTTTATTGAATCTCAGCGTGAGGTTGTCGATCATCTCGTCGCAGTTGTTGGTGGCGTTGTCCATTGCCATCATTCGCGCCGCGTTTTCTCCCGCTGCCGTCTCGACCAGCGCCCTGTATATAAGCACCCGGATGTACATGGGCAGAAGCTGATCCAGAAGCGCCTCTTCCGAGGGCTCGTATATGTATTCCAGTCTCTTGTCCGGCTCGACTTCCTCTTCCAGCCCCACCGAGGGGATGGGAAGGAGTCTCACGGCAACCGGCCTCTGAATAGCCACGTTGTTGAACTCGCTGTAGATCAGGTAGAGCTCGTCGTATTCCTCCGAGATGAAGGAAGGTATAACGTCTTCTCCGATCCGGACCGCCAGGCTCATGTCGAAACGGCCGAAGACGTCGGCATGCGCATTCACGGCGGTAATTTTCCTGCGGAAATAGTCCCTTCCCTTTCTTCCTACCGGGATCAGGGAGACATCAAGCCCGTCGGCCTTCTTGTCCCGGATGAACCTTTCCGTCAGTTTTAATATGTTGGAGTTGAAGGCACCGCAGAGTCCGCGGTCGGACGTCATGCAGATAAGCCTTATTTTCCGGGCTTCGCGAACTGCAAGCAGCGGGTGCGTCTTCGGATCCACTCTCAGGGCGAGGCTTTTCAGCACGTCCATGAACCTGATCGCATAAGGCCGGAAATTCTCCATCCTCATCTGGGCGGATTTCAGTTTGGAAGCAGCCACCATGTTCATCGCGCGGGTTATCTGCTTGGTCTTCTGAACCGCTGTTATTTTTCTTTTGATATCTCTTAAAGCAGCCATATCGGAATCATCCCCCTTCGCTCATAGACCCCTGACGAGGTCTCATTGCACCGTGAATACGCCATCGAATTCCGTCAGGACGTCCTTCATCTTCTTCTCAAGCTCGGGACTGATGATCTTCTTGTCGTCGATCTCCGTTATTATTTCGGGGTATTTGCCCTTGACAAAGTCCAGCAGCTGCTTCTCGTACTCCCTGATCTTTGAAATTTCGAGCTTGTCAAGGAAACCGCGCACACCGGAGAACAGGGAAAGGATTTCCTCCGCCAGGGTCATGGGCTGGAACTGAGGCTGCTTGAGCAGCTCCACCAACCTTGCCCCTCTCTCGAGCTGGGCCTGGGTGGCCTTGTCCAGGTCGCTCCCGAACTGGGCGAATGCCGCCATTTCCCGGTACTGCGCCAGTTCGAGTTTCAGTGTTCCCGCCACCTGTTTCATGGCCTTGACCTGCGCGGCGCCGCCGACGCGGGAGACGGAGAGGCCGACGTTGATGGCCGGGCGGATACCGGAGTAGAAAAGGCCCGGTTCAAGATAGACCTGGCCGTCGGTGATCGAGATGACGTTGGTGGGAATGTACGCGGAAACGTCGCCCGCCTGGGTCTCGATGATCGGCAGCGCCGTAAGCGACCCTCCCCCCAAATCCTGGCTGACCCTTGCCGCTCTCTCGAGGAGCCGCGAGTGGTTATAGAAGATGTCTCCGGGAAAGGCCTCGCGTCCGGGGGGCCGCCTCAGGAGCAGTGAAATCTGGCGGTATGCAACGGCCTGCTTGGAAAGGTCGTCGTAAATGATCAGCGCATCCTGCCCGCGATCGCGATAATACTCGCCGATCGCGCAGCCCGAATAAGCGGCGATGTACTGGAGGGTCGCCGGATCGCTCGCGCACGCGGCGACGACGCATGTATAACTCAAGGCGCCGTACTTGCGGAGGTTCTCCACGACCTGCGCCACCGTGGATTTTTTCTGTCCGATGGCGACGTAGATGCATTTGACGCCCGTATCCTTCTGCCGGATGATAGAGTCAATGCAGACCGCCGTCTTACCGATCTGGCGGTCGCCAATCACCAGCTCGCGCTGCCCCCGTCCGATCGGCGTCATGGCGTCGATCGCCTTGACGCCCGTGTACATGGGCTGGTTCACAGGCTGGCGGGCGATAACGCCGGGGGCAACCATTTCGATCCTGCGGAATTCGGTGGTCTCGATCGGTCCCTTGCCGTCGAGGGGCGTGCCGGTACCATCGATGACCCTCCCGAGCAAGCCGTCTCCGACGGGTACCTGGGCGATCTTGCCGGTCCGCTTTACGATGTCGCCTTCCTTGATATGGGTAACCTCGCCGAGAACGGCGACGCCCACGTTATCATTTTCCAGGTTGAGAACCATTCCGAGGATCCCGCCCGGGAACTCCAGGAGCTCCATTGCCATGGCATTTTCCACACCGTAAACCCTGGCGATTCCGTCGCCGACGGAAAGGACGGTTCCCGTCTCGCTTATATCGAGTTTCTTCTCGTAATCCTTGATCTGTCTCGAAATAATTTGGCTTATTTCTTCTGCCTTGATCGTTTCCATCCTTTATCTCTCCTCCCTTAAGAGTTCCCTGACGTAATTGAGCTGCGATTTGATGCTGCCGTCGTACAGGGTATCCCCGACTTTCACAACTATACCGCCCACAAGCGAGGGATCCTGCTGGACCTGCATTTCAATCTTCTTTCCGGTCATGCCTTCCAGCGCTTTACGTAGCGCGTCGGACAGCTCCCCCGTCAGCGGATACGCCGTAGTGACCTGTATTTTCGCCATTTTCAGGACGCTGTACATCAATTCCTCGTAACAGGCCTGAATATCATTGATGCTGCCGATCCGTCCCTTGTCGACGAGCAGTTTCAGGAAATTTGATACGGTTCCCGAAAGACCTATCTTGCCCAGCACTTCCGAGATAACCGCTTTTTTTTCATCCCGGTCGAATATCGGGTTCGCGAAGAACTCTTTAAGGTTTATATTTTCTTCGAGCAGGGAAGAAAAACGCTTCATCTCCTCGTGATACGCCTCATACCGCTTTTCTTCTCCGGCGATATCGAAGAGGGCCTGCGCATAGCATTTGGCAACTCCGCTCCTGATCAATGTTTCACCATCCTATTCATGAAGTCTTTGACCATAAGATTGTGGTCGTTTTCTTTTACGCTGGTCTTGAGGATCTCTTCAGCCATCCGGACCGCCAGCTCGGAAGCTTCCTTCCGCAGATCGTTCCTCGCCTTCTTCAGATCCTGCTCCATTCTCGCCGCGGCGTCCTCTTTCATCTTGTCGGCGCTGGATTTCGCCCCTTCGATGATCTTCTGTTTTTCGACGTCTCCCTGCGCCTTGATCATGTCGGAAATCCCGGTGATCTCGTCCGTAGCTTTTGCCAGGCGATCGGAATAATCCTTGAATTTCTTTTCGGCTTCCTCCCGAACCCTCACGGCCTCTTCCAGGGAAGCCTTGATCCCCTTGCGGCGATTGGCGAAGAAATCTTTTATCTTACCCCATAAAAGCTTATAAAGCAGAAAGGCCAGGACGGCGAAATTCAGGGCACGCCATCCAAAATCGATTATTTTACTGGGACCATGGCCTTCGCCTCCCTCGGATGAGGCAAGAGCGACTCCTGCCAGCAGGACCCCGAAGGCTGCGATAAAAGCAAGACCGGTCCGGACGCACTTATCCTTCCGCTTCTCATTTAAAAAAGCGCTCATTGAATGCTCCTTCCCAGCACCTTTTCCGCGATCTCCTGAGAGATCTGTTTCGTCTGGCTGTTGAGTACTTTTCTGGCGTCCTCGATCTCGCCCGCGAGCTTGTCCTGGAAATTCTCCATCATCCCGGCTATGTCGTTCTTTGCCGCATCGATGATCTCCTGGGCCGCCGCCGTCCCCTGCTGAACGATTTCGGTGCGCTTGTTCATTGCTTCGAGTTTCGCGGCCCGGATCTGATCCTCGTACTCCGCGAGCTTTTTCTCGATCGATTCGTTCAAACCCTTTACTTCTTCATCAGCCTTGGCGATTTTTTCGCGACGGCTGTCCAGCACCTTCAGGATGGGCTTGTACAGAAGAACGTTGAGGATAAAAATAAGCGCCAGAAAATTAAGAATCTGAATTAACAGGGTATAATCCAAACTGACCATCTGCAACCTCTTCTCTCGTTAAAAAAAAACCGAGTGAAACGAATCCACCCGGTTTTCGATTGACTCACCATACTGCCACAAAAAAAAGAGATAATGTAATTATCTCACTGTTAATTACACGCATTTGCCTGAACCATTAGGGACGTCTTTAAACGTGGAAGTCTAACCATAATAACCCCGAATTTGTCAAGGATTTTTTGGAAAAACAGCCCTTCTGAGGAAAGGTCCGTTCAGGTGGGATTTCAGCTTGAGTAAAAATCAGATGTCCGAACGTGAGGCGCATAAAGCGCAAGGTGAACAAATCTTCAGCCGCATTTCGCCTTACGATTTACATTCACGCCTTACGTTTCGGCTATTCCTCCTCTTCATCCCGGGAAGCCTCTTCCTGCCCGGAGCGCTGCATGCTGCAGTTTCCTTCGAAAACCGCTCCGTCGTGAACGACCAGCTTGGCGGCCTTGATCTCCCCGTAAATCTTCCCCTTGGAGGAAATCTCCGCTTTATCGCGCACTTCCACCTGACCGCGGATCTCCCCGCTGACGATGATGCTGTCCACAACGATATGCCCTTCCAGCAGGGAACCCTCGCCCGATATCAGAGTCCCTCCCCCGAAGACCTCTCCCCGGAACAGGCCGTCCACCCGGACGGAACCTGTAAAAATAAGCTTGCCCTCGAATTCCGTACCGCTTCCGAGAAAAGCCTTGACTTCCTCGTTGTCCGTCTTTTTCTTTTTGCCCAACATCATTCCTCCTAAATACAGGCGTCAGGCATTGGGCATCAGGTTCCTGTAATGCTCAGTGAAGGTCTGCATACTTACCGAACCCAACGCCCAACGCCCAATGCCTTATGCCTATCTTTGCAGCATATACCTCCGCACGCTTATATTCATAAGGAGCCCGACCGCCGTCATGAGAACAACAAGCGAGGAGCCCCCATAGCTGAGGAACGGCAGCGGAATGCCTACAACCGGAACTATCCCCAGCACCATTCCGATATTAATAAGGACCTCCCAGAACAGGAGCATCGTTATCCCGAAGGCGATCAGGGTGCCCAGCAGGTCCCGTGAATGCTGCGCAATGCGCAGCCCCCAGAGGATCAGGGCAAGGAAGAGGATCAGAAGCAGGGATCCCCCGATGAAACCCCATTCCTCCGCGAAGACGGAAAAGATGAAATCCGTCTGGTGCTCCGGAAGGAACCGCAGCTGGCTCTGTGTGCCCTTGAGAAACCCCTTTCCCAGGAACCCTCCGGAACCCACGGCAATAATTGACTGAATTATATGGTACCCCGACCCGAGAGGGTCCATTTCGGGGTCGAGAAAGGTCATGATTCTCTCCTTCTGGTAATCCTTGAGAAACATCCAGCAGACGGGCGCGAGCAGAAGGCCGGATGTCACGACCGTAATGAGCGAGCGCAGCCGGATTCCCACGAACAGGACCATGGAGACGAAAGTGATGATGAGGACCATCGCCGTTCCGAGATCCGGCTGTTTCATTATCAGAAGGAAAGGGAAAACCACCATGACGGCCGGCAGCCAGAGGCGCCTCAAATTGTAATCTCCCTCGATTTCCTGCACGCAGAAATACTTTGACAGCGCCAGAATAAGGGTCAGCTTTACGAGTTCCGAGGGCTGGAATGAGAATCCCGCGATGACGAACCAACGCTGCGTGCCGCGCGTAATTTCGCCGAAGAGGAAGAGAACGACAAGCAGGGCGATGGAAAAGATATAAATCGGATAGCTGTACTGGTTTATCAGGCGGTAGTCTATTCCGAAGCTGACCAGCATGAAGGCCAGCCCGACAAGGAACCAGATGAACTGTTTGACGTAAATAGGCTCTGCTTTTGCCGCCGTAAGGCTTATTCCGGCGCTGTAGATATTAAGGATGCCGATTCCGCAGATCGCTACCACGATCATCAGCAGAATCCAGTCGAAATTAAGGAGGAGCCTGCGGTCGAACTTCATTCTGATTCTTCCTCATCTTCTTCGGTTCGACCGCTCTGCGCCTCCGGTTGCGGTTTGCCCGGAGCCTCGTCCGGTTTGGCCTCCGCTGTTTTGACTTCCGCCGCTTTCGCTTTCGCCTGCGCCGCTTTCGCCTGCGCCGCTTTCGCCTGCGCCGCAGCAGCTGCTTTTTTGCGGAAATATTCGTCGATGACCTTCCTCGCAACCGGCCCGGCGGTGCTACCGCCGTGCCCCCCGTGCTCCACCACGACTGCGATCGCTATCTCGGGCTTGTCCCAGGGGGCAAACGCCACGAACAAGGCGTGGTCCCGGAACTGATGGGCAACCGACTGTTCCCGCTCTTTCATCGTGACAACCTGGGCCGTGCCCGTCTTTCCGGCCACGTCAGCCTCCTTCCTCCGCAGGGCGCCGCCCGTCCCGCCGCCTTCGTTGCAGACGCCCCACAAGGCGCTTCTGACCAATTCCCTGGTCTCATCCGAAATGTCCGCTTTCGCCTTTATCTGCGGCTCATACTCTTTAAGGATCTGCCGGTCCAGAGTTTCAATTCTTTTGACCAGCTTAGGCCTGTAAATGATTCCGCCGTTCCCCAGCGCGGCGTAGGCGCTTGCGAGCTGGATGGGAGTAAGCAGATTGAATCCCTGCCCGATGCCGAGAGAAAGCGTCTCGCCCGCCTGCCAGGGCTCCTTGAATCTCCTCAGCTTCCAGTCTTTCGTGGGCACCAGCCCTCCCTTCTCGCCCAGCAGATCGATTCCGGTCGGTTCGCCCAGACCGAATTTCCTGGCGTATTTGGCGAGCGTGTCGGGACCGAGCAGCCTTGCAACGTTGTAGAAATAGACGTCGCAGGACTGAACGACGGCACGGTGCAGGCTTACCCTGCCGTGGCCCTTTTTCTGCCAGCACCGGTAGACCCTGTTTCCGAAGGGAAGGGAACCGGAACAGGTGAATGCCGTATCCGGCGTAATCACGCCCTCTTCCAGCCCGGCCACGGCGACGATCATCTTATAAGTTGATCCGGGCGGGTACTGGCCGGCAATCGCCTTGTTCTCAAGCGGCCTCCCCGGATCTTTCGACAGCCTCTCCCATTCGGACGAGGGGATCCCCTGATTGAAAAGATTCGGATCGAACGCGGGCTTGCTGACCATCATGAGCACGGACCCGTCTCTCGGGTCGAGCGCAACGGCCGATCCCGCCCTTCCCTCCATGGCCTCCCAGGCTACCCGCTGGAGATCGGCATCCAGCGTAAGGATAGCGTTATGTCCCGAAACCGGGTCGACTTTCCCCAGCACGCGGACCCGGCGGCCCGAAACGTTTACTTCTACGTGCTCCCCGCCGCTTACTCCTTTCAGGTACTTGTCGAGAAATCTCTCGATCCCGAACTTGCCGATGCGGTCCCCCTGCTTATATGTCCGGGATTCGTCCGTCTTCAGTTCTTCCGGGCTGATCTCGCTGACATAGCCGAGAACATGAGCGGTCATTTCGCCGAGAATGTATCTTCTGACGGGGACGACTTCAACGGCAACACCCGGCAATTCCACGGAATGGGATTCCACGATGGCCAGTTCCTGCCGGCTGATGTTCTTGGCGACCTTGACTGAAATGAAGGACCGCGCCTTTTCCGCGGCTTCGGTCCGGTAAAAATCGAGGCCCTGCTCCCGGTAGAACCCCTCCATTGTCCTGAGCACGGCTTTGATATCCCTGTTGCTGCCCGGGATAATGGTCACATCAAAACAGGGCTGATTGCCGGCGAGAAAGACCCCGTTCGAGTCGATCAGCGCCCCGCGCAGCGGCTTTATTTCATGGATCCGGATCCTGTTATTTTCGGAGCGCTGCCGCAGCTCCTCGCCTTTGATGATCTGAAGATACCACATCCTCACCATCAATACTGAAAGAGAGACGGATATCAGCCAGAGCAGAATGCTGAACTTCTTCCTGAAGCGGCTCGAGTCGTAGCGCGAAAGCCTGTTATGATTCTCCGACATCCCGCAGTACCTCGAATCGACTGAAAAAAGTGAAAAAGGCCGGGCTGAGGACCCCCGCGACAATGGCCTGCGGCAGGTAAACCCTGAACAGGTGGAAGGAAATATCTACCCCGTGAATGAACCGGTAGATCAGAGTAACGAGCAGGCCCTCGCACAGGACGCAGAAGAACGTAAACAGCCCGATAAAAAAAACGCTCTCGGCATAAACCCGGTTGGAGACGATCCTCGACACGAAGAAAACGCTGACGTAATAGAACGCAAAAATACCCGTGATGGACCCCGTAATGCAGTCCAGCAGGAAGCCGAGGACGAAAGCCATGATCCCGCCCCGCATTGCATCCATGTAAAAACCGGCAAAGATTACCAGGATCAGGGAAATTTCAAGGCTCATCTTGCCGAGGAAGAACAGATCGAGAATCATGGTCTGAAAGACCAGGAATACGAGTGCGAAAAAGGGGAGGACCAAATAGAATATCATAACGGTTTTTCCTCCGGAAGTATCACGGAAACCTCTTCCAGGCGGGAGAAGTACACTGCGGGCATGACTTCGATTTTCTGGAAAAGCCCCGAATCTTTCCTGTCGACGCTCACCACGGTGCCGATCAGGAGCCCCTTGGGAAAAATGCCTCCCATTCCGGAAGTAAGCACCGCGTCTCCCACCTTGACTTCTTCCGAGCGCTCCACGTATTTCAGATTGCACCCCATGGCGCCGCCGCCCTGGAGGATGCCCTGGGATCGCGTGCCCTGGATCATCGCATCAATGTTGCTGTTGTAGTCGATCGCAAGCAGGACGCGGGAGACGTTCCAGGACGATTCGACGATCCTTCCGACAACCCCCTCGACCGATATTACCGCGAGGCCCGCCTTCATTCCATCCGCCGTGCCTTTATTGATAAGAATTGTCTTGAAGATGGAAGAGTTTTCTTTCCCCACCACCCTCGCGCTTACCATCGGCATTCGCTGGCTTTCGCGCAGCGAGAGATGCTCTTTCAGGCGAGTGCTTTCCAGGTAGGCTTCGCGGTAGCGGATTATCTCGTTCGTCAGTGAATCTACTTTCTTTTTAAGCGAGCGGTTTTCATCTTCCACGCCGACGAGAAAGATGTACCTCTTCCACACGCCCCGGATTCCCTCGAACGTTCCCGTTATGAGGCTTTCGATGGGGGCCGCCACCTCCATCACCAGTTTTCGGACGAATCCTACTTCATCCGGGCGCTTCAGATTGAATGAGAGAATGACTAGAGAGAGGACGATCAGAATGGAAGCGATGGTTACTGCATGGTATTTTTTAGGAAAAAACATGTTTTCATGCCGAGGACCAAATTCAGTTCAGGGTTCAGAGATCAGAATCAACCAGACCCGTTAATGACTGAATATGAGCCTCCAGTGGGGTATTTTCAGACTTGGATGGCCACTTGCTTGAGCAGGTCCAGTTCATCCAGGGCCATTCCGGCTCCCCTGGCAACTGTTGACAGGGGGTCGTCAGCGATAGTTATCGGCAGACACGTCTCTTCCCGTAAAAGGACATCGAGGTTTCTCAGGAGCGCCCCTCCGCCTGTAAGCACAATCCCGCGGTCCACGATATCCGCCGCGAGCTCCGGAGGGCACTGTTCAAGGGCGTCCTTGATGGTGTCAACGATTATGCTCACGGGCTCCATAATCGCTTCCCGCACCTCTTCGGAATCGATTTCTATAATCTTGGGGATTCCTGAAATCAGGTCCCTTCCCTTTACTTCGACCGTGCGGATCTCCTTGTCGGGATACGCGCAGCCGATCGCGGTCTTGATCATTTCCCCGGTCCGCTCGCCTATCAGCAGGCTGTATTTCCTTTTCATGCTCTGGACGATCGCATCGTCCATCTTGTCTCCCGCCACCCGGACCGATTTCGAATATACGATGCCGGAAAGGGAAATGACCGCGACCTCGGTCGTGCCGCCGCCGATATCCACGATCATGGAGCTGATCGGCTCCTTGATGGGAAGTCCCGCCCCGATCGCCGCCGCCATCGGCTCCTCGATCAGGTAAACCTCGCGGGCGCCCGCCGATTCCGCCGTCTCTTTCACGGCCCTTTTCTCGACCTGAGTTATCCCCGAGGGAATGGAAATGATTATCCGCGGCCTGACCAGGGTCCTCCGGTTGTGGACCCGCATGATGAAATGGCGGAGCATCGCTTCCGTGATCTCGAAATCGGCGATGACCCCGTCGCGCATCGGGCGAATCGCAACAATGTTCCCGGGAGTCCGTCCGAGCATCCGTTTGGCGTCCGCGCCGACCGCGAGTACCTTCTGGATTCCGCGCGCGTCGCGGTGGACTGCCACGACGGAAGGCTCGCTCAGGACGATACCTTTCCCCTTGACATAGACGAGCGTATTGGCCGTTCCCAGATCGATCGCGAGGTCGTTGGAAAACTTACCCAGAATAAAATCAAACAGCAATGTCTCTCCCCCCTGATTTGATTCGACATAAGGTACTTAGATTTAAGTGAGTTTTTATACAGTATTTATATTGCCGAATCAACATTTTTTGGACGGGATATATGTACTGGTAATGGGTTATGGGTTAGAAAAGGCGGGAAAGACGGGAAAGTATGTGGGGATCATGGGTAATGGGCCATAGGTTATGGGTCAGGCAAGACCTTGCCCCCCTGAGGTGTGAAGAGTAAGGCGTAAAGTGTTTTCCCCCAGGTTTCGGTTTCACTCTTTATCAATCAGTCCAAAAGATTTCTCATCCGCTGTGCGGATTCGAAATGACATTTAAGGCGCGCTCAGGATGGTGCTGTTTTTAAAACACCTTACCCTCACTCCTCACGCCTTACGCTTCACCCTTCACGCTTATCGGATTCGGATGACCCATTACCCGTAACCTGTAACCCATGACCTGTATCAAAAAGGGATTGCATTTTGGAGAGTATTGGAATAATTTGTTGTTTTCAATTTTAAGGGCAAATTACAATGACTGCCCGGTCATGAGGCAGTGTCGGGCCTCATCGCGGGCAGCCGCCGTTTGGAGGCAGTATGCTTCAATTCATGCGCAAGCATGCGAAAAACTGGCTGATGAAGATCATTCTCGGCCTGGTTATCGTCGTGTTCATTTTCTATTTCGGCTCCCTCAGGGGAGGCCGGGAAGGCGACGTGATCGCGGAGGTCGACGGCAAACAGATTCCCTACTCGGATTTCCGCCGCGAATACGCAAACACGATGGAAATATACCGCCAGATGTACGGAGGAACCCTGACCGATGAGAATCTGAAAAAACTCGATCTGAAGCAGCAGGTCCTGAATTCTCTCATCGACCAGGCGGTGCTGAACTCCAAGATCCGGTCCCTGAACATAAAAGTCAGCGATGACGAGGTGAAAAGCGCCGTCTTTTCTTATCCTGCTTTCCAGCGCGGCGGCGCATTCGACAAGACGTTGTACGAACAGAGGCTGCGGCATTTCAAAATGGCGCCGCAGGACTTCGAGGAAGAGCAGAGAAAAGCCATCGCCGCCGCGAAACTGGAGGGGTTGATCCGCGGCGCCGCAAAGGTTTCCGACCGGGAAGTCTTTGACGTTTATCGCATTCAGAGCGAGAAGGTAAGCCTGGAATACCTGCGGATACCCTCCGGAAATTACGCCGGCCGCGTGAAGCCCGAGGAATCCGAACTGGAAAAATACCTGAAAGACAATGCGGAGGAGTTCCGGGTCCCGGAGAAGTTGCGGCTGAAGTACATTCTCTTCACGGGCGCCGATTTCGCGGGATCTGTAAAGGTTTCAGAGGAAGATATAACGGATTATTACAACCGCTTCGGATCGAAATTCGCCGCAAAAGGCAAACAGGCCCCGCCGCTCCCGGCGGTGCGCGACAGGGTCGTCGCGGATATCCGGAAATTGAAATCAAACGATGAAGCCGCCGACGCGGCGAAAAAGGCCAGGACGGTCATCTACCAGGAAGAGAATTTCGATGAGTACGCCCGGGAAATCGGCCTTGCCGTGCATGGGACGGAACTCTTCCCGGCAACCCGGATCCCCGCTGAGCTCCAGGACGTAAAAAATCTCCAGGGCCATTTGACCGGCCTGCAGAAAGACGATCTCAGCTCCGTAATCTCCTCTCCCAAGGGGTTCTACCTCTTCAAGGTCGTGGAGGCAAAACCTTCCTATGTTCCCGCTCTGGGGGAAATCAGGCAGGAAGTCAGGAAAAAGTACACTGAGAGGGAGTCGGCGCGAATCGCGCAGACGGAGTCCCAGACCGTTCTGGATTCTCTCCGCAAAGGAGAGGATTTCCGCAAAACGGCCCAGTCGCGCGGGCTGAAGGTGCAGGAAACCGGCCTCTTTTCTCCCGCAGAAGGCGCTCCGAAAATAGGGTCGGCCAAGGGCCTGAACCGGGCCGTTTTCCAGGTTTCAGAAAAGAATCCCTACCCCTCGGATATCTTCAGCCTGGATGGAGACTACATAATCATTCGCTTCAAGAGCAGAGCAGCCGTAAACCCGGGGGATTTCGAAGCGAAAAAAGCCTTGATGCGAAACGCCTGCATGAAATTGAAAGAGAGCGCTCTGTATCAGGCCTGGATCAGCGACGCGAAAGAAACCCTGACGAATCAGGGGAAACTTAAGGTTCTTAAGGAAGCGTCGGAATTATGATAAGGGCATCAGGTATTGGGGTCAGGCTTTAGGCGTGACTGTAAGTTGAGAGCTGAGAAAAGGCGAAGATGCGAAGCTGCGAGGATAGGCGACTGGTAAAACAGAAGGTGAGAGGTTGAGAAGCTGAGAAAAGACGAAGTTGCGAAGCTCCCGAAATTATGAGCTGGAAAATACAGAAGCTGAGAGTACAGGAAATCCGAGGTGTGTCATGGTGAGCTTGTCGAACCATGACACAACCCCCTTGCCTCTGAACTGCGAACTGAGAACCGGGAACTGTGAACTTTTTTCAGAACCGTGCTGATAATTTGATTCCCGTAAACCAACCGTTTTCCACTTCAACGCGGTCCAGGCCGCGGTCCGAATAGTCTTCTCCCTCAAAATAAAACCTGTCGAAGGCGTAACCGGCGGACACGTCCATCCTGAGCTTGTCCCACAGCGGAAAATCGACGCCCCCGGAAACGGTTTTCTCATAATAAAAGAGCCGGGCATCCGGGTTGGTCCTGTCGGCCCGGAACCAGCTTTCGTGCCGCCAATCAAAATCCCCATGAATTCTGAATCTGCCGAAGGGCCGGCTCGCTCCGGCATGAAGATTCCTGGCAGGATAGTAGGCCAGATCAAGAGTAACGTCGCATCCAGGCCTGGCCTGGACAAAAGAAGGCAGCCCCGCCAGAACCAGCAATCTGTCGGACGGTTCCCACCAGTAGCCGGCGAACGGGAGCGGGACGTTGTTCAGAAATTCTCTCCGGTTCGAATAATGAAGGCCCAGCAGCCAGGCGTTTCGGCCCTGACCGGGAATACGCGCAAACAACAGCGCTCCGACCGCCGTTTCGTCTCTGCCGGCGAAGGGCCGGTCGCTCGGCGAACTCAGGGTCAATGCCCCACCGGCGATCCATCCATTGTCGAGGCGTTTCCTGTATTGCGTTCCGGCGCGAACATCCCAGAGGGTTTCAGGAAAGCTGTGACCGCTGTCGGGCAGGCGTGCTTCCGTCCGGAAATCGTGAGCTCTGAATGCGCCGGACACCGACCATTCTTTTCCGCTGTCCTGCTGCACCGGAAGGATAACATCGGCCTGATGGCGAACGAGGGCAAGGTCCGTGCCGCGGTCCGAGACATCCGTTTTCTGGTAATACCGGGTTCCGTAAGAGAAGCTGGATTCCATCCTCCCCATATCGGGACCCAGCCAGCGGAAATCTTCCTGGGCGCATAGAAGCAGAGGCTGAAATAAAAGCACCAGAACTATAAATGGAACCCGCCGAGTCATGATCTCCCCCGATCGTTTTTTGCCGGTATGTCACGAACGGGGGAATAATTCAATATCCAAATGGGTACTGGGTATTAGGTCCGGTTTCAGACTGCCTATCCTCGCAGCTTCGCATCTTCGCAGCTTCGCCTTTCCTCATCCTCTCAGCTTTTCAGCTTCCCGGTTCCAGTTTCAGACTGCCTATCCTCGCAACTTCGCATCTTCGGCCTTTTCCCGCCCTCTCACCCTCTCAACATCTCACCTTCTGTCATTTCAAGGCTGCACGATCGTTCCGCCCCTCTTCAGCGTATCCATGATCTGGGGGGTGAATCCCGGTGTTTCTTCCAGGTCCTCAAAACTCTCAATGGCTCCGTGCTCGCTGCGATACCTCATTATCTTGCGCATGCACTCCTCTCCCAATGCTTCCTCGAGTTCATCCCGGGAGGCACTATTCAGGTCTACGGTTTTCTCGGTTGCCATGACTTTCCCCTCCTCTATTTTGAGGATATTCTCACAGACCGGGGAACATCGCGTAATCAGGCAAAGGATGAAAAGGGTTTATCGTATGGCTGAAAACGAGAGATCAATCGGAGCGGTGGTAACAGGCAATGGGTATTTGGTATTGGGTACCAGGTCATAGGTAATGGGTTGGATGTATTTACCCATGACCCAGCACCCGTTTACCCGATTAAAAAAGGCGCCGGACGGCGCCTTTGGATTTTTGTATGGTGGAGCTGGACGGGATCGAACCGACGACCTCTTGAATGCCATTCAAGCGCTCTCCCAACTGAGCTACAGCCCCGCTTGGAAGGGTATCCTGTAACATATGGCTCAGGATATTGTCAACCCCTCAATCGGGGCTTTTTCTCCATATTTTCCGACCTTATCCCGGTTTTCCTTGACATCGGAATCCGCTTTTATATAGTCTCAAGTCTCAGGTTTCAAGTCTCAAGTTTTTTTTGAAAATGGAACTTAAATACTAAGCTGTACTCTTTTCAAATCAGATTCAGCCCGCCTTTTTTAACTTGAGACCTGAGACTTGAGACTACGAAGAAGCCGGAGTGGTGAAACTGGTAGACGCAGGGGACTCAAAATCCCCCGCCCGCAAGGGCATGTCGGTTCGATTCCGACCTCCGGCACCA
>JAQTPK010000078.1 GCA_028712885.1 Syntrophales bacterium | reverse complement strand
GTAAATGATAAATACCGGTATCAGGTATGTATCAGGTGTCAGGTTTCGGGTATCAGGTATCAGGTATTGGGTATTGAATTTTAGGTATGGTATTGGGTTACAGGTTATAGTCCTATGATCTTGAGCGAAATGCGCGAAAGGCGGAAAAGGCGCTGAGAGCAGGAAGCGGAAATGAATATCCCGTCCTCTTTGAGCCCTTTATAGAAAGTGTATCGCCCCCCGGCCCCCCTTTCTAAAAGAGGGGGTTGGGGGGAATTTACGAATGTTCTTTAAGAGCCGGTTGTCCGGACGGTCCGTGGACCTTTCGGCTGCCCGGGGGATTGATTCTTGGATGTCCTCCTTGTCAACCCTGAATTCAATACCAGGTCCGAAATACCGCCTGTCGGCCTGGAATACATTGCCGCCGTTCTCCTGAACCGCGGCATAGAGGTTTCCATATTCGACCTCGATGAAGCGGCCGGGCGGGACGGCAGGGCCGATCTCGACGCGATAATTGATTCCGGGCAACCGCGCATTGTGGGCGTTTCGTGCATGTCGGACAGTTTTGAATCCGCTCTCGATGTCTGCAGAAGCGCGAAGGGGATCAATCAGGACATAATGACCGTAATGGGAGGGATGCACGCGACAGTCCGTTATGACCGGATTCTGCGTGAATACCCTTTTGTCGACGCCGTGGTCCGCGGCGAAGGAGAATTTGCCTTCTCCGAGCTTGCAGGGTTTTTTCTGCGGGGGGTTCCGCTGCCCGAAATTGAAGGCGTCAGTTGCCGCAGAGAGGGCCGCATTATCCACGGTCCCGCTCGGCGCCCGTTTGCAGACCTGGACCTGCTGCCTCTTCCGGCACACGGGCTGGTTGACGGGGTCAATTACCGGACGCGGAGCATATCTTCAAGCCGGGGATGTTTCCACCGGTGCTCTTTCTGCTCGATCCGTGCCCTGCATGGCGCCGGGGTCCGGGAGAGATCGATATCCGGCATAATGGATGAGATCGATCTCCTGGTCGAGCGGGAGGCGAAGAGTATAATGTTTACAGACGACAATTTCACCTTCCGGCCGGAAAGGGTCCGGGAGATTTGCGGGGAAATAATCCGGCGCGGCTTCTGCGAAGAAGCGGTCTTTTACGCCGAAGGGCGAATCGACGATTTCTGCCGGCGCCCCCTGATGGCGAACTGGATGAGCAGGGCCGGGTTCAGGGCGGTGTACATCGGGGCCGAGTCCGGGTCGGAAGAGATATTGGATTATTACCGGAAAGGGATAACTCCGGAAGACCTTGTCCGGGGAGTTTCGTTCTGCGTGGAGCAAAACCTTACGCCTGTCGTGAATTTCATTCTGATCGGACCGAGAGATACCGCCGGGACAATAAGGGAGTCGATCGGCCTGGCGAAAAACCTGTTCAAGAGGGGGGCGGAGCTCGCCTACGCGGAAATGCTTGTGCCCTATCCCGGGACCCCCGTTCAGGAGGAGCTTGAAAAAAACGGCAAATTCAGAGAGGTTAAGGGAGCCTTTTATTTCGAGCCTTACGGTGATCTCGATATAGCCCGAACCCTGCACATGTGCGATCTCGCCAGGGAAACAGCAGGGGTCGTGCACGCCGGAGATCCCCTTTTCTCCCGGAAGAAGGCGTATCTCGAGCTCTGCTGTCTCGATTCTCTCCTGGAGGGGCGGATGCCGGCAGGATTCGATGAGCTCTACGCCGGGGAGTCGGCAGGGCCGCATGCCGAACAAATAACGGCCCTGCATGGGGAAATTATGGACGTGATAAGAAAATAGTTAACGGTTTCCGGTCCGCAGTCCAGAGTTTTCGCCGGGTTTACCTAACTGGTAGCTGACTGTGAACTGAGGACCGGGAACCGGGAACTCTCGGGCCGAACGCCCGAGAGGATCGAGCATGGTTGGACAAGCTCACCATGAGAGATTTTGTAAGTTGGTCCCGAGCTTTGCCGAAACGATAGACCCATGGTGGGCTTGCCGAGCCATGCAAAATCAAGAAAGGAGAAAGACATGAATTTCGATTTAACGGAAGAGCACAAGATGTTGAAGGAGATGGCGTACAAGTTTGCTCAGGCGGAGATAGCTCCGATAGCATATGATTGCGACAAGGAGGAGAAATACACGCCGGAGGTCAGGAAGAAGGCGGCGGAGAACGGGCTTGTCGGCGCCTGGATACCTGAGGAGTACGGGGGAGCGGGCGTAGGGATACTGGGCAACACGATCATCACGGAGGAACTCTCGCGGGTCGACATGGGAATCGGGCTCAATATAGTGGCGGCCTCGTTCGGCTGCGAGGCGATTTACTTTTTTGGTTCGGAGGAGCAGAAAAAGAAGTACCTTACGCCGGTCTGCCGCGGGGAGTGGGTGGCTGCCGGGGCGTTCACGGAGCCCAATGCGGGCACGGACGTATCGGGCTACCGCACGCGTGCGGCGAAGGACGGCAAGGATTTCGTAATCAACGGCAACAAGATGTTCATCACGAACGGCTCGGTCTGCGATTTCATGGTGGCGCAGTGCATCTCGCTGCCGGATCAGAAGAGGCATGCGAGCTTCAGCCAGATCATCGTTCCGGCGGACGCGAAGGGGATAATCAGGAACAAGCTGCACGGGAAGATGGGTATCCGCTCGAGCGACACGGCGGAGATCACGTTTGAGGACGTGCGGGTTCCGCAGGAGAACCTGGTCGGGAAAGAGGGCCGGGGTTTTTACCAGCTGATGCACTTCTTTGATATAACAAGGATCATGGTGTCGGGGCAGGCGATCGGGCTGTCGCAGGCGTGCCTGGACACGGCGATAAAGTATTCGAAGGAGAGGACGGCGTTCGGGGCGCCGCTGGGGAGCTACCAGTTGACGATGGCGAAGCTCACGGACATGGCGATCCGGGTGGAGGCTTTGAGGACGCTGGTGTACAAGGCGGCGTGGCTGGTTGACGCGAAGAAGCCGGACTACACGCTGGCGGCGATGGGGAAATACCTGGGCGGTCAGACGGCGGTGTTCTGCGCGAACGCGGCGGTGGAGATCCACGGCGGCTACGGCTACATGGACGAGTACGCGGTGCAGAAGTGGTACCGGGACGCCAAGATCCTGGAGCTCTACGAGGGGACCAAGGAAGCGGAGATCATGACGATCGGCCGCGTCCTGCAGAGCAAATAATAAAAACAGGGTTCGAGGGTTCGAGTTCAAGCTGAACCGGAGCGCTCGGCCTCTGGAATAAAGCAACAAGGGGAAAAGGAACAGGCCAGGGGTTCCAAGAACTGATCGGTACTTGAACCCCTGGACCATTTAATCCTCGGCCCATGAAAAGGAGAGTTCAATGAAAGATGTCGTAATCGTTTCCGCTTGCCGCACGGCGATAGGCAGTTTCGGAGGGAGCCTTCGCAATACGAATGTCGCCGCGCTGGGCAGCGTTGTCATGAAAGAGGCGATAAAAAGGGCGGGAATAGACCCCGCGCTCATCGGAGACGTCCGCTTCGGCTGCTGCCGGGAGCCGGTGGACGCACTTAATGTGACAAGAATATCGGCGCTGATGGCCGGAATTCCCGAGACTGTAACGGCTGCTACCGTAAACCGGGTCTGCATTTCGGGTATGGAGGCGGTCATTTCCGGCATGGCCATGATCCAGGCCGGGATGGTGGATATAGTCCTCGCGGGCGGAATGGAACATATGTCCGGAATTCCATATTCCGTTCCGGGAGCCCGCTGGGGCTGCCGCTTCCAGGACCAGGTATTAGTGGATGATATAGTCCATGCGCTTCATGCCGGCTCCCACCTGCTCCCCGGCCTTGAACAGGGGCCTATAAAGGAGGGGCCGGTGGTCGATCTCTTCCGGGGAAAGCCTTACATCATGGGAATCACGGCGGAGCTTATCGCACAGAAGCACAACATGAGCCGCCGGGAAATCGACGAAGTGGCGCTGCGCAGCCATAACAACGCGGAGAGGGCCACGAAGGAAGGCGATTTCTTCGCGGAGATCATCCCGATCGAGTTCCCCGGAAAAAAAGGGAAACCGCCGGTTATTTTCCAGGCGGATGAGCATTTCCGCCCGGGACTGACCATGGAAGAATTGGCCAAGCTGCCTGCAGCCTTCATTCCAAAAACGGGAAAGGTGACGGCGGGCAACTCCTCCGGCGTGAATGACGGCGCCAGCGCCATGCTCATCATGTCGGCCGAAAAAGCGAAGGAGCTCGGAAAGAAGCCCCTGGCCAGAATAAAAGCAGTGGGGCGGGGAGGCTGCCATCCTTCCGTAATGGGTCTCAGCCCCGTCCCGGCGGTAAATGATCTGATGGCGAAATCCGGTTTGAAAATCAGGGATTTCGAACTCGTAGAGGTCAACGAGGCATTCGCGGCGCAATACCTCGGCGTGGAAAGAGAGCTTGGCCTCAACCGCGACGTAACAAACGTGAACGGCTCGGGCTGCGGACTTGGCCATCCGGTCGGCTCCACGGGATGCCGCATCATTGTTACCCTCCTGCATGCAATGCAGAAGCGGGGGAAAACGCTGGGAATGGCTACTCTGTGCGGAGGAGGCGGAGTCTCCCTGGCCACGGTGATCGAGATGATCTGAAGGGCAAAGGGCAAAAGACATAGGGCACAAGTAAAAAAAAGAGGCGCAAGAACTTAAAATAAAAAAAGGGCTAACGGGTTTTGCAACCCGTTAGCCCTTTGCCTTTTGCCTTATGCCTGTTTTATCTGCAGCTCGTGCACACCATCAGCTTCGACTTTTTTACGCCGGTCTTCCTGCTGATGTAATCCAGCTGCTCTTCCGGCGCGAAATAGCGGCCGCAAACCCGGCACTGGGCCATCCGGAATACCTTGTTCCAGATTGTCCGCTTCCCTCCGGAAGTTTCCATCTTGACGTAAGAGGTCGGGCAGACGTAGGCGCAGGAGCCGCAGCCGATACAGGCGGCGGGATCGAACTCGATCTTCGGCTCTTCCACGTCCCTGCCCGGACCCCTGTCCTCGAACTTGAGCGCGCAGACATCGACGGCCTCACGGCAGGCCCGGACGCATAAACCGCACAGGATGCACTCTTCCTTCGCCGGTCCGGACCCGTCGACCTCCACTCCCATTCTCCCGGCCATGTCGCGGATAACGGGGTCGCCCGGGTACTTATAGTAAAGCATCCCTGCGGCGAACTTGCGGCTTTCTTTGACCCGGTCGGAACCTGTCTTGATCTCCATCTTGTCCGTTACCGGAGTTGTGCAGGCGGAGGTGAGTTTCCATTCTCCGTTCGCCTTCACCTCTACCATGCACAGACGGCACGCGCCGAAGGGCGTCAGGTCCTTATGGTAGCAGAGGGTGGGAATCTCGATTTTCAGCTCGCGGGCGGTCTCCAGAACGGTCGCACCGTTCTTCGCCTCCACCTTCCGGCCGTCGATTATGATTTTCGCCATTTTATTCTCCATTAGGCTGTTCTTCCATTTAAAAACTTCGATCCCGAAGAATCGTTGAGATTATCAGGTCCTGTCCCAGACGACGACGCGATAACACCTCAGGCATCTTTTCGCTTCTTCGATTGCCTCGGCGGGACTGAACCCCCCTTCCACTTCGCTGAAACCGGCAATGCGCTCTTTCGGATCGAGGTGCTTCACCTTCTCTCCCATCCTGCGCGGCACGAACAGGGATTCCCTTCCTTTCTTCGGAACAAGACCGCCGAGCGCGATTTCCTCGTCAAATTTGCGGCCCTGGATGTAGCAGTCGATGATCCGGGCTGCCCGGTTCCCGGCATTCAGGGCATCGATGATCGTCGCGGGTCCGGTGACGCAATCGCCGCCGGCAAAAACGCCTTTCAGGTTCGTCCGGAACGTCGCCGGATCGATCTTTATCGTCCCCCAGTTCGTCATGTCTATTTCGGTTACGAAGGAGAGGTCGGGCTTCTGTCCCGTCGCCGGGATAATCATGTCCGTCTTGACGGCGAACTCGGACCCTTTGACGGGGACCGGCCTGCGCCTTCCGCTTTCATCGGGTTCGCCGAGTTTCATTTTGATGCATTCGACCCCCGTAACCCTGCCGTTTTTTGTAACAACGGAGACCGGAGCCGCAAGGTAGGATATTTTTACTCCTTCCTGAAGCGCCCCTTCGATCTCTTCATTGTGGGCCGGCATCTCCGCACGGGTTCTGCGGTACAGTATCTCCACCTGCTCGAATCCGAGACGGGCGCAAGTACGGGCGCAGTCGATCGCAACGTTTCCTCCGCCGATCACGACAACCTTTTTTCGGGGCTCGACTTTTTTACCCAGAGTGAGATTCCTCAGGAATTCAACTCCGTCGATATATCCGTCGTAATCTTCGTCTTCGCCGCGGCAGCCTATCTTGGCGCCTTTCTGCGCACCTACGGCGAGGAATAAAGCCTGGAAACCCTTTTTTCGCAGTTCATCCAGCTTCCTGATCGGGGTATTCAGTTTTATTTCGACTCCCATCCGCTTGATGAGATCGATCTCACGGTTAAGGACATCCTTCGGAAGCCGGTAATCGGGGATTCCCGCCGCGGTCATTCCGCCCGCGTAAGGGAGCGCTTCGAAAATCGTGACGGGATAACCCATACTGCGCAGGTGGTACGCCGTCGCCAGGCCCGCCGGGCCTGCTCCGATCACCGCCACTTTCTCGGCCTTTTCCTCCCGCGGGGCGTCGGGGCCGGCTCCTTCCTGGAGACTGTAATCGGCGGCCGCGCGCTTGAGCAGGCGGATTGCCAGGGCCTCATCGATCTCGGCGCGAACGCATGCTTCCTGGCACGGCGCCGGACAGGCGCGCCCGATCACGCCCGGAAGGATGCATTTTTCACGGATAAGATCGACGGCTTCCCGGTACCTGTTGTTGCGGATCAATTCTATATAACCGGGAACATCTACGCCGGCGGGGCATTTATCAATGCAAGGGGCCGTAACGGAAGCCGGGAAATCCTTTTCCGCGATCGTGCGCTTTCCTTCGGCCAGGGCTGTGAAATCCTCGCGGTAAGCCTTGATCGCGTCGAGGATGGGGGCGAGGGACGTCGAACCGAAATTGCATTTGCTGTTTTCGGCCACTCCCTTAACGACCGTCTCGATTTCGGCCAGGGTCTGCCTGCTGCCCGTTCCTTTGCTCATCCCGCGGAAAAGATCGATC
>JAQTPK010000077.1 GCA_028712885.1 Syntrophales bacterium | reverse complement strand
TGGCCTGTCCGAAATGCAAATCCGGAAAACCTTCAAAAGTAATAACACAGGCCAAAACGGATACCTGGTCGAAGTTCCTCGACAATATGGAGAAACGTGTGAACCCGCACAAGTTCAGACATAATCTGAAAGAGGTTTAAGTTCAGGGGCGAAGGGCTAAAGGCAAAAGACTCAAGATTATGGAAGACATTTTTGTAAGAGGTCTTGTTCTCTTGCCCTTCGCCCTTTGCCTTTAGCCCATTTCTTATTTTGAGGAGCAGAACTTATTAAAAAGATTTTTGGCCACCTTTCCGGTTTGAAAGCAAATCAGATCCGGAAAATCGAGCAGATATACAGGAAGAAAGTCCCGCCCGGCAGAGTTCTTACCCAGGAGATCGCGCGCAGCCTCACTGAAATATCCGGCGAAACAAACCGCCAGATCGGCATCCTCATAAACCGCAAGGGTGAAACGGATTACGTCATCGTCGGCGACCACCGGCAGATCGTCATCCCCGATCTGGAGCGCCTGCGCTCATCCTCCCCCCGGCTGAAGGGGCTCCGGCTCGTCCACACCCATCTTAATGATGAGCGTCTCAGCCGGGACGATCTCGCGGATCTCGCTCTGCTCCGGCTCGACATGATTTCGGCAATAGAGACAAGGAATGACGGGCTTCCGGGAAAAGTCCACACCGCTTACCTCCTGCCGGAAAATCCAGAAGGGAAATTCTGGGAAGAGCTCCCCCCTGCATCTCCGGCCGAGATAGATATCGACTTCCCTGCCTTCATCCTTTCGCTTGAAGACCAGTTTACCAGCCGCCAGAGGGTGAGGAAAGTAGACGCCTCCGAGAGGGCCATCCTGGTGAGAATCGAAACCGGAAGCCTTCAGGATGGAGAGGCCTCTTTAGCGGAGTTGAAGGAACTGGCGAAATCCGCCGGGGTGCAGGTATTCGATTCGGTCGTCCAGCACCGGGACAGGGTGGATCCGCGTTTTCTTATCGGTAAGGGAAAGCTGGCGGATATTGTGATCGGGGCCCTGCAGATCGGTGCGAATCTCCTCATCTTCGACCATGAGCTTTCCGCCGCCCAGGTCAGGTCCATTACCGATTTCACCGAAATGAAGGTGATCGACAGGACGCAGCTCATTCTCGACATCTTCTCCCAGAGGGCGCACAGCAGGGAGGGGAAAATTCAAGTGGAGCTGGCGCAGCTCAAGTACCTCCTGCCCCGCCTGATGACGAAGAACACCGCGATGTCGCGGCTCACCGGCGGCATAGGGGGAAGGGGGCCCGGAGAGACGAAGCTGGAGATAAACAGGCGGCGGGTGAGGGACCGCATCCTTCATCTCGAAAAACAGCTGAAAGAGATACAGAAAGGGAGAAACCTGCGCCGGGGGAGGCGGGAACGGACGGGGTTGCCGATTATTTCGATTGTGGGCTATACAAACGCCGGCAAATCCACCCTTCTCAACAGTCTGACGAAAAGCGCCGTCTTCACGGAGGACAGGCTCTTCGCCACGCTCGATCCAAAGAGCTCGCGTCTGCGCTTTCCCAGGGATACGGAAGCGGTGATCACCGACACCGTCGGCTTCATCCGCGATCTGCCGCGCGATCTCTTTGCCGCATTCCGCGCAACACTCGAGGAGCTGAACGAAGCCGACATCCTGCTCCATGTTATCGACGTCAGCAACCCGGATTTCGAAAACCACATTGCCGCCGTAGAAAGGATAATGGAGGAATTGCAGATCCAGGGCAAGCCGGCCATTCGCGTTTTCAACAAGGAGGACGCCTTCGCCGACAAGGAACTCCTGGCTACGCTGTGCGGAAGGTTCAACGCCGTCGCCTTGTCGGCCCTGAATCCCGGAACTCTCTTTCCCCTCCTCGAAAAAATGGAGGGCCTTATCTCTCAGGTCTGCGGCCGAAACGGCGATCCGGGCCGGCACCATGAAAACGAAGACGCGAAGTTGCGAGGTTGCGGGGTTGCGGAGATAGGCGGCAATTGTCATGGTGAGCCCCAATGTCATGGTGAGCCTGTCGAACCATGACCTCCATCCGCTGCGCGGTAAATTCTAAATCCCAAGCACTGAAATACCCTCGACTGTAAGTCGAGGGGTTTAAGAGAGGTCGATTGTAAATCGACTGTTCGTCATACCGGACTTGATCCGGTATCCAGAAACTGTAACAGGCCAACTTACTGGATTCCGGCTCGTTGGCCGGAATGACAAGCCGCGCCTTTCCCGCGTTTCCCGCGTGCTCGCTTGCGGTTCAATCCTTGACTCCCTCCCGAACTTTGGATAAGTTTGCCCGGAATCCAGAAGCCGTCCCGGATCCGGTCCGGGACAGGCTTAGTCAAGCCCGGAATGACGGTTGATTGTTCGTTATGCAGGACACCGTATCAGGTACGGGGCAGGCTTTGATCCGATATCCAGACGTCGTCCCCGCAGAAGCGGGGAAACAGGAAAAAGCTGGATTCCGGCTCGTTGGCCGGAATGACAAGTCGGCAGTGCGATAATTTTGTTCAAAAGGCGCCTATTTACCTACCGATTACTCCGTGAAGAACTTAAAAACAAAAAAAGCGAAAAAGGATCCTGCTTCCCGGAATATCCCGAAGGAGAATCCGGCCGCTATCAAACAGAGGGACCCACGGAGGCGGAAACCGGAGCAGGACCGTAATGACGCCAAGACCCGGCCCCCCGGTACGGTCCCGCATAAAGACGTCCATAAAGAGAAGATCTTCCGTATCCTAATCTGCCTTTTTTTCGTTATTTCCATCTCCTCTGTTTACTGGCAGGTCGGCAACCACGACTTCCTCAATTTCGACGACCCGGTCTATATCACGGAAAATCCATATGTTAACAGCGGCTTGTCCCTCGAGAATATCCGCTGGGCATTCACTTCGTTCCATGCGAGCAACTGGCATCCCCTGACCTGGCTGTCCCATATGGCGGACTCCCAGATCTTCGGGCTGGAGGCGGGCCGGCATCATCTGGTGAATGTTTTTCTGCATATCATGAACTCCATCCTGCTCTTCCTTATTCTCAACCGCATGACCGGGATGTTATGGCGAAGCGCCTTCGTCGCCGCTCTTTTTGCGCTCCACCCGCTTCACGTGGAATCGGTGGCCTGGGCCGCAGAGCGGAAGGATGTCCTGAGCGCCCTTTTCTGGATGCTCACGATGGGGGCTTATGCCTTTTATGTCGAAAGGCCCGGGAGAAAGAGATATCTGATTGTTTTAATCCTCTTTACACTCGGGCTTATGGCAAAGCCGATGCTGGTCACTCTGCCTTTTGTCCTGCTCCTTCTGGATTTCTGGCCGCTCGCCCGCATAGTACCGGAAGCCGCTCCCGTTCCTTTTTTTCAGAGACTTGCCCCTCTGGTCAGGGAAAAAGTTCCTTTGTTCTTTCTTTCCGCCGCGTCCTGCATCATCACATATATGGCGCAAAAACAGGGCGACGCCGTGGAAACGATTACGTCCCTGTCCATACCGGACCGGTTCGCCAACGCCTCATATTCATACATTCAGTACATTCTGAAAATGTTCTGGCCGCAGGATCTCGCGGCCTTTTATCCTTTCCCGGAATCATCAGCTCTCTGGCAGACCGCCTTTTCTGTCATGCTTCTGGCGGCTGTTACCGTTTCTGTTTTTATTGCCCGGCGCCTCCCTTTCCTTGCAGTGGGATGGCTCTGGTACCTGGGGACGCTGGTGCCGGTAATAGGGCTGGTCCAGGTCGGATCGCAGGCCATGGCAGACAGATACACATATATCCCTCTCATAGGAATATTTCTCATGGCGGCGTGGGGCGTTCCCGAGCTTATGAAATCGGTGCGGCTCAAAGCGGCGGCTTCGGCCGCCGCAGCTGTGGCCGTATTATTGATCTTGTCGCTCGCAGCTGTCGCCTGGAAACAGGTATCTTACTGGAGCAACAACCTGACCCTTTTCGGACGCGCGATAGAAGTTACAGAACGCAACCATCTGGCGCATAACAATATAGGCCTGGCTTTTCTCGAGCGCGGCGACCTCGATACCGCCGCCATGCACTTCCAAAAGGCAATGAGCTATAATCCCAGGCAGTCTTTCGCTTTTAATAATCTGGGAATGGTTTACCACAAGCAGGGCAGAACGGATGATGCGGTGTCGCTCTTCTGGCAGGCCCTGTTAATCAATCCGGATTCTGCGGAAGCATACAGCAATTTGGGAGACGCGCTGGCATCTCAGGGGAAAACGGAGGAGGCGATGAGGTGCTTCCGGGAATCCCTCCGGCTCAAGCCGGAAAACGCTTCGGCGTTTCTCAATCTCGGGTATGCCGCGGCCGGCCGGGGAAACTGGAACGACGCCATAAATTACTTTGAAAAGGCGGTGCGCATCAGGCCGAATCTGGCGGAGGCGCGTTATAACCTCGGCAACTCCCTCGTTGCCGCCAGGAGGGCCGAGGAGGCAGTAGTGCATTTCCGGGAGGCCTTGCGCATCAAGCCCGATTACGCAAAGGGCTATAATAACCTGGGCAGCACTTTGCTCCTCCTGGGACGGGTTGAGGAGGCTATTGCCAGTTTCCAAAGGGCGCTGGAGGTTCAGCCGGATTATAAAACTGCTCAGGAAAACCTGAGGGACGCTCTGGATATCCAAAAAAAAGCCAGATCACATAATTAGAACTTACTTCGCCTGAAGCGGCAGTAACGCAATCAGGAATTTTCTCATGGAACCGTCATTCCGGCCGACGAGCCGGAATCCAGACACCGTCCCCGCGGAAGCGGGGAACCAAGACCAAATACTGGATTCACCCGGATCAAGTACGGGCAGGCCCGAATTCGGAGCCCGCAGCAGTTGCCGGAATCCGGATATCGTTCACGCGGAAAAGGAACTAAGAGAATGATCTGGATTCCGGGTCAAGCCCGGAATGACAAGTCGCTTCGCGACAATTGGCAACTTACTTCGCCTGAGAGGCTGTGTCGCATTTCGATCATTGTCATTCCGTGCAAGCGAAGCGCGACACGGAATCCAGTATTATAATCCTTGCTGGATTCCGGCTTTCGCCGGAATGACGCCCCGGACCCGATACCGGCGCCTGCCCCGGACTCTGATCCGGGGTTCGCCAGTATGACTATTTTGCCGGCATATGCCTTATTGTGACACAGCCTCTGAAGACGAGGGGTTCCATTATCCCCGAAAAAGGAAGCTTGAAAAACCATGCATATTCAATCTGAAAAACAAAAGAAACTCCTTACGATCATTCCCGTTCTGGCAATAATCGTAATCAGCCTGGTTCTATTCTCGCCCGTCCGGAATTTCGATTTCGTCATGTACGACGACGACCAGTACGTTACCGGCAACAAGCATGTCCGCTCCGGATTGAACCGGGAGAACATTGTCTGGGCTTTTACTGCCGTGCACGCAGGCAACTGGCACCCGCTGACCTGGATCTCCCATATGACGGACGTCCAGCTGTTCGGAATGCAGGCCGGTTCGCATCACGTTGTGAATGCAATCTTCCATGCGCTTAACGCCGCGCTCCTGTATTTATTTCTGTGGACGGCAACGGGTGCGGCGGGGAGGAGCATGTTTGTTGCTCTCCTTTTTGCAGTTCATCCCCTGCACGTGGAATCCGTCGCCTGGATCGCCGAGAGGAAAGACGTGCTCAGCACCTTTTTCCTGCTGCTGACCCTGCTTGCATATACCGGCTACTCCAGGCGCCCGCAGGCATCGACCTACCTCCCGGTTTTTCTCTTTTTCGCCCTGGGTCTTCTTTCCAAGCCCATGCTTGTCACACTTCCTTTTGTTCTCCTGCTGCTGGATTTCTGGCCTCTCCGCAGATACGCCCCCGGCGTTATCAGCCTGTCCGGCGCGCCGGACAGGCCGGGCCTGAAAAGACTTGTGCTGGAAAAAACGCCTCTTTTCCTCCTCTCCGGAGCTTCCATTGCCGCAACTTTGTATGCTCAGCAGGCGGAAATATCATTCCAGAGTTACATCCCGTTCGGAACACGGACGGCTAATGCACTATCGACATACGGTGAATATATTTTCCGGACCTTCTGGCCGCATCCTCTCGCCGTCCTGTACCCATACCCCGCTGAAATACCGGCTGCAGCCGTAATTGCATCGGGGATCCTTATTGCGGGTCTGACCGCCGCGGCCCTCAAGACGGCCCGCAATCATCCCTATATAGCCACAGGCTGGTTCTGGTACCTTGGGACGCTTGTGCCCGTGATCGGCCTGGTGCAGGTAGGCGTCCAGTCCATGGCGGACCGGTACACGTATATCCCACTGATCGGGATATTTATCGCGGTCGTCTGGACGGCAGGCCATCTCGCGGCAAGAATATCCCGCGCCAAGTTGATCGTTCCGGCCCTGGGCGCAGCCGCGGTTATCGCCCTCTCGGCGGCGACCTGGCGCCATTTGCCGGTCTGGAAAACAAGCGAGGCTCTTTTTAAAAACGCCCTGAGCGCAACAGCCGGCAATTACGTGATCCACGGCAACATGGGCGCTCTCCTCGCCTCAACCGGAAAGGATGATGAAGCCCTGGCGCATTACGGCGAGGCGCTCCG
Organism: Syntrophales bacterium; assembly: GCA_028712885.1. Lineage (GTDB taxonomy): Bacteria > Desulfobacterota > Syntrophia > Syntrophales > UBA4778 > JAQTPK01. The sequence goes on along the minus strand of JAQTPK010000077.1, from coordinate 762 downwards.
GATCAAGCCGGACGATGCGGACACTCACTACAATATTGGAAATATCCTGGCCCGGCGGGGCCAAACGGATGAAGCGGTCTCCCATTACCGGGAAGCGATCCGCTTCCGCCCGGATTCCGCCGGTGCGCACAATAACCTGGGGATCGCGCTTGGCCGGAAAGGCGACAATGAAGGCGCGATTGCCCATTTCCGGGAGGCGATCCGGATCAATCCTGGATTTGAAGACGCCCTGAAGAACCTTCAAGTCGCCGTGAATAAGCCGGACAAGACGGATAAGACGAAAAGGCCCTCAGCCGTCGAACAAACGGCAGGCATAACAGAGGCGACAGGAAACCGGGATGTCCGCGCCGGACTCGAAATGGTCCGCAAGGGAGACCTCGACGCAGCCGTGAGGCAGTTCAGAAAGGCGCTTAATGCGAATCCCGACTCGCTGGAAGCATTGACCAATATTGGACTGGCGCTCGCTCATCAGGGAAAGATAGAAGAAGCCATACCCTTCTTCAGAAAGGCCCTGAAGATAAAACCCGCACTACCCGAGGTGCACAACAGCCTGGGTGTGGCGCTCGCCAGGACCGGAAAAACGGACGAGGCAGTATCCCATTTGCGGCAGGCAATCAGAATCAACCCGAAGTTCGCCAAGGCCCACAACAGCCTGGGAGTGATCCTGGCAAGGACCGGCCGTGCGGAAGAGGGGCTCAATCACCTCGAGCAAGCCGTGCGCCTCCAGCCGAACTACGAAGAGGCGAAAAGAAACCTCCAGAT
>JAQTPK010000076.1:5643-7478 GCA_028712885.1 Syntrophales bacterium | reverse complement strand
CCCGGTTAACCGCATTTCTCGGGAGGGTCTGCCCGAATTCTTCATCAAGGATATTCCGCCCGTATCCCAGGCAGATATACGAATTACGCGCCCCGAGATCTATTACGGGGAAAACAGCAACGATTATGTTTTCGTCCGCACAAAGCGCCCTGAATTCGATTACCCGGTAGGGGATAAAAACGTATATTCCACCTACGAGGGGAAAGGGGGAGTTCCCCTGTCGTTTTTCAGGAAACTACTTTTTGCGGCGCGCTTCCGGTCATTCACCATCCTGATGTCGGACGATATCGGTCCGGAGAGCCGTATCATTTACAACAGGATCGTCCGCGACAGGGTGGCCCTGACGGTTCCCTTTGCGCTCCTGGACCGCGACCCGTATCTGGTTGTCTCGCCTGAAGGACGCCTGCTGTGGATGATCGACGGATATACTGCAACAGACCGCTTCCCTTATTCGGAGCCCGTCAAAGGTGTCGGAAATTATATCCGTAATTCGCTGAAGGCGGTTGTGGATGCCTATGACGGCACGATACAGATATACATGAGCGACGGTTCCGATCCCCTTATTCAGGCATACGCAAAGATCTACCCTGGCCTGCTGAAGGATATGTCCGAGATGCCCGAGGGACTGAAGAGCCATGTACGGTACCCTCAGGGCATTTTTTCGATTCAGGCAAGGATGTTCAGGGCGTACCACATGCAGGATCCGCAGGTCTTCTATAACAAGGAAGACCTCTGGTCCATTCCGGGAATGTCCTCCGCCCAGGGAGGGGAGCAGGAAATGGATCCCTACTATACGATACTGAAATTCCCGGGAGAAAAAAAAGAAGAGTTCATCCTCCTTCTGCCGTTCACTCCCAGCAGAAAAGACAATATGGCTGCGTGGATGGCCGCCCGCTGCGACATGCCCAACTACGGGCAGCTGATCGTGTACAATTTCCCGAAGCAGACTATCGTCTACGGTCCGAAACAGGTGGACGCGAGAATCGACCAGGATACTGAAATCTCCCGTCAGCTGTCCTTATGGCACCAGAGGGGATCGAATGTGATCAGGGGGAACCTGCTGGCAATCCCGATCGAGCGTTCCATCATTTATGTCCAGCCCCTCTATCTGGCGGCGGAAAAAGGACAGCTGCCGGAATTGAAAAGGGTCATTCTCTCGTTCGGCAATTCGATTTCCATGGAAGAAAACCTGGAGACGGCCATCCAGAGAATATTCGGAGGAGGAGCGCCCAGGGAGGCGGAGATCAAAAAAGCCGTTTCGACCCCTGAGACAAGATCGGAGCGCCAGCTCGCGCTGCAAGCCCTCCAGCATTACCGCCGCGCCCAGGAGTATATGCGCCAGGGCAACTGGGCGTCCTACGGCGAGGAGCTGAAGAGGATGGACGAGCTTCTGCGCACAATAGAAAAAGGAAAATAATTTAAATCGCCTGATAACAGGATAAAGGCCGGGTATGCTGTTCCCGGCCTTTTTTTTCAGGGATTTGGAACCGGACAATACAGGGAATCCTGAGTATGCAGAACTCTGAATTTCTTGTATTCATAAGAAAAAATTCAGGAGACGATCATATGATCGCATGGGCCTTTATTTTTTTCATCATCGCCCTTGTCGCCGCGGTACTCGGCTTCACTACCCTGGCAATAGGGGCGGCGGCTTCAATAGCGCAAATTTTATTCTTTGTCTTTCTGGTCCTTTTCGTCGCCTCGCTCATTCTGAGATATACAAAACGTAAACCGCCGCCTGCGGCATGAAAAGAGTTCACAGTTCGTAGTTATGGAAACGAAACTGCGCAACAGCCAAGTTGCGGGGGTGGAATTGAATGGGATTCACTATCTCA
>JAQTPK010000076.1:0-5543 GCA_028712885.1 Syntrophales bacterium | reverse complement strand
TTCTGAGATATACAAAACGTAAACCGCCGCCTGCGGCATGAAAAGAGTTCACAGTTCGTAGTTATGGAAACGAAACTGCGCAACAGCCAAGTTGCGGGGGTGGAATTGAATGGGATTCACTATCTCAATGGTGTAACAAGTCGGGTTTTCGAATCCGGCACCCATAGATCAGGATCGGGATTATAACTCCAGGCTGTTCATAATTGCCCGGATGCGAGGCCCCCGCAGCCCCGAGGCGCGGAGCGTACTTTTGCCGTACGTGAGCACCGAGGGGCAAGGGAAACGAAGCAGACGGGTGATTATGGACAGTCTGGCGTTAAAATTCGATGCCGAGCGAGACCTTAGGCTCAAAAAGTTTTCCTATCGCCTCGAAACGTTCCCGGTTTGAACCGGCATTGGATAGTGTGTCGGGGAGAGACTGGATCATGCTCCATCTGTTTATTTCCCGCTGCTCTTCAAAAGGAGAGCGGGGAGGGGCGGCGGCGTACCGGGAGAAGGAAAAACGGAAACGCCGGTAATCGCGGGCCTGTCCTGTGCTTTTCCCGGGCGACGAAAGTTCGGTCTGGAGGTCTCGGGAAACGTCCTCCGACAGAAATTCCTTCCACTCGTCCCACTCTTGGGGGACGGCGAAAATTCCGGCTGCGCGAAAGGGCTCCCAATCGAACATCCTCCCCGAAGCGAAAGACGTGTCGCCGATCTGTAACGCCAGCAGGAAAACAACCGCAGCTGTGATTCTTGATATTCCGGTGAACATACCGGGTATTTTAATATATGAGCATCGGAAGTCAACCCTCCTCTCAGCGTAAGGAGTGAGGAGTAAGCGGTTATAAACACCTTACTCTTTACTCCTTACTCTTTACTCTTTACGATTTACGATTGGAGGATACTAAGGAGAGGGTGGAAGCGCCATATCGCGCATTTTCAGCTGAATTCCATTTGTGCCCGCCCAGTTATTCATCCTCGGCGTAAAGACCACATCCACGTCAAGCCCCCGGATGGCCTCGCGGAAATGGCCCATGCTGAACCAGATGGACTCGCGGAAAACGCCGTCGCCGTGGATGCGCATCTTAAGATGGTTCCTTCCGACAATGCTGAAAGAAGAAACGCGGACGCCCTGTGCGTACAGGACCGGCTCCTGGTTCATGCTGCCGAAAGGCGCAAGCAGTTCGAATTGAGAGATCAGGTCGGTGTTGATCTCGCTCAGGTTGCAGCGGGCGTCAATAGTAGTCTGGCGGATCATCTCAGCCAAAGAAAGATCCGCCCGCACGATTGCCTCCAGCTGCCTGCGAAACTCATCCACCTGCTCCTCCCGAATCGAGATCCCCGCTGCGTAACGGTGGCCGCCGTGGGCCAGCAGAAGGGAATGGCAGCGGTTCAGAGCCTGGTGAAGATCGAATTCGGCGATGCTGCGGCAGGATCCTTTGCCGATTCCGTCCTTCAGGCTTATGAGAACCGTCGGACGGTAATACTGGTCCACAAGCTTGGAAGCGACGATACCGATGATGCCGGGATGCCACTCCGGTGATGCAAAGACAATTGCATGCGTACGGTCAAGGCTCAAACTGTTTTCCAGGCGTAAGCGGATCTCTTCAAGAATGTTCTTTTCCAGGGCCTGTCTTCGCCGGTTGTATTCATCCATTTTTCGCGCCAGCGAGGCGGCGGCCTGAGCGTCTTCCGTGAGCAAAAGTTCGACGGCCTCGCCCGCCCGAGACATGCGTCCGGCTGCATTTATTCTCGGGATAATGAAAAACGAGGCGCTCAGCGAATCGAGCGGCGCCGAAGACAACCCGCTTACTTCCCGGAGGGCCTGCACGCCTGTCCTTTTCCCCTTATTGATGAGATCCAGCCCTATTTTTGCGAATATCCTGTTTTCGTCCAGGAGAGGCGCGATGTCGCCGATTGTGCCCAAAGCCACCAGATCAAGGTATTCTTTAAGATTGGGGTATTTTTTCCCCGCCCAGAATCCCTGTTCCCGGAGAAGACCCCTCAAGGCGATTACGAAATTAAATACCACCCCGACTCCGGCCAGTTGTTTGAAGGGAAAGCGGCAATCTTCGCGGTTCGGGTTTACGACGGCGACGGCGGAGGGAAGAGGTCCCGTCAATTCGTGATGGTCGAGGACAATGGTATCGATCCCGAGTTCCCGGGCGAAAGATATTTCATCGCGGTCCGACGTGCCGCAGTCGACCGTGATGATCAGACCGGCGCCGCCCCCGGCGATTCGTTCGATTGCCGGGCAGTTAAGGCTGTATCCTTCGTCGATTCTGTCCGGGATGTAGTAATCGACCTGGTCGTAAAACCCGGTGAGGAAATGAAACAGGACTGCTACGGATGTTATTCCGTCGACGTCATAGTCCCCATAAATAACTATTTTTTCCTTGTTTTTTACAGCACGGACCAGGCGCTCCGCGGCATTCCTGATATCCTTCAGCAAAAAGGGATTGTGGAGCTCTCCAAGAGAGGGCGAGATGAACCTGCGGGCCTGTTCCACCGTCTCGATCGAGCGGCCGATCAATATCCTGGACAGAACGGGATGTATTCCCAGTTCCTCCGTAAAGTCGTCCTGAAGGACGGGCGGGATCGGCGGGAGTTTCCACCGGGTGGTCGGAAGGGCCGTCTCGTGGGGTTTGGAAAGCATATTTGAATCCTGCTGCGGGAGACCTTATCTCAATTTGCCCTTGATCTTTTGGACTTCGGGTGTTAATCAAAATCGCGCATAATTCTGAAGCCCAAGGCCCATATGGTCGCAAAAGAGCCGAATGCCGAGAGATTTTATCGAGTGCAAAGGAAAGACTTGGCTTATTTTCAATTCATTCTTGAAGGCTATGAAGGCCTGGTGACCGCGACGACTATCGATAATAACCTTGGCATTGTCAAGCTTTTTATCATGCCGGGGAGGGCCGCCGAGGCGGATCAGGTCCTTTCGGCCCTGGAAAAGGAACTCTGTATACAGGAAATATCTGATATTGTCGGGGAGAGGAGAAGAACCGGCAATCACTTTCCTTCTATCGCAACTCTGAACCCTGAACTCTGAACTCTGAACCTGGTTTTGAAGGTGGAACTGATGAGAAAGCTCTTTTTCCTGTTACTGTTCGCAGCGGTGCCGTTTCTGGCCGGCATGGGAGTGTTTGGAGAGGGACCGGCAGATAAACTTCCCCGTACGGATAAGAAATATTCTGCCATTTTTATCGACCAGATGGACGTGATCACGGAATGCACCGACGTGTCCATTGACGGAAACACGTTTCTGGAAGGAAAAAGGGGAGAGGGAACTCTGGCCGTTCCGTTCGACAAGATCAAAAACGTCCTCTTCCGGCAGAAAAACGGCGAGCTGCAGGCCGTAATTCGCCTGCAGGATGGAAATGAAACAAGCCTTGCGATCAAAAAGGACCGCAAGGCTTATGGAAAAACCAGGCAGGGAGTCTATCAGATCAAGCTTGACAACCTGAAGAAAATGACATTCAACCACAGTGCGGCGGGCCGCTGAGGGGAAGAACTCAGGACAGCTTTTTGGAGATCCCCGATCGCAGGCACTTCGCGCAGACTTTAACCCGCTTTTTGTTCCCTGCTGCGGTAACAATTCTTTTCTTGTGCAGATTGGGATACCAGACCCTTTTCGTTTTATTGTTGGCGTGGCTGACGTTGTTTCCCACGACGGGTCTCTTCCCGCAATTTTCACATACCCTGGACATGATGATCACCTCTCAATTAGCTCAAAGCCTGAATATTTAATCTATTAAAGAGAAATATGCAAGTCATTATTGTGAAATATTACCCGCTTTTCATCGACTGCGGCTGTCCGGTCGATTCCAGAACCTGCATCCAGATATTGCCGTCCGGATCGACTGTTTTTCTTTTGGAGGCCACGGCGTTCATCGGGAGATGAACGAAGACATCATTGTAAAGTCCTGCTACCATTCCTGTTTTCCCGGCCATTGCGGCGTGGACGGCGTACTGGGACAGGGTTCCGCAATAGAGACTGTCGCTGGCGTTTGCCGGAACGCTGCGGATAAGGTAACTGGGGTCGAAATATTTGAGGTTTATCTCCATTCCCAGTTTGGCAAAATACCTCTCGATCTTTTTTTTCAGATACATTCCAATATCGAAAAGACGGATATTGCCCGAGGCGTCGGTTTCAATGCTCTTGCGAGTCTTCTGGAAAAAGTACTGCCCGGCGCCTTCGGCAACCAGGATTACGGCATGGCTGCGGCTGTGGAGCCGGTTTTCCAACGCCCTCAAAAAACCGTTTTCCCCTTCAAGATCGAAGGGCACTTCGGGAATAAGCACGAAATTGGTGTCCTGGAGGGCCAGGGCGGCAAACGCCGCTATATGGCCGGACTGTCTTCCCATCAGCTTTATCAGCCCGATACCGTTCGGAGCTCCCCTGGCTTCAACATGGGCGCACTGAATGGCTTTGACGGCTTCGGCGATGGCGGTATCGAATCCGAAACTCTTCTGGATCATGGCCATATCGTTGTCGATGGTCTTCGGTATTCCGATAATGCTGATCTTGAGTCCCCTCCTCAAGACCTCTTCCGTGATCAGTTCGGCCCCCCTCATCGTGCCGTCCCCCCCGATCACGAAAAAGAGTCCGATATTCATTCTTTCGAGAGCATCCACCATTTCACAGATATCGTACCGGCCGCGGGATGAGGAAAGCATGCTTCCCCCGAGCATGTGAATGTGGTCGATGGCGTCCGGGTAAAGCTCGACGACCTGATGGCCGAATTTCGGGATCAGACCGCGATAGCCGTACTTGATCCCGCGTATATTCTTGACTCCATAACGGTAATAAAGCTCCATCACGATCGCGCGTATCACATCATTGATCCCGGGTGACAGGCCGCCGCAGGTGACAATGGCCGCTTTTACCTTGGAGGGATCGAAATAAATCATCTTTCTCGGGCCGGCGACTTCGAGGGAATGCGGCTCGGACCGGCTCTCTTGAGCTTCGCGGAAGTGTTTCAGATCAATGTTGACCAGAACGCGGTCATCATCGGATTTGAAATACCCGACGGTGAGGGGGGAAGGAATTTTTCTCTCCCCGAGATTATATATTTCGAAATTGAATGAGCGGTCGCCCATCATTTTCCTCCGCTTAAACTGTCCGCCGCCGCAATACCGGAGAGGACCTCGCCTTCGAAACCGATTCCCGCCATCAACAATCCGCCGCACAAGGAAACCCGTTTGCCCGGATTTCTATGGGGCACCGGAGATATGCCGATCGGATATGAGCCCGTAACCCTGTATCTGCGCCGGACAGCATCCTGGGATTTTCTTGAAAGCTCGATTGATTTTTCCAGGTTCTGATAGGTGATGCTTTCTTTCAGAAACGGCAGAAATTCATGAGTGCGGTCCATTATCCTCTCAGAAACGGCGCGCAGGCGGCTGTCGTCGAGATCGGCGGGCGAATGGCTCAGGAAAACCGTCGCGCTGAAAGCCCGCCGTCCGTGGGGAGCGCGGGCAGTGTCTCCACGGATGCTGGTTTCGATAAAAATCAGGTTAGATCCGGTTAAGGGTTTTTCGTCGCTGGAAACCAGGGT
>JAQTPK010000075.1 GCA_028712885.1 Syntrophales bacterium | reverse complement strand
ACAAAAAACCAGCGTCGCTACGCTCCGACCGGAGGTGGCGGAATCAATCGGATTTGCATGGCGCTTTCAATCGGAACGCCATGGCGGATTCCTTCGGAATCAGATGGCGGAATCAGCGGAATACGCATCCGGTAAAAAGTGAAAAGTAAAAGAGGTGGAGAACAGAATGGAAGCTAAAGAAATTATTCGCCGCGATTCTTATGCAGATGCGGAACGCCTGACCGGAATCCCTAATCCAGGATTCTCACATACACCCTTACGGGCCGCCTCACGGCGCGCTTTCCCAGGGACAGCCGAAAAATCGAATCCCGGGTCAGGCCGGGGGGGAGCGCAACGCGCACCGTGGTGAATCTCCCGGAAGCCACCCTGCAGTAACCGCACGGGAAAGGGCTGCTTCCGCAGATCGGGCAGGGTTCCGTTCCCGCGGGAACCTGCAGGTTCCATACGCTTCCCGCCGCGGCTTCTTCAGGGGTAACGGCTATTTCCACGTCGAACTCGCCGGCCCGGCAGGAATAGAGCAGGTCACTGAGGACCTCCTTGAAGAGAATATTCTTCCTTCCCGCCGGCGCGGCAGCGGCCGGCCGCAGCAGAGGCTCGGGCCGGACGCGGGGCCTGGCCCATGTGACCCCTGTTCCGATCCCGGCGCGTCTCGTCCGCCGGTCGTAAGCTCGTCTCCTGTCCCGGTCGGAAAGGGTTTCGTAAGCTTCTTTTATATCCTCGAATCTTGCGCGGCTTTCCTCGCCACCGAGGTCCGGGTGATACATTTTAGCCAATCTGCGGTATGCGTTTCGTATCCCCCTGTCGTCCTCATCCGGACCTATTTCGAGGATCATGTAGTAGTTTTTTTCCTTCATGTTCGGGCCGGTACATCTATTCGGAAGTTGCCTTTCCCAGCGCCCCCGCGAGAAGATCGAAATAAACCTCCTCCGGGATATGGATATCTTCCCGCCGGTCGTAAAGGAAGTTCATGCAGTTCACTTCTCTCCATTCGTATCTTGCGGGGTCGAGCTCAACCGAAAGCGCAAGCTCCCTGGCTTTCCCGTTCGGTAACATTAGTTTCCTTATCATATCCTTTTTTTCCGAAGTGAAGAATTCCTCCATATAGTCCCACCTTTCATACTATATTTCTTTCCTGCCGGGAAGAAATCCTGCCGTCGGCCGTTTAAAAACATCGAACCTGATCCGGGACGCCAATTTCGACCAGGGCGGCGGGCAGGGGTCGTTTTAAACGGCGCGCTATGCGCGTTCCTGAAAAATGACTGCTTGGCGCTTTTTATAACAGGCGGGAAAACAGTTCTATACGTTTAATTGGGGATAATTCGGTTCGTTTTTCCTTAGAGTGGGATCAGCAAATGGATGTAGGGTCAGTGGACGAGAGCTCGCCCCTGTTCGCCGGTATCGTGAAGGTAAGTTATTTTGTAGTCTTCCCGGAAAGAGACCGCCATTCCTTCGCCGTCGGTCCGGGTAACTACGGCGCTCACCGAAATCAAAATGTCCTTTTCCGTGAGGCCGTTGCCGTTTTTCTCGAAGTGCAGTACAAAATCGATTCGCAGCTCCGTTTCTTCCGGGAGGGGACGGTTTGTCGCTAAATACGCACCCCGGGCGGAAACGTTCGAGGTGGTTAGGAAAAAGCTCTGGGTCTCGCCGAAGAGGACCGTCTCAATCCTTGCGGGGACCCGGATATCGTATCTCTCGAATTCCCTGTGGTCGCTGATTTCAGCGAGGCTGGTGAATTTCTTGACCGCATCCATGCGACTTTTTCTCATCGGAAAAACCTCCTGGTTTCAGTGCAAGACAATCCCCTGCACCGGTCGTGCCAGGCCGAAGAAAATAATAGTAGTAGTAAATTCAGACAGATGGAAGGATGGGGATTTGTGCATTATCCGGAAATCCGGAAAAACAGGAACTTTTTTCCGCTATTCCGTACTGTCGAGCCGCGGGTTTTCCATCCAGTTTTTCCCGCCCAGTATCCTGGCGATCATCATGCTGGAGACGTTGTCGCCGATTGCGTTAACCGTCGTAGCCGGGGGGTCGACAAGGTTCCCGATCATGGAGATAATCGGGAATGCCTCGAGGGGAAATCCGTACAGCGAAATTATCAGCATCTCACCCACGTAGCCGCCGCCGGGGATTCCACCCATTACGACTCCGCTCAATACGGCGATGGCAAGCGCCGTCAAAATAGTTCCCGTTCCCGAAAAATCTATCTGGTAGATGCCGAAGAGAAAGGCTATTTTCAGAATGGCGGCGAGGCAGGAACCCTCCATGTGGATTGTCGCGCCGATTGGGATCACTATCTCGCTGATTTCCCTGGGGATGCCAGAACGGTTGGCCGCCTCGAGATTGGAGGGGATCGTAGCGAGGCTGCTGCCGGTAGCGGCCGCCGTGAGGGAAGGGGGGATGATGTTGACCCAGAAGCGCCGGACCGCCGTTCCTCCTCCGGCCAGAAAAACGTAGACAGTGAAAGCAAGGAAAAAATAGGCGATGCAGACAGGATAATAGAGCACCATCGCCCGCATGTAGGATCCTACCAGTTCCGGACCGAAAACCCCGACCAGATAGGCGAAATATGCAAAGAGTCCGACAGGGGCGTAATACATGACCAGGGAGACGACTTTGAGCATCACTTCATTTCCCGAGGACAGGAAATCGGAAAACACCCCGGCCTTTTTGCGGGATAGAGAGGCGGCCAACCCCACCAGCATGGAAAAGACGATCAGGGCGAGCATGTTCTTTTTCGACATCAGGTCGGAGAAATCCGGGACCGTGAAAGCCTTTACGATCTGATCGCCTGTCCGGAACTGCTGGAGAGTTTCTCCCGCCCCGAGGGCAAGCTTGACTCCGGACGCGGGAGGATAGAGTTGAACCGCAATAATCATAATGACGGATGCGACGATCCCCGTCAGTACGAAAATAACAATCATGCAGAGCATGATGCGCCCGAGCCTCCGGACGTCGGGCATTCCCGCTATCGCTGATGAAATGGAGAAAAAGACGAGTGGAACAACGGTCACAAAAAGCAGATTGAGGAAGATATCCCCAAGCGGCTTCAGCCCGGCCGCATCCGGTCCCAGCGTATAGCCGGCCGCGGCTCCGGCAATAATGGAGACGAGCAGGATGACGGAGAAGCGGTATGATTTGAGGAATACCTTGATTTTTTTTTCTTCCGGCATGCCGTTCCCCTCGGACGAAAAGCGAAGTTGCGAAAATGGGAAGATGCGAAGTTAGGAGATCTCTATAGGATTCCAGCCGCCTATCTTCTCATCTTCGCAACCTCTCATCTTCGATCTTTGTCAGCGTACCGGAAAATTAAAATAGGTGTCCGGGTACGGTTCCTTCACCAGCGTGTAGTGCCACCATTCCTCCTCCAGATTTCTGAACCCGTGCTTTTCCATAAGCCGCCGGATCAGGGCCCGGTTGGCGCGCTGCTGGTCTGAAAGTCCTGTGTTCAGGGTATGGGACGGCCGGCCGAAACAGTCGAATCCCGTTCCCATGTCGAGTCCTCCGTCGGGCGATCTCTTCTCCGGGTCGGGACTGCATTCTTCATGTTTTGTCCATGAATCATCCGCCTCTTTCCGGGGACAGGGGAGGGGGACGATCGTGAGATCAAGGGTGCTGCCGCGGCTGTGTCCCGAGCGCTCCGCTATGAAGCCGTCTCTGAAGAGATTTTTCTTATCCACCGCCGGATAAAATTCCGTTTTCCTGCGGACGTCCTTCAGATCGGCGGCCCATCTGACGAAGTGATCCACGGCCCGCTGGGGACGGTAGCAGTCGAAGATCTTGAGCGAAAGGGCGAACGGTTTCAGCTCTTCCTGCACTTCTGCCAGCGCCGCCGCCGCCTCTTGCGTCAGATAGCACTTTGGCGCATCATATCCGTCTATTTTTTCGCCTATAAAGTTATAGTTGCCGTAATAGCGTATATCAAAACAGGCGGAGGGGATTATTTTCTGCACGTCAACAAAACCGGGCGGGATTTTTTCCTGTGAGGCGCCGTAAACGGGACAGACGAACAAAACCGCGACAATCACCAGGATCATTCCGTATCGTCTCATCGCTTCTCCTTTTCACCATTAATTGGCATCTGTAGTCTCAAGCTTTGAATCAAATCCCGAAGCAGCAGATGAGCTTCATCGGCAGCTTGCCCCGAGGAAGACCACGGGATTAAGGGCCGGATCCAGCCAGCCGAGGATTTTCAGGACGTCCGGCTCGGAAAGCGCAACGCATCCCGCCGTCGGCTTGTCCGGACCCCGCCAGACGTGGAGAAAAATGGCGCTCCCCCTGCCGCTGATAACCGGATTCATGTTGTATTCGATGACAACCCCGAACCGGTATTGCCCGTCTTTTCTCTTCATGAATTCAAAAGAGGAAGCCCGCGTAGCTCCTCTGGTCGTCCAGCGGTTGTAATTAGGGGAGGAAGCATCGTCCACCCAGATGCTGTCGCTTTCGGCCCGTCGATATGGCAGCCGCGTCGGGGCGGACGGCCCGTACCCGAAGGCGAAGCCCAGGGGGAAAATGCCGGAAGGCGTCCTTCCGTCTCCTTCCCTTTTATCTCCGGCCGGGGCGAGTCCTTTCCTGCCGATGACGGCCTTCAAGGGACCGAATGAGCTTTCCCATTTTCCGCCGGCATTAATTTCCCAGGCATAAGCTTCCGCCCGGGACATTCCCCTCTCCTGCGCCAGCACAACGAGTACCTGGCGCGAATTTCCCAGCTCAAGACGGCCGGGGTCAAAGCCGGACTCCGCCTGCGAGCCGTTCAATTCCTTCAGCGGAAATGAAAGGAAGACTGCGATGGTGAGGATGGTAATCAGTAGATTTTTCATGAAGCTTTCCCCGTAGACTTCTAACGGAATAGGGGTGCATTTTCAAGACAAAAAAAGTACAACAACCGTCTGCGGGGCCGTAAAGGAAGGCATTCGCGGAATGGAGCATGAAATCGGCTTTTTCGCGGCAGGCGGAAAGGGTAAAGTATCGAGGAAGACTCCGGAGGAAATCACCCGCTCCGGCGACTGCATCAGGACGTCCCCGGAAATTCTGGTGCAGGCAAGCCGGTTGTCGGCGAAGGTGGACAGCGCTGCGGTCCAGGACGGGTTTCAGCTCTATCACCATGTGTTTTTCTACGACAGGGACGGGCGCTGGGCGGTCGTCCAGCAGGGAATGAACGAACAAACGCGCTATGCCAGGAGATATCACTGGCTGGGAATCGGATCAGTTAATTTCCGGGACCCGGCAAGGTTCAGCTATGCACACGGCGGAAAGGACGGACACCCCTATCCGGTGGACCGCGACAGCTATGACGGATCGATTGAGTTCCTGCGGGAAAGCATCAACGCCGGCAAAATTGGAATCAGAAAAAAAGCCGCATTCAGGCGGCTGGCCTTTTTCTGCGAAGATGCGGAAAAGAACGAAGATGCGAAGATGCGAAGTTGCGAGGATAGGCCGACGGAACCTGAAGGTGAGAAGTTGAGAGGGTGAGAAGCTGAGAAAAAACGAAGATGCGAAGATGCGAAGTTGCGAGGATAGGTGAGTTGAATTTAGAAGTTGAGAAGGTGAAAAGAACGAAGTCTCTTTATATCGTAATATGCAACCTAACTTCGCATCTTCCGATTTTCGCAACTTCATTTTTATAAAGATGGACACCGGATTACTGAACGGATATATTCACATCCATGCTGCGTGAAGTGCAGGAAATATTGCCGTGTGTGGGCTGCGGTTACTGCTGTTTCGAGAGAATCTGCACGTTCGGCGCAGTTCGCCATCCGGAATTCAAAGGGGTGGTCTGTCCGGAGCTGGAGTGGAACGGCGTGAGGTATGTCTGTAAGATAATGTCTCCGCAGGAGAAATTAAGCGATTTCTACCGCACGGAGCTTCAGACAGGTCAGGGCTGCCGGTTTTATTTAAATCCCTGGCGCAACAATGTGCGCATCCGGAAGGACTTCAACGACCTCTGATAACAGAAGCTGAGAAGCTGAATTCACTATAGGGAAGAAATACTGAATCCGAAGCACTAAACAAATTCAAAATCCAAATGTTTTAAATTCAAAAGGGACGGATGCTCTGATTGAGATTTGAATTTAAAATTTGAATTTCTTCAGGATTTGGGATTTGACCCGGAGCCAATAACCGGAACATACAAATGAAATCCGAAGGATGCGGTAGGATTAAGAAACATTACCTCTACTGCCCCGAGTGTTCCTTTATGACGGAGGACTGGAACGCGAAGAGGTGCGGATACTGCAATTCAGAATTGATGGAGCGCTGTCCTCATTGCGGCGCGCCCGTCCTGGAGCGGCCGGCGATCTATTGCGGTTCGTGCGGCGCAAAGCTGCGCCAGTCCCGGGTTCCATTGCAGTAAAGAAAGATTTCTCGTCGCTCCGCTCCTCGAAATGACAAATCCGGAAACTTTTCCGGTTTTGTCATTTTTCATCCAGAACTTCCCGGATCTTTTTCGAGACCTCCGCCAGCGTAAAAGGTTTCTGAATGAAGGCCCTGCACCCCTCGTCCAGAATGGATTGCGCTTCGCCTGTTATGCTGTACCCGCTGGAGAGGATCACGCTGGCGCCCGGCTTTATATTCCTGAGCACCCGGAATACTTCTCTCCCGCTCATTTCGGGCATGATCATGTCCAGCACCACCAGCGCAATCTCGTCTTTATGCGCCTCGAATATCTCCAGCGCCTCCGGTCCGTTCTGGGCCGTGAGCACTTTGTAGCCCAGTATCTCCAGGAGCTCCCGGTTCACCTGAAGAATGTTTTCTTCGTCGTCTATGATCAGGATGGTTTCATTTCCCCGGGCGAGGGCCTCATACGAGTCTGCGTCCAGTTCGACGGGATTTTCCGATGCCGGGAGATAGATGTTGAACGTCGTGCCTTTCCCCTTTTCGCTGTAAACGGTGATCATGCCCTTGTGGCCCCTGACGATCCCGTAAACCGTCGCCAGACCCAGGCCTGTACCCCTCCCCATTTCCTTGGTCGTGAAGAAGGGCTCGAAAATCCTCTGCCTCACTTTTTCGTCCATTCCGATCCCGGTATCCGTGACCGAAATTTTGACGTAATCGCCGGGCCTGATCCCGAGCGGATTCGCGTAATCCTGTTCCAGCCTGACGTTCCTTGTTTCGATAAAGAGGTCTCCCCCCTCCGGCATTGCCTGCCAGGCGTTGACGTAAATGTTCATCAGGACCTGCTCGATCTGGCCCCGGTCGGCTTCCACCGCCTGCAGTTTTTCTTCGGGTTTAAGGTGAATGGAAATTTCCTTCTTCGTCCTTCCGAACATGCCCGCCGTTTTGATGATGATGTCGTTCAGATTCGAGGGCCTGACCTCATACCTACCGCCGCGGGCAAAGCCGAGCATCTGCCTGGTGAGATCCGCGCCGCTTTTCACGAGCTCTTCGATGCTGTTCAACCTTTCGTAATAGGGATGTCCGGGTTCGAGTTCAAAGAGCATCAGCGATGCGTGCCCCTGGATGCTCATCAGGATATTGTTGAAGTCGTGGGCGATGCCGCCGGCGAGCGTCCCGATG
>JAQTPK010000074.1 GCA_028712885.1 Syntrophales bacterium | reverse complement strand
TCCCGAATCCAGCGATAAGCACCGGCGATAGTAAATCGGCATAAATTCGAGGACCGAAAAGAGCCGATGTCGCCGGGGATTAACGAATTTCAAAAGCTCACAGGATAATTCGTCATGATTTTGCCTTCGGATTAGCACCTGTGAGATCAAAGAACCAAAAATGAAAACAGTATTCCCTATAGTCTCTAATTACGACACAGCCGCGAGGGCTTCAGGCAAATTGCATAGCCCTGATCTTCTCGTAGGCAAGACAGATATCGGCAAACCGATGAATGCCCCGGGCAAATTTCAGAATCATGTACCGGCTGTGATGTACCACCCGGGCCGCTATGTTGAAAAACCGGTACCGGATTGCCTTGAGGAGATTTCTTTTGTGGATTCCCGGAAGCGCCAGCCTCTTGATCCAGTTGACCAGATTATAAGCGATCATGCCGATCAGCAAATAGGTCCAATTGGCATGAAACTGCCCGCAGGGGAACTTATCCAGACCCAGACCGTATTTCGTCTCCCGAATAAAATTCTCCATGCTTGCCCGCTTAAGATGAAAGGGCACCAGGTATTCGGCCCCCTCCGGCCGGTTCGTGATGATGGCGTGGTAGCGATAGTTCCCGTCCTGGAACAAGAACTGTTCCTTTTCCGGCAATCTCTCTCTCCTGACGAGCACCCGATAGAACCTGGGCCACCTGTGGGGCTGGTAGAGAATCTCGGAGATCGAAACGTTCTCCTCAAGGCGGATCCACTCCGTCTCGGCAATGCCTCGTATCGCGCTCACAAGGGGTCCTGTCTGATCGGCCGTAATGGTGAACCCGACTCCGAGCCGCTCGCATTCTGCGACGATCTCCTTATCGTAAAAACCGGAATCCATGGAGATATTGATCCTCTCGGCCAAGTCTTTCATCCTGTGGACGCTCTCCCGAATGAAACTCACAGCCCCTTCGGAACTGGGAACGTTGCCGGGGCGAAGCCGGCTGTGGAGCCAGTCGCCGTTCTCCCGGACGAAACACAGCAGGGGATTCAAGGCGTAGAATCCTGTGTAGGCCATCCTGGCCCCCTCTTTTTTGCTTCCGTAGACTTCATCGAGGGTGGAGTCGATATCCAGGGTGATTGTTTCCATCTTGCCGGAGGCCCGGTAAACCCGATGGAACGATTCCGTGATCACGCTCTCCAGCTGGCGGATATGGCCGAGATTGAATCTCCTGAGAAAATCCCCCATGGTGGTGGGATGAGGAATATCGCCATGGCTCCAGATCGCGCCGAAGCCTTCTTCCTCTCTCAGGACAAAAAGATCGTCCAGGCGTTCCCCGCCGGTGATCATGCTCGCGGCAAGACCGAGGATGGCCTCCGATTCTTTATAGCCCCTCTCTCTTGCCTTGACTTTGACCTTGCGGTCTATCAACTCGGGAAGCCCCAAGCGGTGAATGAACTCATCCAAAAGAATACCTCCGCCGAAGCTGACGAGGGTGTCATCGCCTTCCATGAGTATGATCTTGCGTCTGGCTTTCTTCATCCTCACCCTCCAGGTGATCAGGATGCCGGAAGTCTAATATCGCACAAACCCTTTGTCCATTTGATTTTCAAAGAACTTGAATGTTTTTTGTCAACTCGTTAACGCTGGATTCGGGAAATTCTTAGTTACTCCATCGAGTATTTTCACGCGCGAGTTAAGAAAGAAATTGAGAGCTGGCCTGCAGGCATATTGGCCGACTATGCGCATGTTCTGGAATTGCTGATGGAGTTTGGCCCTAACCTGCGGATGCCGCGTACGCCGAGTTTATGGCCAAGACAGAGGAAAAAGTTTGGCCCTAACCTGCGGATGCCGCACTCGCGGGCCATGGGTGACGGACTATTCGAGCTGAGAGCGCGGGGCCGGGAAGGGATTGGGCGTGCGTTCTACTGTTTCGTAGTTGGCCGACGGTTTGTCATACTCCATGGCTTTATTAAGAAAACAGAAGACACTCCGGCGAAAGAATTGCAGATCGCCCGGAGAAGGATGAAGGAGGTACAAAATGACTGAATTGAAATACAAGCCTGTTGTACATGATCATGAGGCATTTCTCAAGAAAGCTCGGAAGCGCAAAGGATTCAATAAGGTGTATGAGGATTTGAAAGAAGAATATACGCTTGTTCGTGAAATGCTGACGGCGCGTTCAAAGAGCGGCCTCACTCAGGAAGACGTCGCGAAATTGATGGGAACGACAAAGAGCGCGATTTCGCGCCTGGAATCAGCAGGTAAACATGCTCCGTCTTTGTCCACGCTCAAGCGATACGCTCATGCCGTCGGCTGCGACCTGGAGATCAAATTAATTCCTAAATCTCGTCCGCCCAAAAATTCAAACGGCCGCTCCCGAGAGCGGCTCAAGGAATCCAATTGCTATTAGGATTCGCGGACAAGAAGAGGTCCGTAGCGAAGCCGGATGGGGAAGAACCCGGCTGAGTCCTGTTCCGGCGATGAAGGACCTTCTGGCGAAATCAGGTCTGAAACTCTCTGATTTCGACCTGATAGAGGTGAACGAGGCATTCGCGGCGAAGTACCTCAGCTGCGAGCGGGAACTGGGCCTCAAGCGCGAGATCACGAATGTGAACGGATCAGGCTGCGGCCTGGGCCACCCCGTCGGCTCCACCGGTTGCCGGCTCCTGGTAACCCTCCTGTACGCCATGCGGCGGCGGCGTCTTCCTGCCACGGGCGATAGAGAAGATATAGAGGATATAACTGGACCAGATGCGGTCAGAGGAGTTTATCCACCCTAGTAAATTCAGCAACTGACTCAATCAGTTGGTCGCAGGTTTGAATCCTGTGCGGCCCACGAGAAATCAGAAGGGGTTTCGGTACTTGCGCCGAAGCCCCTTTTTTCGTTTGTGCGCCCGGCAGGGCGCACTCACTTGGAGGTGGAAGTCCTCTACGGACCCTGATGACGGGAACCGTTAGCCGAACTGCAAGGGCAGCCGCCATGAGGCGGGGCCTGAAGGAAGCGGCAGGCAAAACCCCGGCCCGAGGAACACGAAGCGCATAAGAGGCAACCGCGTCCGGGCGAGAAGGCAAAAAGACACGAAGCCCGTTAGTCATCCGGAATATATTCGCTCCAGCGGCTTGTGGACCCCGGCATCGTACATCACATCATCGTCAGGCTGGTTCTGTCTCTGCCGAAACTGATCATAGAGTCGGCGGAAGCGGAGATGCCTTCGGTACCGGTTGATATGTGCAGGGACATGGAAGAAGTGGCCGGAAAGCTCGTCGGCCTCCGGTTGACGCGGGGTTTCAAGGACAGGCTCACCGAGATACTGGGGGGAAAGAACGGCTGCATCCATATGAACAACCTGATCCAGTTCATGGCCAACGCGGCCATACAGGGTTCATATACATATTACAGCTGGCTCCGGGAGGACGGGAGGCTGAAGCAGCACGACTTTGACGCTTCGCTTATCGTGAACAGTTGCCATATCTGGAGGGAGGACGGCCCGCTCGCCCCGCGGCTGGACGAACTGAAAAAGATAGCCGAATCGATTCGACCTCCGAGGGATAAGTGATTTTCCGATTACCGCTCGTCCGGCCACCTTGCGCCGCCCTGCTGTGAACTGCTTCGGATCATTCTGGGTCTTATGTTTGTCTTTCATATCTCCTCCCAGTTTATATTCTCATCTCAAGGAGTCCCTATTACGGTCCTTCGGAAGTCGAGGGTATTCGCGTTCCGCTGATATATTAATGATGGCCCGGGATCAATCACCTTTTCTTAAGGTCAATTTGCCAATCCTGTAAGCCAAGGTGCTGCGCGCTACGCCCAACATTCTGGCGGCTTTGGAGATGTTTCCTCCCGCCTTTTCGAGAGCTTTCTTTATCATGAACTCCGAAAGCCGATCTTTCGAGTCGCCGCAAAACCCTTGATCGGCTTGGGAAAGTGGGCTTGCCCAAGGAGGGGTATCCGTTAAGATCTCGGCGGGCAAATGGCAGGGCAGAATGGTCATCAAATCCGGATTGGAAATGAGAATTCGATTGATGATATTTTCCAACTCTCGGACGTTTCCCGGCCATGAGTAGTTCTGCAAGACAGCAGCCACTTCAGGTGAAATCTTTGCCGGCTGCTGATGAAAACGCCAGGAATGCTTCATAATGAAATGCTGTGCCAGTTTCAGAATGGAATATTTTCGCTCCCGGAGCGAAGGCAAGACGATGGGAAAAACGTTCAACCGGAAGAAGAGGTCCTTTCGGAATCTCCCTTGCTGCACCTCGATTTCGAGGTCGCGGTTAGTCGCGACAAGGACTTGGGCTTTGACGGAGATATCTTTTTTCCCGCCCAATCTTCTCAATCGCATGTCATCTAACACGTGCAGGATCTTTGGCTGCAGACCCAAAGGCATGCTTCCGATCTCATTCAGGAAAAGGGTGCCATTGCCAGCAAGCTCAAAGAGACCCGCTTTACCTTGTTCTGCCCCCGTGAAGGCGCCTCGCTCATAGCCGAAAAGCTCGCTCTCAAGCAGCGACTCCGGTATGGCCGCGCAGTTCAGTTCAATAAAGGGGCCGCCTTTCATATTATGAATGACGCGCGCGATCACGTTTTTGCCCGTACCGGTTTCGCCCTGGATGAGGATCGGGATATGCGAGTACTTAACCACTTCTTTTAATTTTCCAAAAATGTTTTTCAGTTGCTGGCTTACGAGGATGAACTCGAAAGGGTCACCGTTATGGCCGTCCTTGCTCCGCAGGTGGTTAATTTCTCTTCTCAAAATCTGGGTCTCGAACACAAGCCTCGTTACCAATTTAATGGCGTCCGCTTTCAAGGGCTTCTTAATGTAATCGTAGGCCCCGGTTTTCATCGCCTGCACTGCCGTCTCCACATCCGCATAACCCGTCATGATGATCACGGTCAAAAGGGGATCGATGGCCTTGGCTGTCTTCAGAACCTCCAGACCGCCTATGTCCGGCAGCCGAAGATCCAGCAGCATCAGATCGATTTCCTTCTTGCGGATGATTTCAATGGCTTCTTTTCCGTTAGATGAAAAGAAAGACTGGTAGCTCTCGGAGTCGAAGATCATCTTCAGGGCTTGGCGAATGTCCTCTTCATCATCGACGACCAGGATGGAATGCATGAAAACCTCTCACTGTCAGTTGTTGGGAAAAATCAGCGAAAACTCGGTTCCTTGCCCCGGTTCGCTGGACAGCGTTATCTTGCCCCTCAACTCCATCACGAGCTTCTCCGTGATGGAAAGGCCGAAACCGATTCCGCTTTCTTTCGTGCTGAAGAAAGGCAAGAAGACCTTCTTGATGTTCTCCTTCTCTATTCCTTTTCCGGTATCGAAGATCGAGATCTTCACATGACCCTCGTCATGGGAGCTCGTCTCTGCCTTTAGGATTCCTCCTCTGGGCATCGCCTGGATGGCGTTCAGGCAAATATTGAGGAGAGCCTGCTTGAGCTTCTGTTCGTCCGTAAGTATCTTGGGGATATTTTCATAATGCTTTTCAATCTTGATATCATTCTTGGCACATCGGCGCCGGATGAATTCCATGATCTCGTCAACGACCTCCTTGAGATCGACACTCTTGATCTCTTTTTTCTCCTTGGCGGCGAAATCGAGCAGGGTGCTAACGATCTTGTCCAAGCGATCCACCTGCTTGAGCGCGCCTTCCAGCAGTTTTCGCTCCTGGGTGCTGAGGAAATTATTGTCCCCTCTTTTAGAGAACTTATCGTGGATTTCATCCAGGAAGAGCGACAGGCTCATGAGAGGGTTCCGGATCTCGTGGGCTACGCCCGCGGCGATTGTCCCGAGCACGGCCAATTTGTTTACCCGCTCCACTTCCTGCTCCAAGGCCTTCTTCTCCGTCACGTTCTGCAGGGCGATTGCAAAGCCTGCCAGCACGTCATTGTCCGCCCATACCTTGGCAGCCGTCACGTTCAGAATCCGATGGCCGTAAACGCCCTCTTGAGCAAGATCCACCTCCACAGGCCAAACCATGTCCCCCTTCTGGTCTTTCAGGATCTCCTTCAAGAAGTCTGGGCAGTGCAGTTCCTCTGCTTCGACGATGAATCCAGTCCAGGAAAGATTCAGGCATTCAGCAGCCCGCTGGTTAAGGGCCACGACCTTGCCATTCGTATCAGCAATGAGGATGCCTACGGGCGAACTGTTCAGGATACTGCCGATGTAATTCTTCTCCAATTGAATGTCCCTGAATAAATTGTAATGGTCGATGACGCGCGCCAGGTGACTGGTACAGAAGCTCAGGAGTTTGTTTTCATTCTCGATGAAGCGGCTTGTGGCTTCCGTCAGGAGAGTGATGGTGCCAAGGGGCTCTTTTCGTGAAATGAGAGGAATGATGATTTTCGTCTCGCCTTGCGCGTCTGTACTGACAAAGAAGGGAAGGCGGTTTTTGAGCACCCATTCCTCCAAGGCAGGTGCCGCGTTTGTTGGATTGCTGTATCGGATGGTTCCCTTCTCTAGGGCGAGTTTGAATTGTAGCGGTCCGTTCCTGGTGAGCATCAGGGAAGCGCTGGACCCGCTGACAAAGTCCAGCATGGTCGCCAGATGAATACGGATGGTCTCCTCGTATTGAGTGGTGTAATTTACAGCAGTGATGCTGTGATGAAAGGAAAAAAGCCTCCTGGTGATATCCTCAAACTTCTTCTTAAAATGGTTTCGCTCGATACAGATTCCAAGCAGCAATAATTGTATCTTGACGAATCCGATGATGTTCTCTGGCAGTATTCCATTAGACCACTCAAGGCAGAGTAAGCCTTGGTTCTCCTTCTCGATATTGAAAGGAATGCACAGAAGGTGCCGTCTGTTGGTCAGTTCCTGAATGCGATGATCCAGGGGTGTTAATGCCACGGCATCGGAAAGCAGGGTTTCCGATGCCGTGAAGGAAGAGACCTCCACGCATCGATCCTTCTCGAGGGAAAACGATCTCCAGTAGAGAAGGTTGGGTTTGGGGTATACGGCCCTGCATATCAGCCATTGCTTCTTGTTGTCCAGAGTATAAATCAGGCCCCTTTCCACAGGCAACAATTGCGAGACCTTTTTGAGAAAGGAATTATAAATCTCGATGTCTGAGGAATCTGAGTCTCTGAAATCTTGAATGTGGGAAAAGAATGATTGCCAGTTCATGCGTCAGACCCTTTCAGAAGACACGCAATCGCCATGCCAAGAATAATAAAAATCAGCGGACTGGTTTGCCGTCGATTTCAGCAAGTTACCACGGCCCCGGCAACAGAGATGGGCGAGGTATGTCGAAAAGCAGCGAAAGGTGACGAATAATTAGTTAAATTATGTTCATTAGTTACGATAAATAATGCCAATACTAACCAATATTCACCAAAAAATCAAATTCTCGATCTCGTCGGGTCTCTATTCCTGAGAACAACCCGTGACGACGCAACCTTACGTTATTCTTCTCTTTATTGGGATCTACCAGGATCTTTATTCGAGGCTGGCACAATTGATGCTGTCTCGTCCTACTATGGAACCCATTGAAGAAGGTAAAAACAACAAAGCAACGGGAGGTAAGATTATGGCGATTGAGAAAGGATTTCAACCCATCATAGCCTACACGGACACAGGCGGAACTTTTACTGACAC
>JAQTPK010000032.1:18439-33595 GCA_028712885.1 Syntrophales bacterium | reverse complement strand
TCTAGTGTTGTGTCCCGGAAATAAATTGACAAAGTCTTTTGATCTTTTCCAATATTGAATCCGCCGTAGCCGTCCAAACAAAAGGGCGCGTTGTTGTGTTATATTGTTGGACAAACTGATTAATTTTAGAGACGAGTTCTTTGACACTTTTGAATGTGCCTCTTCGAATGGCCCGTTGGGTGATGATATTGAACCAGATCTCCACCTGATTGAGCCATGATGCATACGTTGGCGTAAAGTGGACATGGTACCGGGGTCTGGCCGCCAACCAGCGTTTGACTTTGGGGTGCTTGTGGGTCGCGTAATTATCCACAACCAAATGAATATCCAGACCGGCGGGGACATTGGCATCAACACCCTTGAGGAACTCGAGATATTCCTGGTGCCGATGACGGCGCTTGCAAGCGGTCAGCACTTGGCCTGTAGCGATGTTTAACGCGGCATACAAGGTTGTGGTGCCATGGCGCATATAGTCATGAGTAACCCCTTCCACGTACCCAAGCCCGATAGGCAAAACCGGCTGCGTGCGGTTCAGAGCCTGAATCTGACTCTTTTCATCAACGCACAGCACGACCGCGTTGTCGGGGGGATTCAGATAGAGCCCCACTATGTCACGGACCTTTTCTATAAAGAAAGGGTCGGTTGAAAGCTTGAAATGTCTCTGGCGATGCGGCTGAAGACCGAATGCCTTCCAGATGCGATGGATGGTGGGTCTGGTCAATTCTGTTTCTTTTTCCAGAGAACGAATAGTCCAGTGCGTGGCATTTCTGGGTTTTGTCTTAAGGGTCTTATGAACGATCTCCGCCACTTTTTCATCGGAAATAGAGCGCGGCCGTCCAGGACGAAGTTCATCGTGGAGACCTGTAAGCCCCTGCTTGAGAAAACGCTGTCGCCACTTACAGACCATCTGTTTACTCAGGGCAACCTTTTGCGCAATGGCTTGGTTGGTCTGCCCCTCGGCGGCCATGAGGATGATTTTGGCCCGGGTGACCAGACCGTGGGGCACGCTGCGCGAATTAGCGATGGCATTCAATTGGCTTTGATCGTCTGCGCTCAAGATAATAGGAGTTTTCGGCCGTCCCGTTTTCATGGTTTCCTCCTGGAAGAAGTGAACCCACGATATACGATCGGCAACACATAATCAAGTAATTATTGAGACACAACACTAGCAGGTTGTTGAAAAACTATTCTGAGCTTAAATTTGTCATTCCCGCGAAACCTGTCCCCGAAGTATTTAATCGGGGAGCGGGAATCAGTTTTTTGTCATGGAAGATTAAAATCCCATCAAGAATTCCCAGATGCAAGGCGTCAGGGCAGGCGCCGCAGACTCCGTCCCCGCGATAGCGGGGATGGGCGTTATTGGACAGCCTGATTAATTGGAGCTGAAATAGATGTCGGAGATATACCCTTCCGCGGAAGTGCGGGTATTCTGGGAGTTGGTGGAAATCTGGATCCCCTTGGTCGGGCCCGTGGGCTCGCCGTTGTTTATATCCGGGAAAAGTTTCCGGTAGTCTTCGTACACGTTCCTCTTTTCCGCAAACCACGTCCTGGTCTTGTCGCTCTTGTTGCGCAGCACGATATACCGGAGCTTGGAGCCGCCGTTCTGGGCGCTGCGGCCGACGGCGCCTTTCGGCGCCTCGGAATCCCAGATGTAGCCGATCACCGGCGTATTCAGCACTTCCGGCCAGCCGGTTGCGGGAAAGGCGACATAGACCTGGAGGACCTGGTCGTCCTTGTCCTTCTTCCTGAAGTCGCCGCCTCTGGGCAGGCGGGTCGCCGCCCATTCCCAGCTGATGTACGGATACTCGCGGACGTCAACGTGCACGGCCCTGCGTATGCCGAAGGACGATTCGCCGTCGCTGAACATATGCAGGCAATAGCTTCTCCCCACCCGCTGTATATTTATCCAGGGGCTGCCGGCCTTGATATCGAATTTCCACCCCGGAGGACACCCTTCGATCAGTTTCGGGGAATTGAAGACGGCCGCGGCGATTCTCAATCCCGTGGAGGTATGCGCCGCGCTCCAGAGGCAGACGGATATCGCTGCGGACAGGACAATAATCCGGAACAACTTTATATTCATGAAGGGGATTTCCCGTTATCTGTTTTTTTGCCTGTATGCTTCCATGATTTCCGTCCGGGTCAGGACGGAATCGACGCGGCCGACGCGCCTGCGGATATTTTCCATTCCGCCTTCTTCCCTGTCGATGAGCACGACCGCCCGGTCCACGATGAAGCCCGCTTCAGCCGCCGCCTCGATGGCTGTTATCGTGGAGCCCCCCGTGGTGGCGACATCGTCAAGAACGGCCACCCGTTCTCCCGGTATCACGTTGCCCTCGATCCGGTTTTTTGTCCCGTGTCCCTTCGCGTCCTTGCGGACGATGAAGGACTTGATCGGCCTGCCCCTCTGGAAGGAAATAAGGGAAACTGCGTTTGCGATAGGATCCGCCCCGAGGCTCAATCCTCCCGCCGCCGTGATTCCGGTGTCGCGCAGCATCTCGAACAGGACCCGTCCGATCAGGTTCATCCCCTCGGGATCGAGGGTCGTGGGCTTGCAGTCGAAATAGAATTCGCTCTTCCGTCCCGAGGCGAGAGTAAAGGGTTCGTCGGGGCTGTATTTGAAAGACCTCTCCAACATTATTTCGATAAGTCTCTTTTTATCCTTGCTCGTGTCCATATGCGCCTGCGCTTAGCAATGGGTAAAATGTCAGGTATTGGGTATGGGGTAAATATCGCGGGGACGGCATCTGGATTCCGGCTTCCGCCGGAATGACCATTTTCAATTTTCAACTCCACGGTGTCTCGGCAATCAACACCCAACACCCATTACCCAATACCCAATACCCATTACCCATTACCTGTTACCCATCACCCCTTTTATAATTTTTACCGCTTCCACGCCGTCCCTGGCATAGACGGCCCCGATCGAATCCGCGAAGGAGGCGTTGACGACCGCTCCTCCCACCAGGAAGCCGCAGGACACCCCCTCGCTCCGGGCAAGCTCGATCACCTCTTTCATCCGGACCATCGTTGTCGTCATGAGAGCCGACAGTCCGATCATGTCGGGCGCGGTTTTCTTCGCCTCGTCAACGATCCGCCGGGAAGAAACGTCCTTGCCCAGATCTATCACCTTGCAGCCGTGATTGCGCATGATGAGCGCGACGATGTTTTTGCCGATATCATGTATGTCGCCCTCGACCGTCGCCAGCAGAACGGTCCGGGTTTCCGCCGGCGAGTCCTCGCGCTTCAGGCAAGGCTCCAGAAAACGGACGCCCCTTTCCATCGTTTCCGCGCTGGCGATAAGCTGAGGCAGAAAATAGCTCCTCTGCTCGAAAAGCTCGCCGACGCGGGTAATGGCGGGGATCATCACCTCGTTCATCAGCTTGAAAGCGTCGACGCCGCAGGCCATGGCCTCTCCGAGCAGATCCGTTATCTCCTCGCGGGCGCCGTCGAAAACGGCCCGGACGACTTTTTCGGGAGGAGTCAGCTGGACCTGGGCCGTTTTAAGGGCAGGGCCGCTCCCGGCAGCCGGGGAGGCGAAACGCCCGATGTATATCCCCGCTTTAGGGTCTCTGTGCGTCAGGACATCCGACGCCATTTTCAGGCTCATCAATTCTTCATGGGAAGGATTGGCGATCGCCAGGCTGAGGCCCTTCTCCGCCGCCATGGCGAGAAAAGCCGCGTTGATCCACTTGCGTTCGGGCAGCCCGAAGGAAACGTTGGAGATCCCGAGGATGCTCCGCGTCCTGAAGCGCCGCTTGCACCAGTCCACCATTTTCAGCGTTTCCATTGCGGCGCCGCCGGCCGCCGCCACCGTCATGACAAGACCGTCGACGACCACGTCCTCTTTCGTGAAACCGAACTTGCGCGCCTTCCGCATCACGCGCTGGGCGATGCGCGCCCGAACCGGGGCGGTCTCGGGGACCTCTTTTTCCGTCAGCGGCAGGAGAATGAACATCGCCCCGTATCCGGCCGCGACGGGAAGCAGTTCCTGCATCCTGCCGCGCTCGCCGGAAATGGAATTGATCAGCGCCCGTCCCGGGTAGATGCGCAGAGCCGCCTCGATCGTCTTCGGATTCGGCGAGTCGATGACCAGCGGCAGGTCCGTAACGGTCGAAAGAAAAGAAACGACCTTCCGCATGGTGGACGGTTCGTCTATCCCGGGTATGCCGACGTTGACGTCGAGAAGTTTCGCGCCTCCCTTTTCCTGCTCCCTGGCCATTTCCCGGATGAGAGTGAATTTTCCTTCCTGAATGTCTTTTTCGAGGGCCTCTTTCAGGAGTTTTTTCCCGGTCGGATTTATTCTTTCACCGACGATCGCCACCGGCGCCCCTTCTTCGAGGACGAGCCCCGCGCGGGCGGAGCTGAGCGCCGCGAGGGAACTCCTTGCCGGAGGCACGGCCCGTACGCCGGCGATCTCCTGCTTCAGAGCCCTTATGTGTTCCGGCCCGGTGCCGCAGCAGCCTCCCATCATATTCACGCCGTCCGCAGCGAAACGCCTGCCGAAATCCGCAAATTCGGCGGCATCCATTTCGTAGCGGGTGCGCCCGTCCTCCAGGCGCGGCAGACCGGCATTGGGTTTGGCGACGAGCGGGACTTTGGCGTAAGGCTTCAGTTTCAAGATCATCGGAAGCATTTCGCGCGGCCCCGCGGAGCAGTTGCAGCCGAACGCATCGGCCCCGAGGCTCTGGAGAGTAATCAGGGCCGCAACCGGATCGGTCCCGTTCAGGGTGCGCCCGTCTTTTTCAAACGTCATCGTCACGATGACGAAACGGTCCGCAAGCCCCTTTACGGCGATCAGCGCCGCCCTCGCCTCCTGGATATCCATCATCGTCTCGATCACGAAGAGGTCGACTCCCCCGGCCAGAAGCCCCGCAGCCTGATCCCGGAACACCTCCACGGCCTTTTCGAAACCGAGCGACCCGAACGGCTCGACGAACTGCCCCGTCGGGCCGATGTCTCCCGCGACAAGAACCCCCTTGCCCGCAGCCCTGCGCGCAATTGCGGCCAGATCGCGGTTGATCCCCTTCACATCGCTGATCCCGTACTGGCCCAGTTTGAATTCGTTCGCCCCGAACGTGCAGGTATAGATGATATCCGCACCGGCGGACACGTACCCGGCGTGCACTTCCCCGGTAATCCCCGGATTGCGGAGACACCATTCCTCGGGACAAATCCCGGGAGGCATGCCGCGCTTCTGGAGCTCCGTTCCGGCGGCGCCGTCGAGCACCAGTACGCTTCGCTTCAGCCTGTCTCGTATTCCTTTATCGTTCACTTTGGGCATATCATTATCAACATATAAATGGGGCAATGGGTCATGGGATCATGAAAGTAAACTTATTTCTTCTCCCATTACCTGTTACCTGTTACCTGTTTTTATATCGATTCAATCCCGGCCAGAGCCGTTACCGACTTTTCCGGAACAAGCATAAAAGCCGGAGTCAGACTGACGCCGAGACGGTCCAGATCCAGAGCCCGATGAATCCATTTCTGGTTCTCCAGGCCGAAGTCCCCGTATCCGGCGGAAAATCTCCTGGGCGTCAGCTTCCGGCTTTCCCGGCTGAACTCGTGGCCGTAATAGCGCACGATCCATTCGAGCGCCGCATCGGCGATCTCGCCGGCGGCCGCATCCAGGACGACGCCGTGCGTTAGGTCCCCACGCTCGGCGTCACGGCGTATGCTGTCGATGATTTCCTTGCCGGCCGTGACTCCCATCAGGAGCACTTCGGCGGAACGCTCCAGCAGACGCGCGACGTCGCCGCTCTCAATGATATCTCCCGTTCCGAGGACAACTCCCGAGCCGGTCCTGTCTCTTACAGCTACCCGGCGGCCGCAGCCCCTCAGGCGTATCAGCGCCTCCGCCTCGTCGATCGCGTTTTCTATGTCATTGCGGCGGGAGTTGTAGAGAACAGTCTTCCCCTTCCGATAGCCCAGGCGGCTGTAGATCCTGCGGCGCGGGACATCGATCCTTATCGAATCAAAAAAAGATATTGAATTCATTGGGTTTTCCGAAACAGCCACTTCGGGTGATTTTATACCATCTTTGGTTTGTAAACAAGAGTGATTTCGATGCCCGATGACAAAATCGCAAAAAAAAGCGGGGGCAAAAGCCCCCGCGTCCTGGTGAAACGCGTTGAGGAGGAGAATGGCACGGAAATTCCCGCTTAGCTTATTAGTCTCTTGCAGGCTGAAGCCGGGCGGGTATCGAACTCAGTACTGGTCCTGTTGAGGACGAGCTTTCCGGGGCACGCAGCACTCCCAGGAAGGAAGACCGTTCGATTCGTTGCGAAGAATCATCGACAGGTCTCCTTTGCTCACTTCCGAGGCGATGATCGGAATACGCCCATGCTGATCGAGGACTTTGGCGCCCCTGACTTCGACTACGTCATTCGGCTGAAACTTGATTCGCTGATTCTCCACGAACCACCTCGGCCCGAGATAAACGAGCCAGATCTGCCCCTGCTGAGTTTTTACTCTCATCTGCAGTCCGTCCCTGACGCCCTTCATCGGCTCTGTGCGGAGAACTGTCCCGTTAATGGTTACAATCCCCGGACTTTCGGGAAGAGCCGGTCCCCCTTCCGCCAGGAGCGGCGTTCCGATCGCCCAATTCTGGCCCTCATACGGGGTCCCGGCGGTCCTGCTGCTCTGCGCGAACACGCTCGGGTAGAGCAAGAGGGTAGCTGCGAGAATCACAACTGCAGCAACAACGAAAGATCTTCTTTTCATATTTTATCCTCCTTCAAAGTATTCGACCCACCCTTTTTCAGCTTTATCCCAACCCGCAAAGGGGTTTAGACCTCAGGAGAGAAAAAAATAAGTGAAAACGATAATTTAAGAAATTTATAGTACAAACCTTTTCACTGGGCTATCAGGTTGATCCTGAAAAGAGTCTGCTATTTTCCTGATATTGGCTTGCTCCATAAACGCCGGTCGGCTCCCGGCCATCGGCTGAGGGGGGTCGGCTGCAAACGCCTTGACAAGCTTAAACGTTTATGAGACCTACCTTGAACCGCCCGCGAGGAGAAACCCGAATGCGCAAGAAATTGCTTCTTGTCAGGCATGGAGATACCGGCCTGCCCGGCCGTTTTATCGGCAGGACGGATGTTCCGATGAGCAGCGCCGGAAATGCGCAGATTCAGGTTCTCAAAGGCCTGGTGAAGTCAAGGCGCCCCGTAAAGATCATGAGCAGCCCCATGCTGCGGTGCGTTGAAACCGCAAATATCCTCTCGAACCATGTGGGGCTGGACTACTCGCTTGAACCTGAGATCCGCGAAATCGATTTCGGCGAGTGGGAAAAGATGACCTTCGAGGAAATCCGGCTGAGGTATCCGGAGGAATCTTCGCTCTGGCTGAAACTCGATTCTTCTTTCCGTTTTCCCGGAGGGGAGTCGCTGGAAAAATTCCAGGAGCGCATTGCCGTATTCTGGGAGAGACTGAAGTCGATGCCGGAAGACGCCCTTCTCCTGACCACGCACGGCGGAGTGATTCGCGGCCTGATCTGCCTTCTGCTCGGATTGAGCATCAGCCATTATCCCCTCTTCCAGGTAAAGCCGGGAAGCCTCTCCACCGTGGAGGTGTTTGGAGGCAGGGGAATTCTCGACGGCTTCAATGAAGGAGGAGCGCCGGCGTGAGCCGAATTGTTTTCATCACCGGCGGGGCCCGGAGCGGAAAGAGCAGGTTCGCCCAGAGCATGGCCGACGCCGACGGCGGGAAGAGGACATATATCGCGACGTGCCCCCGCGACCTGGATGAAGAAATGTCGCGCCGCATCGGCGCGCACCGAAGGGAAAGGGACGGAACGGGATGGGAGACGATCGAGGAGGAGCGCGACCTCGCCGGCGCGCTCGGCCGCTGTTCCGGGAGCAGGGGGATTCTGGTTGATTGCCTCACGCTGTGGGTCGGCAATCTCATGTACGAGGGGGATCTGCGCGGGAAGGCCGTTACGGAAGACGAGATCGCGGCCAGGTCCCGCGAGGTGATCGCATGCTGCCGGCGGCTCCCGGGCACCGTCATTTTCGTTGCGAATGAGGTCGGAATGGGGATAGTCCCGGACAATCCCGCCGCGCGCGCCTTCAGAGATCTTGCGGGCCGCTGCAACCAGGTCTTTGCGGAGGAAGCGGACCTGGCATTCCTGATTGTCAGCGGCATTCCGCTGGAGTTGAAAAGGGGAAGCAAGTTATGACGGAACTCGGATCCATATTGAAAAGAATAGATCCCGCGGACGCGGCGTCGCGGCGGAAAGCGGAAGAGAGGCTGGGACAGCTCACGATGCCTTTCTGGGCCCTCGGAAGACTGATGGATCTCGCCGTCGATCTCGCGGGAATCACCCGTTCGCTGAAGCCGCCCGTTGCGCGCAAGGCTGTGGTAGTCATGGCGGGAGATCACGGCGTCACGGCGGAGTCGGTCAGCCGGTATCCCCGGGAAGTCACGGTCCAGATGGTTCACAACATCGTCAACGGCGGGGCGGGAATAAACGCGCTTGCCCGCCTCGGAGGAGTCCGGGTCGCCGTCGTGGACATGGGCGTCGCCGGGGATCTTGAAGACCTCGCCGGAAAAGGAAAAATCATCGGCAGGAAAATCGGCCGGGGCACCGGGAATCTCCTCCGGGAGCCGGCGATGACCCGCGAGGAGGCGGTTCGCGCGCTGGAAGCCGGAATCGAAACGGCGCTCGATATGGCGGGCGAAACGGACGTATTCGGAACGGGAGACATGGGGATCGGCAACACGACGCCAAGCGGGGCCATAATTTCCGTATTCAGCGGCCGCAGGGCGGAGGACATCGCCGGGCACGGCACGGGCCTCGACGAGGAACAGCGCCGGCACAAAACAGACGTAATCGAGCGCGCCCTTATTCTGCACCGACCCGATCCCGCTGATCCCGTGGGCGTCCTGCAGAAAGTCGGCGGTTACGAGATCGGCGGGATTGCGGGCCTGATCCTCGGCGCCGCCGCGGAGCGCAAGCCGGTTCTGGTCGACGGCTTCATCTCGACGGCGGGCGCCCTGATCGCGTGCGCGCTCTCGCCGACGGCGGCCGATTATGTAATCGCATCCCACCGGAGCATGGAGAAAGGCCACCGGATAGCACTCGAGACGCTGGGCAAGATGCCCCTGCTTGATCTCGACATGCGGCTCGGCGAAGGCACGGGCGCGGTCCTGGCCATGCATCTGCTGGAAGCGGCGGCAAGGATCATGACGGAAGTGGCTACTTTCGAAGAGGCCATGGTATCCAGGGAGGCCTGAGGTTTGACCGGACCTTTTTTTGCTGCCCTCAGATTCCTGACAATCATCCCGGTGCCGGAGAACTGGACCGGCGGTGAAAAGGGCCTGGAAAAATGCCTTCCTTATTTTCCCGTGATCGGGCTTCTGATCGGAATTGCCGCGGCTCTTCTTGATTCTGCGCTGACCGGAGTATTACCGCCGCTTCCGGCCGCGGTTCTGACAGTAGCTTTTCTCATCGGCATCTCCGGAGGGTTTCACATGGACGGGCTCGCCGATACGATGGACGGGTTCCTGAGCTCCCGGCCCCGTGAGCGGATTCTGGAGATCATGAAAGACAGCTGCACCGGAGCCATGGGCACGGTCGCCATTTCTCTCGTAATCCTCCTGAAAGTGTCTCTTCTTTTCTCACTCCCTTCCGGCGCGAGATGGAATGCGATCCTGCTCATGCCGCTGGCCGGACGGGCGGCCATGATTGCCATGATGGTCCTGCTGCCTTATGCGCGGAGCGGTAACGGAATTGCGGCGGTCTTCGGAAAGCATTCGCGGCTGCACGCGGTCTGGGCGGCTTTTGTTCTGTTCGCCGCGGGATGGATGCTGGCAGGCTGGACGGCAATCGCCGCCGGACTCATAACGATCGTCACGGCGGCGATTTTCATGCGCTGGAGTTTTCTCAAGATCGGCGGATACACAGGGGACACCCTGGGCGCCGCCGGCGAAATCACCGAGGCTGTGCTGCCTCTTGTTTTTCTGATCTCGGCCTGCAACCGGTAGAACTATCCGGTTGAAAAGCCTGTAAAGACCCGGTTTCCCGAGCTGCTGCGCTGCTTTCTTTACCACTTCTTTCCCATCCCCCTTCATTACCCAAAGGAACCATCCCCGGGAAAACCAGGAAGGAAATTTCAGGCGATTCCGCCTGAAACCTATTAAATTATTTAATTTTTTAATGACTGGCATTTATCCTACAAAAAATGTAGAAAATTCTCTCATTTAATTCTTGACACCTTAATTATTTGATGTAAGTATTTCGGCACATCCCTGCTGGGGATTTTACGTAATCACTTCCGTACACCAAAAACAAAATCTAATACTTCCGAACTAGAAATACATAGTTTGTAATTCTAATTTCTAAATTTAAAGTAGGACATAATCAGTAGTCTATAGGGTAATGATTATATCCTATGTAAGATTTAATACTACTCAATGTTGATGCAATATAGAAGTCGGATCTCTCGTTAAAATAAAAAATATCTGATAAAAAGCAAGGCCAATTAAAATATCTCGGCGCCATACAGGAGGCTTTTCATGATTCTGCCCAGAACCAGTCCCTATCTGTCGGTATTGATGATTTTTCTTCTTGTATCCGTCCTGTACGCGGGGATCGCCGTAGGAATAACATGGGATTCTCCACGCTCCGGGATGTGGGGCATCGGTTTTGGAATAATCCTTTTCATGGGGGGGATCATCCTGGCTTATTCGATTTTCGGCGTGCATAAAACAAAAAGCGCAGACGAAAGTACGGCGGAAAACGCGAGAAAACCCGATCCCCCGAACGGCTTTCAGCAGGAGCATTCCGGCTCGCCTGCAATGGATCTTCAGCAGATGGGCTTTATCTTTCCCCAGATCACAAATTACCTGAGCAAGAGCGAGGCGCGCGAAAAATTCCCCGATATCTTCGCCCAGAGCAAAATCATGCGCAGCATCTTCAGCCAGATCCTGAAGGTCGCGCCCACGGACGCCACGGTGCTTATTTCCGGGGAAAGCGGAACCGGGAAAGAGCTCGTCGCCACCGGCATCTATGAACACAGCCTGCGGAACGGCAAGCCGTTCGTGAAACTCAATTGCGTGGCCATTCCCGAAGGACTGCTGGAAAGCGAATTGTTCGGCCACGAAAAAGGCGCCTTCACCGGGGCGACATCGCAGAAACAGGGGAAGTTCGAGCTCGCCAACAAGGGGACCATATTTCTCGACGAAATCGGCGACATGCCGATGGCCACCCAGGCCAAGCTGCTCCGCGCCTTGCAGGAGAAGGAGTTCGAGCGGGTCGGAGGGACGAAGCCGATCAAAGTGGACGTGCGGTTCATCGCAGCCACGAACAAAAACCTTGCGAATATGGTGAAGAACGGGGAATTCCGGGAAGACCTCTTTTACCGCTTGAACGTATTCTCCATCCACCTCCCTCCCCTGCGGGAAAGGCGCGAGGATATTTCCGTCATCCTGGAACAGATGATGAAGGATCTGCCGCGACCCGCCCAGGTATCTTCCACGGCGCTTCAGTTCATGATGACTTACGCATGGCCCGGAAATATCCGCGAGCTGCGGAACGTGATCGAAAGATCGGCCCTCATGGCCGAGAACGGAATGATCGAGCCCGCCCATCTGCCCCCGCACATTCTCACCACGAAAGGGCTTGCGAGCCAGAGCCTTTCAATGGAAACGTCCGAAGACGCCTCTCTCGACGATCGGCTCCGTGAACTGGAAAAGCTGATGATCCTCGAAGCGATGATCAAGGCGGGCGGCATTCAGGTCAAAGCCGCGCAGATCCTGGGCATCAAGGAGAGGAGCCTCTGGCACCGGATCAAGAAGCACCAGATAGACGTGCCCACTATCAAGAGCCTGCATAAGTAACGAAACTGCGAAGATACGAAGTTGGGAAGATAGGCGGCTGATCCACTTTGCAGCTTATTATTGCTATCAGATTGCGGGAGCAGATTTTACTCAATTTTCCATCTTCCATCCTTTCCGAATAAGGAAGTCGCAACAAAAAAAGTCGCCTGAAATCTGAAACGAACGAGCTGCAAATCGGATAAGTATCCTATCTTCGCAACTTCGCATCCTCGCAATTTCGTTCTTTTTTACCGTCCCTTCCACACCGGCTTGCGCTTTTCCAGGAAAGCCTTAAGGCCCTCATCGGCGTCTTCTGCGAAGAGGTTGTTCACCATGACCCTGCTGCAGAACTCGTATGCGTGAGCGTCGTCCATGTTGACCTGGGAATAGAACGCCCCCTTTCCGATGCCGAGCGTCAATCCGCTCGCTTCCGCAACCTTTTCCGCCATGGCCCTTGTTTCCGCCTCCAGCCGCTCGGCGGGCACGACGCGGTTTATGAGCCCGTACTGCTCGGCCTCCCGCGCAGTGATCAGCCTGCCGGTGAAAAGCATCTCGAGCGCCCTTTTCCTTCCGACGGCGCGGACCAGCGCCACCGCCGGCGTGGAGCAGAAGACGCCTATTTTCACGCCCGGCGTGCCGAACAGAGCGCCCTCCTCCGCAACCGCCAGATCGCAGGCCGCGACGAGCTGGCATCCTGCCGCGGTTGCGATCCCGTGCACCTGCGCGATGAAAGGCTGGGGAAGGGACTGTATTCTGCCCATTACGCCGGAGCACGTCCGGAATATTTCGTTGTACGCGCCGACGTCGCCGTTTACCATTTCCGAAATATCGTGTCCCGCCGAAAAAACCTTGCCGGCGCCCCGAATAATAACGGCGCGGGTCTGCCTGTCCGCTTCAATTTCATTGAACAGCGCATCCATTTCTTTCAGCAGTCCCAGCGAGAGGGCGTTTCTCTTCTCCGGCTGGTTAAGCGTAATCGTCCCCACTCCGTCCGCCTTCTCATAAAAAACATGTTCCGGCATTTCTTCCTCCTCCGCCCTTTGTGCGGGAAGTATATATCAATCTGAAGTTCAGAGTCCAGATTTCCAGAGGTTCAGGTCTCAAGTCCCCGGTTCAGCCTGCTTGAAACTTGGGACTGGGACTCAAGACTGATTAATTGAATCCGGACTCTGGATTTCAGTACTGTCGTGGTACAGAGCAAAAAAAAGTAGAATTTTTCCGATAATTGTATTAAACGATCTCAATTCAGCATCAAACATGTATTTTCAAGGATTTAAATGAAATGAGATTCGACATAGCAAAGAGCGGAAACGGAATGACCTACGAAATACGCAATATCGTAGGCGTTGCAAGCAAACTCAAAGAATACGGCGTCGAAATCATCTGGGAAAACATCGGCGACCCGGTGCAAAAAGGAGAAAAGATTCCGGGGTGGATGAAAGACGTCCTGATCGAAATCCTGCACAAAGACGAGTCATACGCCTATTCACCCACAAAGGGAATGGATGTGACGAGGGAGTTCCTGGCGGAACGGGTTAACCGGAGAAACAAGGCCCAGATCACCAAGGAAGACATCATATTTTTTAACGGCCTCGGCGACGCGATCGCGAGGGCATACAGCGCGATCCGGGTGGATGCGCGGGTAATCATGCCCGAACCGACGTACTCGACGCACTTCCTCGCCGAAGTGCACCATGCCTCTTTTCCCCCGAACACGTATCGGATGAATCCGTACTACAACTGGCACCCGGACATGAGGGAGCTCGAGCAGAAAGTGAAGAGCCACCGCTCGATCGTGGGCATTCTCGTTATCAACCCCGATAATCCCACCGGCTTCGTTTACCCGGCCGAAACCCTCAAGAGGATCATAAAAATTGCGCGGGAGCACGAGCTCTTTGTCGTCTTCGACGAGATCTATATGAACATGGTGTACAACGGGCAGAAGACGCTTCCCCTCTCGGACCTGATCGAGGACGTGCCCGGGATGAGCATGAAGGGAATCTCAAAAGAGTTCCCCTGGCCGGGCGCCCGCTGCGGATGGATCGAGGTCTACAACGGCGATAAGGATCCTGCTTTCCAGAGATACATAAACGCCATCCTGACCCAGAAAATGGCGGAGGTCTGCTCTACAACCCTGCCGCAGATCGCCATCCCGAAACTGCTCAGCCATCCCGAGTACGGGCCGTATCTTGAGTCAAGGGTGCGCCATTACGAGAGGCTGTCCAACATAGCCTACGATATACTGAAAGACGTCCCCTATATCGCGGTAAACAGGACCAACGGGGCTTTTTACATGTCCGTAGTCTTCAATGAGGCCCTGCTCAACGACAGGCAGACGCTTCCGATAAAGCAGGCGGGGGTGAAAGAATACATCGAAAAGATCGTCAACAGCAAAATAGAGCCCGACAAGCGCTTCGTGTATTACCTGCTTGGCGCTACGGGCATCTGCGTGGTTCCGCTGACTTCGTTCTTCACATCCCTGCCGGGATTCCGGATAACCCTGCTGGAAAAGGACGAGGCCCATTTCGAGCGCATCATCCGTACCGTTGCGAACAAGACAGTGGAGTACATCGAATCGGCGAAACTGTAAAGACGTAAGGGGTAAAGCGTAAGGCGTTAGGGGTTGATCCTTACCAGGTATTTAGAATCGGATCAGACCCTCTGTTTGAAAATTCGGCGTTTGCGCAAAGAGACACCTTACGCTTTACTCCTTACGCTTTACGCCTTGCGCTTACACCTCACGTCTTCAGTGTTTGGGAACGAACGGCGAGAATTCGTATTCTTTATCCTTTACGCCCAGCACGAGCCGGCTTTGCTCGTTCACCCTGATCTTCCCCTCGATAATCCTTTTGCAGCCGAAGTCGTAAAAAGTCACCTGATGCGAAGGCCGCTCTGTTTCAGGCGTATCGGGATAAGCCCCGGCCTTCTCCTCCGCAGACAATTCCCGCACCGTAAGTTTCTGGCATCGCTCCCTCATCTCTTCGGACCCGGAGCGTATCATTACGAGATAATTCCCGTGAAACTTGATCGGCATTTTTATGTCCATGGCGAAGTACCTCCTGCGAAACCTTTCATATCGTAAAAAAATAGGAAATGAAACGATTATGTGTTAAGGTGGTTTCGAAAGAGAGGCGTAATGAAACTCGGAGATATCGTTTTAGTCGATCATCCCAAACACCCTCTCAGAGGATGCCTGGGCAAGATTGTAGGCCTTCGAGGATTCTACGCTCCCGAAGACCACTGGGTTCTTGTCTATATCGGTTCCCGCATGCGGAGCTACCTGATCCCCGAATCCATGCTTCGGTCCGGAGGAGACGGGGACAAGAGCAAAGC
>JAQTPK010000032.1:0-18339 GCA_028712885.1 Syntrophales bacterium | reverse complement strand
GTCACATCAGCGAGAAATCGTCGGGCCTGTGGATCCCCCGCCACGTTATTACCGCTGTGACGAGATCGGGAGGCGTCAGATCGAAAGCGGGATAACGGCCCCTGACCAGGGGCGAAGTAGTCGGCTCTCCCTTGAACCGGGTCACTTCGTCCGGGTCCCGGTCTTCAATTGGTATGTCTTTCCCCGACGGCGTGTTCCCGTCCCGGTCTCCGTATCCGAGCACATAAAAGGGGATTCCGTAGCGGGCGGCGCATATCGCAAGCTGGAGCGTCCCGATCTTGTTCGCCACCGTACCGTCCATGGCTATCCGGTCCGCCGCGGTAAAAACCTTGTCGATCTCCCCGCGAGACATGAAATGGGCGGCCATATTGTCCGTAATCAGGGTCGTTTCCATGCCGAGTTCGCTTACCGACCAGGCGGTCAGTTTCGCGCCCTGGAGATAAGGTCTCGTTTCCGTGCAGACGACGCGTATGTCCTTCCCCGCTTCCCTCGCGAACTTGAGCATGTAGAGGAGGCCCGCCCCCGCGAAACAGTGCGTCAGAATCCGGTCTCCGGACGAGAGCAGGGGTTCTGCGCGCCGGCCCGTCTCCCGGGATATCGTCCTCTGGCGCTCGATTATCTTCTGCAGGGAGGCAAGGATTATCTCAGAGGGCCGGGATGAGCCTTCCGTTTTCAGGAGGAGTTTTTTCAGGAGGGCTGCCAGATAATGGCCGGTGGGGCGCGTTGCGGTCAGCCGCTCGGACACCTTCTCCAGTTTTTCCGCCGTCCGAGGGTTCCTCTCCACGGCCCGTGCGGCAAGGTAAAGGCCGAACCCGGCGGCAACGGCGATATCGCCGGCGCCCTGGACGGCCATGCGCTCAATAACTTCCGCCACTTGGAGGTGGTCGGCGCAACTCAGCCTGGAGACCCGCAGGGGCAGCTCCCTCCGGTCGACCACAATCAGGCAATCCCCGTCGAGATATACCGTATTGCCAATGTCCATCAGCAGGGGTTCTTGCACTTCGCCTCGCTCAAAATGACCTTGCTGAATATTTTCTGTCATCTGAAATCAGACGCCCGGAGTCAATTATACAGACGAGGTTTATCATATTATTCCCTACTATTCATAAAAAAACGCACCGGCAGGGCAAAACAGAAAAAAATGAATGGGAACGCGCAAGTAGTTACATCCGTCCAGCCTGATTTATCTTGACAAGATAAGGGCTTCCGTTATACCCATAGTTGTTGCTACAGAGTCCTTCAGTAGGTCTTATCCGATTCATTAAAAAGACAAAGAAGGGAGGGGTGAGAGGTGTTATTCATTAAAGAAGTGCTGGATTCATCCAGCAAAATGCGAAAAAAATGGGAAGACGAGGTTAAGAAATCGGTAGCCAAGTGGGCTGACCAGAAGCCTCGCTGGTCCACGGTATCGGATCTCGAGATCAAACGGCTCTATACCCCCGAGGACATCAAGGAAATGGATTTTGAAAAGGATATCGGCTATCCGGGCCAGTATCCATTCCTCAGGGGAAACCAGGTCACCGGCTATCGCGGGAAATACTGGACTTTCCGCATGTTCTCAGGCATGGGGAGCGCAAAGGACACAAACCAGCGCTGGCACATGCTCCTGAAGGAAGGGCAGACGGGCCTGAGCACCGCTTTCGATTTCCCGACCCTCATGGGCTACGATACGGATTCGCCCAAGGCGAGAGGGGAATGCGGAAAGTGCGGCGTTGCGATCGACACCCTTGAAGATTTCCTGCAGCTCGTGGACGGAATCCCCATGGACAAGGTCACCACGTCCATGACGATCAATCCTCCCGCCACGATCCTCTGGGCCATGTACTGCGCCGCCGCCGAGATAAAGGGAATTTCCCTGAGCAAGATCGGGGGGACGATCCAGAACGACATGCTCAAGGAGTTCATCGCCCAGAAGACCCTGATGTGCCCGCCCGAGGCATCCGTCAAACTGATCAGCGACACCGTCGAATTCGGCACAAAGCACGTCCCCAAATGGAATACGATCTCGATCAGCGGCTACCACATCCGGGAAGCCGGCTCGACGGCGGTCCAGGAACTCGCCTTCACGCTGCGCGACGGCATGGAATACGTCGAAGACGTCATCAAGCGCAAAGGGCTGGATGTCGATTCGTTCGCCCCGCGGCTCTCTTTCTTTTTCAATTCGCACATCGACTTCTTCGAGGAAATAGCAAAGCTGCGCGCCGCCAGAAGGATCTGGGCAAAGGCCATGCGCGAGAGGTACAAATCCAAAGACGAGCGCTCCTGGTGGATGCGCTTCCACACGCAGACGGCGGGATGCTCGCTGACGGCCCAGCAGCCGTACAACAACGTCGTCAGGACGGCCACCGAGGCTCTCGCCGCGGTTCTCGGCGGGACGCAGTCCCTCCACACCAACTCGCTTGACGAAGTTCTCTGTCTGCCCTCGGATCACGCTGTGCAGATCGCGCTCCGCACCCAGCAGATCATCGCGGAAGAGACCGGCGCCGCCAATACGATCGACCCGCTCGCGGGCTCTTATTTCATTGAGGCGCTGACAAAC
Source organism: Syntrophales bacterium (assembly GCA_028712885.1). Taxonomy (GTDB): domain Bacteria; phylum Desulfobacterota; class Syntrophia; order Syntrophales; family UBA4778; genus JAQTPK01. The sequence continues at coordinate 15,800 of JAQTPK010000032.1, read as the reverse complement.
GAGATGGAACAGCAGGCGTGGGACTACATCCATAAGATAGACGAGATGGGCGGAATGGTCGCAGCCATCGAGAAGGGGTTCCCGCAGCTCGAAATCGCGGACGCCGCTTACAAGTACCAGCAGCAGATTGATGCCGGCGAGAAGATCATGATCGGGATCAACAAGTACGTCTCGGAAGACAAATCGCCGATCCCGTTCCTGGAGATCGACGATAAAGTCGAAACGGAGCAGATAGGCCGCCTTTCCGCTGTTCGCAAAAAACGCGACAACAAAGCGGTCAAGAAGAGCCTGGACGACATCAAAGCCGCCTGCAAGAAGGGCGAAAACGTGATGCCGTACTGCATTGAGGCGGTGAAGAACCTGGCCAGCGTCCAGGAGATCTGCGACGTGTACCGGGAAGTCTTCGGTGAATACCGGGATCCGGGCCTGTACTAATTAACAACCATATCGCCCCAACCTCTTTAAACCGATACGGGCGCCCGCCGATCCTTTTCCGCGGGGAAGGATCGGCGGGTTCCGTTCATCGCAAGACCGGGGTGATTCGAGATCGCGAGGAGGATACTCATGTCGGATAAAAAACTGCGGATCATGGTGGCTAAGCCGGGCCTGGACGGACACGATCGAGGCGCGAGGGTTCTCGCCCGGTGCTTCCGGGATGCGGGCTTTGAAGTCATTTACACGGGCTGTCATCAGACCCCGGAGCAGATCGCTGCTTCCGCCATCCAGGAAGACGTCGACGTCGTCGGACTGAGCTGCCTGTCCGGCGCGCACCGTTATCTTTTTCCTGCCGTAGCTAAACTGCTGCAGGAAAAGCAGGCGGGCGACATCACGGTTATCGGGGGGGGAATTATTCCCGAACAGGATTTCCAGCCTCTGTACGACAGCGGCATTAAGGCTCTCTTCACGCCGGGGGCAACCCTCGATTCCATCGTGGACTGGGTAAGAACGAATATTAAACCAAGGGCGTAAATATGGAACTCGGAAAGAGAATCAAGGCGGGTGATATTCGTGCGGCTTCCCGCCTCATCAGAAATATAGAAGACAACGTTTCGGAAGCAAAGACAACCATCAAGCATATTTTTCCCTTCACCGGGAATGCTCACGTCATCGGAATTACCGGCTCGCCGGGTGCCGGCAAAAGCACCCTGGTGGACGGCTTGATTGAATGGCACCGGAAACTGGACAGGACCGTGGGGGTTCTGGCGGTCGATCCTACAAGCCCGTTTACGGGCGGCGCAATCCTGGGTGACAGGATTCGCATGCAGAGACACGCTGAAGACCCGGGGGTTTTCGTCCGGAGTCTGGCCACGCGCGGAGCTCTGGGGGGTCTCGCCAAGGCCGTCGGCGACGCGATTCACGTCGTGGACGCGATGGGAAAGGACGTCATCCTCGTCGAGACGGTCGGCACCGGCCAACAGGAAGTGGAAATCATCAACCACGCCCACACCGTCATAGTCGTGCTGGTGCCGGGGATGGGAGACGAGATCCAGGCCATCAAGGCGGGGATCATGGAGATCGCGGATATCTTCGTAGTCAACAAGGCGGACCGGGAAGGCTCCCAGAAACTCCATCGGGAGCTGATGACTGTTTTGGACATGTCGAAAATTCCCAAGGACGGGTGGCGTCCACCGATCCTGATGATCGGAAACGCGTTCGATCCTGTCGAGTTCGACAGGGGAATGACCGAGCTTACCGAAAAGGTAAAAGGTCATTACGATCACCTGATCTCGACAAACCAGATCGGGGACAGGATCCGCCGGAAAACGAGACACGAGCTCAACGAGGCGCTCCGATCCTGCATTCTCGAGCCAGTAATGAAAATGCTCGTGACCTCGGGCGAACTGGACACCATGATAGACGTCCTGCTCAAAAAAGAATCCGACCCTTACACGATCGCTGAGGACGTGGCCGGCAGATATCTGCAGGATTGCATAAAGCCGTAAACGCGATTGGATAAGGAACAAAGAGCCCGGGTATATATGGTACTGCCCGGGCTTTTTCATAAAAAGGCTAAAGGCAAAAGACAGATCGCCGGATTGATGAATCGTTTCTTTTCGCCCTTCGCCTTTTGCCCTTAGCCTTTCGCCTGACGAGGTGAGGTATGGAGAATACGATCAGCGATACTCTGGCGAAATTTACGAAGGGACTGGTCCTGGTCTATACCGGCGACGGCAAGGGAAAGACCACGGCCGCGCTCGGACAGGCCCTCCGCATAATCGGCCACGGCGGGAAAGTCCTCGTCATCCAATTCATGAAAGGGAAAAAATACGGCGAGGTCCTTTGCGCGGAGAAATTCATTCCGGACCTGGTATTCTGCCAGTGCGGCCTCGACAGCTTCGTGATGAAGGACAACCCGGCTCCCGTCGACATAGAGCTGGCCAGGCAGGGACTGAACCTGGCCCGAAAGGCCGTTGAGTCTGAAGAATATAAAATGCTGATCCTCGACGAGATAAATGTCGCCCTCGATTTCAAGCTGGTTTCGCTGGAAGAAGTCGTCGCACTGATCCGGAAAAAGCCGTCCGGAATGGACCTCGTGCTGACGGGCCGGTACGCCCCTCCGGAAATAATCGAGCTCGCCGACATGGTCAGCGAGGTGAAAGAGATCAAGCATCATTATTCGCAGGGGATTAAGGAACGCGCGGGAATGGAATTTTAGCCGACGGCTCAGAATCACCCATCTGTGGCGCCTGCCCTGAGCCCTTCGACAAGCTCAGGACAAGCTTCGTCGAAGGGTTGCACTCCGGGCGTGGTTCGACAGGCTCACCATGACACCCGGGAGCCTGCCCTGAGCTTGTCAAAGGGCGCGCCTTGCATCTGATATGGGCAATTTTGGACAGCCGGCAAATCAAAACGCGATGTCAAGCTCCGGGTTGTTCAAATTATCGACGTTTCTTGGGTTTTACTCTTTTTGGGATAAAGGATGCAACAGATCCCTAAAGAAGAAATCGATCGGCGGATTTTGGGACTCCAGACGGGCATGGGCGAGCAGGGGTTCGATGCCGCGCTGGTCGTGCAGAACGCCGACCTGTATTATTTCTGCGGCACGGTTCCCCAGGGCTATCTGTTCGTGCCAGAATCGGGCGAGCCCGTCCTTTTTGTGAGGAAAAACCCGGAGCGCATCAGGGAAGAATCGCCGCTGGGAAAGATCATTTCTTTGGACAAGCCGCGCGACCTTCCCGGCCTTCTCTCCGGATTCGGAATTGCAGGATTTAACAGATTGGGGATGGAACTCGACGTCCTTCCGGTAAACCATTTCGTCCGCCTGCGGGAAATCCTGCGCCCCCGTGATACTGCGGACATATCTCCTCTGATTCAATCGCTCCGGTCGATAAAGTCCGAATTCGAGATCTCGGCAATGAAAGCCGCGGGACTTTTTTCCGACAGAATGATCGCCGCCTCGCGCGCAGCGCTCCGGGAGGGGATGAAAGAGGTGGAGCTCTCCGCTGCTGTAGAAGCCGCCGCCCGGTCTGAGGGACACCAGGGATTTGTCCGGATGAGGGCCTTCAACCAGGAAGTATACTGGGGCGCCGTTGTTTCCGGCCCTGACGCCGCGGAGATGAATTTCATCGATTTCGCCGAAGGGGGAAGGGGCGTATGCCTCGCGCTGCCTTCCGGGGCCGGCCTCCGCAGAATTCTGCGGGGGGAACCCGTTTTGTACGACTATGTAGCGGTACACAGGGGCTACTTCACGGATCAGTCCCGCACCATGTCCCTGGGGAAACTCCCGGCGGAGCTGGACCGCGCCTACCGGCTTTCGGTTGAAATCCTGAAAAGCATTGAAGCCATGCTCCGCCCCGGGGTAACGGTTCATGAGCTTTACTCCAGGGCGGAGAGGATCGCGGAAGGCGGCGGGCTCGCCGGCCACCTTCAGGGTTTCGGGAAAAACAGGGCAGGATTCCTCGGACACGGCATCGGCCTGGAGCTGGATGAAATCCCGGCCGTCACCCCGAAGGGAAAGACAACCCTGCAGGCGGGAATGGTTCTGGCGATCGAGCCGAAATTCATGTTCCCCGGCCTCGGCGTAGTTGGAGTGGAAGATAATTACGTAATCAGGCCATCCGGTCCGGAAAAACTGACCGGCGCCCCGTACGACGTTGAAGTTGACAGGATCTGAGAAGAACATCAGGAGTGTACTGATGGAACCCTTGGAGCCTCGAACCCTTGAATCCTTAAAACCTGAAAGGAAATAAAAAAATGCGCGCCATCGATACGCACGTGCACCCCGGAACCAGGGAGGACGTTATCGACACGGGGGGAAAATACATTGAGCATGCAGCGAGCTACTTCGGCCTGAAGATGGAGATACTCTCAGAGGAGGCGCTCGCCGACCGCTACCGGAAGCTTGATCTCATGGGCGTTCTCCTGGCCTGGGACGCGGAGACGAATACCGGTTTGCCGCGCCTGTCCAACGAATACGTCGCCCGCCTCGCGGCGAAATATCCCGATACGTTCATCGGGTTCGGGAGCGTGGATCCATGGAAGGGACAGATCGCCGTTAAAGAGGCGGAGCATGCCGTCCGGGATCTCGGGTTGCGCGGAATAAAATTCCAGCAGGCCTCGCAGGCCTTTTTCCCCGACGACCGGCGCTTCTATCCGCTCTGGGAAACAATCGCCGGACTGGGAGTTCCCGTGCTTTTCCATACCGGAACAACGGGATACGGAGCGGGCGTGCCCGGGGGTGACGGAATCCGCCTGAAATATACCCGGCCAATCCCGCACCTGGACGATCTGGCCGCGGACATGCCCGGCCTGACGATTATCTGCGCACATCCCTCCTGGCCGTGGCAGGACGAGATGCTTGCGGTCGCCATGCACAAGGCGAACGTTTATATCGATCTTTCCGGATGGTCTCCGAAATACTTTCCGCCGCTGCTGGTGCAGTATGCCAACAGCTTTCTCCAGGACAAATGCCTGTTCGGCTCGGATCACCCGTACATCAAGCCGGACCGCTGGCTGTCCGATTTCGACAAGCTGCCCCTCAAGCCCGAGGTGAAGGAAAAAATACTGCTGGGGAACGCCAAGCGACTTCTAAAGATTTAGTCCAAGCACATATATTCAGTCTCAAGTCTCAGGTTTCAAGTCTCAAGTTAAGGCCTGCTGTTGTATTTATTGTTTCCGGTTCAGTAACTTGAGACTTGGGACTTGAAACTTGAGACTTTTAGATCCTATGAGAAAGCTGCTCGTCACAGTTCTGGTACTTGCGGGGTGTGCGACGACGTACCCGCCTTATAATGGGCCGCCGGAGTTTGAGAGGCGCGCGCTTGCCGCCGTCCATGCCGTTGCTCCCTGCTTTTCGGAAAAATACAACTATCGGCTTTATTATGTGGAAAACGATGACGCAACCGCATGGTGTGATTCACCTGATCAGATATTTATGACCTGGGGCCTTTTCAGGAAATACGATGATGATTCTCTCCGGTTCATTATTGCCCATGAAATCGCCCACCTTTATTTGGGGCATTATGCCGAAATCAGGGCGGTAAGCGCGGTCACGACGGCCGGGATGCTTGCCGCCAATTTCGTTGTCCCTGGAGTTGGAATATTTAATCATGCCGTTAATCCTGCGGTTCGGAAAAACTTCACGAAAACGCGCGAACTTGAAGCTGACAAAAAAGCTGCCGAAGTCTGCATGAAATGCCTCAAAATGTCGCAAGAAAAAATTATTCAGACCGTTTCTCAATTCTCGGGCGACGGCGGTTTTTGGGCTTCACATCCATCAGTACAAGACCGAATCAGGAACATCCGTTCTCAAGACCTCAATAAATAACTCGCCGCCTGTGTCCTGCCTGCACCCGTGAATTTCAAACCCTGCCCGTAATGCCCACATCAAGGCGCGCTTATTCTTGTTGCTGATTGCGCCCATGATGAACGGATACCCGAGAGCGTGCAGGGCCTTGAGCGTTTCGACATAATAACCGTACTTCTTTCCCGGCTCCGCATCCTTTGCAAACCCGATGTATTGCAGGTAGAGATTGCCCCGGCTGTGGACATACACCGAGCAGAAGGCAACTCGCTTCCCGTTCTCGCATATCGCATGGACAACCGCCGGAAGGGGTACGGCCTCATTCATAAAGGCTTCGCAGTACCACTCCCGGAATTGATCTTGTGTTAAATGCGTTTCGACAAGGTGAATCATTTTCCGCCGCCGGCGCCTGGAGCCCAACCCGCCTGCGGCGGACAGATGGGCGTTTATGGACAGCCTGCCAAGAACCAGTCGAGAATTGCCCTGTTATATTCCCGCGGATACGCGTGGTAAAGGTCCGGGACGATATCGAGATTGACATCTGCTCCGGCGGCCTTCAGGTTCTTTGAACCCGAGACTGCATACATGGCGGGGAACATCCAATCCTTCCGGCCGTGAACCCAATAGAATCTGCGCCCCCTCACGTTCCGCAGATCGAAAGGGGGAAGCACTCCCGCAACGGGAGCAAACGCGGCAAACGGAGTTACCTCATCCATCGCCCTCTTCAGGGCGTAAGTCGCCCCGTCTGATATTCCCGTAAGCAGAATACGGCGCGGGTCGGCATTCCACTCCTCCTCCATCAAAGCGGTCACTTTCTGCAGCAGGGCAAGATCCCCGTCGCCGCCCAGAAGGGCCCAGGTCGGTCCGGTCGAAGACGGCGCCGCCAGCAGAAAGCGGCGGCTGCGCGCCTCGCGGAGCCAGGTCCAGACAAAATCCCGGCCATGCCCGCCTCCGCCGTGCAGAGCGACAACGAGCGGCGGCGGATTATTACCGTCCATGCTTTCCGGAATGTAGACGGTGATGCCTCCCCGGGAGTAGGGATCGCTGTCGAGGCCGATCTGATGCAGGCCGCCGCGGGATTCATGATTGATGAAGTCCGCTCCCCGCCCATGGAACTGCGGTTCGAGGAAGAATTCGTTGACAGTTTTGTAAGCCGGGCACAGCGGATAGATGCTTTCCAGGACGCGGCAGACCCGCCGTGAGGCCCTCTGAAAATTTCCCAGCGATTCGTGCAGGGATTCGGATGAAAAGGCCAGCCGAAGCGCTTCCGCACAGGTCCGGACGGCCTCCCTGATCCTGAACTCCCGGGCGCCGCAATCGGGAAGATAAGGATCGGCGAGCACCCGGTCCAGCCTCTCCAGGGCGGGCTGAAACATCTCTTTAAGACGGGGTGCATTTCCGGGGAAAAAACATCTTTTGGCATCCTCGAATATTTTCAGCGAGAAAACCAGATCCTCTGCCGGGTTCATGTATTCTTCTCTATGTGACCTGTAAGTACTGCATCAAATGGGTAAATAACGTGCAAGCAGGCAAAAAATATGATAATCAAAAGTTCTGATATTGCTGTACCGGCATTACCTCTATGCGGGGCATATGCGGGTTTTTTCCTTCAGCCCTTTGCCTTGCGCCTTTAGCCCATTTACAGGAGCTGATAATGACTGCGCCCGAAGATGCATCCAAGGAAAAAGTCAGATTAAACCAGAATAATCTTTACAAAGAGGAAACCTACTCTGACCTGGCGGTCGGCTCCATCCGGCAGCTCAGCCCTGTCAAACCCAACGGGGAACCCGATGAGAAAAGCCGCAAGGTGATCTTTCTGGGCCAGACCCAGATATATTCCCAGCACGGCCCCCTGCCGATTCAGTTTCCCATCGAAGCAAAAAACCTCCAGCAGGCAATCGAAAAATTCCCGGAAGCCCTCGAACAGTTCATGGACAAGCTGGTGGAAGAAGCCAAAGAGATGCAGCGCCGCGAGCAGTCGAGAATCATTGTCCCGGGGGGACCCGGCGGTCCGGCGGGTCCGGCGGGTCCTGGACCGGGTAGTCCGATCATTCTGAAATAGAGGCGTTGGGCTTTGGGCATCTGGGACAGAACCGCGCGAAAGGCGCGAAACGCGGGAAATTCTTTTCCCGAATCTTTCTGGCCCGTCAGTCCTCTGATATACTACACAAAATCAAGATGCCTAAATCCTTAATTTGGAACCCAAATCCCAAGAAATCTGAAATCCAAATCCAAACCTCAGGTCTAAGCAAAACAGCTTGACCCCTCAAATGGATCGTTTCCCGCTTTTCCCGCCCTTATTCATATCCCAATTCGATCAGTTCCTCCTCCGTCATCCCGACGAAGTGGGCAACTTCGTGAACGACTGTGATCTCGATCTCTCTTTCCAGCTGCCGCACGGTGCGGCACATCTCCTGAAGCGGCTGCTGAAAAATCAGGATCATGTCCGGATAAACCGGGGGGGCGACTGCCGACCGCTCCATGAGTGAAGTCCCCTGGTAAGCGCCGAGCAGGGGATAATCCGGAGGCAGTCCCATTTCCTCCAGCAGTTCCGAAGAAGGCCTTTCCTGGACCGTAATGATGATGTTTTCCAGATGCGCACGGATCTGCGGCGGAATGCGGCGTATCGCCCGCTCCACTACCTTGTCGAATTCCCTTCGGGTCAAACGCATAAAAATGGCATTGGGCGTTGGGCATCAGGCATTGGGTTTCCCAGCGCCTGACGCCCAATAGCTTATGTCCTTTATTTCAGGAGGATCCGGCAGTCCACGACGGATAGCCCCTTTTCGTAAACGATGACCGGGTTCAGATCGATCTGATCGAGATCGGGCCGCTTCTCCACCAGTCTGGATACGGCTTTCATAAGCCTGAGGAGCGCCTTTTCATCCTTCGGTTTGCGTCCTCTCGCGCCCGCGATCAGGGGATAGCCCCTGATCCCGCGGATCACCCGCAGGAACTCGCCGTCAGCCGCCGGCAGGAGACAGAACTGCACGTCCCGGTAAATCTCCGTGAAGATGCCGCCCAGGCCGAACATGAGGGCGGGTCCGTACTGGGGATCCCGGATTACGCCGAGGATTACTTCCAATCCCCCCGCGGGGGCCATGGGCGAAACGGTTACCCCGTCAACGCGCGCCCTGCGCACGCGGGATTTTGTTTTTTTGACTATGTCCTCAAAGGCTTCGCGTATCTCCGCCGGCCTGGCCAGACCCAGCCGCACGCCCCCGACATCGCTCTTGTGCGAAACGTCGGGAGAAGAAATCTTCAAGGCGACAGGCGCCGCGAATTTCCGGGCAAGGGAAACCGCCGCCGCCGGAGTTGAGGCAAGCGGCGCCTCCACTGCGGGAATCCTGAACTTCTTCAGCAGCTCAACCGCCTCCGGAGCGGGCATGAGCCTCGCCGCCTGCGCTGCCGCAGAATCGTGCGCAGGCTGAGCCGCCTTGGTTTCCTCATCGAACCGGAAGAACTGATAAAGGGCCTTGATGCCGCGTTCGGGCGTGCGATAGACGGGAATGCCCTTTCTGTGCATCAGGCGCGACTCCTCCCGCTCGACATCGGCCCCGCCGCAGAAGACGATTACTTCGTTCTCGCCGGTAACGATATCGGATGCCCCGTGAATGGGATCGCCGAAAATCACCACGCTCGCATCGAATTCCGATTTAGCCTCGGCGATCACTTTTGAGTACAGGCTGGGATCGGTTATCGCGTCTCCCGTGAGGTCGATCGGATTGCTCGTCCCGCAATGGGCGGGCAGGAACCTCCGCAGCCTTTCCACCAGCGCGGCGCCCGGAGCGGGACTTACGAATCCCAGCTTATCCGCCTCGTCTATCGCCAGGATCGCCGCTCCGCCGGAGCTCGAGATGTGCAGGAGGCGCTTCCCCGGGGGCTTTTTCATATACGCCAGCGCTTTCGAAAAATCGTAGAGCTCCTCCAGCGTATCCGCCCTGTGCACGCGGAACCTGCTGAAGATGGCGTTATAGATTTCATCGCTCCCCGCCATCGATTTCGTATGGCTCTCCGCCGCGACGCGGCCCCTCGCCGTGCGTCCCGACTTCAGAACAGCCACCGGTTTGCGGGCTTCGGCGAGGGCCTGCATAAAAGCCGCCGGACGCTTCACCCCTTCCACGTAAAGCGAAATGACGCGGGTATTCGGGTCGCGGTTGAAGTAATTGATGCAGTCCGATTCGTCCACGTCCGCCCGGTTTCCCAGGCTCACGAAGACGCTGACCCCGATTTCCTCCTCGCTCGCCCAATCCATCAGGGCGGCCCCGACGGTGCCGCTCTGGGCAATAAAGGCCATGCCTCCCCTCGTGGTAAGCAGAGGCCACGAGGCGCAAAGCTTATGGTGCGGGCTGTTCACGCCCTGGCAATTCGGACCGATCAGGCGGACCCCGTATTTCCGGCCCGTCCGGGCAAGCTCTTCCTGGAGCAGTTCCCCTTCGTGTCCTGCTTCCGCAAAGCCTCCTGTAACGATGATGGCCGCCTTTACCCCCGCTTTTCCGCATTGCTCGACTGCATCGTTTACCATTCTGGAGGGAATGACTATGACCGCAAGGTCGGCAGGTGAAGGAGTGGAGCCGATATCCTTGAAAGCGGTCAGCCCAAGAAGCTGGTCGGCTTTGGGGTTTATGGGGAATATCGGACCCTCGAATCCTGCATGAATCAGATTGTAAAGAATGTCATACCCCAGCTTGCCCGGCGTACCGGAAGCTCCGATAAGGGCTACGCTCCCCGGCTGGAAGATCGCGTCAAGTCCGCTATTCGAATCCATGGTCTCCTCCTTTATCGATGGTCGGTCTGGAACCGGAAAAAAGGGAATACGGAAGGAAAATACCTATATCACAGTGCAGCACCGGTTTCTATGCAGAAATGGACGGTTACGCCGGACAAGGGACCGTTTCCCCTTGCTACCGAAGCCGAATATCTATATATTATCGTGCGATAAACAAAGGAGGGTTGATCATGAGAGTGAGATCGGCGGGAAAAATCGCGGACCGTCTGTGGTACCTCGGCCGGGAAGAGGCGGGGGTTTATGTCCTCGAAGGAGACAACTCCTCGATCATCATCAACGGGGGTCTGAGTTTTATTCTTCCGGACGTTCTCCAGCAGATGAAGGATCTCGGGATAAATACCGGCAAAATAACAAAGCTTCTCATCCTCCATTCACATTTCGACCACGTGGGCATAGTGCCCTATTTCAGAAGGACCTGGAAGATAGATGTCCTCGCCTGCGCCAGGGCCTGGGATATTCTCGGGATGCCCAAAGCGGTCGAGACCATGAATTCTTTCAACCGCACAGCCGCCAAACAGGCGAATGCGGCGGCCGGCCTTGATGTGTTCGACCTGGACTGGCGCGATGACGTTTCAGGGGAAACGGTAAAAGAAGGCGATAAAATAGACCTGGGCGGAAGGGTTCTTCAGATCATGGAAACGCCGGGTCATTCCTCCTGCTCCATTTCGGCGTATGAGCCGGGACTGAAGGCGATGTTCGCCTCTGATGCCGGCGGCATTCCGTACAAGAATACTTCCTTCCCTTCCGGGAATTCCGATTTCACTCTCTTCCAGAAGAATTTGGAGCGGCTGAACAAATTTCCCGTCGATTACCTCTGCGCGGACCATTACGGGTATGTAACGGGAGAGGAAGCCCGCAGGTTTATCGGATCGACAATCGATGAGGCCCGGAAGCTGAGAGAGGAAATGAAGCAGATATTGGGAAAAGAGCAGGGAAACCTGGACAGCGCCGCCCGGGCCTGCAATTCTCTTTTCTTCCAGCGGAGCCCGGATTATTTCGTCTCGCCCGATATTATGGAAGGCGTTTTCAAGCAGATGCTGAAACACATAGCGAAATGACCGGCGTCGCGTTGGGTATTGGGTATTGGGTATTGGGCATTGGGTATTGGGCCTTGGGTATTGGGCGTCAGGCGTCAGGCATATAGTAAAGTCTTCCTTATTCTCCCTCGCCATTGATGGGAGAGGGCCGGGGTGAGGGTGAAAGCGGAACATGCGGGAAAAAAAGGCTGTAAAGAGAGCCGAGAGACTGGGGATTTCAGAGAGAAAAATAGACCGGATTGTGGACCTTCTGAAAAAAGAGGGGGCGGCTAAGGTCAAGGTGATCCCTGCCCGGGACATCGTTATTGACGAGCGGGTAAGATTCAAATGCCAGGTTCCCCTGTGCGACAGTTACGGCCGGAACCTCATGTGCCCGCCGAATCTCCCCACCGTCGCAGAATTCAGGAAAGTCGCAGCCCGTTATGAAAAAGCCACCCTTGCGCAAGTGATCAGCCCTCTTATACCTTCGGACGATCCTTTCGCCCCGGCAAGAAAACTGCACGATATAATCAATATAGGGGAGCGCGAAGCCTTTCTTTTGGGGTTCACCTTTGCCGCCGGATTGATCGGCGGCTGCTGCCGCCTCTGCAAAACCTGCGTGGCGGCAAAGTCGGGCGGCTCCTGCCGCTACCCTTTCAAGGCAAGGCCTTCCATGGAGGCTATGGGGATTGATGTCCTCTCCACTGCCGGCAGGGCGGGAATGCCCATTGAATTTCCCGCCGTCAACAGCGTAACGTGGACGGGTCTGATCCTGCTCTAAGCAACCGAGAAATCCGTATCAGGAGGAGAATAGAAATGGCCGTTCTGAAAGAAGCATCCGTTCCGATCGGAAGAATGATGTTCATACCACGCCAGGGTGATCTGAAAAAAGAAGACCTGATCATCGATGCCAACGGGCAGTATCAGGTGATAGAGAGGCCCGACTGCTTCGCCATCAAGAATGCCGAGTGCTGCAGGAGTATACTGATCAAAGTCTCCAAAAAAGATTAGGCAGGCTGCCCAAAATCACCCATCTGCTTCGCCTGGCCTGAGCCCTTCGACAAGCTCAGGACAAGCTCTGTCGAAGGACGCCTTGCATCTGGGCATCCCGGATCAAGTCCGGGACAAGCCTTGAAACCGTCTGGCGGAACTTTCAAACAAATTTCTTCTTTATTGCAGGTTTCCAAGTTCGTTCTTTCCAAACGCAGACCTCATCGGTCAGCTGCGAACCGGGAACTGAGAATTGCGAACTAAGAGCCTTCCGGACCCTTAGAGTATCTAAGGTTCCGGAAGATGCCGATATAATCCTTTGGTGAAAAAACTGCTTGATTTGTACCACCTGGTGTAGTAGAGGTTTCCCGTCAATTTCACGCCAGATCTCAAGAGGGCCGCGCCCGTAAGTATCTTTCCCGAATATGGTCTGGTTCGGAATCCGTTCCGATTGTTATCGCGGCCTCTCCCTGAAGAACCTTCTGAATCAGAGTTTTGCAGTTGAATTCGTCCGGGAACTTTCTTCCCGGTTTGAAGAGTTACAGGAAGGACCGCGCCTGTCCCGTTCTGGAGAGGATTCGCGTTCCAGAATCAAGGAGGAATGAACGTGCAGAGATTTCGTTTTTTGGCCTTTTTCGCCGCAGTTCTTATAATAAGCCTGAGCGGCTGCGCTTACGTGCAGGTGCCGCTCTTCACCCCTGTCCAGCCGATGCAGGAGAAGGTTCTGGAGGGACAAGGCGACGCAAAGATCCTGCTGGTCGAGGTATCCGGGGTCATATCCGAGCAGGAGAAACAGAAGAAGATGGGCTTCACGGAGGACGTGTCCCTGGTTGCCCAGATCAAGGAAGAGCTCCAGAAAGCGGAAAAGGACAAGGCCGTAAGCGGCATTCTGCTCAAGATCGATTCTCCCGGCGGGACGGTGACCGCGTCCGACATGATTTACCACGAGCTGATTAAGTTCAAGAAACGCACCGGGAAGCACATTACGGCGTGCATCATGGGGCTGGGGACGTCCGGCGGGTATTATATCGCCTGCGCGGCGGATGAAATTATCGCCCACCCGACGGCGCTCACCGGAAGCATCGGGGTGATCGCGATGAAAATGAACGTGCACGGCCTTATGGAAAAGATCGGGATCAGGAACGAGACGTTCAAGTCGGGGGACAAGAAGGACATCCTTTCGCCTTTCCGGGCTACGTCTCCCGAGGAATTCCAGATCATGCAGACGATTATAAATCAGCTGCACAAGCGCTTCGTGGACGTGATCGCCGACGGGCGAAACGGAACCCTCAAGAGGAACGCCGTGGAAAAGCTGGCGGACGGGCGCATCTATACCGCGGACCAGGCGCTGGAAAACAAGCTGATAGACAAAGTGGGATACCTGGACGACGCCATAGCCCACATAAAAAACAAGCTGAATCTGAAAGAGGCAAAAATAATAGTTTACCTCCGGCCCGGAAGCTACAAGGGGAGCATCTACTCGAGCTACCCGGCGAGCACAATGAGCTGGCCGATGGGCGCAAATCTGCTCCCGATGGGAAGCGAGATTTTCAGCTCTGCTCCACAGGTCAAGTTCATGTATCTCTGGAGTCCCTGGTAAACATTTCAAAATCGGTTATACCTGCGGGCTTCTTCTTTTTTTCGCGGCTTGGCTTTTTTGTGCGGTTTAGCTTTCACGCGGTGGAGCACCGACAGCAGATATCTCCTCTGTTCCAGCGAAAGCTCCTCCATCATCCGAACGGTCATTGCGATCTCCGCCGCGGCCAGCAGGGAGATTGCGTTCTGCACCGCTTCGATCCGGCGGTTCGCTCTGTCCTCGTCGATCCGGCTCTGAACGAGCAGATTTTCGAGGTCCAGCATCTGCCTCGTCAATTCTTCCCCGCACCGGGTTACGCTCCCGCGAAGTTCGTGATGAATCTCGCGTATGCGCGATGCCTGCCTTTCGCTTAAACCGAGTTTTTTGACCACAACCGTCTTCTCCCACCACCGCGGGAGAAAATTCAACTCCCCCCCGGGCGCCTCGGCCGCCCCGGTAACCGGGACCAGAAAAACCAGGAAAATCGCCCAGGCCGATATAGTTTTTTGCATGTCATCCTCCTGTTCTTATGGGTTGGGCATAAACGCGCGAAAAGGTCTTATTGCGTCAGGATTGGGCATTGAGCATCCTAAGCGTCATTCCCGCGAAACTTGTCCCCGAAGTATTTAATCGGGGAGCGGGAATCCAGTTTTTTGTCTTACCACCCCCTTTTTTGCCCTTTGCCTTTTGTCCCGAGCCTCATATATAATTATTTGCATGGAGCAGGATGAAGTTTTCATGCGGGAGGCTCTCGCCGAGGCCGGAAAGGCGCTGCGTGCCGGAGAGGTCCCGGTAGGAGCGGTGGTGGTCCTCGATGGAAAAGTCATAGCGCGCGCCTGCAACAGTCCCGTATCGAAGCACGATCCGACGGCGCATGCGGAGATACTGGCTTTGCGGAAAGCCGGCAGGGAAGCAGGCAATTACCGCCTTACGGATGCGGTCATGTTCGTCACACTGGAGCCGTGCATCATGTGCGCCGGCGCCATTGTCCACGCAAGGATACGCCGCCTCGTTTTCGGGGCGGAAGACCCCAAGGGCGGCGGCTGCATTTCCCTTTACGGCATTCCGGGGGACGTCCGGCTTAACCATTCCGTTGAGCTTCGGGGAGGCGTCCTGAAGGACGAATGCGCTGAAATTTTAAGTGGATTTTTTAAAAAAAAGAGGTTAACTTCAGTCCGCCCGGATAACTGAACGATTGCGGAGAGATACCGAAGTGGTCGTAACGGGATCGACTCGAAATCGATTTGGGGGCCAAAAGCCCTCACGGGGGTTCGAATCCCCCTCTCTCCGCCATTTGAAAAAGACGAAGTTGAGAGGATGAGAGGTTGAGAAGTTAGGCGGCTTTCTTCTTCTCAGATAATAAACATATTAGAAGTTAAGGGCGGGCGCTTGGAGCATTGTAGGTCTTTTTTTTTGCCCAATGCCCAATACCCAATGCCTTACGCCTAAAGAGGAGAGATGCCCGAGGGGCCGAAGGGGCACGACTGGAAATCGTGTGTACACCCACAAAGGTGTACCGCGGGTTCGAATCCCGCTCTCTCCGCCATAAAGACAGAAGCTGAGAGGTTGAGAAGTTAGGAGACTTTTATCCTCTCAAGTATGATTTATGCCCGGTCGGGTTCTCCAATCCGATCGGGTTTTTTTATCTGACTGAATCGGCACCCGGAGCTTTTGTCCTGCGCCTGC
>JAQTPK010000031.1 GCA_028712885.1 Syntrophales bacterium | reverse complement strand
TCCCCGGGGGCGAGCATGAACCCCGAGGAGAAGCTGCGCGTGGCCAGGCAACTCGAGAAACTCGGCGTCGACATTATCGAAGCCGGCTTTCCGGTGGCTTCCGAAGGGGATTTTTTTTCCGTCCGGCAGATTGCGAGAACAATAAGAAAAGCCCAGGTCGCCGCGCTCGCCCGGGCCAATTTCGCGGACATCGACCGCGCCTGGGATGCCGTCGGCGAAGCAAGGGATCCGAGGATTCATACTTTTATCTCTTCCTCAGACATACATCTCAAATACCAGCTCAAAAAGGGGAGGTCCCAGGTATTGAAAGAGGCCCGCGAAGCCGTCCGGCACGCCCGGGAGTACACGCCGAATGTGGAATTCTCGCCCATGGATGCGACGCGCACCGAAAAGGCTTATCTGCTGGAGATGATTGAAGCCGTAATAGAAGAGGGCGCGTCCACGGTGAATATCCCCGATACGGTGGGATACGCGGTGCCGGACGAATTCGGCGAGTTGATCGCTGGAATTATAGAGGGCGTCCGGAATATACGGAAGGCGGTAATTTCGGTCCACTGTCACAACGATCTCGGCCTGGCTGCAGCCAATTCACTCGCCGCGGTGAAAAACGGCGCCCGTCAGGTGGAATGCACCATCAACGGGATCGGAGAAAGGGCGGGCAATACGGCTCTGGAGGAATTCGTGATGGCTTTGAACACGCGGGCGGACCGGTTCGGAGTCGGCTGCCGGGTAAAGACGGAAAATATCTATCCCACTTCGAAGCTTCTCACGCAGGTCACCGGGATAGCCGTTCAGCCGAACAAGGCCGTCGTAGGCGCAAACGCTTTTGCCCACGAATCGGGGATACACCAGGACGGTCTCATAAAGGACAAGAGCACGTACGAGATAATGACCCCGCAATCAGTCGGCATACCGGAAAGCAACATCGTCCTCGGCAAGCATTCCGGCCGGCATGCGATCAGGGAGCGCCTGAAAAAGATGGGCTACAGTCCGGGCGAGGACGAAATGAACCGGATTTTCGCGCGCTTCAAGGAACTCGCCGATGTCAAGAAGGAGGTCTTCGACGAGGACCTGGAAGCTGTCATTTATGAAGAGGTATTCCGGGTCGAGGACAAATACAGGCTGCGCTCAACCGTCTCGAGTTCCTGAAGCGCGACAAGAAGATGGTGAAAGCGGAATAATTGTGTTATGAAGCGGGAAATTTTCTCCGGGGACAGTTTTCAATGGGAATGACAATAACGGAAAAGATCCTGGCCGCCCATTCCGGACAGCGGGAAGTGCGTCCGGGAATGCTGATCAATGCAAAAATAGACATTGCGCTCGGCAACGACATCACCGCGCCCATTGCCATCTCCGAATTCAGGAAGGCAGGGGGAGGGAAAGTGTTCGATCCCGACCGCGTGGTCCTTGTCCCCGACCATTTCACGCCGAACAAGGACATCGACGCCGCGCGGCAGTGCGCGCAGATACGGGAATTCGCGAGGGAGCAGAAGCTGCGCCATTATTACGAAGGTGGCGAGATCGGCATCGAGCACGCGCTGCTTCCCGAACAGGGCGTCGTCGTTCCCGGCGACCTGGTTATCGGAGCGGACAGCCATACCTGCACTTACGGGGCCCTGGGGGCGTTTGCGACAGGAGTGGGCAGCACCGATCTGGCGGCGGCAATGATGACCGGCCAGTCCTGGTTCAAGGTTCCCGAATCCATAAAGGTGATTTTCCGGGGATCGCTGCGCCGGTGGGTCTCGGGTAAAGATCTCATCCTGAACCTGATCGGACGGATAGGGGTGGACGGCGCCCTGTACAGGGCCCTGGAATTCACGGGCGAGACGGTACGCGCTCTCGGCATGGCCGATCGCCTGACGATCGCGAACATGGTTATCGAAGCGGGCGCCAAGAATGGAATATTCGCTCCGGATGAAATTACCCTGGAGTACATCCGGGGGAGGGCGGAGCGCGAAATTCGCATTTACCGGTCTGATTCCGATGCCGCATACTGCGATGAAATCGAGATCGACGCAGGCGGAATAGAGCCCCAGGTGGCTTTCCCCCATCTCCCTTCGAACGTCAGGGGAATAAGCGAGGTCGGCGAGATCCGGATAGACCAGGTGCTCATCGGCTCGTGCACCAACGGCAGGATAGAGGACCTGAGGACAGCCGCCGGTATTTTGAAAGGCAGAAAGGCCGCTCACGGGCTGCGCCTGATCATCGTTCCGGCAACGCCCCTGATCTACCGGCAGGCCATGGAAGAAGGGCTCCTTCGGACATTCCTTGAGGCCAATGCCGTGATCAGCCCTCCCTCCTGTGGAGCTTGCCTGGGGGGGCATCTGGGGGTTCTTGCCGAAGGGGAGCGCGCCGTTTCCACGACGAACAGGAATTTCGTCGGCCGCATGGGCCACACCGGGAGCGAAGTTTACCTCGCCGGACCGGCGGTGGCGGCGGCTTCGGCGGTATCAGGCAGGATCGCCGGCCCGGAAGAACTTCGGCGTAAGGAGTAAAGAGTAAGGGGTGAGGTGTTCTTTCCGAATTTACACCTTACGATTTACTCCTCACTCCTTACGAATAAATCATACGAGAACGAATATGAAGTTTAAAGGAAGGATTTGGAAATTCGGGGATCACATCGACACGGATGCGATTATTCCCGCCCGGTATTTGACGACTTCGGACCCGCAGGCCCTGGCCGCCCATTGCATGGAGGATGCCGATCCGGAATTCCCGAAAAAGGTCAGGAAAGGCGATATAATCGTTGCCGGCGTAAATTTCGGCTGCGGCTCTTCCCGGGAGCACGCCCCTATCGCGATCAAGGCGGCCGGCGTTTCCTGCGTGGTAGCCAGGAGCTTTGCCCGGATCTTTTACCGCAATGCGTTCAATATGGGGCTTCCGATCTTCGAATCACCCGAACTCCGGGACAGGATAGCGGAAGGCGAGGAAATCGAGATCGACGGCGATGCGGGGACCATACGCATCCCGGGTGATCCCGCCGTATTGAAAATTCAGCCTATCCCTCCGTTCATGCAGGAACTCCTGGACGACGGGGGGCTGATGGCGCATATCAAGAAGAGGCTAAAGGCAAAGGGCTAAGGGCAAAGGGCTAAGGGCAAAGCGATAAAGGGCCACCGAATCTTTTGCGTGCCTTTAGCCTTTTGCCTTTTGCCTTCAGTGCACCCTCCGCACCAGCTTCATCTCATGCATGATCGTCGCGGCGATCTCCTCCACTGAAATCATCGTTGTATTCAGAAAGGGTATGTTTTCCGAATAAAACAGTGATTCGGCCCGGAAGACTTCGAGCTGGCACTGTTTCAGAGAAGCGTAGCGGCTGTCGGGCCTTCTTTCCGCCCGGATCTTCTGCAGACGGTCGGGATTGATGCTCAGGCCGTACAATTTCTTCCGGTAGCTCTCGAGGGCATCCGGCATTTTCGAATAACGGCTCAGCAGGTTCTCTTCCGTAAGCGGGTAATTCGCGCCGTGGATCCCGAACTGAAGTCCGAGGTAGAGACAGGTGGGAGTTTTCCCGCTCCGGGAGACGCCGACCAGGATCACATCCGCTTTATCATAATCCTTTGTCGACATGCCGTCGTCGTTCTGAAGGGCGTAATTGACGGCATCGATCCGGATCTGGTACGCCGTGTCGCTGGCCTGGCTGTGATAACGGCCGACGACATGCGAAGATTGCACGCTGAGCTCGCTTTCGAGAGGGGAAATAAACGTTTCGAAAAAATCGAAAAAGGCGGCGTTGCTCGTCATGAGAATCTCCCGGATCTCCGGGTCGATAAGCGTGCTGAAAACAATCGGCCGTATTCCCTTTTCCTGCCCCGTGCTGTTGATCCTGACGACCGCGTTCGAGGCCTTTTCATGGGTGTCGATGAAAGGCATGGTTATCAGGTCGAATTCGATATGATCAAACTGGGTCAGGAGACTCTGCCCGAGGGTCTCGGCCGTAATGCCGGTTCTGTCGGAAACAAAAAAAACCGTCCTGCGAACATTCATATTTCCATTCCATTTCATTTTTTATCGGAAAAGTCGATATATACTTAAAATTACCCGGAAGACGCGTCAAGGGGAAAGTATGTCCCGGAGCGCGCCTGCGGGACGGGGTCTTGGCAGCAAGAAAGCTAATGATTTGAAATAAATATGTCTCAAATTCCCGGAATCTGTTAGGGTAGAGTAGAGCACAAGAGGGGGAGGACAGTGGGATGGAAAGAAAGATCACATTAGAGGCAAGAATTACTCCTGACGAGCTGCTGGAAGCAATAGGGGCGACGCCGGCGGACAATCCGGAAGGGTACGACACGGCGGTTTCCTGGAAGAGCCAACTGGCCGGACAGCAGATAAGGGCGATGCTGCGCTGGCAGTATATGCTCGAAGGTATTCGCAAGAATCCTTTCTTTTTCGGGCCGATGTCGCTGGGCGCGGGCTTACAGAGCGACATCATGGAGAATTCATTCCTGGGCCACGTCAAGGCCCATGCCCGCATCGCCGCCCGGACGGGCAGAAATCCGGACCTGTTCGGAGAAATGAACGCCTTCGTGTATACGAATTATGCGGATGTCCTGTACAACCTTTGCCGCCATTTCATCAAAGGAGATAAATTCGACCGCAGAATAATGCTGGAGACAACCTGTACCCGGGAGGGAAAGGAGTATCTCAAGAATTACCTGAACGATTTTGCCGAGCTGGAAAAAAGCTACAGCTCGCGGGGACTAACCCGCCTCAAGGCGATGAAAGATCTCCTGAAAAGCATCCTGATCGTGATCACGGAAACCCCGCCCCGCGACGGAGATATCCCGTTCATGAAAAAGAACGCGGACGGGACCTGGGCCCAGACTTTCGAACAGTACCTGGAGGAGAACCAGAACAGGCTTGTCTATCTTTTCAAGGAAAACGCCTTCGACATACGCGAATTTTCGGAGAGGATAACAGGGGGCAAAATCGGTTTTTCTCCCTTTGAATACGTGCGCGGTTCCAAGATGAACAGCGTCAGGCTTCGCCAATACCGGACGCCTAAAGGCGTGGAGCCGAACGGGAAGATCCTCTATTTCTCCACTCCCCTGATCAATAAGCCGGAGATACTCGATCTGGCCGAAGGCAAGTCGGTTGTTGCGGCGGTGCTGGCCGAGGGCTTCGAGGTCTACATGGTGGATTTCGGCAATCCCGGGTCGTCCGAGACCGAGCTCGGCCTGGGCTTTTTCGGGAAAACGGTTCATGACCACTACATCAGCCTCATCCAGAAGAGGCATCCCGGGCATGAAATATTCGTAATGGGCTACTGCATGGGCGGGACGCTGATGTTCCCCTATCTGGCGAGAAGGGCGGAGGAGCTCGAAGCGCAGGGGAAGGAGATGGATATAAAGAAAATTGCCGTAATGGCGGCTCCCGTAAAATTCGACGATGCCGAGAGCGGCCACGGTGCGATACGGGAAGTGATCCGGCGCGGATACGATCCCGTCATCATGGACCAGTTGTTCGGGCCCGTCAATATCCCGCCCCAGGTTATAGACTCGGGGATGAACGAGATCCAGCCCGGCGTTCAGTATACCGTCTCGCTGGGCTTTTACGGACGGGTCCAGATCCCGCACGCCGCCAAGGATGCGGCGCCTTTCCTCTACTGGCTGACGCACGGGACGAGATTTCCGGCCAAGGCGCACCGGGAATGGATCGAGCGCGTCTTCATGGGGAACGAAATTGCAGAGGGGAAATACCGCCTGCCGTCCTCCGTCCCGGAGCTTGACGGAAAGCCGGTCGACATGGGCGCTCTCCGGCGGGCAGGCGTCCAGATCTTCTCATACCGGGGCACGCGCGACCCGATCGCCCCGGCGGGATCCTGCGTGGCGAGCGAGCTGTGGGGAATGGTTGAAGACGGGAACCTCGCCGTTTCCCGCGGCGGCCTGAACCGCACGATCGAGAAGAACGTCGGACATATCTTTGTCGTCAGCAAACAGCTCCTGGCCGAATATCTCGACATCGTGCTCGCGTTCTTCCGCGACGAGCGCCCGGGGGAAAAGCTCAGGAAGACAGCCTGACGGGAACGAAGTTGAGAAGTTGCGAAGATGGGAAGATAGGAAGGTGAGATCCCAAAAAGGGCGGTCGGCTGAGGGAATATCTTCCGCCTTGAATTGCGCTTCCGCTCCGGTTAGAGATCTCTCGGCAAAATCTATTTGTTCGGATCGCAGGATTCGAAGCTTCGTTTTGGCATCTTCGTAACTTCGCATCTGCGTCGTTTTGCCGTATTTTCGCATCCTCTCATCTTCGCAACTTCCATTTTTGACAGAGGGAGCACCTATTGATCCGCCGAATCGAGCACCTATCCACCCCGGGGCTGCTGCACCTTCTTGTAGTATATACCGTCTGGAGCAGTACTTATCTTGCAATCCGCGTGGCGGTGCGGGAAGGGAGCGGTTTTCCCCCCTTCATCATGGCGGGGAGCCGGATGCTGGTGGCGGGTCTGATTCTGATCGGAATCTGTCTTCTTCGAAAGGACCGGATCCGGATTACCCGGAGAGAGCTTTATGTCGCATCGTTTTCCGGCGTCATGCTCTGGGTCGGCAGCAACGGGCTCATCACCTGGGCGGAGCAGTCCGTGGGTTCCGGCATAACAGCGCTTCTGGTTTCCACCATCCCGATCTGGACGGCGCTGACGGAATCCGCACTCGTGCGGGAAAAGCCTTCCCTGCGCCTGATGCTTTATCTCCTGTTGGGCTTTGCGGGGGTGGGTTTTCTTTTAGCGCCGGGAGCGGGCGGGTTCGCGAATCAATTCGTCGCCGCAGCAGCCCTGGTTCTTGCGTCCATTAACTGGTCGATCGGCTCGGTCTTCCAGGCCAGGCGTCCCCTGGATCTCTCCGGCTTCGCGGTTTCCGCGTATCAGCACTTGTCCTCGGCGGCAGTCCTGATTCTGATATCGCTTGTACTCGGCGAGCCGGCTCCCGCCCCGATCCCCGAAGCATGGGCGGCATGGGGCTATCTGATCCTGTTCGGCTCGGTGCTTGCGTTCACTTCTTATGTGATGACCCTCAGGCTCCTTCCCGTCGACATCGTGATGACGTTTGCGTACGTCAACCCGGTGCTGGCGGTTGTTCTCGGATGGCTCGTTCTCGGCGAACCCCTTTCCTGGAATATCGCGGCGGGAGCGGCTATGATCATCCTTGCGGTCATGGGGGTATTCCGCACGGAATTGCGAAAAGGAATAGAAGCTGAGAAGCCGAGCGACTGAGAGGGTGAGAAAAGACGAAGATGCGAAATTGGGAAGATGCAAGGATAGGAGGGCTAGGAATCAGAAGGTGAGAGGTTGAGATGGTGAGAGGGTGAGAAAATACGAAGATGCGAAGTTGGGAAGATGCGAGGATAGGAGGGCTAGGAATCAGAAGGTGAGAGGTTGAGATGGTGAGAGGGTGAGAAAAGACGAAGATGCGAAATTGGGAAGATGCAAGGATAGGAGGCGCAGCCGACAAGGTGAGATGTGTGTTTGACGAATCACAAAACTTTATCTAAAGTAAATTAATTCCAAATTACAAATTCCAAATCCCAAGCAATCACAAAATCCAAAATTCGAAACGCAAAAACCTGGACTTCATGGGTTTTTAATTTTGAATTTCGAATTTGGAATATTTTTAGGATTTAGTGCTTGGGATTTAGGATTTGTCTGGGATTCGGTTCCTGGAATTTGTAATTTGGGATTTTGAAACTTTGAAATTCCTCCGGAGAAACGATGGACGCAATGACTGTAAATGGAATCTCGGACGCAATAGGGATACTCTTCCATCTGCTTTATTTCGTCCTGATCATGCTCGGCACTTCCGTATTCCTGGACAGGATCTGGGCCGGGCGCTCACAGTGGATCGTCCTGCCCCTGGTGGCGGCTTCCATCCTGCTTTTTTCCGTTTATCCCGGCCTGCTGCTCGGGATCCTCAAATCCGTAACCGGTCCCGTCTCAATCGGGAGCCTAGTCGTAATCGCCGGTTTCGGCGTCCTGGCCGGCATGGTTATGGCAAGTCTCTGAATGATCGTCCGATTGCCGGGTGCAATCGCCAGCCTGTTGTTTCGGAATAAGTGAAGATTCACCACATAGACGCAGATAACACAGAAATCAAATGACTTAAATTCTATTGTGTTGACAATAGATATATATATCTATATAGTTCGGTTACATAGAAAAGAGTATCGACTATGATAATAAAGTATAGTGCGCTGGTTAAAGGGCAGAAAAACGGGAATATAAGTGTGAAGTTCGGCTCAGTCAAAGTAACAGCGCCAGCTGTGTCAGGAGCTGAAGTCAAACGCAATATCAAAGCGGGTCAGACTGCTTTCGCTAGAGCAAAAAAGAAAATAATCACTCCCGGCGTAAGGATCAAAACTGCCAAAGGTGTGCCTCTCTTTATTGCGGATCCAAAAAATCCGGATCTCTTGATTCGTAAGTGTGACGGAAAGCTTGAAAGAGGTAAATTCGTAAAAGGTCATTTTACTCGAATTCCGTAACGATGCTGACGGAAGCAGTCGAGACCATCCTATCCGCTCAAAAAAATTCCAAAAAGCCTCTTGCTATTATACTTGCTGGTCATAACGGCTCCGGCAAATCGACTATGTGGCGAAGACGTCTTGCCGATCGTTTTCAAATGCCCCTTATAAATGCCGATCGCATGATGATGTCCATATTGCCCGAAGAAACCGGACGCCCACCTCGATTGCCTCTCTGGGCGACACAAATCAGAGATAGAGATAAAAGCTGGATGCATGTAGCCCAGCATGGAGTACAGGCATTCGTCGCGCACGCCATTCTCAGGAAGGTCCCTTTCGCTATGGAAACGGTTTTCTCGGAATGGAGATTTGTGGATGGAAAACGACGATCCAAAATTGATCTTATAAAGGGAATGCAGAACGCCGGATATTTTGTCCTTTTGTTTTTTGTGGGTCTTTCAAGCGCTCAGGTCTCCGAAGGACGCGTTCTCAGTAGAGTTGCTCAAGGTGGACATGGAGTTGACCGCAGGAAAATTATTTCACGCTTCCCGAGAACACAGAAAGCAGTCAGCATGGCAATTGGTGAGAGTGATGCCGCTATTCTGACCGACAACAGCCGGCCGCCGAGATACGCATTCACGGTATGCAGAGTTCAGTTGAAGCATCGGGTGATTTACGACAGAAGAGAGGTGCCTGGGAAGAAGACGGCACCTGAAATATTAAAATGGCTTGACAAAGTATGCCCTCATTCAGGGAGTTCCTTATAGGTCAAACAAATGGCAGGCTTTATTATCAGTAACAGAGAACGGCAAATGAACAGGACGGGGAGGAAGAATACCCGCCCGCTCTGCACGGACATGCTTGAAGGTGCTCGTTCGCCGATGTGGCCTGAAGTATTTTACATCGAATCTCGCCTTATAAAACGGCTCCAAGAACCAGAAACTAGAAACCAGAACCAGAAACCAGAAACTCCTATTCCTGCTTCCGGAACTTCTCCAGGAAACGCGGCGTGCGGTAAGGCCGCCCCGTAAGATCGCAGAGCCTGCGGTTGATTTCGTCAAGCTTCATGAAAGCACCGTAAAGTTCTTCTATCAGGCCGAACACGATTTCAGGACTGTACCTGGGGTCCACGCCCACCCTTGAGCGTGCGATCCGCAGGCTTCTGTCCAGAGGATACTGCAGATCAAGCAGTATTCTCGTATCAAGAGTATACGCGAACGTTACTCTCGAGTCGCGCTCTTCGGCGAGGCTCACTTTCCGCTCTATTCGCTTGCGGATCCTGTCGTCGTACTGTGCTTTAGTTGCTTCCGCCTGCGCCGCCCCGTTTTCTTCCGTCATATGCGAATTCCTCCTTTCTTTTTCATCCTGTCGTCTCTCCAGATCCTCAACCCGATGCTCGCGAAGGGAACCGACAGGTAACAGATGGTCGTGATCAGGACGAACCAGGCCGAGATGAGATAGATTCTCCTGAAATTGAGCAGAAAAAAATACATGGATTCAAGCCGCCCGGGCGAGATCCACCCGCGGGCAAGCAGGATGAAATTTCCCAGCCGAACCGGTTCCGAGACATAAAGGGCGAGAAAATGGAACAGGATGAAAGAGAAAAAGACTTTCAGGGCCGAGCCAATCGCGATCCCGCTCAGGAAGCTCCTGATCATGGTTTTGGTGTACATGCCTTCATAGAACTTTCCCAGCCGGCCCAGGAATGCGGCAAAGCCGAGGGTAAAGCTTACAGCCAGGAAAAATACGAGGACCTGATCGAACGCCCTCGGCTCGTCGCCGCCGAATACCGGAATCATTCTTTCGATGACGCCGATTGCGAGGGGAGTGAATGATACAGTCAATAATCCGCTCCAGACACAACTGATGAAACCGGCCTCCCAGAATTCGATTTTATTCTGAGTCGTAAACATTCCGCCCGGAATTTCTCCTCCGCGCGATTCCAGTTCATGGCATCGCTCAATCTGGCTTATCGCCTCAAAAAAGCCTTTCGGCTTGGCGGCAACCCCCTGAATCGTAATTATCGGACCGCCGCCTTTTGTCATGCTTCTTATGAAATCCTTTTACTTGAGATCAGTCCGGCGTCCACGTCTGACTTTGGCCTTCCAACCCGGGACTCCGGACTTGGAACTCAGAATTTTTTATAGAAGGCCGAGCCACTTCAGCAGTGTGGCGCCGTAAATCACACCTGCCGCCAGGAAAATAAACCATATTCCGAGCTGGAAACGCTGTCTTCTGATCCCCAGGTAAAACGCAAGGACAATAAGGATGACGGCCAGCGATCTGCCCCAGAATCCGCGAAGTATTGTTGAGAAGAGGCCGGTCCAGAATTCCGTATAATCCGATTGGGATATGTAGTGCAGAGGATCAATGCAGTCCAGCAGGTGCATGGTTCCTCAACACGGTTGACCGGTTCTTGCTGCGGCAATCTCCTTCTCCCGGCATTCTGCATCGGCCTTTTGAAGGGTTTCCGCGAGCGCGCCGGGCCTGTGTCGATGGTGGTTCGCCACTGCGTCTTCAATTTCCCGCGCCATGCCGGAGGGGAGAAGAGAAAATGACGGCATTCCTTTCAGGATCAAAGCGCTTGACCGGGCATGGTCGATCGAATGAAAGGAAGGCTTTTCCCGATAATGGGGCAATTTCCCCAGATCGTGGGCGAGCGCTGAAATAATGATCAGCGGTGCGCCGCTTCCAATGCCGCACCTGCGGGCGGACGCTTCCGCAACGGCGAGCGAATGGTCCCGCAGGGACGTGCCGGAAAGAATTTCGAACACAGTCCGGCCGCCGCCGCCGGCTCTCCTCCTTTCCGCGTCGGACTCCTTTTTTCCTGAAACGAATCTCATGTCGCAGTCGACTACCGACGGACAATCGCCATGCAGGTCGAGTACCGAGAGCAGTTCCAGCACGACGGCCCTGGAAGCGGCCCGGCGGGGAAAAAAGCAATCATTGCCGATGTTTTCTTCAAAGAACTTGCGGATCGAGGCGTTCCTGAAAATTGCTCCGTCGGTTTTCTCCGCAATCTTCATTGCCCCGGTTTCCTGTCCGGAATCCGGCGAAAAACTTCCTTTTCCGGACGGCCTCCATATTGCGGCAAGTTCCGCGAGCGGTATTTCTTTCCTGGCGCATGCATGGGGACTTTTTTCCGGCTCGGGGCGACTGCCGCGACGGCGGCATGCCGGCAGCGCCGCTCCCGCGCACAGCGCGGCCGATAACGCAACAAGGGCAATCAGGAAAATCAGGCCTCCGTGCTCTTTCAGCAGAAACCCGAAAAAAATTGCGCAGGCCGAGGCCGCAACGACGGCAAACGCGGCGGTTATTTTTGTGCGGCCCGTCATTCCGGCGCCGCAGCGGACGTTCCCGAGCTGATCCGGGGCAGCTGGATGCGGATACGGGCGGGATCCACCCGGGACGACTCCCCCCTGTATAAGCCCGAGTATGTCATCAGGTAAAATTCCCTCTCGCCAAGGGAGAGAATGTCTTCCGGCTTGAGGCATTCGGTTTCCTCCTCTCTCATGGTGATTCCTCCATCCGCCCCGAATACGCCGGAATACCTCCTTTTCCACCCGAAGTGGGAAGCTGCGTACTGCGCCGTTTCATAATCAGGGACTTTCATGAAAATTTTCGTATTAGTGTTGTCCAGAACAGTATTGGCGTAGTCCCTGCCGATTGAAGAATACAGCTGGGATACGGACTGAACGAATCCGTGGACCCAGATATCCGCGCCGCCGGCCTTGGCAAAGAGGTCGTCAATCATGAAATAGAGGACGTTGTGCGCTTCATCGATATAAAGGGAGAGGGGAGGGGAAACGGTTCTTCCGGAGGAAAAAACCCGCCCGACAAACGACTGGATCATGGACAGAATTACTTTTCCCAGAGTATATGCGGCCTTCCGGATCATCAGGCTTCCAAGGTGGACGAGCATGATCACCCGCTCTCCTTTTTCCAGACGCTCGATGAAAAGGTTATGACGCTCCCTGCCGATAATTTTTCCGATATGTCCGGTTGTCAGCTCCATCAGGGCGACTCTCAGGGAAGATGAGACCTTGCCGTAGTAGTCCTGCGGAGAATCGATTATCTTCCTCATGTCGGTGTAAAGCTGTCGCGCATCCGGAGAATCGGCTTCAGCAACTCTCCCGGCCAGGCGCTCAAGCTCCGATTTGGACATGCAGTTTTTTATATCCGTCAGATTGAATGAGGGACCCTGCCTTCCATTGGTGAGCAGGAGCGCCTGAACGATGGCGATGCTGATTTCGTAAGCCACATTGTAGAAGAAAGGCTCGCGCCCGACCTGCACGCCGCTGATGATATGGGCCACCAGCTCTTCAGGAATGTAATAATGGGCGAGCGGGTCCACCGTCATCGAGTATTCCGGAAAAACGGGAGAGATGAACATCATTTCATCCAGTCTTCCGGCCTCCAGGGCCGTCTCGACGGTCTTGGCAAAGAGTTCCTGGTCGCCTTTAGGATCGATAATGACGACGCTGTTCCCCCTGTGAATGTCCCGGCTGATCATGTTTTCTATTATTCTGGTTTTTCCCACGCGGGTTGTCCCGAAACACCAGAGGTGTCCTTTTCTCCAGGCGTCAGCCAGAATAATTTTTTCCGGGAGGATGTAGCCGGAGGGCGATGCGGAATCGAGACGGTAACCGGTTCCGATTGCGACGCCGTCATCCCGTACGGCGGATGCCTTTCCTTTTCCGCATATAATGCGCTTCAGTGTTGTGATCGTGCTCAAATAAATCTCACCTGGAGATATTCACCGATCTCCTGCCTGACGGCGAGGAGAACCTCTTTCGGCAACGGATCGGAAACGACGACCTCCGTCCTGTAACCGAGGACGCGGCGGACGCAGCGGATTACTCTTCGGCTGTCCAGCACTTCACGGCAAAGATCTTTCATAAGTGTCTCGGGAAACTTCCTGCTCGTTCTGCTGAGCTCGATCGATATGCCGAGCTCCCTTCTTTTTTTCGCCAGCCGAACTTTGCTGACGTAAAATTTATGCACCTGGCCGAGAGCATAAGATCCTCGCTCACGCGGCGGTTGAAATCTCAAAGGACAGACGGCGGTCACTGTCTGCACGGAGTTTCCCGCGTATGTATAAGTCAGGTCCACGATGAGAGGCGCCCCTCTCGCGGGCGGCTTTGAGATCTGTCCGTTATATACTCTGTGATGGAGGCGCAGAAGCGATCCGAAATGGTCAAGCACCGAATATTCCCTGATCAGGGCGCGGATTCGGCTGCCGATCCATTTGGCCGCATTTGTGCCTATTTTATCCGGTGCGAGCCGGCGGATGACCGGATCATGCCATGGACCGGAAATGGCCCAGATTACGATGGCGGTTCCCGACTCCCTGCGCGTGACCCAGGTCTCGATTTCATAGCCGGTGATTCGGGCAAGCACCTCGTTGCAGGCCTGCTCCAGCTTCTCTACGGCAAAATCGACGGGGACACGGTATGAATCGGTGATTTCCTGCAGAAATATTTCAATCTCTGCGGGATCCATCCTCGGACCGCGCGATTTCGCGCAGCGTGACGGAAACTTTTCGCGCATATGCCAGACGCTTCTTTCTGTGGACGGCGTTATAGCAGCCCACAGCCTCCCATGTATATCCGTACCGGCCCATGCACTGCGAAAGGATCCATGCCCCGACGTGGATGTTGTAGCAGGGCTCTCGAAGATGCAGCCAGCCCCTGCGGCCGATCTTACGCTCCCATCGTGAATTGATTTGCATAATGCCGTAATCATATGAACCGTCAGAATTGCGGTGAATTGCGGAAGGTACGAAGTTGCTTTCTGTTTTCGCCACGGCTCGAAGCAGGAGAGGCGAGATGTCGTACTGCAGTCCGGCCTGCTCGAAACAGCGCTCATAAAGGCCCTGAGCGAGACCGGGGCATCCACAGATAGCGGCCGCCGCGCACAGCACGAGAACCGCTCTTTCATGTCTTTTCAAAAATATTTTTTCATTGTTTTTCTTCCGGCTATTCACAATCATTCCTACAGTAAATTGTCCAAGCCCGTTAAAAAACGGAACGGGAGGCGCTTTTGTTTTATTTGCCGTATTCGCGGAATTCTTCAAGGATCTTCGTTGCGGTTCGGACATGATAGCGGACTGCGCCTTCCGTCAGGGAAAGCTCGTCTGCAATCTGCCGGCGTGTTTTTCCTTCCAGTATCGAAATGACCGTCCTGACTTTGATTCCGGACAGTGCGCACGCGGCATAGGAAATGGCCATCCGCTCCATGCCGGCCTTTTCCCGGATTTCGTCAGGCGTGAGAGCTTCCGACGGTATGGAAAGATTCTCCAATTGCTCGATGGAGATCGTTCGAATGGACGTGGAGCGGAGGTTTTTCATATGAAAATTAAACAGCGCCCAGAAGCAGCGCTGGAACGATAATTCACCTTTTTTTCGAATCATCAGCGCAACGGCGTCAAGAGCGATGCAGTATGCCGCCTGTACGCAATCCTCCAGGGAATAGGGAGTGCCGGTGATAAGTTTTCTTCCCGCTCTCTTTACTCTCCGCATGTTTTCCTTCTTTTCCAGCCACTCGATCGCTTTCTTCCTCAGTTCTGCAACGGAATGGCGATCCGGCGTATTGACGTTGAATTCAGGCATTTTCACTTCTCCCTTTTTGCATCTTGAGCGATAGCTTCATTCCTTCGGGGTTGTCGTATTCCTGTTGCTGTCGGGAGGGCGATCCAGGGCTTGAATGGTGGAGGCCACTATTTCCGTAAAAAGCCCTTTGTCCGCGGATTCCCTGTTGGATAGATGGCCTTCGACAAGCACAAGGCGGCCTTTGGTCAGGTATTTTCCGCAGAAACCGGCCAGGTTGCTGAAAGCGATAATGCGGTGCCAGTCGGTTTTTTCTTCCTTCTGACCGGACTTGCTTCTCTTTGACACCAATGTTGCGAGCCGGAAACTGGCTACGGCAACTCCCGATTGGGACTGGCGCGTTTCGGGATCCGCACCCAGGCGGCCGACAAGTACGACTTTGTTGAACATGGCTGTTCCTCCTCTGTTGTTTTTTGAGATTTTGCTGAATTAGTGAGGAGGTCCGGTGGATAAATATGGAAGCAATCGGGACAGAAAATTATCCGATGCTGTAAGACGCGCAGAGGCGCCGTCGAAGGTAAATGATTGACTTCGACGATCTTTTCCTGTAGGCTGAATAACATAGGGGTGTGCCGGACAGGTGTTCTCCCAAGTACGTCTTCCGGACCCTCTCGTTCACCTGTCTGCGTTGGGGGTCAATTCGGGCAGGTGAACTTTTTTTATCCATTTTCAGATTTATTTCGGCTGCTCACCCTCCTTATCTTTTTTTGCGAGCCGGTGTTTAATTACGGCAAGGACGTGATCTTCTCCCAGGGCCTGGGCAAAGAGTTCGGCTATCCGGCGCTCATGCAGCGGCATAGCCGTAAGAAGAGCTTCCAACTCAGGGTTTTCTATCCGCATATTCACTCTCCTGACGAGGATTGACCAAACCGGCTGAAAGCCGTTTTATATTCTTGAAGTGCCGGGCCGCCGGAGCCGGCGGCAGCGAGGTCTCGTTTGCCAGCCTTCAGGGCTCGATACAAAAAAAGGCGTACAATGCGCCTGCACTGTACGCCTCCCCTGATTGTACATTAAGCGGTGTCCCGCATGTCCGGGATTTCCTGTCCTCTATAAGGATGCCGCACTCCGGCACTGAATGCGGTTTTCCGGAAAGCCCTCAACGAACCGCGCCCGGTTCGGATTTTTACAGCGGGCGTAACGCCCTCCGCTGTAATACACCGAGCATGCCCATTTCGCGCCAGCCAGCTTCATGGGTAAAGACGAATGCGTCGGTTTCCTTCGTCCAAGAAAAAAAGTGGAATGAAATTTACACCGGAGCTTGTGAGCTGTCAAGCAAAAAAGGGGTGTTTTAAAAGAAAAAAAATATCAGATTTTCAGGAAGCAAAAACAGTGAATAATTGCGCGCTCAGCGTAAGCAGTTATTCAATTAAATTATCCTCTTATCGATAATCGTGCCTTCGCCTTCCGGGATGCTCCCCGGCTCAACAAGTTTCACCGTCACATGGATTCCGATAGACGCCTCTATCCTCTTTCGGACCATCTCGAGAAAAGACCTCTGGTTCTGAAGCTCGGCGGAGAAAATCTTTTCCGTGACCTCGATCCTGACTTCGAGGGCGTCTTTCGAATCCATGCGGTCCGCTATAATCTGATACCGCGGTTCGCCCTGGGCCGCGGCGAAAAGGACCTCTCTTATCTGCGCCGGGGATACGTTGACTCCCTTGACGATCAGCACGTCATCGGAGCGGCCCGAGGGTTTTTTCATGCGCACGAAGGTCCTGCCGCATTCGCATCGCCCGTAATCGATGCTGGTGATATCCCTGGTCCGAAAACGTATCATGGGAAAGGCCTGTTTAGTGAGGGTGGTAAGGACCAACTCGCCCGTCTGTCCGGGGGGAAGCGTCTCGCCCGTCAGGGGATCGATGATTTCCGGAATGAACGCATCCTCTGCTATGTGCATGCCGCATTTATGGACGCACTCGCCGGCGACCCCGGGACCGATTACTTCCGAAAGCCCGTAATTGTCCGTGGCTGTGATCGAAAGCCTGTTTTCGATATCCCGGCGCATGGTCTCCGACCACGGCTCGCCGCCGAAAAGCCCGACTCTCAGCGACAGCCCCCTGGCATCGATCCCTGTCTTCTCCATGCGCTCCGCCAGGGTGAGGGCATAACCGGGAGTGCAGACCAGCGCGGTGGTTTTATAGTCCTGCATGATCATGATCTGCTTTTCCGTATTCCCGGTGCTGATCGGAATCACCGATGCGCCGATCGCCTCGGCGCCGTAATGCAGGCCGAATGCTCCCGTAAAGAGCCCGTAACGGAAAGCGATCTGCACGACATCGTCCCTGGTGACGCCTGCCGCCGTCATGAACCGGGCGACCAGGCCGGACCACACGCGTATATCGTTTTTCGTATAGCCGACAACGACCGGCTTTCCCCCTCTCCCCGAAGAGGAATGTATGCGGACGACTTCCCGCAACGGCACGGCAAACATCCCGTACGGGTAATTCTTGTCCAGGTCTTCAGTAGTCGTGAAAGGAAGCCGCTTCAGATGGGCAAGGGACTCGACGTCTTCAGGAATTATTCCCATCCTGCTGAATTCCCGGCGATAGAATGTAACGTTCTTGAAGACCCGGTTGATGGTCGCCTGGAGCCGTTCCAGCTGAAGCTGTTCGAGCTCGTCCCGGGACATGCATTCCTGAGCGGGTTCCCAGATGTTCATTTCAGTCTCCTTAATATCGGCGTAGTGAAATGTAAAAAGTGAAAAATGAAAGCGCCTCAGCTGAATACTTTTTTACTGTTTACCTTTCACATATACATGCCCCACACAAATACATAAAATAGCGATACTATTTTTTATTGGACGTTTTTGTTGTTATATTCAGCCGGCTATCGCTCCCAGATTTCTTTTTTGTCCCGGCCTAAATACGCCCTCTGGACATCCCTGTTGACCAGGAGGTCCGAGGCCGCGCCCTCCATGATTATCTTTCCCGTATCCAGTACGTACCCGCGATCCGCCAGGTTCAACGCCGCTTTTGCGTTCTGTTCCACGATCAGAATGGTCGTTTTCCTTTCCTCCACCAGGCTCCTGATGACCCTGAATATTTCCTGGACGATCAGCGGCGCCAGGCCCATCGACGGTTCGTCCAGCAGAAGAAGCCTGGGTCCGGCCATGAGAGCTCGCCCGACGGCAAGCATCTGCTGCTCTCCTCCCGAGAGCGTCCCCGCGGGTTGCCTGCGCCTTTCCGCGAGCACGGGGAAAAGCTCGTAAACCATCTGCAGGTTCTTTTTTGCTTCCTCCTTCCCCTCTTTGTTCCGGTGCAGCAGATATGCGCCAAGCTCCAGGTTCTCCTCCACAACGAGGGGCTTGAATACCTGTCTTCCTTCGGGGACCTGCGAAACACCCAGGCCCACTATCCTGTGGGGCGGAAGATCCTGAACCGGCAATCCCCTATAGGATACAATGCCGCTGCGGGCGGGCGTGATTCCGGACACTGTATTGAGCAGAGTGGTTTTGCCGGCGCCGTTCGCCCCGATCAGCGCTACGATCTCTCCTTCACGCAGGTGCAGCGATACGTTCTTTAAAACGTGCACCTGACCATAGTATGTATTCAAGTTTTTAATGACAAGCATGGCAATTCAAATCCTGAATCCCTGTTGAAAATCCCAAATCCCAAGCACCATCCTTCGACAGGCTCAGGATGACATCTAAAATAGAAAGACTGGTTCCTTGAAAGACATGTTCTGTGATTCGAATTTTGAAATTGGAATTTGTTTGGGATTTGGGATTAATTTGGGATTTGTTTCGCATCTTCGCATCTTCTTATCTTCGCAACTTCGTCTTTTATTCTTCCCCCAGATAGGCGGCGATAACAGCCGGGTTCTCCTGAATCTCGCGCGGAGCGCCTTCCGCCAGCTTGCGTCCGAGGTTCAGGACCACTATTGTCTCGCATACGTCCATGACCAGTTCCATGTCATGCTCCACCAGGACGACGGTAGTGCCCGCGTCCCGGATCTTTCTGATCAGGTCCGCCAGATCGAGAGTTTCCCGGCTGTTGAGGCCCGCCGCGGGCTCGTCCATGAGCATGATTTTCGGGCCGGGGGCCAGGGCCCTGGCGATTTCCAGCCGCCGTCCCATTCCGAACGGGAGGCTTCCCGCCGGGATGTCCGCTATGCCGGTCATTCCGGTGAATTCAAGCCGCTGCATCGCTTCATCCCGAATGCGCTTCTCTTCCATGATGTGCGTGGGCCATTTGAGGCTGCAGGAAAAGATACCGCTCCTGCTTCTGGTATGGAGGCCGACCATCACATTCTCCAGCACGGTCATCCTTCCGAACAGCTCTACATTCTGGAAGGTCCGGACCAGACCGAGCCGGGCAAGATTCTCCGGGGCGTACCCGGAAACATCCGTCCCTTCCAGGTAAACCTCTCCGGAGGAACGGGTATAAAGGCCTGTGACTATATTGAAAAGAGTGGTTTTGCCGGCGCCGTTCGGTCCTATTATTCCGGTTATCGAGCCTTTCCCGACCGACATCGAAACATCATCGAGAGCAATCAGCCCGCCGAATTTTTTTGTCATTCCCCTGATCTCAAGCATATCAATCCGCGCCCTGTTTTCTTGACCGGCTCAGGCGTTCGAGAGCCGTGCGGAATCCTCCCGCCAGTCCGCCCGGCATGAACATGATTATTAAAATCAGGAGGAGCCCGTACACGATTATATCGTAGTCGTGAAAAATCCGCAGGAATTCCGGAAGCAGAGTCAGAATGGCGGCCCCCATGAAAGATCCGTAGACGCTTCCGAGGCCTCCGATGATCACCATTGTCACCAGTTCCACTGAAAAATTGAATCCGAAAGAGGCCGGCGAGATGAACGTCATCGTGTGGGCGTACAAACTGCCGGCCAGTGCTGAAATAACCGCGGACATGGTGAAGATCTGCACTTTAAGGTTTTTGACGTTTACGCCCGCAACCCTCGCCGCAACTTCGGAATCGTGAATAGCCCGGAGCGCCCTGCCGATTCTCGACCGGTACAGGTTCAGTGAGATCCTCATCGCCAGGAGGGTAAAGGCCCAGATCAGGTAAAAATTTTTAATGTCGTTGTCGAATGAGAATTCTCCCAGAGAGAGATTGGGAATTCCAGGCAGGCCGGACGGTCCTCCCGTGAGATCGACTGTCTCATTGAAAACTATATAGACGATTATTCCGAAGCCGAGAGTGGCCATGGCGAGGTAATGGCCTTTAAGCTTCAGGATGGGAAATCCGATTATGAACGCCGCAACTCCCGTTGAGACGGCCGCAATCAGCATGGCGAGCCAGGGATCGAAGGAATGGGCCGCAGTCATTACGCCGGAGATATATGCCCCCAGGCCGAAGAAAGCCGCGTGACCCAGGGATATCTGGCCGGCGAATCCGAGCAGGAGGTTGAGAGCGACTGCCAGCAGCGTGTTGATGCCGACAAAGACGAGCACATTCAGAATATAGCTGTCCGCGAAGAAAAAGGGCGCAATCAGAACGGCTGCGGCAAAGAGCAGGAATCCCAATATGTCTCTCTTGGCTTCGGTCATACCCTCCTAAACCCGCTCCGTCTCATCTTTCCGGAAAATCCCCTCCGGCCTGAAAAAGAGGATAAGCAGGAGAATGATAAATGCAATGGCGTCCTTGTAGCTGGCGGAAATGAAGCCTGCGCCGAGCGATTCGAGGATGCCGAGCAGAAGCCCTCCGATCACGGTCCCCGCCCCGTTGCTCATCCCGCCGATGATGGCCGCGCAAAATCCTTTCAGACCCAGCATGACCCCTACATCGTAGGAGGACATGGTCAGCGGCGCAATGATGATCCCGGCCAGCGAGCCTATCGCCGAGCTGATGATGAAAGAAAACAGAACCATCTTCTTTACGTCGATGCCCACGAGTCCCGCCGCCTCACGGTTGTAAGCGCACGCGCGCATGGCCTTGCCGGTGATGCTGCGGTTGAAGAACATCCGGCTGGCCGCAATGATCAGGACGGTTATCGAGAATATCCAGAGATGCTGCGGCAGGATAGTCGCGTCTGCGATGTAAATGGGATCGCTTCCCGAAAAAGACGGCAGGACATGCGTGTCTTTTCCCCACATCAGCATGGCCCCGCCCCGGATGAGAATACTTGCCCCGATGGTAATGAGCACCAGGTTCAGGGGGGTGGCGTTTTTCAGGGGCCGGATAGCCAGCCGCTCAAAAACCACTCCGGTGAGCGTCGCTGTTGCGATGGCGAAAATAACAGACACCGGGAGCGGGAAATTCATATTTATAAAGAATATAGTCGCCAGGCCGCCGAGCATCACGAATTCCCCCTGGGCGAAATTGATGATCCCGGTGGAATTATAAATGACGGCAAAGCCGAATCCGATCAGCGCATAGATCGCTCCGGTCGAAAAACCGGACAGGATGTACTGGAATATTTCCCCGAAAGCTTCCATTCAATTAAGGGTCTTGCTCAATCCATAATTCTGTTCATAACTTCCGGCGGTATGCATATCAAACTTATTCCCGCCTGAACAGTCTTTGATATGTCGAATTTTCTGATTTTTGAAAAAAACCGGGCGTCAGGGTTGGATTCTGTAACGTAACCCAACGCCTGACGCCCAATACCCAATACCCAATACCCAATACCTGTTTACTTCATAAGAACCCAGTTCTTCTTCTTCACCTGCACGAGGACGAAGGCGTCTTTTGTCAGCCCTGCATGGTCTTGGGGCGAGAAGGAAAAGATTCCTCCGATACCTGAGAAATTCCGGATGCCTTCGAGCTGGCTGCGAATGGCAGCCGGAGAATCCCCGCCTTTTTCAATGGCCGTTTTGAGAAGCATCATCGCATCCCAGGCATGCCCCCCGAAGTGATCTCCCTCGGTTCCGAAACGTTTCATGTAGTCTCTCTTATATTTGAGGAGGTTTTTCTTCTGGCGATCGGAGCTCGGCAGAAGATTCGCAACCAGCACCCTTCCGGACGGAAGACTTATTCCTTCTGCGGCATTCCCCGCCAGCTCGATGAATTTCCTGGAGGAGACGCCGTGGCTCATGAAGAGGGGGATTTTCAGGCCTAATTGCCTGGTGTTGCGGGCTACGACAGCCGGGCCCGGATTGGTGCCCCAGCAGATGATCGCCTGAGCGCCCGTACCGCGGATTTTCGTCAGTTGCGCAGTCATGTCAGTATCTTTGGGCCCGTACGTCTCATTGGAAATAATTTGGATCCCGAAGGCCTTCGCCTGCATGACAAGCTGTTCGCGGCCTGACGAACCGAACGAATCGGACACGGTCAGCAGCGCCACCTTGTTGATCCTGTTTTTCTGCATATATTCATAAATCCTGGAAACGGCGAGGGAATCGTTCTGGGCGGTCTTGAATACCCATTTTTTCACCGGCTCGGTTATCTTTATGCCCGCGGCGCAGGAAATCAGCGGGATGCCGGCCTTTTCCACGACGGGAATAACGGCCATCGTATCGCCCGTGATGCTGGGACCTATGATGGCGGATACCTTATCATCCTTGATGAGACGGTTGGCCGCCTGCACCGCCTTGGTGGCGTCTCCCTGGGTATCGTAAACGATGAGCTGTACCTTGCGGCCATTGATTCCTCCGGAGCGGTTAATATCGTCCGCCACCATCTGGGCGGTGTTGCGCTCGGGTTCGCCCAGGAATGAGGCGGGGCCGGTGACGGAGAAAAGGGCCCCGATCTTGACGGGAGGCGCCGCCACAGCGGGCCCCGCCGTCAGCACCATCATCACAGCAAGCATGAACAGGCATAGAAATATACTCTTCTTCATCTCTCTCCTCCTTTTAAGTATGATAATCACGAGTATTTATGATTGGGAACAACGCGGGTAAATCAGGTTCGCCTGCATGCCCGGACGCGGGCTGCAGGCATTAATACATGTAGGTCAGATAAAACGGGGAAGGATTAAAGCGGCTTTTCTTATTCATATTCAACCAGTTATAATGTCTTCGGATGCATTTAGGCCATTTTACGCCCACTGTCAAGATTTTTCCGGCAGAGGGAGAATTATTCCGGCTTTGGCTCGGACCGTACTTTTTCCAGTTCTTCGCGATACCGGTCGGCTTCCGCCTTGGCTCTTTCCAGCTCTTCCTTGGCCTTGTTCAGTTCTTCCTTTTCCTTTTCGCGCTCCTCGCGCATCTTGTCCCGTACTTCATCGAGTCCGACATAGACCGCCAGGATTCCTCCCAGCAGCAGAATTATCGGTATTCCGCCCTTCAGGATAATGAAAAACTCTCTCCACCAGAACAAGAGTCCGATCAGACCCAGGAAACATGCTGCGGCGCCTCCGGCCAGGACGGTCATGGTAGTCCTCCTTAGAGGATTCAGGGGTTCGAGGGTCCAAGTGACTGCGAGCAGGATCTGGATCTTGGTCCCATATTAACTTTGACTTTTTATGCTAATAACACAAGATTTTTCTTTCGGCAAGGTGAAATGGCTATTTATATCAATAGCAAAGGATCATATCGATCCGGATCGAGCCCTGGAGGCGCAGGCTTTCGGCGTCCTTGACCCCTTGGACCCTGGAATCATTGAGCTCTGATTTCAAAAATTAACTTGATTTCTCAAATTGTTTCAACTATCTATCAGTCGCGCTGAAACCCGATGACGGTGATGGCAATGGATATAAACGAAAAAAAAATCGAACCCGATTTTGACAAGGGCGCCGGCCTCGTCCCGGCCATAGTTCAGGACGAGAAGACCGGGGAGGTCCTGATGCTGGCCTATATGAACAGGGAAGCGTGGGACAGAACCGTCGAGACCGGCAAGGCAACCTACTGGAGCAGGTCGCGGTCCCGCCTCTGGGTCAAGGGCGAGCAGTCGGGGAACGTGCAGTTCGTGCGGGATATTCTGATCGATTGCGATCAGGATGTAATTCTGCTGAAGGTGGAACAGATCGGGGGCGCCGCATGCCACACCGGGTATCGTTCCTGCTTTTTCCGGCGCATACGCAGGGACGGGGTCGAGATCGCGGGACAGAAAGTTTTCGACCCGGAGGAGATTTACAAATGAGAAAGCTGAAACTGGGGATACCCAAGGGCAGCCTCGAAGCGAATACGATCGATCTTTTCAAAAGGGCGGGCTGGCGGATAACTTACGACAGCCGCAGTTACTTTCCCGATATAGACGACGAGGAGATTTCGTGCACGCTGGTCAGGGCGCAGGAAATGTCCCGTTACGTGGAAGACGGGACGCTCGATCTCGGACTGACCGGCCGGGACTGGATCATGGAAAACGGATCCCAAGTGGAGGTTCTGCAGGATCTCGTTTATTCCAAAGTATCCGCAGGCCGGGCCCGCTGGGTCCTCGTCGTCAGGGAAGATTCGCCCATTCAGGATATCAGGGATCTCGATGGGAAAAGGATCTCCACGGAGTTGGTCAACTTCACCAGAAGGTACTTTGAAGAGATGGGCATTCGCGTCCATATCGAGTTTTCCTGGGGGGCGACCGAGGCGAAAGTAGTCGAAGGACTGGTCGACGCCATTGTGGAAGTTACCGAAACCGGCAGCACGATAAGGGCAAACAAACTGAGGGTTGTCCATGAGCTGATGAAGACCAATCCGCAGCTGATTGCGAACAGGCAGGCCTGCGCGGATCAGTGGAAAAGAAAAAAGATGGAACAGATACGCCTTCTCCTCAACGGATCTCTCCAGGCCCTGGACAAGGTCGGAATAAAGCTGAACGTATCGAAAGAAAATCTCGGACGCGTGATTCTGCTTCTGCCCTCGCTGAAGGCGCCGACGATCTCGGGTCTGTTCAATGAAGAATGGTTTGCGGTCGAAACGGTCATCAACAGGAGCATCGTGCGGGAACTCATTCCCCTGCTGCAGGAAGCCGGCGCGGAAGGGATTATCGAGTACTCGCTGAACAAGGTAATATGATAAGGGCATAAGGCAGAAGACTAAAGGCAAAAGGATGGGGTGGTCTCAGTTGAAATTCGGAATTTTTTCTTAGCCCTTTGCCCTTAGTCCAAGGATGGCAGCTATGCGTAAAGCCAAGATTGACCGGAAGACCTCGGAGACCGAGATTTCTCTCGAAATGAACCTGGACGGATCGGGAGACTACAGGATTTCCACTTCCATCCCCTTCCTGGATCACATGCTCGCCCTTTTTTCCCGGCACGGCCTGTTTGATATGGTTCTGGAAGGGAAAGGCGACACCCGGGTTGATTACCATCACCTGGTGGAGGATATCGGGATTTGTCTCGGCAAGGCGGTCAAAAAGGCCCTGGGGACGAAAGAAGGGATAACCCGCTACGGATCGGCTGTGATTCCCATGGACGAGAGTCTGTGCGGCGTCAGTATTGACCTGTCCGGCCGGTCATGCCTGGTCTTCAATATGGAATTCGAGCCGCAGAAAATCGGAGATTTCGATCCGGAGCTGATCAAAGAATTCCTGAAAGCCTTTGTTGATAATGGCGAAATCACCTTGCATGTCAACCTTCTATATGGTAACAATAATCACCACAGGGCGGAAGCCATGTTCAAAGCATTTGCACGCGCCTTGAACGTGGCGGTTGCCGGCGACAGCAGAATCAAGGGCGTCCTTTCAACAAAGGGAACCCTGTGACCGCTTCAACGGGGGTTGCAGTGCAGGCAAAGAAGAGTATAGGGAGTGTTCATCTGATGATGCGCTCCCATTTTTTTTTATTTGCGGTCTGTTGCGCCCTGTTCGTCTGCTCAGCCGGCTGTTCCGCCAGGGAAAGCACCAGAGCGGTCCTTAATCCCAGGCCGGACTCCCAGCCGTTGAGGATAGCGGTTGTACCTTTCCAGAGAATCTTGCCGGACGAATCCGCCCGGACCGTCTGCTGCCCGCTTACGGGGATTATTTTCAGGTCCTGCGCTTCGGAGCGGAACTCGGAGCGGCTCCTCGAAAAGGCCTTTTTCGCTAAATTCAAGAAATACGAGCGCAATCTGATACCCCCGGACAAAGTGGAAGGAGTTTTCAGGCGGGTATCAGCCGATTCTTTCAAGCCCAATCCCGGGGAGATATTGAGAAAAGTCGGACACGAACTTGAAGTCGACTATTTGATTGCGGGACACCTATTCTGTCTGCGCGAGAGAAAAGGGTTTTCCTATTCCGTTGAGAAACCCGCCATGGCGTCGTTCGGAATATATCTGATCCGGGCGAGCGACGGCTCCATAGTCTGGAAGGGAATATTCGATAAGGCCCAGAAATCGCTCTTCGAAGATATCCTTCAACTATCTTCATTCGTCCGTGAAAGGGGGCGCTGGGTTCAGGCGGAAGAGCTCATGCTTGGTGGAATGGAGG
Source organism: Syntrophales bacterium (assembly GCA_028712885.1). GTDB lineage: Bacteria > Desulfobacterota > Syntrophia > Syntrophales > UBA4778 > JAQTPK01. The sequence continues at coordinate 7,781 of JAQTPK010000031.1, read as the reverse complement.
AGGTACTCCAGACCTTCCCCGAGCTGGATTAAAATTTTAAGGGTCGGGGATTCGAGGGTTCAAGGATGCAAGTGAACTGACAGGACACTTGGTCCCTTGAATCCTCGATCCTTGGACCCTTTTTTTCCCTATAGTCCATGATAATAATCCCGGCTATTGATGTGAAAGACGGCAAGTGCGTAAGGCTCCGGCAGGGGGATTTCAGCCGTGTTACGGTTTATTCCGCCGATCCGGCCGAAATGGCGCGAAAATGGAGGGACATGGGAGCACAAAGAATCCATGTTGTGGATTTGGACGGATCGCGTGAAGGGAGACCAGTGAATGCCGGAGCGATTCGCCTGATCCTGGAAGATGCAGGAGTGCCGGTTGAGGTAGGCGGCGGCATCCGTAACATGGAAACCGTAGAAACTTACCTGGGCATGGGAGCGGGATGGGTGATTCTCGGGACTTCCGCCCTGAAAGACGGTGATTTCCTCCGTGAGGCGTGCCGGAGGTATCCGGGCAGAATCATTCTTGGAATAGACGCGAAGGACGGGAACGTCGCGGTAGAAGGATGGACGGAAAATACGGACCGGTCCGCCGCGTCGCTGGCGAAGAAATATGAAGAAATAGGCCTGCATGCGATCGTTTATACCGATATCATGCGGGATGGGATGGAAACGGGAGTTAACGTCGAGGCGACTGTGAAAATTGCGGAATCCGTCAACATTCCCATCATCGCATCGGGCGGGGTGTCCGGGATACGCGATATTGAGCGGCTCGCCGAAATTGCGGACCCTCGTATCATCGGCGTCATTACAGGAAAGGCGCTTTACACGGGAGCGCTGGACCTGCGGGAAGCGATCAGAGCCTCACAAGGAAAGTTCATCCAGAGTTCATAGCTCGGAGTTCAAAAGCCCGGGGTGCGAATAAGGGTTTTTAAAAACTCCTTACGCCTCACTCCTTGCACCTTACGCCAGAAAAGGAGGGAAACATGCAAGATTGCATCTTCTGCAAGATTGTCCGGGGTGAGTTGCCGTCCGCCAGGGTATTCGAAGATGAGAGCGTATTTGCTTTTGATGATATCCATCCCGTCGCGCCGGCGCATGTGATTATAGTTCCGAAGAAGCATTTTGCGACGCTGATGGACATCGGAAAGTCAGATGCAGGGATCTCTGAAAAAATTGTGAATGCCGTCCAGCAGGTAGCGAAAATCAAAGCAATAGACAAAAGGGGATTCCGGACCGTCATCAATACGGGGGACGAAGGCGGGCAGGTGGTTCAGCACCTGCATGTGCACGTTTTTGGGGGCAGACGTCTGAAATTCGAACTCGAATGACCGCGATAAAATAGCTGTTGACAAATAACTGTAATTCTATATTATATTAATTTAACTTACTATTCAGGTTCAAGTCGACGGGAGGGTCTCAAGTAAATTGCACTTGGGCTCTTGAGTCCCCGGCCCCTTGAACCCTTTACTTATGGGTGGCCCGATGAGCTTGAAAGAACGAATCGACAGCGACATGATCCAGGCGGCGAAGGCAAAGGATAAAATCAGATTATCGGCCATCCGGATGATTAAGACGGCGGTTCACAATCGGGAGATCGACCTCAAAAGGCCCGCTGAGGATACGGAAATATTGCAGGTCCTGTCTTCGCTCACGAAACAGAGAAACGATTCCATCGAGCAGTTTCGAAAGGGAGGCCGCGAGGACCTTGTTTCGAAGGAGACACAGGAGCTGCAGATCATAAAATCGTTCATGCCGGCGGAAATGTCGAAGGAGGAACTCGAAGCGGAGGTCCGAAAAGTCATCAGCGAGACGGGTGCGGCAGGACCCAAGGACATGGGAAAAGTCATGAAGGCCGTCATGGCCCGGGTTACCGGGAAAGCGGACGGCAAGATGGTCAGCGAGATGGTGAAATCCATCCTCTCCGCCTGATTCCCAAGCATCTAATACCGGGTACGATCATAATTGTGCTTGTATCGTGCTTCGCATCACATCATTTATCTCCAGCTTTCATAATCCATCCCATAGGAGGTCGTTCCGGATAAGAATGCGCTTTTTTTCCGGACCTCATCGCGAGGGAATTGCGGGTATCCTGTCGTGAGCCGCTGAGAGGAGTTCATTTTGAATCGGACTCGACCGGACGCAGAGGCGATTAAAAACAGGATCAATATCGTCGACGTCGTTTCCGAACATGTAGTACTGAAAAAGGCGGGACGGAATTACTCCGGACTCTGTCCGTTTCACAAGGAAAAAACGCCGTCTTTCACGGTGAGCGAAGAAAAGCAGATTTTTTACTGTTTCGGATGCGGAGCGGGAGGGGATGTATTCTCGTTCCTCATGAACATTCAGAACCTGACTTTTCCGGAGGCCATGAGCCAGCTTGCCGCGAAAGCCGGTATCCCGCTTCCCGAGAAGAGAGCGGAGCGACCCGGAGCGGAGGGGAAAATCCGTCAGGACGTGCTCAGGCTGAACCGCCTGGCTTCAGAGTTCTTTACAAAAAATCTTTACGCCCCCGCAGGGAAAACGGCCCGCGATTATCTCCGGAAGCGCGGGATGAAGCAGGAATCCGCCGCGGAATTCCGCCTGGGTTATGCCCCCCCGGGCTGGCGCGTCCTCAGGGAACATCTCGAAAGCAGAGGGGTTCCCCTCGCGCTTGCCGAAAAAGCGGGCTTGCTCGCCAGGGGGGAGAGGGGCGACTTATATGACCGGTTCCGAAACCGCCTGATCTTTCCCATAGAAGACCTGAGGGGGGAAATAATCGCCTTCGGGGGACGCGCTTTTGGAGAAGATACGCCCAAGTATCTCAATTCGCCGGAATCGCCCGTTTATATCAAGGGGCGGAACCTTTATCTCCTGAACAAGGCGAGGGAGGGTATCCGGAAGAAGGGCTGCCTGATCCTCGTGGAGGGGTACTTCGACGCCCTTTCATTATGGAGCAAGGGCGTAACCAACGTCTCGGCAACCCTGGGGACGGCGCTCACGCGCGACCACCTTTCGCTCATCCGAAGGTATACGGATGAAGTCGTAGCGATTTTCGATCCGGATGAGGGCGGCAGGAGCGCCCTCGAAAGGAGCTTGAAGCTGTTTCTGGCGGAAAGAATCCGCGCCCGGATCGTCCTGCTGCCTGACAGACTGGATCCTGATGATTATATTAAGGCGCACGGCGCGGAAGGGCTGGAGGCGCTTATCAAGGAATCGCGGTCGATTGTCGATTACTATATCGACAATGTGATCGGGGCAGGAGGAAAGGATTTTGAAAGCAGCCTCGGCGCAGTCCGGGAGGCCGTGGCGTTCATCTCGCAGATAGAAGAGCCTTTGCAGAAGAACCTTTTTATCAAAAGGGTCTCGGAGCTGCTTGGCATAGATCAGGGTCTTTTAAAAGCGGAAATAAGCAGGACGGTGCGCAAAAAGCCGGGGGCCGTTTCCCCGGAAAAGCGAAGAGAGCAGTCCCTTACCGACCGGGTCGAGAAGGGTTTTCTGCAGATGCTGATCGAATCTCCCGAACGGATTCGGCAGGCGATCGCGCACGACGTTTTTTCATATTTCTTAAGCCCGGAACTGAGGAAGATCGGCGAGGCCATCCGGAAACGTCACGACGACGGAGATCCCGTCCGGCCGTCAGATCTTCTTTCGGAAATAGAAGATGAAAGCTTCAGGGAAAGTTGCCTGAAAAAGTGGGCCGGCGACGGCCAGGACGGTTCGGAAAGCTGCGACCGGATCTTTTCAGATACCATAAAGAGAATCAAGCTCAGGTGGTTCAAACGAAAACACGGAGAATTGAAAAAAAAGCTGTTGGAAGCCCAACGGAACGGAGACGCGGACCGCTGCCGGGATCTCCTGCTGGAAAAGGAAGGCCTGTTGCAATTGGAAAAAAGCCTAAGGGAGTAAAAAGAATGGCTAAAGAACACTCGGATGAGGTGAAAAAGTTGATTTCGTTAGGCGAGGAGAAGGGTTTCCTCACCTATGACGATGTGAACGACATGTTGCCATCCGATATCATATCGTCCGATCAGATCGACGATATCATAATGCTTTTTGGCGAAAGAAATATCGACATCATCGATACGGACAAAGGTGAGAAAATCGTCCTCAAGAAGCCCGCGGAGGACGCGCTGGAGACCAAGGAGGACGATGAGGAACTGTCCGTTCTTTTCTCCCTCGCGGGCAAAACCGGCGATCCGGTCAAGATGTACCTGCGGGAAATGGGGCTGGTTTCCCTGTTGAACCGGGAAGGGGAGATTGAGATCGCCAAGAAGATCGAAGAGGGCGAACGGGAGATCATGGAGTCGGTTTTCAGCCTGGAAATTTCAGTGAAGGACCTCATTGAAATGGGCAAGAAGCTGAAGACCGGAGATCTGCGCATCAAGAACGTAGTGGACAACCTTGAGGATGAGGACGGCTTCGTGGAGGAGGACCTCCATCGGGACAGGGTTCTCGAACTGATCGCCAAAATTTCCAGGGTCGACCGCAGGAACACGGCGTTGCGCAAACAGCTGCGTGAAGGCGTCAAAGCCGCGCAGGAAGCGAAGATTAATGAGGACCTGAAAAAGAATACAAAAAAGATAGTCGACCTGAGCAGGGAGATTCGCCTGAGCAAGCGCCAGATCAGCCGGATGGTGTCGAGGCTCAAGGATGCGCTGACCGTTGTGGGAAACGCGGAGAGAAAAATAGCCATCGCGAAAAAAGAAACCCGCCTGCCGATCAAAATGCTCGAGAAGGCCTTTTCGAGACTGAAAAAACCCGGCCAGGAGAAACTAGTCGCCAGGGAGACCAAGGTTTCGGTTGCGCGGCTGCGCGATCTCGATCTGATGGTAAGATCGGCGCGGAGCGATATCAGGAGAATGACGGCGGAGATCGGGATTCCGGTGGCGTTGCTGAGAAAGGTTGTGTTCTCGATCGAAAAGGGAGAGACTAAAGCGGGCCGGGCCAAGCGCAAGCTGATTGAAGCGAACCTGCGGCTTGTGGTGAGTATTGCGAAAAAATATACGAACCGCGGCCTGCAGTTCCTTGATCTGATTCAGGAGGGGAACATCGGCCTCATGAAGGCCGTCGATAAATTCGAATACCAGCGCGGCTATAAATTTTCCACGTACGCGACCTGGTGGATCAGGCAGGCGATTACACGCGCCATTGCGGATCAGGCGAGGACGATCCGGATCCCCGTGCACATGATTGAAACGATCAACAAGCTGATCCGCACTTCCCGCTATCTGGTTCAGGAGCTCGGGCGCGAACCGAACCCGGAGGAAATAGCGGACAAGATGGAGTTCCCGCTGGAGAAAGTTCGGAAGGTCCTGAGGATTGCGAAAGAGCCGATTTCCCTGGAAACCCCGATCGGCGAAGAGGAGGACAGCCACCTGGGGGACTTCATCGAAGACAAGAAGATCATGTCTCCGTCGGACGCGGCCATCAGCATGGATCTCGCCAAGCAGACGCGCAAAATCCTGTCCACACTCACGCCTCGGGAGGAAAAGGTGCTGAGAATGCGTTTCGGCATCGGCGAGAAATCAGATCTGACGGAGGATCTGGAGAACGCCGAGATGGTGGAAAGGACAAAGCAAATTGAAGCCAACGCCCTGCGCAGGCTTAGAAATCCCTCGCGGAGACGCGAGCTCAGGACGCTCATCAAATAAGGATCATTGTGTCCATCGAGTCATCGAGTCCGTTGAGTCGATTTTGTGCGGAGGACCGATAGACTCAAAAGACGCAATAGACCAGACGACGCAATGGACACAAAAGAAGGCTTGACAAGCCGAATAATAAGAAGATAATCTGACCAATGTTTTTCCTTTCGGAGGGCCCATAGCTCAATTGGCAGAGCCACCGGCTCATAACCGGTAGGTCCCTGGTTCGATCCCAGGTGGGCCCACCAAAGTAGAATCAGTATTTCAGGTCAGCAGCGTTGATTGGAGCTTATGAAATAATGGAGATCAGAATCAGCATCGCCGGGGTGGAAGGCGGTTTTTTGCAGAGAATGGGAACAATGAATGTCAAGGCATCTATATCGGCAAATGCCGGAGCAGGTATATGCCCCGAAAAATGCACCGGAACCCGGTGCATTTTTTTTTGCACAAAATGAAGAGTTAAAGGAGGATCGAGGAGAGAAAGTTGAAAAAGAAAATTCTTCTGCTGGTGGAAATTCAGCACGTTAACTCGGAAATGGATCGCTTGTCGGGAAGGAGAAAGGATCTTCCCTTGAAGCAGGAGGAGCTCGGGAAGGAACTCCAGCGCGAGAGGAGCAGATTCGAAGATGCACAAACGCGGCTTCAGGATGCCCAGAAAGCGCACCGGGAAAAGGAAGATCTGCTGCGCCGCGGCGTCGAGCAGGTAAAAAGGACGAAGGAGCGGCTTCTTGAGGTAAAAAATAATAAAGAATACCAGGCGATGCTTAAAGAGATAGAAACGCAGGAGGGCAAAAACAGCAAAATCGAAGATGAAGTCATTATGCTGCTGGATGAAATAGATCGGGTCAAGGTACAGTTGAAAGCCGGAGAAAAGGAATTCGCAGCTTTCCAGTCGGAGTACGAAGGCAAGCGGAAGTCCATGGAGGAGGAAGTAAAAGCGATCGAGCGGGAGCTTGCCGGGTCTTCAGCGCGGCTGGACGATGCCAGAAAACGTGTGGATGCTTCGCTTCTGAAAAAATATGAAACGATCCGATCACGCCGGAACGGCCGTGCCGTCGTACCGGTTTGGAAGGAAGTATGCGGGGGCTGCCACATGAACATTCCCCCCCAGATGTATAATGACCTCCAGCGATTCGAAGAGATAATGCAGTGTCCCTATTGCGGACGGATCATCTACTGGGAGGACCGGAGCAAGGATGAATCCTCCTGAACGGGATCTTTACACGGATGGGGCAAGCCGGGGAAACCCGGGAAATGCGGGGGCGGGGGCGATTCTTATAGGCCCCGGAGGGGATATCGAAGCCGCCCTCAAGAAATCTCTCGGCGTATGCACGAATAACGAAGCTGAATACAAAGCTCTTATTCTGGGCTTGGAGGAAGCGCTCAGGATGAAAAACCGCCGTCTGCGCATCTTTCTCGATTCGGAGCTTATCGTCAGACAGCTCCAGGGGGTCTACCGGATCAAGAACAGCCGGCTGTCGGGACTTGCCGCCGAAGCCAGAAATCTGTTATCATTTCTTGACGGCTACACCATAGAGCATATACCCCGCGAGCGCAACGCCATGGCGGACCGCTTGGCGAACGAAGCGATCGACGAGGCTCTCGGTAAAAGTGAAAAGTAAAAAGTGAAAAGTTATTAACAGGGCGCAAGTCCAAAGCAGGGACATTCAGCTCAGGAAACTTTTCACCTTTCACTCTTTACTTTTTACTGAAAGTCGGAGCAGGCCAGGCGATCGCCGGCAGGCCGGGAAGGGCCTGCGGGAGGAAAGTCCGAGCTCCACAGGGCAGGATGGTCGCTAACGGCGACTGGGGGCGACCCTAAGGAAAGTGCCACAGAAAAGATACCGCCGCCCGCAATGGGAGTTCAGAGAACTCCGGGGCGCAGCCCCGGCGGTAAGGGTGAAAAGGCGAGGTAAGAGCTCACCAGTTTTCCGGGTGACCGGAAAAGCTTGGCAAACCCCATCCGGAGCAAGACCGAATAGGAGAACGATACCAGGACGGCCCGTCCGATGTTCTCGGGTAGGTTGCTCGAGGCGGCAAGCAATTGCCGTCCCAGATGAATGATCGCCGCTCCGCTTCCGGGCGACCGGAGCGGAGGACAGGACTCGGCTTACGGCCCGCTCCGGCTTGCCGGTAAAAAGTAAAAGGTGGAAAAGCAGAAAGTTTTCCT
>JAQTPK010000002.1:91875-148371 GCA_028712885.1 Syntrophales bacterium | reverse complement strand
CCATCATACAGAAGACGGCCGTCAACGGCGGGCTGGCCGGAAAATTCGACTGGCTGATAGAGGTCGGGTTCAGGCCCGGCGTGACCGACAATGTCGGGAGAACGGCCCGCGAAGCGATTCGCCTTTTACTGGAAGACCCGGACAGGGATATCTCGGTGTACACCTCGAGACAGTATCTCATCCGCGGCGCTCTCGGCCGCGATGAGATAGAGTGGATCGCGTCCGGTCTCCTGGCGAACGAGCTGATCCAGCGGTTCGATATCCTGAGCTTCGCGCAGTGGGATCTCCGCAGGGGCATGCCCGCGCGGGCGCCGAAAGTTACGGGAGAGGACAGGCCCGTTGTGGAGGAAATCGATCTCGACGTCGGGGACGAAGCGCTGCGCGAAATAAGCGGCAGCAGGCTCCTGGCGCTGTCGCTCGAGGAAATGAAAGCCGTGCAGGCCTATATGAAAAAACCGGCGGTGCTGGCCGGGCGCAGAAAGGCCGGGATCGGAAGCCGGCTCACGGACGTGGAGCTGGAGTCGATCGCCCAGACGTGGTCCGAACACTGCAAACACAAGATATTCAACAGCCTGATCCATTACGAAGACGATCTCGGGAGAATCTCGAGAATAAATTCCTTGTTCGACCGCTTCATCAAAGGGTCTACGGGGAAGATCCGCCGGCGGATGGGGAAGAAGGACTGGTGCCTGTCCGTCTTCTCGGACAACGCCGGCATCATCCGCTTCAACGACCGGTTCAACCTCGTTTTCAAGGTGGAGACCCACAACTCGCCTTCGGCGCTGGACCCGTACGGAGGGGCCCTGACGGGCATCGTCGGCGTCAACCGGGACCCGTTCGGGACGGGCCTGGGCGCCAGGCTGATATTCAACACGGACGTCTTCTGCTTCGCAGATCCGTTTTTTTCCGGCGCTCTCCCGCCGCGCATTCTGCATCCGAGGCGCATCTATGAGGGAGTGCGCGAAGGCGTCGAGCACGGCGGAAACAAGAGCGGCATTCCGACGGTAAACGGCTGCATCGTATTCGACGACAGGTTCCTCGGCAAGCCCCTCGTCTATTGCGGGACGGGAGGGATAATGCCGGCCCGGATTGCGGGAAAAGCCTCCCACGTGAAGGAAATACGGACCGGCGACCTCGTCGTCATGACGGGCGGCAGGATCGGGAAGGACGGGATACACGGCGCGACCTTCTCCTCCGAGGAGCTGCACGAAGGCTCGCCGGTCAGCGCCGTCCAGATCGGCGACCCCATCACCCAGAAGAAGATGACTGATTTTCTCCTGCTGGCGAGAGACCGCGGGCTGTACCGGTGCATCACGGACAACGGGGCGGGCGGGCTCTCCTCTTCGGTCGGAGAACTGGCAAGGCTGAGCGGCGGGGCGGAAATCGACCTGGCCAGGGCCCCTCTCAAGTACGCCGGACTGAATCCCTGGGAAATCTTTTTGTCGGAAGCCCAGGAGAGGATGACGCTGGCGGTGCCGCCCCGCAGAATCGGCGCGTTCCTCGATCTGGCCCGAAGGATGGACGTCGAGGCGACAGTCCTCGGAAAATTCACCGGCTCCGGACGTCTGCACATCCGCTACGGAGAACGCACGGTCGGGTATCTGGATATGAAATTCCTTCACGAAGGCGTTCCCCAGATGAAGCTGCGGGCGAAATGGAAGCCGCCCGAACGGGAAGAGCCGGAAATACCGGAGCCCCTCCACTGCGGCGCTTCGCTCCGGAGCATCCTCGGGCGGCTGAACGTGTGCAGCAAGGAATCCGTAGTCCGCCAGTACGATCACGAGGTCCAGGGCGGGAGCGTCGTGAAACCGCTCGTCGGGAGCGCCAACGACGGTCCTTCCGATGCCGCCGTCATCCGGCCCCTCCTCGACTCGTTCGAGGGGGTTATCGTTGCCAACGGAATATGTCCCAGATACGGCGATATCGATACGTACCATATGGCTGCCTGCGCTGTGGACGAGGCCGTCCGCAACACAATAGCCGTGGGAGGCTCCCTCGGAAAGATAGCGGGACTGGACAATTTCTGCTGGTGCGATCCCGTGCAGTCGGAGAAGACGCCGGACGGCGAATACAAGCTGGCGCAGCTCGTCAGGGCCAATCAGGCTCTGTTCGATTATACGACAATCTTCGGGGTGCCGTGCATTTCCGGAAAAGACAGCATGAAAAACGATTACCAGATCGGGGCGACAAAGATTTCCATTCCGCCCACCCTTCTCTTCTCGACCATCGGGATGATGGACGATGTCCGCCAGGCGGTCACCATGGATGCAAAGCGGCCGGGGGACAGGGTTTACGTGCTGGGCATTACCCGCCGCGAGCTGGGAGGGTCCGAATGGTACGCCATGCACGGCGCGGTTGGAAACAGCGTTCCGAAAGTGGATGCCCGGAAGGCGAAAAAGCTGTATGAGGCCGTCAGCCGGGCCATCCGGGAAGGACTGGTCGCTTCCTGCCATGACTGCTCCGACGGAGGACTGGGAGTCGCCCTGGCGGAAACGGCTTTTTCGGGCGGGCTGGGCATGGATATAGAATTGGCGAAAATTCCGCGGGAGGGCGTCGAGCGGGACGATTTTCTCCTCTTCTCCGAATCGCAGAGCCGTTTTGTCGCAACCGTGCGGCCGGAAGCGAAGGGCAGGTTTGAAAAAATCCTGCGCGGAAACGAATTTGCCGATATCGGGGAAGTAGCCGGCGGAAACGTTTTCCGGGCAAAGGGCCTGGACGGGCGGATCGTTATCGAAGAGGATATCCGGGAATTGAAGGAAGCCTGGCAGAAGACTTTGAGGTTCTGAAATTAAAAACAGCAGACGGGGCGGAGAATGCCGAGAAAAGTAAAATCAATCGTGCTGACGGGCAACGGCACGAACTGCGAGAGGGAAATGGCCCACGCCTGCAGGATGGCCGGCTCGGACGTAGTGGACATAGTATACATGAGCGACCTCCTGTACGGAGAGAAGCGTCTTGATGATTACCATTTTCTGAATCTCCCCGGCGGATTTCTTGACGGCGACGATCTCGGTTCGGCAAAGGCCAATGCCAATCGGATCCTGCATGCCGGCGTCCGGGAGGGAAAGGAAAAGCTGTACGATCAGTTTCTCCGCTTCATTCGCGCCGGAAAGCTGGTGCTGGGAATCTGCAACGGATTTCAGCTGATGGTGAAGCTGGGACTGCTGCCCGCTTTCGGAGGGAGCTACGGCAGGCAGACCGCGACCCTTAGCTTCAACGACTCGGGGCGCTTCGAGGACAGGTGGGTTCACCTGAAAATGAACGAGTCTTCTCCGTGTATTTTCACGAGGGGACTGAAGGGGATGTATCTGCCGGTCAGGCACGGGGAAGGCAAGTTCATGGCCGGAGACGCCGCGGTTCTGAAGAGACTGCAGAAAAAAGGGCAGGTAGCCGTCCGGTACAGCCGGCCCGATTATTCCGGACCGGCCGAGAGTTATCCGGAAAACCCGAACGGATCGGAAGACGGCATTGCCGGCATCTGCAACGAGGACGGACGCCTTTTCGGAATGATGCCTCATCCGGAGGCATATCTGCACAGGACGAACCACCCCCGCTGGACAAGGGAGGACCTTCCGGAAGAGGGCATGGGGGCGGTTATCTTCAGGAACGCGGTGGAATTTATACGCAGTAAAGAATTTTAAATTGCCGCGCAAAGACAAAAAGGCAAAGATCTTCGGGTCCTTTGCGTCCCAGGGGATGCATTTCGGCAAAAAAACGGCAGGAACATCGCTCCTGCCGTTTTCAGCCTGATCGATCAGTCTTTTTTGCGCCTGCGATAAGCCAAACCCGCCAGACCTGTGCCGAGGAGGAGCATGCTCGCCGGCTCGGGAACTACCTCAGAGTATTCTCCCGACAGGACCGAATAGTCGAGCGTGAGGCAGTTAGTGAGGTACGTGTATTCCATAAGCTCGACGGTCAGCGTCCACGGAGTAGAGGCTTCGATCTGGTCCAGTATCGCCTGGCTCAGGTCGAAGTAGTCCGTCACCCAGGAGTTCGAGCTGTCGCTCAGCCTGCCGATGAGGATATTGTTACCTCCGCTGGCAAACCAGATTTCCCCGAAACCCAAAAAGCACCAGTCCTCGTTCCCATAGTGCCTGATCTCGAGACGCGCCGAATCAAGGGTATTGCCTGCCCCGATGCCGAGTTCATGTATGTAGGAGTAACCGTCGGTTATCCGGTAATTGTTCCAGTCTATCGGGTTCGAGAAGGACGCTGCGGATGCGTAGCTTCCCGGCAGACACAGCAATATGAAGGCAAGAATTACCGCGATGACACTCTTCATCTATTGTTTTTCACCTCCTTTATCTTGGATTGAAAAATCTTAGGCTTTCGATATCCGGAAGAGAATAGGAAAGCAGGATTATATTTCCATAATTTTTCTTGATGCCGGGTACGTATCCGGCCCAGGCACACGCTGTGCTGACGGCAGGGGGCGCTCAAGCCTGAGTTTTCTGACAAAGTAAAAAAGGGACCGGATGTTATCCGGCCCCTTTTTTTATCTGGATTCTCAAATGTACCCTTCAGCTTTTTCTCCTGCGCTTGTAAGCCAGACCGGCCAGGCCGGTGCCGAGGAGGAGCATGGTCGCCGGTTCGGGTACGACTTCGTTGTAATCGCCTTGCAGGCAGGACCAGTCGAGCCTGATCCTGTCTCCGGCCCAGTAATCCGCATCCCTGAGGCGAACCTCGAGATGCCAGGGCAGGCTGTCCGTAATCTCATTGAGGATACTCTGGCTCAGAGTGAACGTGTCGGTGACATAGCCGCTCACGCTTTCGCTGAGTCTCCCGATATAATCGTTATCCTCGTCGCGGACATACCAGACCTCTCCATAAAAAGCGCTGTCCTGGTTTAACATGTGCCGGATGGACAGGGTCGCCCAGTTGACGGATGTGCCGGGAGGATTCAGGTTCAGGGTGTGGGTGTATGTGTAACTGTCGTAGACATCCATACCGTAAAAGGGAATGTTGTCTGAGAACGGGGTGGCGGCGGCGGTTCCTCCAAGGAAGCACAGCAATAACAGGGCAAACAGTAATGCAGAGATTTTCTTCATATCGCTTTTTCACCTCCCTCTTATTCAGGATTTGGTGAAAATCTTTACAGTCCGATTCGCAAAAGAAAATCGGAATAGCACATCATATTGAAGGGTTTTGTTTCATGCGGCATTCTTATTTGTTTTAAGCTGATGGTGCGTCATACTTGAATGTGAAAGGCGAATGAGTTAAGAAACGGAAAGCGCATAAAAAGGAGGATGCACATGCTGGAGATCAGGGATTCTGTTGCGGTCGTAACCGGAGGCGGCGGGGGGATAGGGTTCGAGGTCGCGAAATACTGGATCAGGAACGGCGGAAAGGCCGTGATAGCGGATATCTCTGCTCCGCTGCTCGAGCAGGCGGAAAAAGAGTTGAAAGCGATGGGCGGCGATGTGGCGCCGGTCCTCTGCAACGTGACCACGGAAGAGGACAACGCAAAGCTCGCGGATACGGCGATCGCCAGGTATGGACAGATAAATCTCGTGGCGCCTTTTGCCGGCATCATCAAGGACGCGATGACGGTTTCCTACGACAAGGTGTCGGGGAAGGTCGTCCGGAAAATGACCCTCGATCAGTTCAAAGCGGTTATCGACATCAATCTTACCGGCGTTTTTCTGACCGTGCGCGAGTGCATGGAAAGGATGATGAACAACAAATGCAAGGGCCTCGTCTGCCTTGTCTCGTCGACGGGATCACTCGGCACGGCGGGCCAGATCAACTATTCTTCATCGAAGGCGGCCATGTCCGTTTTTCCGAAGGTGTTGACTGCGGAGCTCATCCGCCGCGGCCTGGGAAACATGATCAGGGTCGTTGCGATCGCGCCCGGATACGTGGGAACGCCGATGGTCAAGGGGATGAATCAGGATGCGCTGAAAAAAATACTGGCGGAGGTCCCCATCGGCCGGCTGATAGAACCGGAGGAAATAGCTTCTCTGGTAGGGGAACTTTACCGCAACGAGGCGCTGGCGGGCGACGTATTCTTTATTCATGGCGGCCTGCGCCTCGGGTCCAGAGGATAATATTCAGAGATATTGAATAAATTGCTCAGAACGGTTAAAAGGTGAGGCATTCCTGAACAGGCTGGAGGAAAACGGATGATTCATGTGATTGCGACGGTCGAGGTTGCGGAAGGCAGAAGAGGCGATTTTCTCAAGGAATTCAAAAACGTCGTCCCGGCTGTGCGGAAGGAGGCGGGATGCATCGAATACGGACCTGCCGTCGATCTGCCGACGGGAATGCCGCAGGTCCGTTTCCGGGAAAACACGGTCGTTATCCTGGAGAAATGGGAAGGACTTGACGAGCTCAAGGCCCACCTGAAAGCCCCCCATATGGCGGAATACCGGAAGCGGGTCAAGGAGCTGGTCATCGGAATGGACGTACAGGTGCTGGAGCCGGCATGATGGCGCTCAAGGGTTACCAGAGAAAATACCTCCGGGCGCAGGCCCATTCCCTGCGTTCCCTTGTGCAGGTCGGGAAAAAGGGTGTTTCCTCAGAAGTTGTTTCCGCGCTTGACCAGGCGCTTCGGGATCACGAGCTGGTCAAAGTACGTTTTCTGGAGCATAAAGAAGAGAAGAAAATCCTGTCCGGAGAATTATCAAAGCTGACAGGGAGTGAAGCAGTAGGATCCGTGGGACACATCGTGATTTTTTACCGGGAGAATCCCGTCCCCGAGAAGAGACGGTATCGTGTTCCCATGGAAGGTCGTAAAGCGTAAAGCGTCAGGCGTAAGGTGTGCTTCAGAAGGACGCAAATCAGCCTTGTACACACAGCTTGCCAAGCATGCCTTGACACCTTACGACTTACTCCTCACTCCTTACAATCTTTTCCAGTTTTGCCGCTCTAACCCCGATCAGCCGCACCCTTTTGGCCAGATCGATCCTTTTCAGACAGGCGAATGCCCCTTTTCGGATCTCCTCTTCGGAGCAGACCGGCTTTTCCAGAGTGGAGGCCCTCGTCACGGTTTCGAAATCGCTGAAACGAACCTTGACCCCTACGTTCCGGGCGAGGTATCCGGAACGCCGAAGGTCGGCGGAAACTTCCCGCGCAAGCTCCGCCATGCTCCTTGCAATGTCCTGCCATTTGCCGAGGTCCGTCTGAAATGTTGTTTCCCTGCTGACGGACTTTGGCTCCCAGTGAAGAATCGTCCTCATAATTTCCAGGAAAGCATCGTAAGGCGTAAAGCGTAAGGAGTAAGGTGTAAAGGTGTGCTGTCATAATCAGATCGACTCTTTTGACCTGAGCCTGAGAATGCGACACCTTACGCCTGACGCTTCACGCTTTACGACTTGAGCAAGGTCAGGAACTTCCGGACATGATAATCCCATTCCCGCGTAATCAAATTGACGGAGGTAGCCTTTCCGGACGTGCATATTTCCGCCTCGACGAAACCGCCTCCCCCCTCGAAGCGGAGCCGTCCCGGACACTCCTCGACAAGCTTCAGGCCGAGGCCTTCCGTCCCGAAATAATGACGGAGTTTTTTTGCACATTCTTCCGGGGATAAATTTGTTCTGGTTTCTATATGGAACATGGGCTTTTTCAGGTATTGGGTAATAGGTTACAGGTAATGGTTTATGGGACTGAAAAGTTCAAAGCTCTTATCTGACCGATTACCCAGGACCTAATACCCGGATAGTATAGCAGTTTCCTAATTTCCCATCTTCGCAATTTCGCAACTTCGTTTTTCAGGAAGGGTGCTGGTGCTCGAGGGCGGCTTTGATGAAATTGACGAACAGAGGATGAGGCTTCCGGGGACTGGATTTGAATTCAGGATGGAACTGGCAGCCGAGGAACCAGGGATGGTCCGGGATTTCCGCAATCTCCACGAGCATCCCGTCAGGAGAAACGCCGCTGAAAAATAGCCCGTTGCGGGACAGGGCTTCCCGGAAATCGTTGTTGACCTCGTAGCGGTGGCGATGCCTCTCGCTGATCTCTTTCTCGCAGTACGCATCGAAGGCAAAGGACCTGTTTTCCAGGACGCAGGGATAAGCGCCCAGCCGCATCGATCCTCCCTTTTCCGTAATGAGGCGCTGCTCAGGAAGGTAATCTATGACCGGGTAAGGGGTCTCGAGATCGAATTCCGAGCTGTTTGCTTTCCGGAGCCCGCAGACGCTTCTGGCGTATTCGATCACGGCGGTCTGCATTCCCAGGCAGATCCCGAAGTACGGAATCCGCATCGTGCGTGCATGCCCGATCGCCTGAATCATGCCTTCGATTCCCCTGCTGCCGAAACCTCCCGGGACGAGAATGCCTCCCATCCCTTCGAACTTGTTTCCTATTCCTTCCCGCTCGATCTGTTCCGAGTCGATATAATGAAGAATGACCCGGCAGTCGTTCGGGATGCCCGCATGCCGGAGCGCCTCATTCAGGCTCTTATAAGAGTCGACCAGGTCCACATATTTTCCGACGATCGCGATATCGGTCCTGTTTGCAGGGTTCTTGAGCTTGTTGACGACGGCCTCCCATTCGCCCAGCCGGGGCTGCCCCGTCCAGATATTGAGCAGATTTACTATTTTCTGGTCCAGGCCTTCCTTATGGAATAACAGGGGAACCTCATAAATGCAGTCAACGTCCTTGGCGGTAAATACCGAGGCGACCTCGACATTGCAGAAGAGCGATATTTTGGCCTTGATTTCGTTCGAGAGGAAATTCTCCGTGCGGCAAAGGAGGATATCGGGCTGGATGCCGATTTCCCGCAGCGCCTTGACGCTGTGCTGAGTCGGTTTTGTCTTTACCTCACCCGCAGTCTTGATAAACGGCACCCAGGTGAGGTGGATAAAAATGGCGTTTTCCCGGCCGACCTCGTTCCGGAACTGCCGTACTGCTTCGAGGAAGGGCAGACTTTCGATATCTCCCACGGTCCCGCCGATCTCCACGATGGCGACATCGGTTCCGGCGGACGCCTTGGAAATAAAGTCCTTGATCTCATTCGATATATGGGGGATTACCTGGACGGTGCCTCCCAGAAAATCGCCTCGCCGCTCCTTGTTTATGACGGAAAAGTAGACCTGTCCGGTCGTGAGGTTGTTCAGCTTTCCCATCCGGGTGCTGGTAAAGCGCTCGTAGTGGCCGAGGTCGAGATCGGTTTCCGCTCCGTCGTCCGTAACGAATACTTCCCCGTGCTGAAAGGGGTTCATGGTGCCGGGGTCAACATTGATGTAGGGATCGAGCTTCTGGTTGGTGACCCGAAGGCCCCTGCATTCGAGAAGACATCCGATAGAAGCGGCGGCCAGCCCTTTTCCGAGGGAGGAAAGAACGCCTCCCGTCACAAAAATAAATTTAGTCCTCATAGCGCCTCACCGCCGTTCCGATCGGACAAATTTCTAACTCCCCACTGCAATAAAGTCAACCGGGAGTTCCGAAAAAAAACGGCAGTCATTTCGTTTAAAAGTAAGGGTATTTCGGTTGAAAAGCCGGCTCGCAGCTCAGCCCGGCGGCGCACTAACCTTCGGCCCGGAACCGGTGAAAGTCGATCCCGTATTTCTTGGCGCGGTAGGTGAACTTGCGCTCCGTTACGCCGAGTATCTGGGCCGCCTTGGCCATGTTCCCCCGCGTCGTCCTCAGCGCATCTATCATCTTTTCGCGTTCCAGGTGCTGGACGGTATCCTCCAGCGTGGCCCCGGGCGAAAGGGATGACATCTTGACCCTCTGGAGCGTGGGAGGGAGATGATAAGCCTGGATCATGTCCTCGTCCCCGCACAGCAGGACGGCCCTTTCGATGCAGTTTTCCAGCTCCCGGACGTTGCCCGGCCAATCGTACATCATCAGCATGTCTATGGCCGCCTTGGAAAAGCTTCGCACGTTTCTGTGGTTTTCCTTGGCGTATTTTTCGAGAAAGGAGTCGGCCAGCATGAGGATGTCGGTCATGCGCTCCCTCAGGGGCGGCAGATATATCGGGAAGACGTTCAGCCGGTAGTACAGGTCCTCGCGGAACACCCCTTTTTCGATGGCCTCTTCAAGATTCTTGTTGGTCGCCGCCAGGATCCGTACATCGGTCTTAATCGTATGCGATCCCCCCACCCTCTCAAATTCTTTTTCCTGGAGAACCCGGAGGAGCTTTACCTGGACTTCTACTCCGATGGATCCCACTTCATCCAGAAAAATAGTCCCGTTATTGGCCAGCTCGAATTTCCCGATCTTCTGCCGGATGGCTCCCGTGAACGAGCCCTTCTCGTGGCCGAAAAGCTCGCTCTCTATCAGATTCGAAGGCATGGCGGCGCAATTTACCTTTACGAACGGGTTGCGCGCCCGCTGGCTCGCATAGTGGATGGCGTTTGCCACGAGTTCCTTCCCCGTGCCGCTTTCGCCCCGGATGAGCACGGTGGCGTTGCTCTGGGAAACCTGTGAGATCATCTGGAAGACAACCGCCATTTTGCTGCTGTTTCCAATGATATTGTTGATGCGGAATTTCTTCCCGAGTTCGCCCCTGAGGCGCTGGTTTTCCTTCCGGAGCTGTTCCTGTTCCAGATAGAAGTTTTCCAGGTTTATCACGTGCTGGGCGATCATTGTGGCGATAACCGACAGGAGATTTTCGCCCTCGGTGAGCGAGAAGGAATCGTCGTACAGACGGTCGACGCTTAAAGCCCCTACGACGAGACTGCCTTTTTTTATCGGGACGCAGATGAAAGACAATTCCTGGCTGGAGTGGCTTTTTCTTGATGCGGTACGATTCAGGAACATGGGCTCCTGGCTTATCTTCGGGACGATGACCGACTTCCCGGTCTGGATCACCGTGCCGGTGATGCCTTCGCCGATCTTGTATTTTCCCCTCTCAATCGCTCCCTGCGAAAGGCCGTGGGCGACCTCAATGCTTATCTCATCGCGAAGGGGGTTCAGGATAAATATGGTGCCCCTGATCATTCCGATCGAATTCGCCAGAATATCGAGGACGCTGTAAAGGGTCTTTTTCAGGTCAAAGCTCTGATTGAGGCTGGTGCTTATTTCATAAAGGAGCTCGAGATCTTTTATTCTTTTGGTGTCCGGCATATCAGCCTCCCGTCCGATTCCCCTGTCAGTCGCCTTTCTCAAGGCAAAGCTTGGAAAACTCCCCGTCGTGTTTCACGGGATATTTCCCGGTGAAACAGGCCAGGCAGAAGCAATCTCTTGAAAGCCCCGTCGCTTCGATCATTCCCTCCAGGCTCAGATAGCCCAGGCTGTCAACGCCGATATATCTCTTGATCTGCTCAAGGGAATTGCGGCATGCCAGCAGCTCGCCTTTTGTGGAAAAGTCGATTCCGTAATAACAGGGATACCTGTGCGGGGGACAGCTCACCAGCATGTGGACCTCTTTTGCCCCCGCGTCCCGAAGGGTCTTGATCCTCATCCTGCTGGTCGTACCCCTGATTATGGAGTCTTCAACTATGACGACTTTTTTCCCTTCCAGCAGGCCGTGCACGGGATTGAGCTTCACCTTGACCCCGAAGTCCCGCATGGATTGCGACGGAGCGATAAAGGTCCTGCCGACATAATGATTGCGGATCATTCCGATCTCCAGCGCTGCGCCGGACCGGCGGCAATAGCCGATTGCGGCGTAATTTCCCGAATCGGGAAACGGCATGGCAAAATCGGCGTCCACGTTGTATTCCTCCGCGAGCTTCTCGCCGAATTTCTTGCGCACGTTGTAAACGTTGCAGCCGAAAATCCTGCTGTCCGGCCTGGCGAAATATATCAGCTCGAAAATACAGAAGCTCGAGCGGCCGTGCTGCTTTTTCACCTTTATCGACTTTATCCCGTTTTCATTGACGATGACGATTTCGCCGGGTTCTATATCGCGCACGTATTCCGCTTCAATCAGGTCAAGGGCGCAGGTCTCGGAAGCGACCACGTATGATCCGTTCAGTTTACCGAGGCAAAGCGGCCGGAATCCGTTCGGATCCCGGAAAGCGATCAGCTCGTCCTCCGTCATGAAAGTGCAGGCATAGGCGCCTTCTATTTTCCTGATCGCCCTTACCAGGGCCTCTTCCAGCCCCAGGTGAATCTTCCGGGCAATCAGGTGTACGATCACTTCGCTGTCGATGGTCGTCTGGAAAATAGATCCTTTGGCCTCCAGCTCCCCGCGAAGCGTCCTGGCATTGGTCAGATTTCCGTTGTGGGCGATCGCCAGGGTTCTTCCCGCGTGTGAGGCTATGAACGGCTGGGCGTTTTTCAGGACCGAAGAACCGGTCGTCGAATACCGGACGTGGCCGATCGCGATATGGCCCGGAAGGCGGTTAACTGCTTCCTCGTTGAAGACTTCGGTGACCAGACCCATTCGCCTGTGCTCATACACGTTCTTTCCGTCGGAGGACACGATTCCGGAACTTTCCTGCCCCCGGTGCTGAAGAGCGTACAGGCCGAAATAAGCCAGCTTTGCCGCATCTTCATGGCCGAAAGCGCCGAACACCCCGCATGCTTCTTTTGGTCCTTTAAATTTCCGCATTTCCTCTTTTTCCCCGCTGCTCATTTGCAGGACGAATCGGCATGAAATCGTGATAGTCCTGAAGAGAACGTACTATTATATCGCTTTTCAGCAGCGATTCAATAGCGGAAGACATGGCCTGGGCGCCTGCCAGGGTCGTGGCATACGGAATACCGTACCTCAGCACTGTTCTCCTTATCTCTCCGCTTCCCGCCGTCTTTCTCCTCCCCGAGGCGGTATTGATGACGAGTTGGATCGAGTTGTTTTTGATATGGTCGATTATATTGGGCCGGCCCTCGGCTATTTTCTTGACCACCCTGTTCGGAATTCCGATCCTGTCAAGATGCCGTGAAGTTCCATTTGTGGCGATAAACTGAAAACCAAGACCGTGGAGTCTGGCGGCGACCGGCTCCATCTTCTTCTTATCGGCATCCCGCACGCTGACGAACACGACGCCTTTCCGCGGCAGATTCTGGCTTGCGGCGAGCTGTGACTTGGCGAAGGCGCGTCCGAAATCGGAATCGATGCCCATAACCTCCCCCGTCGACTTCATTTCCGGTCCGAGGATGATGTCGACACCGGGAAACCTGTTGAACGGGAATACGGCTTCCTTGACCGATACGTGCCGGGGCTCGATTTCGCCTTTGATCCCGAGCTCGCGCAGTTTCTTTCCGAGCATGACTTTCGTGGCCAGCTTTGCGAAAGAAACACCGGTTGCCTTGCTTACGAACGGCACGGTCCGGGAAGCCCGGGGATTCACTTCCAGAACGAATATGTCGCGGTCTTTTACCGCAAACTGAATATTCAACAGGCCGATCACGTTGAGCCGGGCGGCGAGAATTTTTGTCTGTTCCTTGATCCTTTCGATCAGATCGGCCGGAAGGGTATGCGGCGGCAGCACGCAGGCGCTGTCGCCTGAATGCACCCCCGCTTCTTCGATGTGCTCCATTACCCCGGCTATCACCGTCGACTCTCCGTCGGAAATCGCGTCGACGTCCACTTCGATGGCGTCTTCCAGAAACTTGTCGATGAGGATCGGGTGCCCCGGCGACGCGATAATCGCCTTGCGGGTGAATTCTTCCAGCGATTCCCTGTCATAAGCCGTCTGCATGGCCCTGCCGCCCAGGACATAAGAGGGCCGGACGAGAACCGGGTAGCCGATGCGTTCCGCTTCTTCGGCAGCCTCTTCGATGCTCAGCGCAGTTCCGTTGTCCGGCTGCTTGAGACCGGTTTCCCGGAGCACGGCGCTGAACAGTTTCCGGTCTTCGGCAACCGCGATGCCGGACAGGGGTGTCCCCAGGATCGGGACGCCCGCCGCAGTTAAAGAGGAGGCCAGATTAAGCGGGGTCTGGCCCCCGAACTGGACGATTACGCCGCGGGGTTTTTCCGCCTCGATTATATTGAGCACATCCTCTTTCGTGAGCGGCTCGAAGTAAAGTTTATCGGAGGTATCGTAATCGGTGCTCACGGTCTCGGGGTTGCTGTTGACCATGATGCTCTCTATGCCTTCCTCCCGGAGGGCGAAGGACGCCTGGACGCAGCAGTAATCGAATTCTATTCCCTGGCCGATTCTGTTCGGGCCGCCGCCCAGGATTACGACCTTGTCGCGATCGGTTTCCCTGAATTCGTTCTCTTCCTCATAGGTCGAGTAGTAGTAAGGCGTGTATGCCTCGAATTCCGCCGCGCAGGTGTCCACCAGCTTGTAAACGGGAGTTATGCCGCACATCCTGCGCCAACTTCTTACGGTATCGTCATCCGTACCCCTCATGTGGGCAATCTGCATGTCGGAAAATCCCCGGGCCTTGGCTTTCCGCATCAATTCGCGGGAGAGGGGGCCGCTTCCGGACCTGATTTCTTCTTCCGTCCGGACTATATCGGCGATCTGGTTCAGGAACCACGGGTCTATCCCGGTCAAATTCTTTATTTCTTCCACCCCCATGCCGGTCTGGAGGGCGTAGCGCAGATAGAATATCCTTTGCGAATTCGGTTCGGCAAGTTTTGACCGGATTTCCCCGGGAGATGGAACGACGCCTCCCTGCTCGATCCGGCCGCGGCCGTCCGCTCCCAGCCCGTGGCGGCCGGTCTCCAGGGAACGGAGACCTTTCTGCAGGGCCTCCTTGAAGTTCCTGCCGATGGCCATTGTCTCGCCGACCGATTTCATGGATGTAGTCAGGCAGTCATCCGTGTCCGGGAATTTCTCAAAGGTCCAGCGCGGAATTTTGACGACGCAGTAATCTATCGTGGGTTCGAAGGCCGCAGCCGTCTCTCGGGTGATGTCGTTGCGCAGTTCGTCAAGGGAGTAGCCGACGGCCAGCTTGGCCGCTATTTTTGCGATGGGGAAGCCGGTTGCCTTCGATGCGAGGGCCGAGCTCCGGGAGACGCGCGGATTCATTTCTATGACCACAAGGTCTCCGTCTTTCGGATTTACGGCGAACTGGACATTGGAGCCGCCGGTATCAACCCCGATTTCCCGCATGATGGCGATGGATGCATTCCGGAGCATCTGGTATTCCTTGTCCGACAGCGTCTGCGCGGGGGCGACGGTAATGCTGTCCCCGGTATGAACCCCCATGGGGTCGAGATTCTCGATAGAGCAGATGACGACCACGTTGTCCCTGCCGTCGCGCATGACCTCGAGCTCGAATTCCTTCCACCCGATCACCGACTCCTCGATCATGATTTCACGGATAAGGCTTGCGTCAAGGCCGCTGGAGGCGAGGATCCGCAGATCCTCCCGGTTATATGCAATTCCTCCTCCCGTGCCGCCCAGCGTAAAGCTCGGACGCACAATGGCGGGATAACCGATTTTTTCCGCTGCGCCCAGCGCCGCGTCAACATCCGTCGCAATGGCGCTCTTGGGAACCCTTAAGCCGATTCTTGCCACGGCTTCCCGGAACAGGTTGCGGTCTTCGGCTTTCCTTATGACATCGACCGATGCCCCGATCAGCTCGACGCCAAGCCTGTCCAGTACGCCCATTTCGGCGAGCTGCACGGCCGTATTCAGCCCGGTCTGGCCGCCCAGCGTGGGGAGCAAGGCGTCCGGCTTTTCCTTTTCGAGGATTTTCGCTGCTATTTCCGGAGTGATCGGTTCAATATAGGTCCGGTCAGCCATGTCCGGGTCGGTCATGATCGTGGCGGGGTTGCTGTTGACGAGTACTACCTCGAATCCTTCTTCTTTAAGGGCCTTGCAGGCCTGGGTGCCCGAATAATCGAATTCACAGGCCTGGCCGATCACAATCGGGCCGGAACCGATCAGCATTATTTTTTTCAGGTCGGATCTTTTCGGCATTGCAGAATCCGGAGCAGACTAAGTCCCCTTTTTTTGAGTTCTCATCAAATAAACAAATTCAGAGAAAAGATATGCGGCGTCATGGGGTCCGGGCGAAGCCTCGGGATGATACTGAACGGAGAAGACGGGCAATTCCTTGTGGCGCATTCCTTCCAGGGTGCCGTCATTGAGATTGATATGGGTCGGTTCGATATCGTGTCCCTTTATTGAGTCCGGATCCACGCAGAACCCGTGGTTCTGCGATGTTATTTCCACCTTCCCCGTCCGGAGATTTTTAACGGGGTGGTTCGCCCCGCGGTGCCCGAATTTGAGCTTGTACGTCCTGCCGCCCAGAGCGAGTCCGAGGAGCTGCTGTCCCAGGCAGATTCCCATCATGGGAAACTCCCCGATAAGCTCCCTGATTGTCGAGATCGCGTAAGTTACAGGCTCGGGGTCCCCGGGCCCGTTTGAAAGAAGAACACCGTCCGGGTTGAGGGCGCGGACCTCCGCGGCGCTCGTCCGGGCAGGTACAACGACGACACTGCACCCGTTCTTCGCCAGGCTGTTCAGGATATTGAATTTCACCCCGAAATCGAGAACGACGACCTTGAAGCCGGCGCGATCGCTCCAGGTGAAACGGTCCCGGCAGGTTACCTCTTCTACGAGATCGCGCCCGACCAGGCCCGGTGCTTCCTTTGCCTTTCGAACCAGGTCGGCGGGGTCGGCGCCTTCCGTGGAGACGATTCCTTTCATGGCGCCCTTCAGCCGCAGATGCCGCGTCAGGGCCCTCGTGTCTATTCCCTCGATCCCGATTACATTGTTCCTGTCAAGATACTCGGCGAGCGTCAGAACGGACCGCCAGTTGCTCGGCACCGGCTGGTGCTCTTTTACGATAAAGGCTTCCGCATGAATCCGCTTGGACTCGACATCTTCGGGGTTGATCCCGTAGTTGCCCATCAGGGGATAGGTCATGTTGATGATCTGTCCCTTATAGGAGGGATCAGTGAGAATTTCCTGATACCCGGTCATGCTCGTATTGAACACGACCTCGCCGGCGGCCTCACCCTTTCCGGCAAAAGTTCGCCCCTTGAAAACCTTTCCATCTTCAAGCGCCAGAAATGCCGTCATCATTTCAAAAGACCTAATAAGCGTACATATTTCCGTACGGACGATGGGTCGTCGGATATATGCAATAGAAATTGCTTTCGAGCATTACACTCACGTCAACGCCGAACTGTCTTCCAAACTCCTCAAGGTACGGCATGATTATATCGAAATCCTGTCCGCTGACCTCTCTGATCCCCAGGCCTCTCCCCAGGCTGTGCTTATCGACCGGTCCCCTGGTGTAAATGGCGCCTCCATGCATTCCCGTGCCCAGGAAGTTGCCGGCAAGGGGAACGTTTTTATCGGTCCGGCTCAGCATTCCCAGGAGGATGATCATGCCTCCCGCCATGTACTCTCCCAGGAAATCTCCCGCCTTTCCGCCGATGACTATTACGGGGTTCTTTTCGTCGGAAGATTTCATATGAATGCCGACCCTGTAGCCGACATCGCCGCTCACGTAGATCTCTCCCCCCCTCATCCCGTATCCGATGATGTCGCCGGCCATCCCGCGGACAATGATCTTGCCGTCGTCCATGGTGTTCCCGATTCCGTCCTGGGCGTTGCCTTCGACGTCTATCTCCGGCCCTTTCATAAAGGCCGCCATATCCTGTCCGGGAGTTCCCTTGACGACGAGCTTTATTTTACTGTCTATTCCGTTTCCGATATAGCGCTGGCCGTTTATGTTCCTCAGGACGATGCTCTGCTCGCCCATGGACACGGCCTGTCGGATCATCCTGTTCAGGTCTCTGTAGCAGATCCCTTCTGCGTTTATTTCCATAAATCCCTCCCGCTATTCAGTTTTGTTAAGTTTCACGACAACGGGCTCTCCGGCTTTCGGCATCCAGACCTTGTCCGGGTCCGGGCAGATCTCGCGGATGGCGGATTCTTCGCTCGCCATGTAAACGGTTTCCCCGCTTTCGGCGGCTATCAGCGGCCGCAGTTTTATCCTGTCGTTGAGTCCCACGAGGCCCCCGTTGAATGCAAACAGGACGGCAAAAGGGCCGTTCAGCAGGGCGCTCGCGTAAACCATCCTGATCGCTTCGCAGAGTTTTTTCCTCTCCGGCTCCATCCTGTCCACCTCGTTCCAGAAAGGCGGCGCCAGGGCAAGGCAGGCGATTTCGATGGGAAGGCCGTGCCTGCGGATCAGCAGATCCAGGAGGTAGGCCACCACTTCCGTGTCCGTCAGCAGGGTGCAGTGATATCCGAACATTTCGAGATAGCGCTTATTGATTCCGTATGACGAGATCTCCCCGTTGTGGACTATCGACCAGTCGAGGATCGTGAACGGGTGGGCGCCGCCCCACCATCCCGGAGTGTTCGTGGGAAACCTGTTGTGGGCCGTCCAGATGTATCCCTCGTATTCGTCCAGCCGGAAAAAATCGGCTATGTCTTCGGGATACCCGACTCCCTTGAACGCGCCCATGTTCCTGCCGCTTGAAAATACGAAAGCTCCTGGTACGTCCAGGTTGATTTTCATGACCATGCGGACCATGAAATCGTCTTCGCTCATTCCCTTGTCGAAGAGGGGATTGTCCGCCTCCAGGTCAGGCTTTACGAAGTATCTCATCAGCAGGGGAGCGTTTCTGATCGTCGTGGACGCGCGTGTGGGTATACGTTCCTGCTGATCGATTACCGTAACTTCCTTGAGGAAAGATTCGAAATTGTTAAGCGCGGTTTTGCTGTCGCACATCACATGGACGGCGTAGTGGTCCTTGAAATCCGGGTAAATGCCGTAAGCCGCAAATCCGCCGCCCAAACCGTTTCCCCGGTCGTGCTGCGTCCGGATGGATCTGGTGATCACCTCACCGCTTACGCGCTTCCCGTTCGTGTTGATCAGCCCGGAAAGACCGCAGCCGGATATGTCCTTCCGGTAATCCCAGGGCTTATGATTGGTTCTCTTCAAGTTGAACATTTTTTCAGATCCCGAAAGTCAGTAAGCAGCCAGGAGCGCCTGCCGTATTTCCGGCTGCATGTCGGAAAACCCGAAATCGTCACGGAGCATCTCCTGTTTTAAAAGTTCCACATCGACCCCGTTCCTGATAAGTCCGGACAGAATTCCCGAACGGTCAATTCTGCCGACCAGAACGGCTCCCACCAGCTTTCCATTCCTGAGCACCAGCTTCCTGTAACAGTTTTTCTCCGGCTCCAGACGGGCCAGGACCTCATAACCTTCGGCCGGCGGGGTGGAAATACCCATCGAAACGGTCGGGATCCCGTAGAACTCGATCGAGTTCATGGGAATGCCGCCCGGGTAAGGCCTCGCTGCTCCTGCCATGGACAGGCCCGCGTGCCTTCCCTGGATATAGGCGTTAGGCCAGATAGGCGTAACCCTCCTTTCGCCCCAGAGCATGTCTTTCGCCTCGGCGACGTCCCCGGCGGCGAATATGCCGGGAACATTCGTCTGCATGAAGTCGTCCGTCAAGATACCCCTGTTCACGCCTATTCCCGCCTTTTCCGCCAGTGCCTTATTCGGGACCACGCCGATCGCTGTCACGACCGCTTCGCAGGGCACGCTCCCCCCGTCGCTGAGGACCACCCGCCGGGCCCGTTTCTTGATCCGGACTATCTTGGTGACGGTATTCCCGAGAACCAGGCTTATCCCGGACTCGGCGAGGCGCCGCGCGATGATTCCTCCCGCTTCCGCATCGAAGGCGGCGCTCAGAATCCTGTCCGCCAACTCGACGACGGTGACGTGGATTCCCCTGTCGTGAAGGCTCTCGGCGGCTTTCAGGCCGATAAGCCCTCCGCCGAGCACGACTATTTTCCTGAGCTTTGCCGCCAGGATGTCGAGTTTGCGCGCGTCGTCGAGCGTGGTGAAAAAATAGACATCCGGACCATCCAGCCCTTCCACAGGGGGGACGAACGGAACGCCGCCGGTCGCGATCAGCAGTTTATCGAACGGGACGGCTTCCCCGCTTTCCAGGCGAACCTTCCTTGCCTGCGTATTTATTCCGGTCGCCGTTTTCCCCGTGAGGAGGGTTACATTATTGGCGGCGTAAAAACCCTCAGGCCGATAGTAGATGTCTTCCTCGCGGATTCTCCCGCCGAGCAGGCTGGAAATCAGAGGCCGCCCGTAAACCCGGTGGGGTTCGGAGGATATGACCGTGACGGGACTTTCCCGGTCTGCCGACCTGATGGCTTCGATCGCCCCGACGGAAGCGACCCCGTTTCCTATGATCACGTGCCGCATGGTTTACCTCTCTTCAAAAACAAGCGCCCGGTTGGGACAGGCTTCGACGCAGGCCGGTATTGTGCGGCCTGCGCATAAATCGCACTTTACAGCCTTGCTCTGCGCTCCGTTTTTCCGGATCACCCCGAAGGGACAGGCCATTATGCAGGACCAGCATCCCACGCACTTTTCGGGGTCCTGCCCGACGATTCCGGTAAGGGGGTCCTTTGCAATGGCCCCGGATATGCAGGCATGAAGGCAGGCCGGTTCATCGCAATGGCGGCAATTGACCGAAAAAGAAAGAGGACCCCTCTCTTCCACGATGTTGCGCGGCTCCGGACGCGGGGACACGTTTCTGAATGCCTTTACGACATCCTTTGCCGGGGAATGCTCCACGATGCAGCCTATCTCGCACAGGCGGCAGCCGATGCAGACATCTTCTTTCTGATAAACGCGCTTCATTCCGTTTCCTTCCGGCGGCTTCAGAGTCGCCCGCCTCAAGACTGTTACGCTCCGGCGTGTTTTATTCCGAGAATGTTCATCTCGCTTTCGTTCAAACCGATCCCCCGCAGCTTCTCCCTGTTCCCCCGGAGGCTTTCGATGGCGTTTATTCCCATGCCGCCAAGCATTTCCTGGATTTCATGGCCCCATGCCCGGATCAGGTTGGCGAGCTTCTCGTGGGCGATTTCCGGGTTGATTCTCTTTGCCAGGAAGGGATCGTTGGTCGCGATTCCCCAGGGGCATTTGCCTGTGTAGCAGCGCTGGCACACAGTGCAGCCGACCGAGATGAGGGCGGCCGTCCCGATGTAAACCGCGTCCGCCCCCAGCGCGATTGCCTTTACCACATCGGCGCTGCAGCGAATTCCTCCCGCAACCAGCAGAGAGGCCTGATTGCGGATGCCTTCCTGCCGGAGGCGCTCGTCCACCGAGGCCAGCGCCATTTCAATCGGGATGCCCACATTGTCTCTGATCATCGTGGGCGCCGCCCCCGTGCCGCCCCGGAAACCGTCAAGGGTGATTACATCGGCTCCCGCGCGGACCATTCCGCTGGCAATGGCGGCCGAGTTATGGACTGCGGCTATTTTCACGAACACGAGTTTCTTGTAATCCGTTGCTTCCTTTATGGCGTAGATAAGCTGCCGCAGGTCCTCGATCGAGTAAATGTCATGATGCGGAGCGGGGGAAAGGGCGTCCGCGCCGATCGGTATCATCCTTGTCCTGGATATTTCCGGGCCGATCTTTTCTCCCGGCAGATGGCCTCCTATTCCCGGCTTGGCTCCCTGCCCGATTTTTATTTCGACCGCCACTCCGGCATTCAGATATTCGCTGTGGACGCCGAATCTTCCGGACGCGCATTGGACGATCGTGTTCCTGCCGTAACGGTAGAGGGATGCATGGAGACCGCCCTCTCCGGTATTGTAGAGGATGCCCATCTCCTCGGCGGCCCTCGCCAGGCCCTTGTGCACGTTCAGATTGATGGAGCCGTAAGACATCGCGGAAAAG
The DNA here is from genome assembly GCA_028712885.1 of Syntrophales bacterium. Taxonomy (GTDB): domain Bacteria; phylum Desulfobacterota; class Syntrophia; order Syntrophales; family UBA4778; genus JAQTPK01. The sequence goes on along the minus strand of JAQTPK010000002.1, from coordinate 126,906 downwards.
AGGATCGGGTAGTTGATCGCTATCTGCGGCGTGAAGCCTCCGGCGAGCCTTACCTCTCCGCTTCCGGCATCAATCCTGAGTGCGTCGGGTTTTGAGCCGAGATAAGTCTTAAGCTCCATGGGTTCCCGGAGCGGGTCGATAGAAGGATTTGTCACCTGGCTTGCGTCCAGAAGCATTTTGTCCCAGTAGACGGGATAGGGATATGAATTCCCCATGCCGGTCAGCAAAACACCGCCCGTTTCCGCCTGCTTGTAAATATTTTTTATGAACCAGGGTTTCCAGACCGCATTGTCGCGGAATTCAGAAGGGTTCTGCCTTATCAACAGCGCGCCGCTCGGGCAAAACGCTTCGCATCTGTGGCAGCCCACGCACCTGGTGTCATCCGAAAACACCTTTCCGGTAGATTCATCGTAGACGTGCGCCTCGTAAGAGCATTGCCGCGCACAGACCCGGCAGTCGATGCATTTGTCAGGGTCGCGCACAATAATAAAGTCGCTGTATTTTTTGTTGGGAGCACAGTAAAGCACGACCGAAACCTTTCAAGATCCTGTTTGTAAATACAGCCGTCGCTTGAAAATCATACCAATTTGTTGACACAAATGTAGTTTCATTTTAAGCAAAAGGCAGGCCATCAGGGGTAAAAACAGCAAATACAATATGTTATGTCGAAATAGGGGTCTTCGGGGCGGGTTTTTTCAGCCAAAAATGTTGGGGAGAGGATAAAATAAATACAAAATTGTAGATTTTCTGCGGTGCGATCCCACGAGACAGTTTTCAGTTCCCAGTTCCCAGTTCGCAGTTATACGGCAGCAATGGGCGGTTTTCTTGAAGAACTGTGAACTTGAATGAGCGCTCCGCCGCCAATGATTCAGTTACTCGCGGTACACAAGATTCGCAAAATTGTCGAAGATCAGCTCAAACTGCGCTCCCATAAGCTGTTCCTGCTCGCGGGCGGTCCGGCGCAGGGCATCAAAATCCATTCCGCTTTTCTCAAGCCAGTCCCGGTCGCCTTCGATCCACTCGCAGACATCCGGATAGGCAGCCGCGTAATTGTCGAACTGAAAACCTGTAATGTGCGGTCTTCCTTTAAGAGAGATGCTCTCTATCTGGCAGTCAGCCGAGGTAGCGAGTATTTCCAGCTCTTTTGGCAGAGGGGGGATAACGGCCTGGGAATGCCATTTGAAAAGAGTTATCGTGGTCGGGATATTATTGAAGATGGGGTGATTTTTTCCGTCCCTGGTGATCCGGCCCTCGATGAAGCCTATGCTCCGGCAGAAGTTGGGTTCGACTTTAGCGCCCAAAACGTCTCCCAGCAGCTGATGGCCCAGGCAGAAGCCGAGGTACGGTTTATTCAGGGTGATGGATTTCCTGATCGCCTCCTTTTCGGCCCGGAGGAAAGGATACTCGTCTTCATCCGATACATTGGGCGTTCCGCCCAGGACAATAACTGCGTCATGACCGGATGTCTCCGGTACGGGGTCCTGCCAGAGACGGACGACATCCAGCGTTATTCTGCGTTTTTTTGCTGAATTCCAGAGGTGTCTTCCCGGCTTCTCCCACGGCGTATGCTGAAAAACAAGGAATTTCCTTCTCATGGCTCTGCCTGTTTCGCCGAATTTCCAAGTTCCGGGAGCGTTGCGGATCGGACCGGCATAGTGCGGCATGGGCCGGCTGCGGCGCTTGCATCGATCTTAAGCGGGGCGGCTGGATGAAGCCGCCCCGCCATCCTGGTTACATGATCGGCAGGTATTTTTCGAGCTCGTACTCTGTCACGTGGATCCGGTAGCGGTCCCATTCAATTTTCTTGTTTTCAATGAACTTGTTGAAGATGTGGTCGCCGAGCGCTTCGCGGACGAGCTGCGATTTCTCCACCAGGGAAACAGCTTCGAAAAGATTCCCGGGGAGCTCGTCGATTTTCATCCTGCGCCGTTTTTCCGGCGTGAACTCGTAAATATCCTCTTCGATCGGTTCGGCGAGCGGATAGTTCTGCTCAATTCCTCTCAGTCCCGCGGCCAGCATGACGGCGAACGCCAGGTACGGGTTGCAGGAGGGGTCGGGAGAACGGAACTCTATCCGGGTGGCCTTCTCCTTGCCGGGCTTGTACATGGGCACCCTGATCAATGCGGAGCGATTGCGGCGGGCCCACGAAATATAGACCGGGGCTTCGTAACCCGGCACGAGGCGCTTGTAGGAATTGACCCACTGGTTCAGGACGGCCGTTATTTCCCGGGCGTGCTTCAGGATTCCGGCGATGTAACTTTTTCCGATCTTTGAAAGGTGATACTTGTCGCCGGCGTCGTAAAACGCGTTCCTCTTGCCGTTGAAGAGTGACTGGTGGACGTGCATGCCGCTGCCGTTCTCTCCGAAAATCGGCTTGGGCATGAACGTGGCGTAGTAGCCGTGCTGGCGGGCGATTTCCTTGACGACCATTCTCATCGTCATGGTCTTATCCGCCATGTTCAGCGCGTCATCGTAGCGCATGTCTATTTCGTGCTGGCTGGGGGCCACTTCGTGATGGCTGTACTCTACCTGGATTCCCATATCCTGCATGGCGAAAATCGTGTCGCGGCGCAGGTCGCTTCCCTTGTCGAGGGGCCGGGCATCGAAATATCCGCCCTTGTCAATAATGGAGGGCTTCCCGTTATTTTCAAAATAGAAGAATTCAAGCTCGGGACCGGTATAATAGGTGTACCCCATATCGGCCGCCTTTTTCAGGACTCGCTTGAGAGCATAGCGGGGGTCGCCTTCATAAGGCGTCCCGTCCGGGTTCATGATGTCGCAAAAAACCCTCCCGACCGGCCGGTCCGTTCCTCTCCAGGGGAGAAACTGAAAGGTTTTGGGATCGGGTTTGGCGATCATGTCGCTTTCTTCAATGCGCGCGAATCCCTGAATCGAGGACCCGTCGAATCCCATGCCCTCGGTCAGCCCCTCTTCCAGTTCCGGAGGCGTAACGGCGAAACTCTTCAGGATACCAAGGACATCGACGAACCAGAATTGGACAAAACTTACATTTTTATCCTTGACGATCTTTTTTACGTCTTCCGCAGTTTTACAAATAATCATGACCCCATCTCCTTTCCGGTTTGGAATCCAGAAGAGCAAAACGCGGGCCAATAAAAATTTGACTTAAAAATCAAAACATTCAGTAAACGCAGGCTTCCTGGAGGAAAGACCGGCAAGGACAATTCTGTTATGAATCGAAAAGGATTTCTACGATTTTGTTGTTAAAATCCTGCCGTGATCCGTCGGGTTACTCTGGAGGAGAATTTTCCTGTCGGGCAGAAAGCCGTTGGAAAGGGATAACGATTCTGACTCAGCGCCTACTCCCACTCGATTGTGCTCGGGGGCTTGGTGCTGATATCGTACACCACCCTGTTCACTCCCTTGACTTCATTTACGATGCGGCTCGATATCTTTTCGAGCACCTCATGAGGCAGCTTTGCCCAGTCCGCCGTCATCCCGTCCGTGCTGGTGACTGCCCTGACGGCGATGACATTTTCATACGTCCTGCCGTCTCCCATCACGCCGACGCTCCTGACCGGAAGGAGGACGGCGAAATCCTGCCACACTTCATCGAAAAGCCCCGCGTCGCTGATCTCGTCCCGGACGATCGCATCCGCCTGCTGCACTATTTCTATGTTGCGCCTGGTCACCCGCCCCAATATCCTCACCGCGAGTCCCGGCCCGGGGAAAGGATGCCGGCCGACGATCGATTCGGGAACGCCAAGCTCGCGGCCCAGTTCGCGAACCTCGTCCTTGAAGAGCACCCGCAGGGGCTCAACCAGCTCCATATTCAGCCTCTCGGGCAATCCTCCGACATTATGGTGGCTTTTGATGATGGCCGAGGGGCCTCCAAAGGAGGATTTGCTTTCGATGACGTCGGGGTAGAGAGTGCCCTGGGCGAGAAAACGTATCTTCCCCAGCTTTCGGGCCTCTTCTTCGAATATCCGGATGAACTCGTGTCCGATGATCTTCCTCTTTTTTTCCGGATCGGTCACGTTCCGGAGCCTGCCGAGAAAGCGCTGCCGCGCGTTGATCATCCGGAAGTTGAGGTGAAAGGAGTCCCGGAACGTGGCTACCACCTCTCCAGGCTCTCCTTTTCTGAGCAGGCCGTTATCCACGAAGAGCGAGACGAGGCGCTTCCCGATTGCCCGGTGCAGAAGTATGGCCAGGACGGAAGAGTCTACGCCCCCGCTCAACGCGCAGAGGACGCGCTCCTCTCCGATCTGTTCTTTTATTTTCCGGACGTTCTCCTCGATGAAAGATCCCATGGTCCAGTCGGGGCGGCAGCCGGCGATCTGGAAGAGGAAATTCCGGAGCATGACCGCCCCGTTCAGGGTATGCGTCACCTCCGGGTGGAACTGGACGGCATAGAATCTCCTTGCGCGATTTTCCATCGCTGCGACGGGGCAGTTGTCCGTCTCGCCGACCGCTGAAAACCCCCGGGGCAGCCGGGTGACCTTGTCGCCGTGGCTCATCCAGATCCGCTGGTTTCCGGTCAGGCCGGAGAAGAGCAGGGATTTTTCCCCTTGCGGGGATAATTTCAGCTCCGCCCGCCCGTATTCCCGGAATTCCGAGGCCGTAACCCTGCCACCGAGCGCGTGGGCCATCAGCTGCATCCCGTAACATATCCCCAGGATCGGCACTTCCATTTTGAATATCCCCGCATGCGCTTTCGGGACGCCGCGGTCAAAAATGCTGGCCGGCCCTCCGGACAGAATTATTCCTTTGACCCCTTTCCCGGCGAGTTCCGCAGGAGAGATATCGTGGGGCAGGATTTCGCAGTAAACGCGGCACTCCCTTACTCTGCGCGCGATGAGCTGATTGTACTGCGAGCCGTAATCGAGGATCGCGATCATGCCGCTCATTTGATCTCCAGAAATTTTTTAATCCTGGAAGACACGAACTCAACGGATTCGCCGAGAAGGGTGCCGACCGGGAACTGCTCCAGGTATGAATCCTCCCAGGGCAGGTTATATTCATTCACCATATTTTTTATATCCTTGTATTTGTCTCCCAGGATTTCTTTCCGTGCTCTCAAGGAAATATTATCATTGAACTCGACGTGCGCAACAAGAAGGTTCCGGACCCCCGGTTTATCCTGGAGCAGGGGAATGACAACGACGGGCGCCCCGTCCGATTTTCCATAACCCGCAAAAACGCTTCCCGTCCGAACGATGGTTTTCTTGGTTCCTGTCAGGGTTCCGGACGTCTCCACGCGCGATTTCATCCGGACGGAAACGCCTCCCCTTTCCCGGATGGAGATGGTGGAAAGCTCGGCAGGCTCTCCCTTTTCGTCCAGATTGTTGACGCCGTACAGGGTGAAGCCCTTGACCGTTGCCACCGCTTTCTGGATGCGGGTCAGCGTCGGGACAGTGCGGCTGATGAGGTTCCGCGCGGAGAATTTCATCCGGCCCAGCAGATCGAACAGAATCCCCTTGGGGATATGGTCTTTACGGCTCGTGCCGACGGTGACGGTCTTGGCCTGGTGCCGGATGGCGTCTATCGGCCGGGAAAGCTCATCTATTGCGTGTCCGACGGATACATTCAGCAGATCGATCGGCGTCATTCCTCCTTTCGTCCTGAAATCCAGCCAGAAATCCTCAAGCGGGAGTTTTCCCGCAGCATATTTCAGCAGGAGGGAGATATCCGAGACAGTCGAGACGCTGGTGAAAGAAAAGGCCCCTTCCCGGCGCAGATCGTGGAACTTCAACGCAAAATCATCCACCACGCGGTGGAAGTCGCGGTCCGAGATACGCTCGTAGAGGGAATAATCGTTTCTCTGGTGCCGGACCATTTCCATATTGAGCCGGTTCCTGAATTCCTGGAGGAAGCGGGAGTCCTCATCGATATGGCAGGCGGCGTAGTAGCCCCAGAGATGCCCGGCAACAGTATTCAGGATCACCGAAGCCGGCACGGAGGCGCGCGGCAGGCTGATAACGCTGTCGGCGACGGAATCGAAACGGGTTTCACCCTCATCGGCGAATACGACGACTCCGGCCTTGTGGGCGCGGAATATGGCCGAGTCTTTAACTATGTCACCGATAACCGCCTCGGGGCTTCCGGCCGCACAGACAATGATCAGGGGTTCCGAGGAGAGATCGATGTGCTTTTTGTCTTCAACAAAATCGGAGGAAATGGTCTTATAGCAAAGCTCGCTCAACTTGATCCGGATCTCGTCCGCCGCGGCCTTGTTCGGCCCGCTCCCGACCACCGCCCAATAGCGCTTGTTTTTTGCCGCCTTCCTCACCGACTCGCGTATCTCGGCGCTCTTTTCGATTACGCGGGCCATCAGTCCGGGAATCTGCTCCATGACGGAAAGCTCCGCGGCGATCATTTCGTCCGGCATGGATTTCATTGTCCGTGCCAGGCACAACCCGAGGATGTGCCCTGCTATTATCTGGGAATAGAAAGCCTTGGTGGAAGCTACGGCCATCTCGATGTCGCGGCCGTCGCTTGTGTAAAAGACGCCGTCCGCCTTATGGGTTATATCGGATTGCCTGCGATTGACGACGGCGATGACAGTGGCCCCCCGCTCCGAGGCCATGGAGACGGCGCGGTTGGTATCGGTAGTCGTCCCCGACTGGGTCACGGCGATTACCAGCATGTGCCGGAGGTCTTTTTCCAGCAAGAAGCCGCTGAGCTCCGAAGCCCTCTTCGCTTCGATTCTCAGGTTCGTGCCTCCAAGATAGCGTGCGAGGCCGTCCGCAATCGCCGCTCCGGCCACGGCTGCCGTGCCGTGTCCGATTATCACAATGCTGCGGATATCGCCCTTTGTCAGGGATTTTCCGAGCTTCTTTGGAATTATGTCCTCTCCCAGGTTGAAGATTATCTCCTTTTTGGCGGTGATCCGGTACTTGCCGCGCATAGTTTTTTTCACGGACAGCGCAGATTCCGAAATTTCCTTCAGGAAAAAATGAGGGAAGGGACCCCGGTCGATGTCGCGGGTGGTTATCTCGGCCCTTTTGATATCGACTTCGCCAAGGGCCAGCTCCGTCCCGTCATAGAAGAACGCCCTGATTCCATCCAGGTGACCGGCGGATTCCTGGTCGATAATGAATACCTGGCCGGTTCCGTCCCCGTCCGATCCCGGGGGAGACGCTTCGCCGTCCATTTTCAAAAACCGGGAAGTTTCTTCGACGATCCCGTAGAGCTCCGATGAAAAAATGTACTGGTCCGGGCAGATTCCCACATAGATGGACTGGCCGCTTCCCCGCAGCGCCAGATATGTCTTTCCCGGCTCGAGGTTGCTCTGCATCGCAATGGCGTGTGATCCTTCAAAGTCGTTCAGCGAAAGGCGGAAGGCTTCTGCCAGATCGTGTCCCGCGGCGAGATGCATTTCAATCCGGAGAGGGATGATCTTGGTGTCGGTCGTCAATTCGGGGGCGATGCGGGAGAGGCTCTTCGACTCGAGATCGGAGCGCAGCTCCTGATAGTTGTCGATATCGCCGTTCAGGACCACATTGATCGTCCAGTTTCCCTGTCCGTAGAAGGGAAAATCCTTTACGCTCTGAGGAACCTGGAGGGTCGCCGGATTCAATATAGCAGCCGGGATTGCGCACATGCCGGCCGGAGGAATAGCCGGCCCGGACCGGCTGGAGTTGTCCGGCGCGAAATTGTTCACGGGGTGGCAGTTCTCTTCGGTAATGGATCCCACCGACGCCCAGCGGGTGTGGGCCAGGGACAAACTGAAGCCTTCCGCCTCGTCCGCGAACACATGAAAAACAGGATCGCTGCTGATGCTGTCTCTGAGCCGGCGCACGTTTCTCCCCAGCTCCCCGACGGCAGAGGCGGTCTTATAGGTGAAAGAGATAAAGATCTCCTTTCCCGGAGCAAGGCTGCTGGAAAAAAGAATGGAGCCGTTGACCAGATCCTTCCGATTTGTTCTCTCCAGGAAGGATTGGAAGAGATCTTTCCCGTTCAGAGCATTCCAGATGTCGTCCAGCCGGCGGGAATCGGCCAGCGTGAAAGAGATCTGAATGCCTGCGGAGTCTCTCCCGCGGACCTCAAGGCGGTCCAGCGCGTTAAGGAGCGAATTGAGCTGGCGGTATTTCCGGAAGCCCTCGGGAGAAAGGGCCTTTCCGCCGGAGAGATCCCTGATCTTCGAAATATTGGCGAGAAAATCCCTTTCGAGACCCCATGCTATATCCTTGAGCAGGATCAAACGGCTGTTTATTATTTCCAATTCGTTGGTGTGAAAGCGGTCTGCATTTTCCTCCAGGAGCTTTTCTTCCACGCTCAGGAAAGTCCTCATCCGATCCGACAGGTCGTTCAGATCGAGTGTTTTGCCGGGATCGAAGGATACGCTCATGAAATTGCCGGCGGTCTTCTGCAGGTGAACGTTTCTTTCCATCTCTTCAAGCGCTTCCCGGCTGTCGAGGTAGTCCCGGGGGGCAATTGCGCCCGAGAGAATTTTCCGGATCGGCTTGGCATTGATCTTCTGAAATCCCCGGGCAAGGCTTTCCGCCGGGTATTCGCCGGGACCTGCGGAAGGGGTTTCGCGCTTTGCATCTATTACCTTGATGATGCCCGCCAGTCCGCAGGCCAGCAGCCCCGGTTCGCAGGGAAAAATTATGATCGATCCCGGGGGAGCCTTTTCGGGGTTGCGGCCGATCAGGATGTTGTATCTAAAAATTCCGGCTATTCCGGACAATGTCTTCATAAGTTCACCTGAGGAACGGCGCGAAACGTAATCAATTGTATCAAGCCGGATATGGGGAGAGCTTTTTAACATTGTTCATTTTTACAAAGGGATTTTGCGGCGGCGTGTACCCGGAAGCGCAATGCCTCTGAGGAATAGAAATGATCTCACGGAGGGAAATTATCATCGGCTGAAATATATTGTCAAGCGACAATGATGTAGCTTTCAGGCGAGGCCGCGGATCTTGGACCATGCCATCCCGATGTACTCGTGAACGGCGATTTCCGATTTACTCAGGGCATTAATGTTGGGGAAGAAGATTCCGGGATTCAACTTGGCAGGTTTTTCCGTATTGGTCAAATGGCCCACGGGCGCGGGGACAGGGTCAAGTCCGGCCTTGCGGAACAGGGCCACGGCGCGCGGCATGTGCCATGCCGATGTGACCAGGATGCATTTATCTTTCCCCACGATTCCGGAGATGTTTTTTGCCTGCTCTTCCGTGTCCCGGGAATTCGCCTCCAGGGCGAGGTCTTCGGGTTTCATTCCGAATAGGGGAGCGACTCCCGCGATAACCTCGGCTTCCGGTTTTGGCCCGTAGACGGCCCCGCCCGAGATAACGACCCTGCTTTCCGGCAGAATTCGCTTCAGCCGGGCGGCCTCGGCCAGCCGGAAGAGAGACGCCGCCGAAACCTGGCTCGTTTCCGGCAGGCCGGGAACAGGCATATCTCCGCCGGACAGGACGACTATCCAGGGGATCGCCCCTTTTTGCAGGTTGCCGTTATCGAGGGAGAAGGGAAGATATCGGTACTCGAGCGGGTGGAGAAGGCGATCGGCGACGGCGGTATAGCTGAACGATATGAGAATAAGGACGCCGGCGAAGATTATCATCCTGCCGGCGCGGGCCCTCTTCCGGGAAAAAAGGAGCAGCCATCCGGCAAGGATAATCAGCAGGCTCAGCGGCAGCGGCATGATGAATGCAGTTATTATCTTCTTCAGGAGAAACATGGCTCCTCATTACATCAAACGGGGCTTTATATCAAGAAACTAAGAGGCGTGAAGCGTAAGGCGTGAAGTGTAAGGCGTAAAGCGCGTGCCTTTGGCAGAATTCAACGAGCCGGAATCAGTTTTCTCTCCCGGACACCTTACGCCTCACCCTTTACGCTTTACGATTCGAATCAGGATTTAGTGCTTGGGATTTAGTTATTAATTACTTGTCAGTTTTGCCGGAGCGTGACTTTGCCCGGAATCTTTTCCATTTTTCCAGCCGCTCGCCCACGATTTTCTCGTATCCGCGATCCGTCGGCCGGTAATAAGTCCTGCCGCGAAGCTCGTCGGGCAGATATTCCTGTTCCGGTGCGAACGCATCGTTAAAATCATGCGCGTACTTGTAGTCCCTGCCGTACCCGAGGTCCTTCATCAGGCGCGTTGGCGCGTTGCGGATGTGCAGCGGAACCGGGAGAGTTCCGGTATCGCTTATTTCGCGCCGGACTTTCCCGAATCCGGCATACAGGGAATTGCTCTTCGGCGCGACGGCAAGATAGACGGCGGCTTCGGCCAGCGCAAGTTCCCCTTCCGGCGAGCCGACAAAATGAAAGGCCTGCATCGCGGAAACGGCGATCAAAAGCGCATTAGGGTCGGCAATCCCCGAATCTTCGGAGGCGAACCTGATCATCCGTCTTGCTATGTACAACGGGTCCTCGCCCGCTTCCAGCATGCGTGCGAGCCAGTACAGGGCCGCGTCCGGGTCGCTTCCCCGCAGGCTCTTGTGAAACGCGGATATTAAGTTGTAGTGCTCCTCTCCCGTTTTGTCGTACTGGAGAGGCTTCCTCTGTATCGCCTTTTCAACGATTTCCCTGGTAACGATCTTTTCCTGTTCCTTCATGACGAGAATGGAAGATGCTTCAAGGTTGTTCAGGGCCGTCCTGGCATCCCCGTCCGCCGCCCAGGCCATGAACTCCAAGGCTTCCGGAGCCGCGGTAAGCCCCAGCCTGCCCAGTCCCCGCTCCTGGTCCGCCAGGGCCCTTTTCAGAATGAGGATAAGTTCATCGTCGGAAAAGGGCTTCAGCACGATCACTCTGGCGCGTGAGAGCAGAGGGGAAATGACTTCGAAAGAGGGGTTCTCCGTAGTGGCGCCGATCAGGGTTATGAGCCCGCTCTCCACGTGGGGAAGGAAGGCATCCTGTTGCGCCTTGTTGAAGCGGTGAATTTCATCGACAAAAAGGATGGTCTTTTTATTTTCCCGGCGCAGGTTGCCCCGGGCTTCCTCGATAACGGTACGTATCTCCTTGACGCCGGAGAGTACCGCGGAGAATGTTTCGAAACAGGCGTCCGCCTCGGAGGCGATTATTCTCGCCAGCGTCGTCTTTCCCGAACCCGGAGGCCCCCACAGGATCATGGAAAAAAGGCGGTTTTCCCGCACGGCCTTCCGCAGGAGCCCTTCAGGCGCCAGGATATCAGATTGTCCGACATAGTCGTCCAGCGTTTCCGGCCTCATCCTGTCCGCGAGCGGACGTGCGGCCTTATCCGGTTGTCCTTTCGGCGACTCGAATAACTTCATGCAGATTATGTATCACAAGGGGGGATAACGATCAAATCGGGGAAAAATTGGGCCGGCAAGAACCGGCAGTGAATCAGTTTAAATATCTCCCTTTTAAGATAGAAGGCTCTCCGGAACTACCCCGGAGAGCCTTCAAAGCGGGACTGGTGGAAAGCCGCCCGAGGAATGCGCTCGCCTCGCCGGATTCAGTCATCGAGGCTTAGGATGCTTCTCGATGGCCCTCAACGCCCTGTCGATCTCGTTCTGCGGAAGATCATGTACTTCCAGCCTTCCGGACATGAACGCGTCGTAAGCGGGAAGATCTATGATGCCGTGTCCGCTGAAATTAAACAGGATTACTTTTTCCTTTCCTTCCTCGCGCGCCTTTTTTGCCTCTTCGACGACGGCGGCGATGGCATGGTTCGTTTCCGGCGCCGGGATGAATCCTTCGGTTCTCGCCCATTTCACCCCGGCATCGAACGTTTCTATCTGGTTGAAGGCGCGGGCCTCAATCAGACCTATCTTCAAAAGATGGCTGACGATCGGAGCCATTCCGTGATAGCGGAGTCCTCCCGCGTGAATCGCCTCGGGAACGAAGTCATGACCAAGCGTGAACATGGCGAGGAGCGGGGTGGTCCTGGCTATGTCGCCGAAGTCGTATGCGAAGGGCCCTTTGGTCAGTGTGGGGCAGGAAGTCGGCTCTGAGGCCACGATCCGAACCTGTTTGCCATGGATCTTATCCCGTACATAGGGCAGGCTTATTCCGGCAAAATTGCTGCCGCCGCCGGCGCAGCCGATGACCACGTCCGGATATACGCCGATTTTTTCAAACTGCCGCTGCGCCTCGAGACCTATTACGGTCTGATGGAGCAGGACGTGGTTGAGGACGCTGCCGAGAGAATATTTCGATCCCGGATGTGTGACCGCTTCCTCAATGGCCTCGCTGATCGCGATGCCGAGGCTGCCGGGAGAATCAGGGTTCTTTGCGAGTACATTCCGCCCGGCGTTTGTTATATTGCTGGGGCTGGGAATGCATTCGGAACCCCATGTCTGCATCATGAGGCGGCGGTAGGGTTTCTGTTCATAGCTCACCTTCACCATGAAAACACGGCAGTCCAGTCCGAACATGTTGCATGCCATGCTGAGCGCGCTGCCCCACTGGCCGGCGCCGGTTTCGGTGCAGAGCCGTTTGGTGCCGGAGATCTTGTTGTAATACGCCTGGGCGACAGCCGTGTTGGGCTTGTGCGATCCCGGAGGACTCACTCCCTCGTTCTTGTAATATATTTTTACCGGCGCATTCAGGACTTTTTCAAAATTCCTCGCCCGGCACAGAGGCGAAGGGCGCCAGAGGAGATATTTTTCCAGAACTTCATCCGGGATGGGAACCCATCTCTCGGGCGTGACTTCCTGCTCAATCAGGGGCATCGGGAAGATCGCCGCCAGGTCGTCGGGACCGACAGGTTTGCCGGTCGCCGGGTGCAGGGGGGGGTTCATCGGAGCGGGCAGATCCGCCAGGATATTGTACCATTGCCTGGGGATCTCCAGGTCGTCCAAGTAGATTTTCTTCTGCTCCATTTTCATTTCCTCCTTATATATAATAGGCTAAAGGCAAAGGGCAAAGGGTTAATTCTCTGATTATCTTTTTTTACCCTTTGCCTTTTGCCCTTTGTGCAATAAAAAAAGCCATGGTGATCCCATGGCTTTCTAAATTTCCTGTTCGGTCAAGCCATGGGGAGTTTCCTCGCCCAGGGCTCGCCTTCGCTCAGAAGAACTCGCCCGGGCAGGCTTATTTGGCCCGCCACCACCAGCATGCTGCTGAAAGAATATTCCTTCCGGCAAGAATCTTCATGGCCGTATAGCTATCATGCAATTCGGAATCATGTCAAGCAAAATCAGACACATGGGCTTTACCCGCGGGTCAGCTTCTTCACCAGGATGATTTTGTCGTCTCCATCCCGATAGAAGTCCCGGATGCAGGCGACTTCGAGGTAGCCCTGATTTTCGTAAAAATGCCGGGTTTTCAAGTAGTCATCCCTGCCGGAAGTTTCCACGTACATGAAGACGCCCCCTGTTTCCCGCGCGGATTGCTCGGCTTTTTCGAGGAGAAGCTTCCCGACCCCCGTACCCTGAAGGCCCTTGTCGACAGCGATCCAGTACAGGTCGAAGCGGTTGTCGGTCATGCAGATGGGGCCGAAGCAGATATAGCCGACGAGACGATTGTCCAGTTCGCAGAAGATGAAGGAATACGGACTGTCGTCGCCGTATTCAAGGCGATCCTCCAGGAGCTCGATCGCCACGTCGATTTCGAAAGGAAAAAAAACCCCGGTAGAGGAGAGGATACCGCGGAGCGGGCCTGAATCCCCCGCGACGGCCTCATGCCTGAAACGGAACCGGCGGGCCGGAGATGCGGTCATCGGATGTAGCGCCTCCGCCGGGCGGCCCCGATTATCTCCCGGACGAAGTCTCGCGCCTCAAAGCCGCCTTCGGCTACGGCCCGCATGTAGCCCGATTCGGCGGCTATGCACGGATTTGCATTGATTTCGATTACGTGGAGGCCTCCCGACTCGTCCAGTCTCAGGTCCACCCGGGCGTATCCGCCGAGGTTGAAAACCTCCCAGCAGCGATACCCGATTTCGGCCATAGCGTCGATCGGAGCGTCGTCGGGAACGAATACTCTCTGCGTATTCTCATATTCGAAAGCGTTCTCGTCCCATTTGGCTTTATACCCGACGATCTTCGGTTTGTCCTCCGGCCAGTCCTCGAACGTTATTTCCGAAATCGGAAGCACCCTTACGGAGCCGTCGGACAGCTCGACAAGGGGTATATTGAATTCCCTGCCGTCGACGTATTCCTCAATGAGGAGCGGCTGCCGCCGGTGGTTCAGGTATATGGCGGACAGGGAATTCTTGAGGGCTTTTTGTTCCGTGAAGATGGATTCTTCGTCCACGCCGACGGAGCCGTCTTCCCATGAGGGCTTCACTATCCAGGGGGGACGGAGGCGGATGGAATCCGCCGCGCCGTTGAACGTCTGCCAGGGCGGAGTCGGCAGATTGTTAGCCTTCAGCACTGCTTTGGTCAGGATCTTGTCGGTTGTGGTCAGGAGGGCCGGATAGGGCGCCCCTGTATACGCGAATCCGCCTATTTCGTAAAAGGAAGCTATGGCGGGGTGGAATCTAGGGTCGTCATGAAGAGCCTCGAAGAGGTTAAAAACGACGTCCGGCCCGAAGGAATCGAGCTGGTACAGGAGGTCGGCGCAGGGGCAGGTGTCCCCTCCCACAACGATCATCCCGAAGTCGTATTCCAGTTCCTGCAGGGCATCGGATACCATGTTAACCTGATCGATGATATCGATCGAATCCAGACGATCCTTGTCCGGCTCGTTATAGACAATCGCCACTTTCATTTTACTACCTCTGTCTGCGGGCAGATGCGGAAGCGATAATTTCCGCAATCAGTTCTTTATACGTCCTTCCGGTCTTCTGCCATAAAATCGGAAGATCCGAGTGGGTCGGATGAAGTCCCGCGAGAGGGTTAATTTCGAGAAAATGCAGCTTCCCGTTCTCATCCGCCCTGATGTCCACCCTGCCGGCATCCCGGCAATCCAGAGCCCAGTATGCCTCCAGTGATATTTCCGCGGCTTCGCGGCATATCGCGGGATCCTCCGTCAGAACATACCTGACGTGCTGCTCGCAGAGCTCCTTGTTGCTGTATGAGTACGCGAGAGGTTCCGCGCCGTCGAGAAGCTCCACCTCGAGCACACCGACGATTTCAGCTTTTTTCCCGCTCCCCACGATGCCGACCGTGAATTCGCGCCCGGGCAGATATTTTTCGACCAGGGCCGGCTGGCTGTATTTTTCCAGAACCTCCAGGCATTGCTTTTTCAGCTGCGTGCTGTTCCGTATGACCGATGCGGGAGTGATTCCCTTTCCGGTCCCCTCCGAAACGGGCTTCAGGAAAAGAGGGAAAGGGATGCGGTTTTCCCGGAGCGCGGTTTCCAGCTCTTTTTCCGAGCCAACCTGAAAATATGCGGGAGTCGGGACGTTCCAGCGGCTGACGACGGTTTTTGTCAGAAACTTGTCAAGACAGAGCGCGAGGGTCAGCGGGTCGCTGAAAGTATAAGGGATGTGATAAGCTTCGAGAACGGCCGGCACCTGTGCTTCCCTGCTGCGGCCGCGCAGACCTTCTGTGATATTGAATACGAGATCCCAGCGCTCCCCTGAAGAAAGGCGATTTACAAGCTCGTAGACATTCCCGACCCGTATCACCTCATTCCCGAGCGAAGATATCGTGTCCGCTATGACCTGTACGGTTTCCTCGCTGTCGAATTCCGCCGTTTCTTCTTCCGAATAACCCCTCTCCAGGTAGTCTTTTCTCAGGTCATAGGTGAACCCGATCCTCATGCCTTCTCCTCTTTTATCTGGAGGAGGGAGCTTTTCATTCTCCGGCGGTATCTCGGGGTCTCTTCCGGCACGAGGGCTTTCCCGTTGCCTTTGAGAAGCTGGGCGGTGCCGCCGTATTTGCCGTTCATGGCCGATTTTTTGAGAAGTCCGAAATCGACGTCCTGCGGGTTGAAATACTTCACGATCATCCCTTCGTAGTTCCTGAGCAGGATATCCTTATCCGTCGCGGAGAGGAGATAGAAAGGCTGAAGGGGAATTTTGCCGCCTCCGCCCGGCGTATCGACCACAAAGGAAGGGATGCAAAGCCCGCCGGTGTACCCTCTGAGCATTTCTATTATCTCAATGCCTTTCCAGACATTCGTGCGGAAATGCTCTACGCCGCGGACGGGATCGCATTGAAAGAGGTAATAGGGGCGGACCATGATTCTCTGCAGGGCGTGGCAGAGCTCCCTCATGGTTTCGATCGAGTCGTTGACGCCCCGCAGCAGGACTGACTGGTTTGATACGGGAATGCCGGCGGTCAGCAGGCGGTCGCAGGCCTGCTGGGACTCGGGCGTGACCTCGCGCGGATGATTGAACTGGGTATTCAGCCAAAGCGGGCGGTGGCGGGCCAGCATTTTGACCAGGTCGTCCGTTATCCGCATCGGCATGACCACGGGCACCCGGGTTCCGATCCTGATTGCTTCAACATGGGATATCCGCTGCAGCTCTCCCATGAACCAGTCCAGCGTATCAAGATTCATGGTCAGGGGATCGCCGCCCGAAATGATCACTTCCCTGACTTCCGGAGTGGCCCGGACATAATTTACCATGGACGCGAGTTCCTGCTTCGACCGCACGGACTCTCCCGAACTCCAGATCCTCTTCCGGGTGCAATGCCTGCAGTACATGCAGCAGGTGTTCGTCACGACTGCCAGCACGCGATCGGGGTAACGGTGCACAAGGCCGGGCACCTGCGTATCGAGGTCCTCTTCGAGAGGATCAAAATCCCCTACGATCTGGAATTCCATTTCCCGGAGATCGGGCATGCACTGCCTGCGGATGGGATCTTCCGGATTGAACCAGTCGATCAGGGAAAGGTAGTAAGGGGTGATAGCAAAGTGAAATACGCGGATCA
Source organism: Syntrophales bacterium (assembly GCA_028712885.1). GTDB lineage: Bacteria > Desulfobacterota > Syntrophia > Syntrophales > UBA4778 > JAQTPK01. Next base: position 110,212 of record JAQTPK010000002.1, on the reverse strand, counting down.
GGCTTTTGTACTTTGCGACCTGGTACGGTTTGAGGTTGAGAAACATGACGAGATCGTCGATGGTTCTCAGCCTGTTGGCCATCTGCCATTTCCAGTCGTTCCATTGTCCGGCCGTGATGCCCGGCCAGATCTTCTGGATTATGTTTCCTCCCCCGAAAAGAGAGGCCTCTCCCTCTATGGAGGCCAACGAAGAGGAAACCGCGTCTCCCGGAGGTTCTTCTTCCTCCTTGATCGGGAATCTCAATTCCATTTCCCCTCCCCCGTGTGTTGAAGCTCTTCAGCTTCGTCAGAATCTGCTGAACTGTACTGCTGTGATGTTCGGCCCGCTTGCTGTCTCTCCTCTCCATCACACGGAGGGTACGATCTTTGGAATTGAGAAGGGCACCGGATCGTGGACGGTTAAGGAGTTCGAAAAAGATTCGGTTTTTTGAACTCCTAATAACATCTTTTATCAACATGTCAAGAGCATTTTTGGTTTTATCCGAAATTTTTTCTGCCGAATTTTGATCTCGTGTGTCTCAGCATCCATGCGGGTTTCAGAAGTCGCTCGTTCGGGGGCGTCGGCTGCCTTCGGTTTCACCGAGCGCGCGCAGCATCTGATCGTGTATCATTCCGTTCGAAGCGACGATATGCGCAGAGTCCATCCGGTGCTCGTTTCCGTCAAGGTCTGTGATTTTTCCTCCCGCTTCCGCGAGGAGCAGGCATCCCGCAGCGGTATCCCACGGCTTGAGCTTGAGCTCCCAGAATCCGTCGAAGCGGCCGCAGGCCGTGTAAGCGAGATCAAGAGCGGCGGAGCCGGCTCTGCGAATGGCTTGCGCCTTGACGGCCATCGCGGCAAAGTAGTCGAGGTTGTTGAAGCGATCAGTTCGTATGTCGTAGGGGAAGCCCGTCGCCAGCAGGCTGCGCGAAAGATCTGCAACGGATGAAACGCAGATCCTCTTCCCGTTCAGGAAGGCACCGCCGCCGGCGCGTGCGGTGAACATCTCCTCCAGCATGGGGTTGTAAATTACCCCGAGCAAGACCGAGGAGTTTTTTTCCAGGGCGAGAGAAACGCAAAAGACGGGATAGCCGTGGGCATAGTTCGTCGTTCCGTCCAGCGGATCGATGATCCATCGGAACTCGGCGCCTCTTCCGGTCTCAGGCGTCTCCTCGGCGAGAATGCCGTGTCCGGGGCAGCGCTTCCGGATTTCAGATTTGATAATTTCCTCGGACATGCGGTCCTCTTCCGTGACGATATTAATCTCTCCCTTGTAGTCGACCGAATGCTTGGAGTTCAGCCGCTCCCTCAAAAAACGGCCCGCCTCCGCCGCTGTCGACTCCGCAAACTTCAACAGATCATCCGTGCCGCTCATATTTCTCTCCTTCCAGGTTCCGGCTGAAACGCGCCAAGTATATCAGCAATGGAAAAGGAATGGCCATGCAAAAGATCGGGGAGCGGACCGAAGCAGCCCGACATCGCTCGTGCTTTTTTGTTTGCGCGTGCCGGAAAATGATGGTAATTTGCGCAAAAACAAACCGTATTCCATAATGGACCAGGAAAAAGAATTTCAATATCCGGAAATGGGGATGCAACCTGCGCCGAACTGGGCGGAGGTTCGCGAAGCGACGGGAAAGTCCCTCAGGGATATCTCCAAGGCGAGCAGGATACGGATGCTTTATCTCGAAGCGATCGAGGAGGAGGAGTATTCTCTCCTGCCCGAGCCGATCTACGCCGAAACGTTCATCCGCACATATGCCCGCGAGATAGGGGTCAGGGAAGAGGCGATCCTGTCCCGCTATAAAAATTTTCTGCAGAGGACTTCCCCTCCGGAACAGAAGGTCGACAAGGAACGGAATTCATGGCTGCCCAAGGATTCCTGGAAAATAGATATGGGAAAGGTCCGGGTCTATCTTCGGGTATTCGGCTGGATGGCATCGGTTCTGGTCGCGGTCGGTTTCCTTGTCTCTTTTTTCATAGCGTATACGGACGAGCCGACTAAACCGGAGATAGTAAAGGCCCCGGTTGAAACCGCGCCCCCGCCCGCAGCAGAGACCCAGCCGGCGCCTCCGGCAGATCCTGCCGCCCCCCCGGCTGACCCGGGAGCAGGTCCGGCCGCTCCGGTTCCGGGAGAGAAAGCCAAACCTGAAGAAAAAACCGCACCGGAGCCGGCCCAGGCCCCGGCGGAAAGAACCGCTTATAAACTGGTGATCGAAGCCGGCGAAACTACCTGGCTGAATATAATAGAGGACGACAATCCTCCATATGAAATAATGCTGAGGGCCGGTGAGCGTATCGAGAGAGAGGCTTCGGAGAGGTTTATGATCGACGTTGGGAACGCCGGCGGGGTAGACGTTCGGTTCCAGGGGAAGTCGCTTGGGCGCCTTGGCAACAGAGGGGAAGTTGTTCATCTGGTCCTTCCGAGGAATTCCGGGCGGAACTGAAGCTTGCAAACAGTGGAATTATGTCCGATTCGGCCGGACCAGTCGGACTGCTGAGCGGGGCGGTTGACAAAACGGCATTAAATCTATATTTATAAGAAAAAAGAGGTAAAAAAATGTTCGGAATCGGCATGCCTGAGCTCATTATCATCCTGGTGATTATCCTGATCATCTTCGGGGCGGGGAAGCTGCCCGATATCGGAGGGGCGTTAGGGAAAGGCATCAAGAATTTCAAAAAGTCGGTTAACGAAGCGGAAGAATCGCCCCAGGAGAAAAAGAAGGAAGAAAAGAAGCCTTCTTGAGCCCGACCGGATTTCGATCGTAATCCTGACCGGAAGGCTCAGAACCGCTGTTCAGAATGTGAGCCCTTGCAATGCAAGGGCTTTTTTCGTATCAGAAGGGAACGTCGTCATCCGCGGCGGAGTATGCGGGAGGCTCATTCCATTGGGGCTCCTGTTCTTTCCCCTGCCCCTTTGAGTCCAGCATCTGCATGTTGGACGCCACGATTTCTGTCATGTAGCGTTTGTTCCCGTCCTTGTCGTCCCAGGAGCGGGTCTGGATCCTGCCTTCCAGGTATATCAGTTTTCCCTTGGAAAGATAATTTCCACAAATCTCGGCAAGCTTCCGAAAAGTGACTATCCTGTGCCATTCCGTCCTCTGCGTCTTCTCGCCGCCCTTGTTTTTCCACTGTTCGTCGGTCGCCATTCTGAACGAAGTTACCATGGTCCCGTCCGGAGTGTAGCGCACCTCGGGATCGGCCCCGAGCCTTCCGATCAATATGACCTTATTCACCATGCAGCACCCCCCATGATTAGTTTAATGATTCTGCCGTTTGCGGCGTATGTGGCCGCCGCGGCAGCATCGTTTTAATATGGATCGAATGATAAATACAACAGAATTTTCCAGTAAGGTTTTCCCCTATGGAATGCGCTCTCCTATTCTTCTATTAATATAACATGGCAACAAAATGAGAAACGATCGCGGAAAAACGGATCGCGGCGGAAAAGCAAGCTTCGCCCCCGTGAAATACAGGGTGATCGAAAGGCTGAAGGGGGGCACGAATTTCAACCTCCTTTTGAAGGAAAAGGCTTCCCGGATACTCGGGAGCAATCATACAAAACAACATCCTTCTGATCAGATATCACGGCATTTCCCTTCACAATTTTCTCAAACTGTCCCCGCTGGAATCCATTATAAATCTCAAGGAAGTGATTGGCAATTTCGCCTTCAATCTCTGGATCGGCAATTACGACAGGAAGGACGACGATTACAGCGTTGATTCCCGATTGTATGCCTGCTCGATAGACTACAGCCTCTCCGGGCCCGGATTCGTGGAAGACCTGAGCCATTCAGTCTCCATCGGCGCCTTTTTTCAGACCTATGATTTCAACAACACGTCGGATTCAGGATGGGCGCTTCCCGATGTCCTGTTGAGAAAGCTGCGGGAAATGAATCCGGGCGAGGGATTTTTTTCGGATATCGTCAAGAGAATAGAGAGCGTTTCCGACCGGGAAATCGGAAAGGCGTTCGCCGGACTCCATTTTTACCGCCTCGGGTCGCGAGAGTCCATCGAAACGAGGTACAGGGAATTTCTCCGGGAGCGCCGGGACGGCCTGCGCTCGGCAATCAGACTCTGGTGCAGCCATGGATATCCCAAGGGGCATCGCATGCAGGAGCAGTACTGAAACCAGCTGTTTCAGATTCAGGATTTTTCGGCCGGCTCGATAATCTCCCGGGCCTTTTCAAAAGGCTCCTTGTTCGCAAGAAAAAGAAGCCGGTCGCCCTCCAGTAGGACCATATTCCCCTTCGGTATCAGGAATTCATCGCCGCGATTGACCAGGACGATGAGAGCCCCCTCCGGCAGGCCCAACTCCACCAGTTGCCGGCCCGCTGCCGGCGAGGTGCCGGAGACGGTGACTTCCACGAGATCGCAGGGCGTCCTCCCCGCCGGATCGCATTCGATCGGATACGGGGGTCTCTGCACCAGCGGCGCTTCCAGGCCGAGCCGCCTGGTGAAGAAGGGGACGGACGTCCCCTGGAGCAGGGCGGATGCAAGCACGACGAAAAAAACTATATTGAAAAAGTGTCCTGCAAGGGGAATACCGGCCAGGAGCGGAAAAGTAGCCAGGATAATCGGGACGGCCCCCCGCAGTCCCACCCAGGCGATCATTATTTTTTCCCGCAGGGAGAATCTCGATCCGGCGAGGCAGACGAAAACGGCGGCGGGACGGGCGGCAAGCATCAGGAAAGCGGTGACTGCCAGCCCCACCCCGGCGACACCGGGGAGCTTCGATGGGAAGACCAGGAGACCCAGGACCAGGAACATGGAAATCTGCATGAGCCAGGCCATGCCGTCGTGGAAGCGCAGGAGACTCCTTTTGTGGATGAATCTGCGGTTTCCCATGACCAGTCCCGCTGCATAGACGGCGAGGAAACCGTTTCCGTTGATGACGGAAGAAAAACTGTAGGTCAGAATTACCAGGGCGATGCTCAGGACGGGATAAAGACCGTCGTATTCAAGGCGGATGTGGTTCATGACATAGACAAGTCCGAGGCCCATGAAGTAGCCGGAGACGCCGCCCAGGGAAAGCTGCATCAGAATGGACGGGATCAGGTCTGCGGCGGTCAGGTCCTGGACCTGGAGCAAGCTGATGGAAGCCGTCGTCAGCAGGACGGCCATGGGGTCGTTGCTTCCCGACTCGAGCTCCAGCAGGGGCCTCAGCTGCCCTTTGAGGCTGACCCGCTTGGACCTGAGGACGGAAAATACAGCAGCGGCATCGGTGGAGGAAATGATGGATCCGAGAAGAAATCCCTCTACGGGAGAGAAACCGAAACAGAAGGATACGAACCAGCCGACCAGGGCGGCGGTGAGAAGTACCCCGAGGGTGGAAAGCACGATTCCCTGCTTCAGGACAGGACGCACAGAGGTCCAATCCGTGGAAAGGCCCCCGTCGTAAAGAATGAAGGAGAGCGCGATAACGCCGAGCGACTGGGCCAGAAGAGGATTATTGAAATAGATGCCGCCGGGGCCGTCGGAGCCGGCGAGCATTCCCACGGCCAAAAAGATCAGCAGGGAGGGTACGCCCAGGCGATCCACGGCCTTGCTGGCGAAAACGCTGACAATGATGAGCACGGACGCGGCAATCAGGGCCCATTCGAGCTGGATCATAGGACTATCCGTATAAAGGGTTGGCGGACGGGGATATCTTTACCCCGCCGCGAAGGCCGGAATCCGGCGTCCCGGCATCATGATGTTTTGACATTCGCCGGATAATAGTATTAAAATAGCACAAGTATGCCCGCATCTCTTTTGATAAATACGCTGGTCATTATCATCCTTTCAGGTGCCGTTCTCTTTCTTTGCCATCTTGCCCGCATTCCGGTCATCGTCGGGTTTCTTTTGACCGGGATTATCTCCGGGCCCCAGGGACTGGGTCTGATCACGGACACGGCGTCCGTCCGCGACCTGGCGGAGATCGGCATTATCATCCTCCTCTTCACCATCGGAATAGAATTCTCTTTCCAGAACCTGCGCCGGCTCAAGAGGCCGGCGCTCATGGGCGGCTCGCTCCAGATCGGCCTCACTACTCTCGCGGCGGCTCTGATCGCAGCACAGGCGGGCTTGCCTGCCGGAGAAGCCATCCTTATCGGCTTCATATTTTCGCTGAGCAGCACGGCCATCGTGATGCGGATCCTTCAGGAGCGGGCGGAAATCGATACCCCCCACGGCGGCGCAGTCCTGGGAATTCTCGTTTTCCAGGATCTTATGGTAGTTCCCATGATGCTCCTCCTTCCGGTCCTGGCCGGGCTCGGAGGCCTGGGGATCGGTATGCCTCTGTCCAAGGCAGTCGAGCTGGGGGGGATTCTCCTGCTCATTTTCGTCTCCTGGAAAGCGGTTCCGTGGGTCCTGTATCAGGTCACCCGAACCAGGAGCCGGGAGCTTTTCCTCCTGACCCTGGTTGTGATCGGGTTAAGTATCGCACTCCTCACCTATCGCGCGGGACTCTCGCTTGCGCTCGGAGCGTTTCTTGCCGGGCTCATCATTTCCGAATCGGAATACAGCCACCAGGCGCTCAGCAATCTCCTTCCCTTCCGCGACGTGTTCATGAGCATCTTCTTCATTTCCGTGGGTATGCTGCTGGACGTGGAATTCTTTTTCCTCTCCCCCTTTGCCGTCATCCTGCTGGCATTCGGGGCGATCGCGGCAAAGGCCCTGTTCGCCGGCGCGGCGTCGGGGTTTACCGGCATGCCTCTCAGGACCATGATTATCGCCGGCCTCTGCCTGGGGCAGGTAGGGGAGTTTTCTTTCATTCTCTCCGAATCGGCGCTCCGCGCCGGCCTGCTCCCCCAGGGGCATTACCAGATGATCCTGGCCGCTTCGATTCTGACAATGCTCGCGACCCCGTTTCTCATCAGGTGGGCCCCCTGGTTGGCCGAATTCACGGCGGGCCTGCGGTTCTTCAGCGCGTTAAACGGCGGTCTCGTTCAGGAGACCGGAAAGCAGCGTTTTCCTGAAAGGGATCACCTGATCATCGTGGGATTCGGCATCAACGGACGAAACATCGCCAAAGCGGCCCGAAAAGGCGTCATCCCTTATGTGATTATCGAGATGAACCCTGTTGTGATCCGCGAAGAATCGGCCAAGGGGGAGCCTATCTTTTACGGGGATGCAACCCAGGAGAATATACTCGAGCACGCCAATATCGGCGAGGCCCGGTGTATCGTGATCGTGATCAACGACCCTGCGGCGGCGGCAAGGATAACATGGCTGGCCCGCAGGATCAATCCCGGCGTATATATAATCGTGCGGACCCGATTCCTGCGGGAGATCGAGCGGCTCTCCGGGCTGGGCGCGAACGAGGTGATCCCCGAGGAATTCGAGACCTCCGTCGAGATATTCAGCCGCGTCATGCGGAATTACCTGATCCCCAAAGACGAAATCGAAGAGCTGATTTCCGAAATCCGAGCGGACCAGTATGATATGCTGAGAACGCTGTCCCAGGATGCAGCCACCTGCGTGGATTTCCGGGCCTGCATTCCCGAGATGAAGCTCGTTTCCCTGCGTATATCCGGACAGTCCCCCCTGGCGGGTAAAACTCTGGCCCAGACGGAGATGCGCAAAAAATACGGCGTAACCCTCCTGTCGCTCGTGCGGGACCGGGATTCTTTCTTCAACCCTTCTCCCGATATTGCTTTTCAGAAGGGAGACGTTCTGTTCCTTGCCGGTCTGGATAAGGATATTCGGGATATAGAAAGGCTGATCCGGCCGGCCGGGCAGGATTCCGCCCGGGATCCGAAGCCGGCGCGAAGGCAGGACCGGTCAGGAGAAGCCTTGTGACCCCTTTATATTGACTTCGTACCTGCGATCAAGTAAACAATTCGAGAATTTAATAGCAAGGTGGGCAATGCTCAGGTCGGCCTTTCTGGTCTGCATTGGATTACTTTTAACGGGGTTTATTTCCGTTTTTATCACGATCTTTTACCCGCTGTTTCCGCACGGCGAGTACACGGTCCACAGAATAGCCCGCTTCTGGGCGAAAACATGTCTGGCTCTTTCCGGCGTGAAAGTTACGGTCGAAGGGGAAGAAAATATCCGGCGTGACACGCCCCAGATTGTAATGGCCAATCACCAGAGCTGGTATGACATTTTTATCATGCTGGCCTATATCCCCATACCCTTCAGCTGGCTGGCAAAGAAAGAGCTTTTCCGGATACCCGCATTCGGCATAGCAATTCGCAGGCTCGGAGTAATCGAAATTGACCGCAAAAACCGCCCCGACGCGGTAAAAAGCCTCGACAGCGCCGCCGTAAGGATCAAAGGGGGAAAATCGGTGGTAACCTTTCCGGAGGGTACCCGGAGCATGGATACTTCGGTCCAGCCTTTCAAGAAAGGAGTATTCCATCTGGCGCTCGATACCGGAGTAAACGTAGTCCCCGCAGCTATCGTCGGCAGCCACGAGGTAATGCCGAAAAGGTCGCTGCGGATAACGCCCGGAAAGGTCTGGCTGGTAATCGGCAAGCCTGTTCCTGTTGCGGAATATAATGCCGGCACCCTGGAGAATCTGATCGCGAGGGCAAGGAACGAGATAATATCCAAATATAACGAAACAAGAAGTTGCAGGTACGATTCGGCGCGATAGTAAATGAAGGATAAGCGGACAGGACGCAGCAGATCGCAGGAAATTGCGGCGGTAGCCGTTATGGCGTTCGCCTTTTTTCTTTTCCTGTGCCTGATTTCCTATAGTCCCGAAGACCCTTCTTTCGGAAACCGAAGCCTGATTCGGGGGGACGTTCATAATTTCGGCGGAATCGTGGGCGCTTATACCTCGGATATGTTCCTTCGTTTTCTCGGCATGAGCGCGGCGTGGATCCCGATAGTGCTTCTCATGCTGTCGTTCAAGCTCTTCATGCGGGAGGACTTCCGGGTCGGATTGGCCGGCTCGGCGGGTTTTGCCGGGCTTATTGTCTCTACTTCCGGCATATTGTCTCTGGCCCTGATCAATTTCCGCATTATGGGCACGGAATATCCCACGGGAGGCTTTCTCGGCGCGTCCGTCATCGGATTTCTGACGCCTTTTCTGAATACGGCGGGAACGGGTATCCTGCTGGCCGCCATATTCGTAATTTCCCTCATCGTTACCGCAGATCTTTCATTCGCAGCGTTCATTATAAATACTGCGCGGTATACCCGGGCGGCTTTTGCCCGAATAAGGGAGTCGTTTCAGAAAAGAGCCGAGAAAGCGAAGAGAAGGCGACAGCTTGACCGGGAGATGAAACAGAAGGAAACAAGCCCGCCTCCTGTCATAGTAGAGGAAGCCGTTGTCCAGGAGCGCAAGCCAAGGAAGAAAAAAGAAGGAGCGGCTGCTTCTCTCTTTGAGATACGGGAAGCAAGCGCGGATTTTCAGCTCCCCCCGTTGACCCTGCTCGAGGACCTGAAGAGGAAAGATACAAGAATAAAGAAGGACAGCCTTCTCATGAACGCCAGGATTCTCGAGAAGAAACTCGCCGACTTCAGCGTCGAAGGCAAGGTGGTGGAAGTCAAACCCGGCCCCCTGATCACGGTATATGAGCTGGAGCCTGCGCCGGGCGTCAAAATAAACAGAATTACCGCGCTTGCGGACGACCTGGCCATGGCCCTCAAGGCCCCGAGCGTACGGATTGCACCCGTGGCGGGCAAATCGGTCGTAGGTATAGAAATCCCCAACCACGAACGGGACCCGGTTCATCTGCGAAACGTGCTCGACAACGAGGATTTTCCGGGGGGGAAATACAGGCTGCCGATCGCATTGGGAGAAGACACCGTCGGAACGCCGGTTATCGCCGATCTGGTCCGGATGCCCCACCTGCTCATCGCCGGGACGACCGGCTCGGGCAAAAGCGTATCGCTCAATGCCATGATCTGCAGTATTCTTTTTAAAGCCGCGCCCGATGAGGTGAAATTCCTCATGATAGATCCGAAGCGGCTCGAGCTTTCCGCATATGAGGGGATTCCCCACCTGCTTCACCCCGTCGTGGTCAATCCGAAAGACGCTTCCCAGGTCCTCCGGTGGGCCGTGCTTGAAATGGAACGGAGATACAGGATCATCAGCGAGGTAGGAGCCAAGAATATCGAAAAATTCAACAAGCTGGCCGAGACCGCTCCCGGTAAAGGCGAGGATGCGCGCCGGCGGGTGGAACAGGAAGAAGCCGGGGAAGGAGACAAGGCCTCGGCCGCCGTGATGTCGGCCCAGGGCAAAATGCCTTACGTGGTAATCATCATCGACGAGCTGGCGGACCTGATGATGGCGGCGCAGCGCAACGTCGAGGAGTCGCTTACCCGTCTGGCGCAGATGGCCAGGGCCGCAGGGATCCATCTGATCCTGGCCACCCAGCGGCCCTCGGTAGACGTTATTACGGGTATAATCAAGGCGAATTTTCCGACGAGAATATCTTTTCAGGTATCATCCAAGGTGGATTCCCGCACCATCCTCGACCAGCTCGGGGCGGAGCATCTGCTGGGGATGGGAGATATGCTTTTCCTTCCCCCCGGGGTGTCGAGACTGCAGCGAATCCACGGGGCGTTTGTTTCCGATAAGGAAATAGAGCGCGTCGTCCAGTTCATCAAAAAGCAGGCGAGGCCGGCGTACGATGAATCGATTCTGGAGGTCCGGACGGAGCAGGCGGAGGCGGGCGGATCGGAGCAGGACTACGATGAGAAATACGACGATGCCGTGGAACTGGTGACCGACCTCGGGCAGGCTTCCATTTCTCTGATCCAGAGATATATGAAGATCGGCTACAACCGGGCGGCAAGGATAATAGAACGCATGGAGGCCGAAGGTGTAGTCGGTCCTTCCGATGGCGTGAAACCCAGAAAAGTATTGGCAAAGAAGCTCTCACGATAATCCGAGCACACCTGAGATATAATTCCTCACACTAGACACAAAGATACGGAGAAGACCTTCATATCTTCGCGTCCCCGTGTGAAATTATCAAGCGAAGCAATTAAGAATGGGGAAAAAATTCCATATACTGAGCCTCGGCTGCCCGAAGAACCAAATAGATGCGGAAGTGATGTCCGCTTTGCTGTCCGGAGCAGGGTACGAAATCGCCGCTGATGAATCGAAAGCGGAGCTTATCCTGGTCAACACCTGCGCATTCATCACCTCCGCCAAGCAGGAAGCAATCTACGAAATATTCCGCCTTGCGGAATACAAGAAGCGGGGGCGATGCAGAAAGCTGGTTGTAACCGGATGCCTTCCGCAGAGATACGGGGTAACACTGGAGAGGGAAATGCCCGAAGCGGACCTGTTCGTCGGCACGGGAGAAATCGGCCGGATTGCGGAACTCATGCGCGGCCTTTATTCGACAGGGTCATTTCCCCGCCTGGTCGCAGGCCCGCCTCAGTTTCTCATGAATTCAGGTTTTCCCCGTCTCCTCTCGATGCCGGCTCCGTCGGCGTACATAAAAATCTCCGAAGGCTGCGCCAATTGCTGCTCGTACTGCATCATCCCGTCCCTTCGGGGGAAGCTCCGGAGCAGAAGCCCGGAAGACGTGCTCGAGGAGGCGAAAGTTCTCGCCGCCGCAGGCGTCAAGGAATTAGTCGTTGTCTCCCAGGATACGACCGCTTACGGCCGGGATCTTCCGGGCAAGCCGGAGCTGCCGGACCTGCTGCAGGACATGGCCCGCATCGGGGGCATCCGCTGGATCCGCATCCTCTATGCGCACCCGGCAGGAATAACCGACCGCCTCCTCAAAACGATCGCGGGGGAAGAGAAGATTTGCAGATACCTGGACATGCCGATCCAGCACATAGACGATGATATCCTTCACTCCATGAACCGGAAGATCAGCGGGACGGAAATACGCAAAAAGATAATGAGGGCAAGACAGATAGTGCCCGGAATAGTGCTGAGGACATCTCTGATGGTGGGATATCCTGGAGAAACCGCGGCCGCGTTCGATAAATTGGCCGGTTTTATAAAAGAAACTGAGTTCGAGCGTCTCGGGGTCTTTTCTTATTCGCGTGAGGAAGGGACGGCGGCGGCTTCCCTTCCGAGGCAGGTTCCCGAAGCGGAGAAAAAGCGCAGAAGAAACGAGGTTATGGAAGAGCAGGCGGTGATTTCTTTTCGATCCAACCAGGCCCTGGTCGGCTCCATGCAGGAAGTGCTGGTGGAAGCTCCGGGGGAAGCCCCGGGGACGGTATCCGGAAGACACCGGGGCCAGGCTCCTGAGATCGATGGAATCACGCACGTGCGCGGAGAAGCCGCTCCGGGCGACATCATCCGTTGCAGGGTGACGTCGGCCGACACATATGATATCGAGGCCGGCCCCTGTGCGGAGTAATTCCGAGATTTTCCTTGCAATCCGGATTTCGACTGGAATAAAACTTCCAGAACAAATTCAGACGTTCCGGGTTTTCAATCGGATGCCCTTCTTTCCCGGGGCTCCAACTTAAGCCTTGAGACTTGAAACCAGAAACTTGAGAATGCAGATCCAGGACATATTCCGGAAATACGAACCGGAACTGAAAAAAGTAGAGCTGTCCATAACCCGCAATTTCATCTCCGATATTGAATTGATTCCTGAGATATCAGGATATCTGGTCCGGAGCGGCGGGAAGCGGATCCGCCCGCTCCTCCTCCTGATCTGTTCCGATTTGTGCTCCTACCGCGGTCAGCGTAAATACGAGCTGGCCGCCGTTCTCGAATACATCCATACGGCGAGCCTTCTCCACGACGACGTCGTCGACAGCGCCCGGACGCGCAGGGGACTGACCTCGGCCAACCGCGTCTGGGGAAATTCGGCCAGCGTGCTGGTCGGAGATTTTCTGTATTCGAAGGCTTTTAAAATGATATCGCAGGATGGAAACCTTCCGGTCGTCCAGCTGATCTCGGCGGTGACGAACGTCATGGCGGAGGGAGAGGTCTTCCAACTGGTCAAATCGGGCGATATCGGGATGACCGAGGAGGATTATTACGCTCTGATCCGCAAAAAAACCGCCATTCTCATTTCGGCGGCGTGCTCCCTGGGCGCCGTTCTGGCGAATGCAGGCCAGGCAAAGATGCATGCGCTTTCGGAATTCGGATTGAAGGTGGGAACGGCGTTCCAGATGACCGACGATACCCTGGATTACGCCGGATCGGAGAAGGAATTCGGGAAGGCGATCGGGACGGATCTCCGGGAGGGGAAAATTACCCTGCCGCTTATTCGCGCCCTTGAGACGTGTACGAAACCGGAGAGGGAGAGAATCGGTCAGATATTGCGTAAAAGGAGTTCCGGAAAGGCCGATATGGCGGAAGTGGCTGAAATTATCCGGCGCAGGAACGGAATCGGATACGCCCTCGACCGGGCCCGGGCCATGATCCTCGAAGCGAAAAATCTTCTCAATGTCTTTGAAGACTCGGAGCCGAAAGAAGCCCTCCTCACGTTTTCCGATTTTATTCTGACAAGACAAAAATAAAGCTGCATAAATTCGCAAATCCCAAGCACCAAATTAGGCATTGTTTGGGATTTGGGATTTTGTGCTTGGGATTTGCCTTTATATTATTTCCGGCCAATACCTCTGCTTCAATCCCAGTTCCTCCCGGTCCGCGCGAACCGCCCTGGGCAGAAAGGCGAGCAGGTCCTGTGGAGTCACCCCGTCTTCTCCCATTTCCGCCGCCGCAAGGTCGGCCGCCAGGCCGTGAATGAACACCCCTTTGCGAACCGCTTCCGGTATGGACAATCCCATCCCGAACATCGCCGCAATCGTTCCATTGAGGACATCCCCGGTTCCCGCCTTTGCCATGCCGGGATTTCCGCTCAGATTAATATAGACGCGTCCATCCGGCGTCCCGATCAGGGAATGTGCGCCCTTAAGAACTACGTGGGCTCCGATTTTTTCCGCCGTATCCCTGAGGAAATCGATTCTTCCGGCATTCCATTCCGGCAGGGCCGCATCGAGCAGTCTGGACATCTCACCCGGATGGGGCGTGAGAATCGTCTCGCCGCTGCGCTTTTCCAGAATCCGCAGATCGTGAGAGACCGCGGTGATTCCGTCTCCGTCGATCAGGAGCGGCTTTTCGATTTCAGGGACAAGCGAGCGCACGAGCCGCTGGGTCTCCTCATCCAGGGAAAGGCCCGGACCGATCACGACCATGTCGGCGCGTCGGGCGAGCGCGAGCAGGCCGTCACGGCCGGAGAAGGCGATTCCTCCCGTTGAGGTTTCCGGCTGCGGCGCAAGGACGACTTCATTGGCTCGTGAGGCGATAAGGGGCGCAATGGACGAGGGAGCCGCCAGCCGTGCATAGCCGCCTCCCGCTTTGAGGAAGGCGAAAGACGAGAAATACGGGGCGCCGAGATACCCGGCCGCTCCGGCGATAAACAGGACGTCTCCGAAAGTTCCCTTGTGCCCCGTCCGGCTTCTGCGCGGGAGGGGCGGGGACGTGTTGAGAGCGACGCGTATGGAATCCCGGTCGTAATGGGAAGGAGGAAATGAAATATGGGAAACGAACAGTTTTCCGCAGTACTCGAATCCGGGATACAGGATATTCCCGCGCTTCGGCAGACCGAAAGCAATGGTGAAGGACGCCCGGACCGCTTCACCCATCACCTCTCCCGTGTCGCCGTTTATTCCGGATGGTATGTCCAGGCTGAAGACGGTCTTCTTTTTTTTGTTCAACCATGAAATAAGGGTCTTCACCGGAGCCTCGACTGCTCGGGACAGCCCAGTACCGAATATTGCGTCTACGACCGCATCGCAGTGCGCCAGTTCCCTTTTGACTCTTTCCGTTGAGCCGATCTCTTTGAATTCAATCCCCGCCTTCTGCGCGATTTCGAAATTCCGCCTGGCCGCACCCGTATACCGGTCCGGATCGCCGGTCAGATAGACCCGAACCGATCCGTTATTCGACAGAAGCATCCTGGCCGCCACCATTCCGTCGCCGCCGTTATTGCCGGCTCCGCAGATGACCGCGAATTTTCGACCGGCGATTCCGAACTCTTTTTGGATGGCGAAACAGGATGCATGCCCCGCATTCTCCATCAGGATATCTTCCGAAAGTCCGAATTTCCGGCCCGCTTCCCGATCCAGGATGCGCATATCCTCCACGCTGCTGACCCTCATTGTCCCTCCTTCCGGCGCCGGGTGTGATCAGTCCAGTACGATTTCCTCGAGCGAACGCTTGGGGACGTGATGGGCGCCTTCGCCGTCGCGCCAGTATTTGATGTCTCCTCCGGCGCCGAGCGGGTCCACGACGACCCTCTCCTTCGGTTTCCCGAGCGCAATAACAAGGAGTATCTCGAATTTTTCGGGGATTCCGAGGATCCGGCGGAGATCGTCCCTGCGTATCGAAGCAATCATGCATCCTCCCAGGCCCTTTTCGACCGCCCCGAGCAGAATGGATTGCGCCGCGATTCCATGGTCGCATCCGAACGTGCGCGCAATAGCCGTATCTCCCAGGATAACGATATAGCCGGAAGGCCTTTCGCCTTCCGGCGGGCCGGGCCAGTCCTTCAGGTATCCGGCCCAGGCGAGCGTGGCGAATATCTCCGCGTTCCGCCCGGGATCCCGGGAAAGCGCATATTTCAGGGGTTGAAGATTAGCCGCGGAAGCGGACAGCCGGGCCAGCCCGACCAATTCCAGTAAAGTCTCCCGGCTGATCGCGCTGTCTTCGTAAAAGCGACGGTAGCTCCTGTTTTTCAGGACAAGGTCTGCTATCATTTCTCTACCTCCGAATTCGTTTTGAAGGCCACATAAGCTCATTCACCTGCTGCGGAGAATCCCTGCTTGGAGAAAAAATATGAGAACGAGTTGTTTTTGCGAACAGCCGACTTCACGGAAAATCGCTTCAGTATCTCCATCATGAAATCGATTCTCGACTCGTACTCCCGCGGCATGATGGAGAGGAAATCCTCTTTGGTGACGGTATCCGTCCTCTCAAACGGCGTTATCCCCAGCTCTGCGAAACCCGCTTCATCGAGACCGGCGAGATACCAGCTTTCAATTTCCATGACGACGACACGTATCTTCTCCGGGTTTGCATCCGAGATTCGCTGGCGGAGGCAGTTCTTCTTGGAAGTCACGCACGGCTCGGAATCGATATCCGCAATAACGAGATATTCGGCCCGGATCCCCCGGAGAGCCTGCAGAATGCGGGAGAATTTCTCGCGCTTGAGATTCGCGTACGTCCGTATCTCCACCTGGCTGTAATGTTTCTCAAAAAAAGGCTTCAGGACGGCTGAAAAGAACCGGGCATCGCTGATCCCTTCAACCCAGATAAAGATACGTCCGCTTTCCATCAATCAGATACCCAGCAGATCATTCCTGAAAAGTTCGTCTATGCCTATTTCCTGCCGGAGAAAGGTTTTCACCGCCTCTTTTTCCGCCGGGCGGACGATATTGGAAAAACCTTCGCGGTCCCGCGAAGAAAGCAAAATATCGTCCGGGTCGGCATTTTTGACGATTTCGGGATGATGAGTGGTGACCAGGAGCTGTTTCCGTTCGGAAGATTCCTTCATCATGGCAACCACCCGCGGGATGAGCAGAGGGTGGATGCTCCTTTCCGGCTCCTCCAGGATTATAAAGGACTTGTTTTCGAAATACAGCGCGACGACAATGGCGATGAGAATAAGGGTGCCGTCCGATATGAAAGAGGCCGGGACAAAAGTCCCCTTCGAGTATATCTCCTTCAGCTTCAGCAGGAGAGAGCGGTCGGAAACCTTTTCGACTTCGATTTCCTCGATGAAGGGAAGGAGGTCTTTGATGAGATTAGAAAGCTTGCGTCTTTTTTTCCTGTCTTCCAGCAGCGGTCTGAGGCCGATCGCCAGGTTGCTGCCGTCTTCTTCAAGGTCCGTCTTCCCTGTCATGGAGATCTGATTTTTGGGAAGTCTGGGATCGAAATTGTAGATGGCTATACGGTCGAAGAACCTGTCGAGCCGGTGGGCGAATCCGAAAAAAGGCGATTCCAGCAGGAGAGAATTTTCTCCAATTCGCTCTTCCCGCAGAATAGAGGGGATAATGTCGGATTCCTTCAGGGGGACGTCTTCCGGCCGGTACAGCTCATAAGTGACCCTGCCATTGCGGTTCGACAGAATGCTCTTTCCTTCTCCCCGGGGCTTGTGCGCTCCTTTTTCCGCCGGCTCGAAAAATTCCAGCTTTTTTTCCAGCCTGTCGCTGCATACCCGGAATCCCCCTTTTTGCGGGAAACGGATGCTGAACTCATACTCGACCTCAGGGATTCGTATCAGAACGGGAATTCCGGTTTCGCTGAGATCGAGAACGAGGTCCGGGTCGTATGTCAGACCGATTCCCAGAGTACGGGGCGGCGGGACGTTGGCGTTGGCCAGGTAATCGGCCCCGCCCTGAAGGGAGACAGCATTGACGAGACCATGGTTGGCAATATCCCGCAAAAAACGAAAAATCTGAACGAAATTTGATTTACCCGAGGCATTAGCGCCGACAAGGACGGTAAAATTACCGAGATGGTCGACACGAAGTTCTCTGAAACTTTTGAAATTGGAAACCCAAAGGGAGCGAATCCTCATTTCCTTCTCCGGGTCAGGGGAGTATCTGCTCTCCGAGCCATGCCAGATAATTTCTGCTCCCCTGCGTCAGGGGCACAGCGATGATCTCCGGGACTTCATAGGGATGCAGTTCGCGGATGGATTTTTCCACCCGGTCATAGGCGTCCTTGCTGGTTTTGATGAGGCAGAGCCATTCCGTCGCGGTCTCGATTTTCCCCTGCCAGCGGTAAGTGCTCGCAATCGGCCCGATAACCTGGACGCATCCGGCAAGTCCCCTCTCCACCAGGGCCGCTGCTATCCGGCCGGCATCCTCCCTGCTTTCCGTTGTTGTGGATACCTGGATATAATCCAAGGCCTTCCTCCTGAAATTATCAGGTAATAAACCGGGAGATCCATTTTCCGATCAAGTGCGTCATGATGATCACCATACACGCGATAAACAGGTGCTCGGCGATAGCTTTCCACGGATCTGATTTCCGCCTCACGGCCATTTTATAACTCAAAAAGGAGAGAATGGACAATCCCCATACAATGCTGACGACCAAGGCGGTAAACAGCTCTAAAAAAAGAACAGGAACGAGAAAGCTGGATCCGAATATCAGCTTGGAGAAAAAGGTGGAAAAAGTGGAGACCCAGACTTCCCTGTTACCATGCCTGCTTTCCGATTCCTCGGAAATATGGATTCCAAGGGCGTCCGAAAAGGCATCCGCCAGGGCTATGGTCAGAATCCCTCCGATAACTGCCGGCCGCGAACCCGTTCCGGAATAAAGTCCTACCATAAGCCCGAGCGTAGTTATTACCGCCGAAGTCAACCCGAAGCTCAAGCCTGTAAAAATCGATTCTCTCACCCTTCCGCCCAGGGGCGACGATTTCAGTATCGCCCAACACCCAACACCCAATACCTGATACCTGATACCTGATACCTGATACCTGA
>JAQTPK010000002.1:6020-91775 GCA_028712885.1 Syntrophales bacterium | reverse complement strand
ATACCTGATACCTGATACCTGATACCTGATACCTGAATTGTACATGTTTATACCTCATTTGTATTCCCTTTCGCAATTTTCATCAAGGTGAATTCCGGCGGCGGCGACCGCATTTCCACGCCTCAGCAGGCAGGGGGCGGCGTGCGAATCTTGCCTGCGTGGAATTGCCTTGATGTTTTTCAATTCACTTCCACTTGCTTCCTCCTGAAAGGCTTTTCGGCATTTTGGCACGTAAAAATCAGGGCGGAATAGATAGAATGAGACTGAAAACTCCATTAACGTATTACCTACTATGGCTTTGCTCCCAGAAAAGGAAGACCCCGAGGAGAGCCGCGCCCCGGTAAATTTCCTGTCTGTAACCGACGCGGTGGCGATTATTGTGGGAATCGTCATCGGCGCCGGAATTTTCAAAACCCCGTCCGTAGTGGCTGCAAGCTCGTCCAGCGAAGCCGTCATGCTCGGGACGTGGATTGCAGGCGGAATAATATCGATTATCGGAGCAGTGTGTTACGCGGAATTGGCCGGCGCCTATCCTCATGCAGGCGGCGATTACCATTATTTGATGCGGGCATACGGCAGGGTCCCTGCCTTTCTTTTTGCATGGACAAGAATGGCCGTAATCCAGACCGGTTCCATTGCAATGTTTTCCTTTCTGGTAGGTGACTATGCCTCGGAGGTATTCAGGCTCGGACCTCTTTCGGCTTCGGTGTATGCCGTCATTATCGTAGTGTCTCTGACCTGTCTGAACATATGCGGGATCCGCCAGGGGAAAAACATGCAGAACATCCTGACCGCCGGAATTATCACAGGGATAATGGCAGTCATTGCGGCTGCTCTGTCGCGGGTTTCTTTTCCCTTCTCGATCGAAACGGCCCAGACGGCCCCGTCTTCCATCGGGAAGGCCATGATCTTTGTCCTGCTCACGTACGGGGGCTGGAATGAGGCTTCTTATCTGTCCTCCGAGATCCGGAACCCCGGCAAAAGCATGGTCAAAGTACTCGTGTACAGCATCGGGACAGTCACCCTGATTTATGTTTTATTCAACTTTATCCTCCTTCGGGAGCTCGGGATGCATGCCGTTTCCGCCTCCGAGGCGGTGGGAGCAGATCTGCTCCGGAAAATGGCCGGGCAATACGGGGCTTACTTCATCGGCATCATGGTCATTATTGCCGCGCTCAGCACGATCAACGGCACGATTATCACGGGTGCACGCTCCGGGTTCGCTCTGGGGAGGGATTTTGCCGTTTTCGGTTTTCTCGGGAAATGGAAGGAGGGGAGCAATACGCCTGTAAATGCCCTGCTTGTCCAGGGCGGCATTTCTCTCATACTCGTAGGAATCGGAACCATGTCCAAAAGCGGTTTTGAAATGATGGTTGAGTATACCGCTCCCGTTTTCTGGTTGTTTTTCCTGCTGGTGGGGGTTTCTCTATTCGTACTTCGCCGCCGCGAACCTTTCGTCCATAGACCCTTCAAGGTCCCGTTCTATCCGTTAACGCCGATCATTTTCTGCCTCTTCTGTCTGGGAATGCTTTATTCGAGCATCGTCCATACCGGGGCCGGCGCCCTGGCCGGACTGGCCGTACTCGGAGCCGGCATTCTGTTCATGTTAAAAAAATCCATCAGGAGAGAAGCAGCCCGACCGGTACCCCGGGGGGAAGAAGGCTTGTCATGAGGATCCGCCCGGCATTGGCCTTTGTTATGATAATTGCATTGATTTCATGGATTTATTCCGAATATGCCCCGGACACTCTGGCTGCCCTCATGGGGCAGGAGATACCGAGTGTCAGATATGAGCCGTCTTCGCCCGAGATCGTTGACGAGATGCTCGGCATCGCGGAGGTATGCAGAAATGACATTGTATACGACCTCGGCTGCGGTGACGGAAGAATTGTCATCGCAGCGGCTAAGAAGTGCGGCGCACGCGGAGTAGGCATTGACAAAGATCCGGAAAGGATTCGCGAAAGCATAAGAAATGCGGATATGGAGGGAGTCTCCTGCGTAAAATTCCTCGTCGATGACCTGTATTCGTGTTCCATCCGCGATGCCACGGTAGTCATGCTTTACCTGCTTCCCGAAGCAAACATCGCGCTTCGCCCCCGGCTCTTCCAGGAATTAAGCCCGGGAGTCCGCATCGTGTCCCACAGCCACACCATGGGGCGCTGGCGGCCTGACAAGAAGTCCGCAGCGGGAGGCCACAGGATATTTTTCTGGGTAATGCCGGCCAATGTATCGGGGAAATGGACGTGGAAGTACGGCGGGGAGGAGTGGGCTCTTACGCTGAACCAGGAATTTCAGGATCTGAAAGGAACCGTCCGGGCGGGGAACACGATCCTTGCCCCCGAGAGTATGACGATCGACGGGGATAACATATCTCTTTCCGTATCCGTGCCTGCGGGAAAGATCCCGGGATCGATACAATTTACAGGCATCGTTTCGGGCGACAGAATTGAGGGATGGGGCAGAGGCGCCGTTTCGAGCCGCCGGGGATGTGAATGGAGAGCCGAACGGGATCCTGCGACTGTCAGGTCTATTTATTGATACCGCTTGAAAACAACAAAGGGGGACAGAATGATGAAAAAAACATTCCGTCTTTTGACAATAGCGTCGATTTTGTGCTTCCTCTCATTCGCCATCCAGTTACAGGGCTCTATTTTCGCAGAGAGGCCGCCGCTTGATGTGCCTTTCGTGCCGACGGTGGACGAAGTTGTCAAAGAAATGATCCGGATCGCCGAAGTCCGCCAGAGCGATATAGTATATGACCTCGGCTGCGGAGACGGCCGGATTGTAATAACAGCGGCAAAAGAAACAGGCTGCGCCGGGGTCGGAATAGATATCGATCCCGCGCGAATACAGGAGAGCCGGGCGAATGCGGTCAAGGCGGGCGTGGCGGACAGAGTGACTTTTCACGAGCAGAACCTGTTCGATGCGGATATCCGAAATGCGACCGTCGTCACGATGTACCTGCTTCCCGATGTCAACCAGAAGATCCGCCCCAAGCTGCTGAAGGAATTAAAGCCGGGTACGCGTATTGTATCCCATAACTACCACCTGGATCCCTGGAAACCGGATAAAGTCTCCAAGGTGGGATACCACACGGTTTACTACTGGGTCGTGCCGGGTCATGTGGAAGGCGTGTGGAAAATAAGCATGCGCAGGGGAACTGCCGTTAAAACCTCCCGAGTCAGGCTGGATCAGCAGTTCCAGGTCGTGCAGGGCAGAGTGGAAGGAGGGTACGGGCTTGTCGGACCGATCCGGGACGCCGAGATCCGGGGAAACCGGATTTCGTTTTCGACGGGCTATCATCTGGACGGCCGCGTCATGCCGGCCCGGTTCGAGGGCAGGCTGAACGGGGACACCATTCGGGGCAGGATGACCATTCAGAACGAAGGGGCTAAGAAAATACAGGCGTGGAAGGCCGTCCGGGAACCCCTCGGCTCCGCCCGCGCCACTGCATGGTGAATTCCGCTGTAACATGAATTGAGTTCACAGCTCACAGTTCCCGGTTCAGTTATCCGGCCGCAGAGCTCTTTTAATATGACTACAGGAGCTTCCGCCAGCGGTCTATATGACCCTGTTCGTCGCTGCGATTCTTTTCGATAACCGCCCGCGTGACGGGATCCCACTCTATTTTATCCAGTAGAATGCCGTAATGGTGTACAGCCTGGGATTCAAGCCAGATATCGGCTTTGAGCGATGCCTTGCGGCCGAGCATTCTTGATCCTGCTCCAAGCACCATTCCCGAAATCCAGAATGCCCAGCGAAAGATAAACGGTTTCCAGCCGAATTCGTATATTTTGATCTGAAAATCCTGAAAATGAGTCATTTCATTGGCCATGGCCGCGATCAGGAGCCGGTCCATCTCGGACTTGTCCCCTTTGATCTGGTACTTGTATACGTTGATCGCCATTATCTCGAGCGTGTTGAGAATCAGCAGACCACGCCGCATAGCTTTCAGGCGCTCCGGGGCTATGTCCTCCCCTCTCAGGCGAAGGTCTTCCATTGCGATTTGGGGGCGGATTACGGATATATCCACAGCGGGTTTATTGACTTCCATAAGATCCTCCTCCCGCGTTTTGCTGTGCATTAATCACAATTTTTTCAAAAGAAGGCGCGCCGTAATGTGGATCAGATCCCATGCATCACCGAAAGGAGGGGAATAGGCGAGATCCAGCATTGTAAGTTCGTCCAGGCGGATTCCTGTCCAGAGCGCGGCCGAAAGAGTGTCTATTTTACGCACGGCCTCCCTTCCGATCGCCTGCGCTCCCAGCAGCGTTCCTCCGGGTTCGGCGATCAGCTTCAGTCCGGTCCTGTCCCCCGGTTCGGCCAGCGCTTTCGAGACGGACGGCGCCCAGGCAATCATGCTCACCGGCTTGTATCCGCTGCGGACGGCCTCTTTTTCATCAAGCCCGGTGGAGGCGATTTCCAGGTGAAACAGCTTGAAAGCGTGTGCGCCTACGATACCCGGAAACCGTGTCGGGTTTGATCCGATATTATTCCCGGCGGTCCGACCCTGTTTGTTGGCGATGTCTCCGAGGGGGAAATAGACCCAGCTTTGCGCAATCCGGTGGTAAACCTCGCAGCAATCTCCGGCCGCGTAAACGCTTTCCTCCGAAGTCTGCTGAGTGAAATTCACGGCAATGGCGCCGCTCTCGCCCATTTTTATTCCCGCTGACCTTGCCAGGCCGGTGTTCGGCGTGATTCCGATGGCAAGCATCACAATATCCGCCTCAATTTCGCCCCGATCGGTCACTACGCGGAGAGGCGCGCCGCCTTCTTTTTCAATGCGGACAATGGAAGTATTCTGCAGAAATTCCACTCCTTTGGACCGGAGCAGATCTATAACGATGCCTGAGAATTCAGCATCCCAGCGGTTGACAGGATACCGGCCCCGGTTTATCACGACAACCTCGATTCCGCGCGACCGCAGGGCCTCACACATTTCCATGGAGATGAATCCGCCGCCCAGAATCACGGCCTTTTTGCACTTCTTTTTCTCGAGGCAGCTTTTTATCCTGTGCGCATCGTGGAGCGTTCTCAACCGGAATACGCCCTCAAGATCCTGTCCCGGCACTCCCGGCAGCAGCGGCTCGGCGCCGGTGGCGATAACGAGTTTATCGAACGGATGGACGTCCCCGCCGGACAAAAGCACCCTCCCCCCTTTAATATCGAGTTCTTCAACCCGGGAATTCAGGCGGACTTCGATTCCCGATTTGCGAAACTCCCCGGGGGCGCGCACGATCAGTTTTTCCGGATTTCTGATTACATCGCCGATGTAATAGGGCATCGGTCAGGCGGCGAATGAGACGAAATCACCCTGCTCGATGATCACGATGTTCAGGGAGGGGTCTCTTCTCTTCGCCTCGGCGGCTGCGGAAGGCCCTCCGGCGCCTCCGCCGACGATGACGATATTCTTTGACATATTTTCCTCAAGTTTTCCGCCGTTCGGGAACGGTTTCCACCATGACGCCCGAAGCCCTTCTGATAAAGAAAATTCCCAAGCCGGTTAAGATCATCAGCAGGCACAGGATCTGACCCAGGGAAAAAATCCCGAGGACAAGACCGATATGGGCATCAGGTTCCCGGTAAAACTCTATGAAGAAGCGTACCACACCATATCCCATTATATAAAGAGCAAGATGGATCCCGGAGAAGGGCCGCCATCTGCGGATGAGCCACAGCACGGTAAAAAGAAAAATGCCCTCGAAAACGGCTTCGTAAAGCTGGGACGGGTGCCGCAACAGGTTCATCTGGTCCAGCGGAAAATACATCCCCCACGGTACGGAGGTGGGGCGGCCGTAAAGCTCGCCGTTGAGAAAATTGCCGATTCTCCCGAAGGTATATCCGAGGGGGATGGCGGGACAGAAGAGGTCGGCAAAATTCCAGATGTCTATCCCGTTCTTTCTGCAGAACAGTACCGAAACAGCCGCCACTCCGATCGCCCCGCCATGATAAGACATCCCCGTTATACCCACAAAGTGAATTCCGTTATCGAAGCTGAAGGGGGACAAAATTTCCAGGGGATGATGGAAATAATACAGAGGGTGGTAAAAAAGAACGTATCCGAGCCTCGCCCCGAGAATGAGGCCGGCGATCGCCCAGAAGAGATAGTTCTGTATCGTTTCGCTTGAATAGCTGAAGTCCTCGGTCTTTATCCGGCGGATCACCAGCACGTACGTAAGCAGAAAAGCCGCAAGATACATAATGCTGTAATACCGGATCTGGAAAGATCCGATGGAAAAAAGGACGGGGCTTATCTTCTCCGGGATGTGCTGCCAGAACTGGAAGAAGCTTTCCATTAAGATCCGTACGCCCTGCCTTTCCATTCATCTATGTATTCCTGCGCCGAATAGGCCGCCGTGGCCCCGTCACCGCATGCCGTGACTACCTGCCGCAGCACTTTGCACGTGCAATCGCCGCAGGCGAACAACCCCTCAGCGGAGGTCTTCATTGCTTCGTCCACGCGGATGTAGCCGCTGTTATCGATGTCGCACAATCCGGAGATGAAGCCGGTATTCGGGTCGAGGCCGATAAATACAAAAACGCCCTGCGTCTGGAGCTCCGTTTTTTCCCCGGAAACCTTGTCCCGGAGAAGGATTCCCGTTACGGATTCGGAGCCGAGAATTTCTTCGGGAACAGAGTTCCAGATGAAATTTATCCGGGGATTCTCGAGAGCCCTTTTTTGCAGGACCGCGGAGGCCCGGAGCCTGTCCCTGCGGTGAACGACGGTTACCTTGCTTGCGAAACGGGTCAGATACACGGCCTCTCCGACCGCCGTATCGCCTCCTCCCACGACAACGATTTCCCTGTCCCTGAAAAAAGGTCCGTCGCAGGTCCCGCAGTACGAAATGCCCTTGCCGACCAGATTATCTTCCCCGGGAATTCCCAGTTTGCGCCAGGACGTCCCCGTGGCGACAATACAGGCGATGGCGCGGTAGGAGACATCTTCTGTGCGCACTTCCCAAATTTTCCGTCCGTTTTCCTGCCCGGGAGCCAGACCGGTTATGTCGCTCGCGACTACCTTCAATCCGAAACGGATTCCCTGTTTTTTGAAGCGGTCGATAAGCTCGAATCCGCCGATCCCTTCCGGAAAGCCGGGATAATTCTCGACCTGCTCTGAATATGTAATCTGGCTCAGAGTCGACGAACCTTCAATGAGCAGGGCATTCAGATGAGAGCGTGCGGCATAAAGACCGGAGGTTAGGCCTCCGGGGCCTCCGCCGACAATAATAAGGTCTATGATTTCAGAACGTTTTGAATTTTCCATCGCAAATCCTTTTCTCATTAAAGAAGACGCGAAGTCAAGCGGATTCCGCCAATGCCCTGCGGGCGTCCTGAAGCGGGGGCCTCAGATTATCTCGCACCGCGGGCCAAGCATTGCCGCCAAAGACTCCATTTGCCGTTTCCCGGCCGGCTTCAATCCGGGTTCCTTTTTTTGCGTTAAATCCTTTATGGCGGAAATCAGATCTCCCAGCCGGGAATACAGGGTAGGCTCGCCGCAACCTGAAACAGTGACATGGTCCGGCTGATCAGCGGATTCCTGAAGAAGGCTTTCGACCTCCCCGATGATTTCCGGCACGGGGTGATATTCCATAGATATCCTGAAAAATATTTGGATCAGATTATTAGATACAGTATGCCAAGTCCATGTCTTTTTGACAGAAATATAGTATTTTATCGTAAGGAGTAAGGCGTAAGCTGTGAGATGCTTTCCGGTCAGATCCATCTGAACCGATTCTTATCGGAAAAAAACACCTTACGCTCATGAGGAGGCGTGATGGAGCGTTGTTCCCCCTACAGGCAGGACAAAGCCCTGATCCGGGAAAATGAGGCGGCGAGAGGCCTGGACTCGCGGCGAGCTCCTGCAGCATCAATCCGACGGACTGCGTTCTCTGATTGCTTTCGCAAAGAGCCGGTCCCCTCTTTATGCAGAGAGGATGAGGCGGATCTCTTCCGGTTCTGTTCATCTCCAGGACCTCCCTATTATCGAAAAAAAAGAGGTAATGAGTGAATTTGAGCGGATTGTAACAGATCCGCGCATTAATCTCGCGGACGTGAACAGGCATATGGAAGGCGTTGAGGACGATGAATGCTACATGGGCGAGTACCGCGTGCTGACCACTGCCGGAAGCACGGGACGAAAAGGCGTCTTTGTTTATGACCGGAATGCCTGGACTTGTCTCATGGCCGGGGTTGAAAGAGGAGCGGGCCTGGTGGGGATCGCCATCGGCCGGGAGAGGACCGCGTCAATAGGATCAGGAAGCCAGCTGCATCTCAGTTACCGCCGCGCCGTAAGCGAGCCTGAGGGCTCCGGCTTAAGACTCATTCTGAAGGTCACCGATCCGCTTCAACGTCTGACGGATGAGCTGAACAGTTTTCAACCCGGAATCCTGCATGCCTATCCCTCCATGGCGGGACTTCTGGCTGAAGAGCAGATAAACGGCAGGCTGGACATTCACCCCGGGATCATCGTAACGGGAGCGGAGATTTTAGCGGAAGAGACGGCCAGGAAAATAAGGGAAGTCTGGGGCGGCGTGCTTTTCAATTCCTACAGCTGCACGGAAGGCATTTTGGGCGTGGAATGCGGCTTCCATCAAGGCATTCATATTTTTGAAGACCTCTGTATCGTCGAAGTTGTCGATGAGCGGCACAATCCTGTTCCGGATGGCGCTCCGGGACACCACCTTCTGATGACCAATCTTTATCAGCAAACGATGCCGCTGATCCGCTATCTCATTTCAGACATGGTGACCGTTTCGGCCGATGCCTGCCCCTGCGGCCGCCCATTCAGGACCATAAAAGAGATCCACGGAAGGGTTGAAGAGACGATTTATCTGGGAGGCGTCAACACCGGGAAGGTGCCCGTGTGGCCGGCGCATCTCAGTTCCATGATAATGGCCAGGCAGGGCGTCCTGGAATTTCAGGTTGAATTAATTCAGGGACGGCTCGAGATCGACATTGTCGCGGATCCCGGGATCAGCCGCAAAGATACCGCCTCTGTGCTCACTCGCAATATAAAGGAGGGGATAGAGTCACTGGGCGCGGTTTGCCCGCCTCTGCGCATCCGTTTTCTCGACCGAATAGTCCGGGAGGCGGGGAAAATGGGTAAGAAACAGACAGTTGTCCTGAGAGCGCCGGATTCCGGCCCCCTTGCGGGGGCCGAACATTGACCGGCTTATCTCATCTGTTCCATAGCTTGAGCGCTTTGTTTCGCGCCCTTTGTGACCATCGATTTCCATGACTGAAACATGGACGAAGTCTGATTTACGGTGAAATTCGACCAGGCTTTCAAGAGGGTTTCGGAAGATCCGAGAAGATCCTTTCTTGCCTGTTCCAGAGCTTCCGGCTCCAACTCGGGCCTGTACAACTCCTTGCTTTTGTTGAGATGGTCGACCCAGGCATTGTATAGATCCGTCGCGCCTTCGGCCCAGCCTTTTGACTGTTCGGCCATATCTTCCACATTATCCAGAGAAGGCTGGACAAACCAGGATTGCCCCGTGCTGAAAAGATCCCAGGGCAAGGGGGTCTGCCGGATCAGACCCGTCGGCTTCCGCGTATTTTCGAGCATTCGACGATACATCTCCTTCATTGATTCAGTCCATTTCTCGGCTGCTTCCTTGGGCTTATCCGGCGATCCGGATTCGGCAAAATCCATCCAGGCGGAAGCCGTTTTACTGAAGACGTCAGCACCCTGAATCATCAAGTCCAGATTGCCGTCCGATATACCGTAAGCCCGCAGCGGTGCGCGCATCGAGCGAACCATTTCCTTGAACATCTCCGAACCCGATTCGGTCCAGGACCGAACCATTTCCCCCGAACGCTTTCTAGTCTCCATGCCGAAGAAATCTATCCAGTCGTTAAGGACGTCATTATATGCGTCCAGAGTGCGTGAAACCAGATCCTCTGTTTCCCTGGAAATTCTCCGACCGGCTCTTCCCGCCTGTGCCATTCCGGCCCGGCCCTCCGTGCGCGGCATAATAACCTTGTCAATTGCGTGTATCACTCCGTTTTCGGCGACCAGATTAGGTTTTATCAACTTTGCCCCTTCGATTTTGACGCCTCCCTCCGTGTCGAAATTTACGTCCTGTCCCGCAATTGTTCGGGCGGAGGACAGTCTGATCACATCCTTTCGCATCATTTTCCCCGGCAGGACATGATAGGAAAGAACAGATCTCAGCCTTGGTATATCTTCGAGCAGCCGGTCTACCTGAATCTTCTCAAAAGCTTCATCCACGGGCGCAAACACAGTGAATGGGCCGGGTCCGGACAGGGTTTTATCCAATCCGGCAGCCCGGACGGCCTCTTTCCAAGTATTGAGCATACCTGAATCGGATGCTGTTTCCAGAATATCTGCCATAAGCATCCCTCCTTTTGGGATTTTGTCCCGAATATGGACCGGTTTGTTGCAGCCTGACAGGCGCGGCCCAAAACAATCGAGATACGCATTTGTATTATATGAGCTTTGATCTGGCTATTTGGGATAACCTTATTTTCCGCTTCCGGGATTCTGAAAAAAAGATAAGGCAGGAGATGAATGTTTCAGTGCTTGCTTTCGGCCGAAACGACGTCTGCATTCAGGAGGACGCCTTCCCATTCCGTGAAGACCTCCCCGTATTCCTTCAGCCGGTCCCCGAGATCGTGAGGAATGATGTCGAAATTATCGGAGATGATCTGCCTGATCTGATCGAGGAGGTCTTCAACTTCCATGGAAGTCAATATAATGAAGGCAGTCCGGGGAGGATCGGAGTCCTTGCTGAGGTTGATAACTATGAGCCTGTTCTCCGGCATTTAGGCTCCTTTCATTAAGACTCCGAGGCAATTATCACGGATGCCGTCCGGAATCAAGTAACCATGATCACAACGCCGGAGGTCGGATTAACATGAAAAAGAACATGATTGCGGACGGGACCAGATCGTTTCATTTTTTCTTCAGCAGGCGGCTGACGATCAAGTCGACCAATTCCGGGATTTCATCGATCCGAAAACAGGGAATGCCCTCCCCAACAGACTCGCCTACGGAAGCCAGCAGCAGATCGCCTTCATCACACAGGGGCCGGGGATGAACGGAAGACCGGAACACTTCTATCTTGGAATAGGGGTTGCCTTTGTATCCTTCGGAGATGACGAGATCCACGTCCCGGATGTACCGGTCCCGGATCTCTTCTGCAGAATAGCTTCTCTGCGCGTTCTCGAACAGGGCGATCTTGTCGCGGGACGCCAGCACGGTAACCCGGGCGCCTGCCTGTTTATGACGCCAGCTGTCCTTACCCTCGCGGTCGGCTTCGAACCCATGCGGCACGTGCTTTATCGTCGCCACGCGATATCCCCTCTCCCGGAATTCCGGGATAAGCTTTTCTATCAGGGTCGTCTTTCCCGAGCCTGACCGTCCGACAATGGATAATATCGGTATTTCTTCCATCTTATGGTTCCATCCACAATTCTATGCCGATTTAAATTCACCTTACTCCTTACGCTTTACCCCTTACGATTTATAAAAGGATATTTACAAATTTCAGCCAGGGCCGCATTGCCGGAGTTCCCCCACCTTCGGAAACGACCCGCATGATCTGAGGCGCATCCGCGACGATTGCTCCCCCGATGTGGCTGACCGGGGTATCCCGGAAAATCTCCGGATCGAGCGGTGAAGAGGGTCCGAGGACGGCGACATGCCGCGGGCGGGCGAGCCCTGCGAGCGTCTCCTCCAACGTATCGTTCAGAAGAGAAGTCGCCGTGATCAAGGCAACCGTGCATGCGCCCAGAACGGACATGATTTTCTGCCTGCCGAGCGGGGCCGCCTTGCGGGGGTCTTTTTCAATCACGTCCAGACGGGCGCCGGTTCTTCTGATCCTTTCCACAAGAGGAGAGAACAGGCCTACCATCGCCACACGGTCTTCGGGACCGAGGCCGATCAGCTCGAGGGCATCCGTTTCGTCCTGCGGTTCCGGTCCGATTACGGCGTTTGCCGCCGCCATGCCGAGCGTCTTCTCCAGCGGGTTTCCGCCGACCAGTCCCCGCAGGAGAAAATCGGCGCTGCGCCCGGCGATAGAGCCTCCCGGCGGGAAAACCGAACATGAAGCAGAAACGTCCGCCAGAGGCACGGCCGCCAGTCCCGTCGCGCCGTTTTCAAGGCGGACCGCCGCATAGCACAACCCGATCCGGAGCTCCTCGATGAGAAGTTTCTTACCGGGTCCTGATACCCTTTCAAACAACCGGGCGGCAATCTCTCCTTTTCGCATGGTCAGAAGGCTTTCTGGAACAGTTCGAGAACATCCGATGAATCCGGAACCGGCCTGGGATTCCAGATTATCGCTCCGTCGGAAACGCTCAGTTCGGCTGCCTGGGCGAGCTGATCCCTGCTCACACCTGCTTCGGAGAGGCGTTGGGGATGGCGGATGCGCACGGTGAACTCGCGCACGGCGCGGATTGCCGACTCGGCGGCTTCGATTTCGCCCATTCCCTTCTCCCGGGTCCCGAGTGCTTCTGCAGCAAGGGCATAGCTTTCCGCGGCTTCCGGCAGATTGTATTCCATGCCGAAAGGAAGAAGGATACCGTTTGCTATACCGTGGGGAACGCCGGCCACGGCGCCGATGGAGTGGGCCATGGCATGCACGATCGACACCATGGAGTTGTTGAACGCCCAGCCCGCCATGGTCGCGGCTATCTGCATTTGCCCCCGCGCCGCCAGGTCGGAACCATTATTGACGCAGATCGGGAGATTCCGGACAAGAAGGCGGATTGCGTGCATGGCTATTCCGTCCGTTATCGGTTCGCGCTGGATGCTGTGCAAGGCCTCCACGGCGTGGCACATGGCATCCATGCCGGTGGACGCGGTCAGCAGGGGAGGCAGCTTTTCGGTCAGCGCGGGATCGAGAATGGCGGTGCGCGGGGTATTGTAATTTTCAAGAAGAAAGATCTTCTGTCCCTTTCGCTTGTCCAGAACGACGGCCATGCAGGTAACCTCGCTGCCGGTCCCGGCGGTTGTAGGAATGACGACATGCGGAGTCTGCCAGCGGGTCAGGAGCTGTACTCCCTCGAAATCCTCCAGCTTCCCCCCTTCTTTCATCAGAACGCACATTCCCTTTGCCGTGTCGATAACGCTCCCTCCGCCCAGGCTGACGACGGCATCGGCTCCGCATTTCCTCGCGTATGCTGCTCCTGCGTTTACTACTTCAATTCCGGTGTCCTGGGGAACGTCGCTGAAGACCCCGGCGCATCCCGGACCGAGCGATTTGACGACCCGGTCGAGGAGACCTGCTTTCGTAATGCCCGGGTCGGTGACGAGGACGGCGCGCCTGCAGCCGAGTGCTTCTATTTCCGCCTGGATATCCCGGCTGGAATTTATTCCGAACACGATCCGCGTCGGACCGTAATATATGAAAGACAGATCCCGGTCGTAAAACATTTCAAAATCTCCCGATGGTCAATTTCAGTGTTAGAAAACTCCGGATGGAAGATTTGCCATAAAAGCCTTATCCGGATTGATTCAATGCCATAGGTTTAATTCGTCAGGCTGTTTCAAAATGCCCGGATGCAAGGCCCCCGAAGCCCCGAGGCGCGCAGCGTACTTTTGGGTACGTGAGCACCGAGGGGCGAGGGAAACGCCGCAGATGGGCGTTTTCAAACAGCCTGATTAATCATCCGGGAAGAGGGTATCCACCTCGCCCAGCAGATCGACAACCTTGTTTACCGTTTTGACATTCCGGACGACATAAACGAGATTGCCTTTGAGCTTCAGCTTTCCCTGCATGAGAGCTTTGGTGGCTTCGATCTCCTTTCTGGCGATCTGCTTCCAGCGGATGTAATCGCCGCTCATGATAAAATCAGCGCTTTCCGCCTTGGCCTTGTCGCAGACGAGAAAATCCTTTACGTCGCCATGCCAGTAGTCGGTGAACAGATATACAGTTTCCGGTACGCCCCGGGCGGGGTCGGGATTGATTATAATGGATACGCTTCCCTCCCAGTTCCCGGCAATCTCTCTGTATTCCTTTGAATCGGCGATCCGCCGGCGGAAAGCGTTCATCCACTCCTGCGTAAAGGCTTTCAATTTTGCCATTTCATCTCCTCCTTTGCAACCGGCTCAGCGGCGCGGACGGCGGCAAGCCTTCTGTTCAGCGCATCCAACCCGAGCTCTCGGAGCCGGTCCTCTTTCGGGATTCCCTGTTTGTCCAGGCCTCTTAACGCGTAATATTCGCTCAGCAGTTTTTTCGTATCCGGGACGGAGCCCGCCGCGGCGCCTTCGGTCAAAGCCGTCATTATCCGCTTCGGCAGGGCGTCGTTTCGGGAAGTGACGCCTAGAAGATTGTTGATACCCCTTTTCAGCATCCAGTCCCGTGTTCCACAGACCATCAAGTCGCTGAAACCGAATCCGAATCCGGTTATAACGTTAAAAGCTTTCAGGACGGTTTCCGGCTTCAGGCTGTAAAGCACGTAATGGCAGATGGCGAGGGAATTGCCGAGAATGCCGAAGTTCTCGGAATGGAAAACGAGGGCGGCCTTGTCTTCGCTCTCCGGCCCTGTGTAGCTGTCTTTCATCGTAAAGACCTGAGGCCAGGAGACCATTCCCTGTTCCGTGCCCATTACGGCATGCTGCAGATGGCAGCCGCCGCGGTTTGAAACCATGTACGCGAGCCCCATTCCGTGGAAAGCCCTCGGATCGTGCATCGGCAGTTCCAGGCCCTTGACGTGCACGGAGGCTTCCGCGGCCGCGCTTCCGAGGCGCTCAGCAGCGCGGGCGCTTCCTTCGGCAAGGAGTCCTCCGAATCCTTCACGCCGGGCGATTTTCCCCAGGAGAGTAAAAACGGCCGGCATGTTCCCCCAGGCCATGTCCAGTCCTTCCGTGTCCCTCCCGGATAGAAGTCCTTTTTCGAAGAGCTCCATCGCCATTGCCACGGTCGAGCCGCAGCTGATTGTATCCATCCCGTAGCGATTGCACAGTTCGTTCGCCTTGATCACGCCGGCAAGGTCGTAGTTCATGATCATCGTTCCGAACGTACAGCATGTTTCGTACTCGGGACCGGGGCCTTCTTCCGTCCGGTACGGCCCCTCCGCCACGCGCACTACGCGTTTGCAGGCGATCGGGCAATGCGTGCAGGCGTGTGCTTTTACCAGGTATTTTTCGGTGAGGGCAGGCCCTCCCAGGGCGGCGGAAAGATCATAATCCTCCCCCACTGTCCAATTCCGGATGGGGACGTCTCCCGTCATCATGCCCAGGTCCATGCCGGCATCCGAGCCCATGGCGTGCAGAGAGCCGGCAAACGCGGAGCTTCTGATCTCCTCGGCGGCGCTGCGCAGCGCCTGCTTGAAACCTTCTTTATCGGCCTTTTCGGGATGCCCGGTTCCTTTTACGGCAATCGCCTTCAGGTTCTTCGCCCCCATGACGGCGCCCAGACCGGTCCTCCCGGCGAAATGGCCTTTATCGTTCCCTATGGAAGCAAAGCGAACCAGGTTCTCTCCCGCCGGACCGATCGCGAGGACACGGCAGGAGCGGTGCTTCGACCAAAGGAGATCGGTCGTTTCATATATGTCTTTTCCCCAGATCTCCGAGGCTTCGATTATCTCCGCAGCGCCGTCTTCTATCCGCAGGTAACAGGGAAAAGGGGCGCGGCCGGTGATGATCAGTCCATCATATCCCGCCCGCTTGAGTTCAGGACCGAACGTGCCTCCGCAGGCGGATTCGCCCCAGATTCCCGTCAAAGGGGATCTGGCGCATACCGAAAAGCGGGAAGTGCCGGGAAAAGCGCTGCCGGTCATCGGTCCGGTGGAAATGATAAGGGGATTGGCGCCGGAGAGGGGATCGCAGTCCAGAGGAAAACCGTCCAGGAAGAGCCTGGCCGCGACGGCGCTTCCTCCGATGTGAAGACGAAAGAATTCTTCCTCCAGGACAAACCGGGAGATTTTGCCTGAAATCAGGTCGACGGTGAGGAACAGACCGGTATATCCGCCGGGCATACAGCCTCCTTGGAGCAGGAAAAATATATAAGAAATCAAGATTCTTTTAAAGACAATTTGTCCGATCCAGAAAGTGTTGAAAACTCTGTTTTGTTCCTCTAAACTGCATATATAAGGAAAATTCGCATTACCCTGGGGGACACTATGAGGAAACTGGCCATTGTTGCTTTTCTCGTATTTGTCATGGTTCCGGCAGGGTTCCCGCAGCAGGCGAAAGCTCCTCCGGCGCCGGGGGCGGATTTCCCCAAGGTTGTCCTGACGGCTCCGGATACCAGGTCTGAGCGGAGTTACCTGGGGCTTTCCGGGCGCGGAAAATTCGATATCTCACAGATCAAGGCGCCTGTCGTCATTCTGGAAATACTGAGCATTTATTGCCCCTACTGTCAGAACGAGGCTCCCAATATAAACGAGCTTTACCGGATGATCGAGGCGGATGCGAACCTGCGGGGGAAGATAGTAATCGTCGGACTGGGAGCGGGGAATTCGGCGTATGAAGCGGGCGCCTTCAAGAAAAAATATTCCGTTCCTTTTCCCATTATTCCCGATCCCGAATTTGCGGCATATGGACAGATAGGCGAGGTCCGGACGCCCCATTTCATCGGCATTCGTAAAACATCAGAAGGGGATCCACGGGTGTTCTACTCGAAAACGGGAGCTATAGGAGATCCCGCCGAATTTCTGGCGAAAATAAAAAAAGCGGCGGGCATAAAGGAACTGAAGTGAAGAAATTCATCATCGGTGTATCCATCCTGACAGCGGTTCTTTTCCTCGGCTCTGCAGCCGGATCGGAATCGGATAGCTTCGAAGGGAATGTGTACGATCCCGGCAAGCTCAAACCGCGCGACAGCGCACTGAAGGTTCGGGTAGGCGGACGCGCCCCCGATTTCTCGCTTCCTTCCGTGCGGGGAGGCAGAATCGCCCTTTCCGATTTCCTGGGCAAAAAAAACGTCGTCCTCTCTTTTGTGCCGGCCGCCTGGACCCCGGTCTGCTCCGATCAGTGGCCGGGGTATAATGTAATCCAGGACGTTTTCGAAGCTCATGACGCCGTCCTGCTCGGGATAACCGTGGACAATATACCTTCTTTATTCGCCTGGACGAGCCGGATGGGGAAATTATGGTTCCCGGTCCTGTCCGATTTCTGGCCGCATGGCGCCGTTTCAGACCGGTACGGTGTCCTGAGGTCCGACGGGACATCGGAAAGGGCCCTGTTCGTAATAGACAAGAAGGGAATCATCCGTTTTATCGACGTCCACGACATAAACAAAAGACCGAAGCTGGAGGACCTGGTGCGACAACTGGATAAGCTGTAAAAGATATCGTCAGGGTCTTACAGCTTATCTTTAGTCTCAAGTCTCAAGTAAAAAATCAGACCGGCTGCTGAGCGTCCTGTTTCTGTTCAGCGAACTCGAGACTTGGGACATGAGACTTGAGACCAATTGAATCGGCGCAACACCGCGGCAGGATATAATCTGTTTTCCGGGGAGGTAGCGTAAATGGCCAAGGCATTTGCAGCGAAGCTCATGGAAGTTACGGAACGGCATGCCAGGGATATCGCCGAAAACTGGTGCAGGGACGTCGTCAGAAATCCGCGGACGCCCTCATATCACGGAATTTCGAGAGATAAACTGACCGCCCAGGCGATAGAGTTTTACGATAATTTCAGCAGAATGTTCCTGAGCCCGAAGCCTTACCGGGAAGAGGAGCAGTATTTCACCCGTTATGCGGAGTTTTCATTCAGAGACAACATCCCCATGCATGAGGCCCTTTATGCCCTTATCCTGATGAGACGGCATATCTGGCTGTATGCCCAGTTCCAGGCGATCTTTACTACCGCCGTCGAACTGCAGCAGGCGGTGGAGAGCCTCAACCACACGATCCTGCTGTTCGACTACGCAATTTACATCATCACCCGCCGGTACCAGGAACTGGCCTGCTCCTAAAGTCTCAAGTCTCAAACAGTCTGGTAAGGTGATTCCCCCCGGCATGGCCGGCAGGCATCTCCATCCCGAAGCGGGTAAGCCTCGCCGCAGCGGGGACATATGCCGACCGCGCCGAGGCTTTTCTTTTTCAGAAGATCAGGACGGATCCGAACTTTCCGGCAACTCAGAATATCTTTTCCGGCCTGCTTTATCTGGGAGAACAGCTTTTCGCTGTCCTGTTCTCTTTTCGGCGTAAGCTTCAGGAACCACCCCTTTATCTCCGGCCAAGATTCCATCTTTCCCGCATCCAGGTAAACCCTCACGCCCTCGCCCCGGTACTTCTCATACATGGCGAGCGCGAATCTTCCGTAATCAAAGACTTTCAGCCAGCCGTTGCCGATAGTGCAGGGCGTCAATATCTGCACTGCATCCGGAAGGCAGACCCGCGTCTCGCATACTGCATCAAAGAACTCCCCTTCAGGGAGCATGCCGAGGGCGCTGTCCACCATGAACCCGCCTATGATAAGGCCGGGGGCAAGATTGCCGTGAAAAGATTTAATCAAATGAAGATACTCTTCATAGGAGTATGCTGCTATTTTCGGCATGGTTAACCTTTCATCAATATACCAAAGACAGCTTCGGCTCCCGCAGCGCTTTTGTCTGGGCGCCGGAAGATGAAGCCGGAGAAATAATTTTTTCCAGCCAGTCGCGCTCTATCCTGCCGTCGACAACGGGAAGGATTTCATCCGCCATGAAAAGGGCTTCATGGATATCGTGGGTGACGTAAATCGTCGAGAGTTTCCTTTCTCCCTTGATCCTCTTCAGTTCGGTTCGGAGAATGCGCCTGGTGACGACATCGAGTGCGGAAAAAGGCTCATCCAGCAGGAGGAGCCGGGGGCGCTTTGCCAGCGCCTGGCAAATGGCGCAGCGCTGTCTTTCTCCCCCGGATACCTGATGAGGCTTCCGATCGCCGAGGTGCTTCAATCCGAAGTAATCCAGCAGGTAGTCCGCCTCTTGTACATCTTTGGCTGCAAAACCCGCATTTTCCCTGATAGTCAGGTGGGGAAACAGCGTATAATCCTGGAAGACATAACCCATCTCTCTCTTCTGGGGAGATAAATGAATGCCGTTTTCCGAATCGAACAGAGTGCGTCCGCCGCATTCGATCCGGCCCCTGTCCGGCTTGTGCAGACCGGCGAGCATCCGTATGATGGTTGTCTTTCCGGATCCGGACGGACCGATAAGGGCGAGTGTCTTTTCCTCCGGGCAGACAAAATCCACTTCTATGGTGAAATAATCGGTTTGCTTTATCAGCTTGCATTGCAGAGACATGTTCACTTCCTTGAAAGTCTGTTCACGAAAAGAAGAAACAGGTAACTTATCGGCACAAAGCACAGGGAAAGCTTTGCGGCTTTGTCATAATCCATGGCTTCCACGGCCTCGTATATCGCTATCGAGGCGACCCTCGTCTCTTCCGGAATACTCCCTCCGATCATCAGGATAACTCCAAAAGCACCCATGCTGTGCAAAAAAGAGAGGATAGCGGCCGCGGAAATGCCGTTCAGGCTGTTCGGCACGATCACGCGGAAAAAAGTAGCGACCGGCGAAAGTCCGAGAACATAGGCGTTTTCCCGGAGGCGGGGGTCGACCTTCTCAAATGCCGCTTTGATCGGCTGCAGGGCGAAAGGAAGGCTGTAAAAAATGCAGCCTGCGACGATTCCCGTAAAAGTAAAAAGCAGCCCTCCGCCGCTCAATTTCTCCCAGGCCGCTCCCAACCATCCCCGCGGACCCATAACAAACAGCAGATAGAACCCGATCACCGTCGGCGGCAGCGCGATTGGCAGATTGATCAGGGCCTCGAAAAAGGATTTTCCCGGCCATTTAACATGCACCAGAAGATAGGCGAGGGGCGCGGAGACCCCTATCAGGACCAGGGTCGAGATAGCGGCGAGCTTTATGGAGAGATACAGGGGAAGAAAATCCATCATGAATATCCATACCGTTTTTTATCGCCTCGGATTGCGGAGAAAAGAGACCGCTGAGACAGAAGCGACAACAGGCATGCGATACTCAGCACCCGCGACATCGAAGACCGTCAAGACTGCACGCAAATTCCTGTTATATTTAACATAAATGCGAACACACAATAAATTCATTTCCATTTCTATTCTAATCTTCTATCCCGTTTTGGCTATCCGGATGGCGCAGGCCTTGTACTCGGCCGTGAGGGTAATCGGATCGTATACGGGATTCGTCAGCCAGTTGGCGCAGCCTTCCCGGAAGTGAAAAGCCATCCAGACCATTCCTGCCGGGACCCTGTTTGTAACGTTTGCCTTGACGACCACTTCTCCCCGCCGCGATTCGACTTTGACCATTTCTCCGTCTTTAATGCCGAGTGCGGACGCATCCTCAGGAGATATATCCGCCGTTTCTTCTCCCAGAAGATCATTGATTCCTTTGGAGCGGCCCGTCTGGGTTCTCGTATGATAATGGTAAAGGCGCCTGCCCGTGCTCAACAGAAGCGGGTAACTCTCATCGGGAGTCTCCGCGGGAGGAATCCAGTCCACGGGAGAAAAAACGCCGAGGCCGCAGGTGAAACACCCGTCGCCATGGAGCGTCGGCGTCCCCGCATGTTTATCATTCGGAACCGGCCACTGCAAGCCGTTGTTCCTGAGCCTGCTGTAGCGGATTCCGGCAAGGGACGGCGCAAGCCGGGAGACTTCGTTATCCCATATTTCCTTTGCGCTGTTTGACTCCCAGTGATGGCCCAGCCTGCGGGCGATCTCTCTGAAAATCCACCAATTGGGCTTCGCCTTGCCGGGAGGATCGGAAGCCGTGCGGACCCTGTTGACCCGGCGCTCGCTGCTCGTGAACGTGCCGTCGTTTTCGCTCCAGGCCGCAGCGGGAAGGATCACGTGGGCAAAACGAGTCGTTTCCGTCGGGAATATATCCTGGCAGACCAGAAATTCCGCCGAGCTGAGACAATGCTCCACGTGCCGGATATCCGGCTCCGTATTGGCCAGGTTCTCCCCGAATATGTAAAGGGCTTTGACTTTTCCCTCGGGGAGGCCGTCGATCATCTGCGGCATCATCAACCCCGGTTTGCCTGGCAGCTCCTCGCATTTCCAGGCGGCCTGGAATTTCGCCCTTGCTTCCGGGTTATCGACCCGCTGGTAGCCTGGAAAGACATTGGGCAGGGCGCCCATGTCGCAGGCCCCCTGAACGTTGTTCTGACCCCGCAGCGGATTCACGCCGCCGCACTCGAAACCTACGTTTCCGAGCAGCATCTGGATATTCGCGCACGACAGCACGTTTTTTACTCCGCAGATGTGCTCCGTAATACCGAGAGTATAAATGAGCATTGCCGGCTTGATTGATGCAAGGCGCCGCGCCGTTTCCCGGATCAGGTCGGCGCTCACGCCGCTGATCTCCGCCGCCTTCTCGGGCGGATATTCCATGACCTTCGCTTTCAGCTTGTCAAAGCCGGTCGTGCAGGATTCGACGTACTTTTTATCGTACAGTCCCTCGGAAATCAGTACGTTCATCACCCCGTTCAGGAAGGCCACATCCGACCCTACCTTGATCGGAACGTGAAGATGCGCGAAGTCGGCGATTCCCGAGCGCCGCGGATCGATCACAATGAGCTGCGCTCCCGCCAGGACGGCGTCTTTCACAAACGTGGCGGCGACGGGATGCGCCTCCGTCATGTTGGATCCTATGATAATGAACAGTTTTGCCTTGGCAAAATCGGCAAACGAATTGGTCATCGCACCCGAGCCGAATGATGTCGCCAGACCGGCGACAGTCGGTGCGTGTCAGGTACGGGCGCAGTGGTCGATATTGTTAGTACCGAACACTGCGCGGAAAAGTTTCTGCATCTGGTACGAATCTTCGTTCAGGCTGCGGGCGCAGCTGACGCCCGCCACCGAATCCGGCCCGAACCGGTCGATGGTGTCCTTGAACTTCGCCGCCACCAGGTCCAGGGCTTCATCCCACGATGCCTCGCGGAAATTTCCGTTCTCTCTTATCAGCGGCGTTTTCAGCCGCTCGCCGGAATACAGGAAATCGTATCCGAACCGTCCCTTGATGCAGAGCCTGCCCCTGTTCGGCTCGGCGTCCTCGACGGCCGTGGTCTTCGTGATCCGGCCGTCCTTGACGTGCAGCCACATCTGGCAGCCCACGCCGCAATAAGGGCACGTGGTGCGGATCTTCCGGGTCTCCCATGTCCGGGCAAGCCCTACGGCTTTCTTTTCCGTCAGCGCCCCGACGGGGCACGCCTGCACGCACTGGCCGCAGAAGACGCAGTCGCTTTCGTCGTATGCCTTGTCGCCGCCCGTGACGATTTTTGTTTCCGCGCCGCGATAACCGAGGGAAATGGCCCGGTTGACGACAACTTCATTGCAGGCCTGAACGCAGCGGCCGCAAAGTATGCAGCGGCTGAAGTCGCGCACGATAAACGGGTTCCGGTCCTCGACAGGATAGAATTCGTCGGCCTGTTTGAAACGGGGCTCCTTGATGCCGTAGAAATAGGCGAGGTCCTGAAGGCGGCAATCGCCGTTCGCTTCGCAGACCATGCAATCGTGGCGGCCGCTCGACAGAAGGAGCTCGACTACAAGCTTTCTTGACTGGTGCACGCGGTCCGTATCCGTCCGGACGTCCATTCCGGTGGAAACCGGCGTCGAACAGGCGGCCATTAATGTCCTCGCACCGGCGACTTCCACGAGGCAGATGCGGCAGGCGCCTGTCGGAGTGGTTCCCTTCAAGTGGCAGAGAGTAGGGATTGTGATGCCGTTGTTTCCGGCTGCTTCCAGGATGGTCTGACCAGGCTCGAAGCTTGCGTTTTTGCCGTTGAGAAGAAAAGAATCAGCCATGGCCTCCTCCAGCGTGGACGTCGGCTTTTGCCGACTCATCCATCTCCCGCAGCCACTTGGGGTGCTGTTTCTTCGCCCAGGCCCTGGTCACCCGGCCCGTCGTCATCGCGGGAAGGGACCCCGGGGAGCCGATTGTGCCGAGATAGAGATGGACAAAGAAGAAGGCAAACAGGACAAGGAATCCGAGCGCGTGGAGGACGTACATCCACCTGACGGCGAAGGCCGGGAAACCGGTCGAGAACCACATGACGAGACCGGACACTCCCATTGCCGCTCCGAAAACGGCCACGGCAAGGAAAAAGGCTTTCTGTCCGGGATTGTATTTTCCGACTTCGGGGACGTTATCGACGTGCCACAGGTATCCGCCCGCAGCTTTCATCCACTCCAGATCACCGGGCATTTCAAATGTCCCCGCCTCTTTCCACCACATGCGGATCGATAAGACGAGGGACACAATGAAGAAGATCCCCGTAAAATTATGCACGTACTTGAGAATCCGCAGCCCGCCTACCATGGTACCGATAAAATTAAACGATTTGAACATCATTCCCAGGCCGGACACGAACAGAACGATGCACGACACGGCCAGGCTCCAATGGACCACTCTCTCAAATGCATCCGTGGCTTGAATCATATCCTTTCGCATGGTTACTCCCCCTTCCCTTCAGCGTCATGGCCGTTTTCATCGGGCAATTTGGGTCCATGCGTAATATAGTGCAGGAATGCCCCGGCGATTGTTCCGCCCGCGACAAGAAGGCTGAAAGGCTTCAAAATATCTTTCCACAGGACGATCGAAGCCGGCACGGCGGGATTTTTCGGGAGTTCCTCATAAACTTCCGGCTTTTCACTCAGCACGTAGATTACGTGCGTTCCGCCAACGAACTTGTCCCCATAGACATTGGCGTCGCCGCCGAGCTCTTTTGCCCTTGCATAAGCCTTTTTGAGCATCTTGTCCTTGGGGCCGATAGTCAACGCCCCGGTAGGACACGACTTGACACAGGCCGGCGACTGGTTCGTCCGGATCCGGGAGAGGCATAAATCGCATTTGAATATCTTATCGTCGGCATGGCTGTACTTGGGAACATCGAAGGGGCAGGCAGACGCGCATTCCTTGCACCCGATGCAGAGCGATGATTTCAATCCGACGGTGCCGTACTCCGAATAGTGCAGGGCCCCGCTCGGACACACTTTGACGCAGGCCGCGTCGGTGCAATGCATACAGCCGTCCTTGCGGAACAGCCATTTAAAGGCGCCCTTGTCGTCCACGTATTCCTGAAACCGGATCAGGGTCCAGGTGTTCCACTGCAGGTCCGGAGGGTTCTGGTAGCTTCCCCGGTTGCGGGTCCGCATCGCCGGCATCTCATTCCACTGCTTACAGGCGACCTGGCAGCCCCGGCACGCCGTGCATTTCGTCGTATCTATCAATTTTACGATTTCGGCTTTCATGTCCATTCTCCTATGCCTTCTTCACATTGACCATGAAGGCCTTGTACTCCGGGCAGAAGGTGTTTGCGTCTCCCACCGTGGGCGTGAGGAAATTCGTGCTGTCTCCTCCGTCTTTGGGAAAGAGCCAGCCGTAATTGAAGGGGAGCCCGACCTGATGAACGGTCTTGCCCTCTATCGTGAATGGCCGGAAGCGCTTGGTCACCATGGCCACGCATTCCACTTCGCCGCGGGCGGACTGAACCTTCACCTTCTCGCCGTTTCTGATCCCTTTCTCCTGCGCAAGCTTGTCTCCGATCTCCACGTACAGTTCCGGCTGCATTTCAAGGAGCCAGAGCTGCCATCTGGTAAGGGCTCCGGAGCACCAGTGCTCCGTGCAGGAATAAGTGGTGCAGACATAGGGGAATTTCTCGTCGGCACTTGCCACTTTGTTCATGTCGTTCTTGAAGATCTCGACAGCCGGATTGATCAGCTGGCTGGAGAGGGGATTCTTCGCCAGGGGGCCTTCCAGCGGCTCATAATGCTCCGGGAAGGGGCCTTCCGTCATGCCCGGCCCGAAGAGCGCGCCGAGCCCGTCCTGTTTCATGATGAACGGATATTTGCCTTTGGCCCTGTCCGCCATGGGCGGCCAGGGTCCGTCCGGAACGTCGCCGACCCACTTGTCGCCGGTCCACTCCAGGAGCTTCCGTTTCGGATTGTACGGCTTGCCGTGGATATCGCACGAAGCGCGGTTATAGATAATTCTCCTGTTGACTGGCCAGGCATACGACCAGTTGGGATAAAGTCCGAGCCCCGTGGGGTCGTCCTTGCCGCGCCTGGTCATCTTGTTCTCTCCGGTCGCGCTGAAGCTTCCGGCCATGATCCAGTTGCCGCCGGATGTCGAGCCGTCCGCATGGAGCATGCCGAATGTCGGCACAAGCTGGCCTTTCTTGAATTCAGTCCTGGTTTTCTTGTCTTTGTCCTCGATCACGGTATCCTTAAGGAAGTGGCCGTTGATCTGCTTTGAAACCTTCAGAACATCGAACCTTCCCTTGGCATCCGTGTAGTCCCACTTGAGATTGAGAATGGGCGCAGGCTGCACGCCGCCTTCTTTGGCATAGAGTTCCTTGACGGCCTGCATGATTTTTATCGTTATCTCCCCTACCGGTATTGCATCGCCGGGGGCATCGGCCGCCTTGTATTTCCACTGGACCCAGCGGCCGCTGTTGCTCTGGCTGCCCTCCTTTTCCATGGAGGCGGAAGCCGGAAGGAGAAATACCTCGGTCTTGACCTGTTTCGGATCCACGCCGGGACCCTTCCAGAAACAGTATGTCTCGTTGTCGAAGATGTTCTCGCCGACAAGCCAGTCGAGCTTCTCGAGAGCCTTGCGCACCTTGGCCGTATTGGGCGAGCTGACGGCCGGGTCCGTTCCGACGGCGAAGAGCCCCTTGACCCTGCCTTCATACATTTTCTCAAAGAGGTGC
This sequence comes from Syntrophales bacterium, assembly GCA_028712885.1. Lineage (GTDB taxonomy): Bacteria > Desulfobacterota > Syntrophia > Syntrophales > UBA4778 > JAQTPK01. The sequence continues at coordinate 66,134 of JAQTPK010000002.1, read as the reverse complement.
ATCAGCGAATAGGCGGCGCCGTCGTCCATCTTAGGCAGCCAGGAATATCCGAATCCGTTTTCCTTAGTCGCCTTGTCGCCGAACATTGATTTCAGGAAGCTGACAAAGAACTTCGGATAGTTCTGGTAGTAATTGGCCGATTGCGGGTCATTCGATACGGGCGTACATTTTTTCAGGTACTTTTCCAGCGTATCCAGGGAAGCAACGGGCATCTTCAGGTATCCGGGCAGATTTCCGTAAAGGATGCAGTGGTCGGTCGACCCCTGGACGTTCGGTTCTCCCCGCAGCGCGTTCACACCACCGCCGGCGATTCCCATATTTCCCAGCAGGAGCTGTATGATAGCCATGGTCCGGATAATCTGGCTTCCTGTCGTGTGGTGCGTCCAGCCGAGAGCGTAACATTCGGTCCCCGCCTTGTCCTTGACGCCTGTCGCGCTGTACTCCGCGTATACCTTCGTCAGGTCTTCCTTGGAGACCCCCGTTATGCTGGAGACCTTGTCCAGCGTGTAGCGGGAAAAGTGCTTTTTCAGCATCTGGAAAACGCACCGGGGGTTGCTCAGGGTCATGTCGCGCTTCGGTATTCCCCTGCCGTCTTTTTCCAGCACCCAGGTATCCTTGCTGTACTTCCGTTTGGCCGGATTATATCCGGAGAAAAGGCCGTCCTTGAAGTAGAAGTCCTTCCCGACAATAAAGGACGCGTTGGTGTAGTTCAACACGTAATCTTTAAAGTACTTATTGTTTTCCAGGATGTAGTTGATCATGCCGCCCAGGAAGGCGATGTCCGTTCCGGAACGAAGGGGCACATGGTAATCGCAACGGGCGGATGTCCTGGTGTACCGGGGGTCCACGTGGATCAGCCGGGCCCCGTTCTGCTCTTTCGCCCTCAGGATCCATTTGAAGGCGATGGGGTGGTGCTCAGCGGCGTTGCTTCCCATGATCAGGATGACGTCGCTGTTCTTCAGATCTATATAATGGTTCGTCATCGAACCGCGTCCGAACGACTCTCCCAGAGCCGCTACAGAGGGGCTGTGTCAGACCCGGGCCTGGTGGTCTATATAGACCAGACCCAGGGCCCTCGCTTTCACACTCATCAGCCAGCATTCTTCATTGTCTACATTGGAGCTCCCAAGGTGACCGATGCTCTCACAGCGGTTGACGAGCTCGCCCTTGCTGTTCTGCATGACGAAGCCCTTGTCCCGCGTGTCTTTCACCAGCCGGGCGATTCTGTTGACAGCCCAATCCCAATCCTTTTCCTCCCACTTGTCGCTCATGGGGGCGCGGTACTGCACTTTCTTCAGGCGGTACTTGTTCGCCTCCGTCAGGTCGAAGAATCCCGCACCCTTGGCGCAGAGCGAGCCTTCATTGATCGGGTGATCGGCGTCACCTTCGATATTGAAGATCTTTCCCGTCATTTTATCCACGCTGCAGATCAAGCCGCATCCGACGGAACAGTAGCAGCATACGGTTGAGACCTGCTTTGCGGATTTTATTTTATTTGCCTTGTTAAGTTCATCCGCGTAGGCCCTCGTCGGTTTCAGGTTTATACCCAGAGAAGACAGGGCTATTCCCGATCCGATGGCGCCGGACATCGTCAAAAAACCTCGCCTGGTTATTTCCATAGGAGCCTCCTCATACTATGCCAAACATGCGCTATGTCAAACGTGGCATATCTACGTCCTTTCCGGTTTCCAGTCAAGCAAAAATTAAGCATAAGCTCTTTAAAAAAGGGGAGTTATAGTAAAAAAAACATATTGAAAAACCAAGGCGGGCGGGGCCGGGTTCCGGACGGCGCTCCTTGTAAGTTCACAGTTCACCGTTCCCGGTCAGACGGCGGTTTTCTTAAGAACTGAGAAATGTGAACCGGGAACTGGGAATCCAATTCACGTTTAAAAAACATTCCAGGCGCAGAAGGCCATTGGAGCAAAACCCTTGTCCTGCATGATCATGTCCATGTGGGCGAGGCTGATGGAGGAAGCCTCCCGGTCCTGAGGGGTAAGATCGCTTACCTGGTTGAGCGTAATTATGTAGCGCTTGCACTTGTGGCATACATAAGCGGATTCCTGCTGATTCCCGTCGATGAAAAAGAAATCCATTCCTTCCGGGGCGTGATCGCCGCAGTATGGACAATCCACACGGCTGAAATCCCATTCGAATGCGCAATTTGAACAATTAAGTTTTCTCCGGCCTGTTTTTTCCTGAATTATAGCGAGCGAGGGAAAAGATCCGCAGACCGGACAATATCCTTCATCCCAGTCGGCAGCTTTGATATGGTCCCGGTATTCTTCGCCCCTTTTTTCGAGAACGGTTCTGATTGCGGTAAAGAGTACAAAGCTGAGGGCATCGGGACGAATTCCCATTTTACGGGACCACTCCGAAATAAATTCCTCGTCTGATTCCGGGAACTTTCCGAGGAAATCGTGCACCGGCAGCGGCGATTTCCGGATGCTGCTTTTAATTGTATCGAAATCCTTCCGAAATTCAGGAAAACCGTCCCCCGCAGCGCTGCTCAAGGAGAGAATAATCTCCTGCCATGGATCGCCGGGGAGAAACAGTTTTGTCTGCCTGATCACCGGGATTCCTTTCTTTAGTTGCTCGACGTCTGTCACCGGTGAAACAGGCTCCAATTTCTCTTTCCACCGGGTCTTTTCCAGCAATACCGGCTTGAACGCCGTTACGGCGTCTTTGCTGTGCGGTCTTCTTTCGATTATGTCATTTATGGCATTTTCAATCTCACTGATTCTGCTCATTCAGATATACTCCTGTTCAAATGTTAAATTGGGGTCGGCCGGGAGCTGAGAGGGCGGAAAGATAATCGGAATCCGTCGGGGCGGCTCATTGCCGTTTGCCGGGAACGGACCTTATCTCCGTTAAAAAAGAGAGTTTCCGGTTTGCTTTTTCCAGAATGGAGTCGATTTCTTTTTCAATTTCCTCGAATTGCACCAGCAGGTGCCTGGCTTCCTTGGTAAGCGTCATCGCCTTTCCACGGCCGCACTCAACGAGAGGAACTCCCAGCCTGGCCTCGGAAGCCCTGATCTTTCCCCATGCCGCACGGTAGGACATATTCAGTATTTTCGCTGCCGCCTGAAGGCTGCTGTGCTCCTCGATTGCCCTCAGCAGCGAATCCCGACCGTGTCCGAAGAGGACTTTACCGTTTTCCTCTATCCAGAGTTTATGTTTGATTTCCATTTAAATAACCGGAAATACGTTATTATCACAGCGTGCCGCCGATCGCAACGATTATTGGGGCGGGCAGAAGCGGCGGGTCCCTGCCTTCTCCGGGAAACTTATGTCATAAATGGCATAAGTAGCAGAAATGATTGTACAATCTTCAAAAAAGACCTTGACTCGGAAACCGCAAATATATAGAATCACGCGGACTTGGAGCATGGTTTGGGAATCTTTGGAAGCCGCAGGAATTTAGTTAAGAAATCCCGCCTCATAAGTCCTGTGATCACCTTTTCCCCCGGATAATTCCTTCAGAAGAGGGGACCATGGATGGTTAAGAACTGTTCCTGCGCCCCGGAAATCATTGGGATATTAGTCCTTTTAGAAAGGAGTGCATTGTATGGATGTCAGCAGGAGAGGTTTTCTTAAGATCTCCGGCGCGGCATTTATGGCGGGTGGAATCGGATTCCAGCTGAAGCCGGCCGCCGCTCATGCCCAGCCTCTGAAGATCAAATATACAAAAGAAACCACTACCATCTGCCCCTACTGCTCGGTCGGATGCGGAATTATCGTATCCACCCGCGACGGAAAGGCAGTGAATACAGAAGGAGATCCGGACCATCCCATCAGCCGCGGCTCTCTCTGTTCCAAAGGCGGATCGATTTTCCAGATGGCCGTTAATCCCGCCCGCCTGGACAAACCTCTTTACCGCGCGCCTTATGGTACCCAGTGGGAGGAGAAGGAATGGGAATGGGTTTTGGACAAGATCGCCCGCAACATAAAGACGAGCCGGGACAAGAGCTTCCGGTTCAAGAACGCCAAAGGCGAGGTCGTGAACCGCACGGATGGTATCGCCTCCGTCGGCAGCGCCGCCATGGACAATGAAGAGTGCTTTGCGTATCAGAAATTCCTGAGGGGGTTGGGCCTGGTGTATATAGAGCACCAGGCCAGGATCTGACACAGCGCCACTGTTGCGGCTCTGGCAGAGTCGTTCGGACGCGGCGCAATGACGAATCACTGGATCGATTTTCAGAACAGTGATGTGATCCTGATAATGGGAAGCAATCCCGCCTCCAATCATCCCATTTCCTTCAAGTGGGTCATGAAGGCGGTTGATAAGGGGGCAAAGCTCATTTGCGTGGATCCGCGGTTTACGCAATCCGCGGCGAAGTCGCACATTTACGCGCCCCTCCGCTCGGGAACGGATATCGCGTTCCTCGGCGGCATGATCAAGTATATTCTCGACAACGACCTGATCCACAGGGATTACGTGGTCAATTACACGAATGCCTCCTTCCTGGTTAATCCGGCCTTCAAGGATCCGGGAGAGAACAAAGGCCTCTTCTCCGGATTTGCGGAAGGAAAGTACGACAAGTCTACCTGGGCCTACCAGACGGACGGGGCAGGGGTCATCAGGAAAGACCGCTCGCTCAAGGATCCCAACAGCGTTTATCAGCTCCTGAAAAAACATTATTCCCGATACAACGTCGACCTGGTATCGCGGATTACGGGAACCCCCAAAGCAAAGCTTGAAGAGGTTTACAGGGAATACGCGAAGACGGCGGCTCCCGACAAGGCGGGCAACATTTTATACGCGATGGGCTGGACCCAGCATACGGTCGGCGTTCAGAATATCCGCGCCATGAGCATCGTGCAGCTCCTGCTTGGGAACATGGGAGTCGCGGGAGGCGGCGTTCAGGCTCTTCGCGGAGAGTCGAATGTCCAGGGGTCGACCGATCATGGACTTCTTTTCCATATATGGCCGGGCTACCTCGGAACGCCGACGGGATCAATGCCGACGCTGAAAGCATATAACGATAAGAGGACGCCGGTTACCAGGGAAAAGAACAGCCTGAACTGGTGGAAGAATTTCCCGAAGTATTCGGCCAGCTTCCTCAGGTCGATGTACGGGATGAACGCCTCGCTCGAGGAAGCGTACTACTACATGCCGAAGATCGACGACGGCGCGAACTATTCCTGGCTGGTGCTCTTCGACCAGATGTACAAGGGAGCGTTCACCGGGTTTTTTGCCTGGGGCATGAATCCGGCCGCAAGCGGCGCCCACTCCAATAAAGTCCGCCAGGCGATGACGAAACTCGACTGGATGGTCAACGTCAACCTGTTCGACAACGAAACAGGCTCCTTCTGGCGCGGTCCCGGCATGGACCCCACCAAGATCAAAACGGAAGTGTTCATGCTCCCCTGCGCCTCTTCGGTGGAAAAGGAAGGGAGCATTTCCAACAGCGGCCGCTGGATGCAGTGGCGCTATAAGGCCGTTGAACCGCCCGGAGCGGCAAAACCCGACGTCGATATCTTCTCCGATATATATCTGAAGGTGAAGGATCTGTACCAGAAAGAGGGTGGACCGCTGAAAGAGGCGATCACAAAACTCTCCTGGAATTATCTCGACCACGGTCACATTAATCCGCATCTCATTGCCAAGGAGGTTAACGGATATTTCCTGACGGACAAAGTCGTTGAGGACCCGGTCAAGAAAGAGAAACGGGAATTCAAAAAGGGACAGCTCGTTCCGAGCTTTGCTTTCCTGCAGGACGACGGATCCACTTCCTCCGGTTGCTGGATTTACTGCGCTTCCTATACGGATGCGGGCAACATGTCCGCACGGCGCGGGACTAAAGACGCCTCAGGAATCGGCGGCTATCACGAATGGGCTTGGTCCTGGCCGGTCAACCGCAGGATCATTTACAACGGAGCTTCCGTGGACCCGGAAGGGAAGCCTTATGACAAGAAGCGGCCCGTCATTGTCTGGAACGGCGCTAAGTGGACGGGCGACGTTCCCGACGGCGTGGGCAACCCCGGCTCGGGCAGACCGCCTTTCATAATGAAGCCGGACGGCGTTGCCAGCCTGTACGGACCCGGCCTGGCCGACGGTCCCTTCCCGGAGCATTATGAGCCGCTGGAATGCCCGATCGAGAAAAACCTGTTGTCGCCGCAGAAGGTGAACCCGGTTATAAGGAGGTTCGACAAGCCCGGGGTGGGAACGGAACTGGACGTGGTTGCGAGCTGCGACCCCAGGTTCCCGTTTATCTGCAGCACGTACCGGGTAAGCGAGCACTGGCAGACGGGAGTTCTGACGAGATGGCTGCCCTGGCTGGCGGAAATGCAGCCCGGAATGTTCGTCGAGATCGGGACCGATCTGGCCAGGGAAAAGGGTTTCAAAAGCGGGGAGATGGTCACCGTGAAATCGGCGCGTGGTCAGGTCGACGCCGTTGCGATCGTAACTCCCCGCCTCAAGCCGTTCAACATAGATGGAAATCTGATCCATATGGTCGGGGTGCCCTGGCATTTCGGCTGGGCGACCACCGCAACGCGCAAGTACGGCCCGAACGACAAGAAGCCGGAAGTATTCACCTTCGGAGATTCGGCGAACCTTCTGACCCCCAGCGCGGGAGATCCGAACACCCACATCCCCGAAAGCAAGGCCTTCATGGTGAACGTCGTGAAGAAAGGGGTGAATTAAATGGCTGAGAAAATCAAACTTTATGACGATTCGAAGTGCACGGCCTGCAGGGGCTGCCAGCTTGCGTGCAAGCAGTGGAACGGGCTGAAGGCGAAACAGACGAAAAACCTGGGCACCTACCAGAATCCGCCGACCCTGCAGGCGAATACATACATGATCATCCGTTTCCAGGATGTCGAAGACGATAAGGGCAATGTCAAGTGGCTCTTCCGGAAAGACGCCTGCATGCACTGCACGGATGCGGCGTGCGTCCAGGCGTGTCCCACTTCGGCCCTGCGCTACAACAAGGAATTCCGGATTGTGGGCAAGGACCTGGACCGGTGCATCGGCTGCAAAAATTGTGTGGCAGCCTGTCCGTTCGAGGTTCCCAAGTACGACCATGAGACGGATAAGGTTTACAAGTGCGACATGTGCGAGAGCCGGATCGTGAATAATATGATTCCGGCCTGCGTCAAGGCGTGCCCGACCGGCGCTCTTCAGTGGGGCGACAAGGACGTCATGATGAAAGCGGCCGCAAAGCGGGTAAAGGAGCTTGGCGGAGATGCGAATATCTACGGGGACAAGGTCGTGGGAGGAACACACCTTATGTACGTGCTGAAAGAGAAGCCGTCTGTCTATGCGGGACTCAATCAGAACCCGCACGTCCCGTATTCCGTCCTCCTCTGGAAGAATCTCCTGAAACCGCTCAGTCTGCTCGCGGCGGGCGGCGTCATCGGCGGATCTTTTCTGCATTACATAATCCACGGACCCAAGACGCCCGACGAGGATGGCCAAGGCAGCCAGGCGGAAGGAGGTAAGTAAGATGAAAAAAGGAATGATCAAAGCGACAGACGCATTCGAAAGGGTGGTCCACTGGTCCCTTGCCCTGTCCTGCATCCTTCTCTTCGTAACGGGCCTCGGCATGATGTTCCATTCCTTCAATTTCATCGGGAACGTCATGGGAGGGCTCCGCAGCCTGAAGTATGTCCATAATTTCGGCGGTCTTGTTTTTGCCGTTTCCCTCGTGCTGGCCGTCCGGATGTGGTGGCATGAGGCCGGAAAGTTCGAGATGCCCGAGGACCTCGAATGGATGAAGGCGGCCGGCGGATATCTGTGGCATGTCGACAATATGCCCGAAGTCGGGAAGTACAACCCGGGACAGAAGGCGTTCTTTCTGGCCGTCGCCGTTTTCGGCGCCGTCATGGTCTTCACGGGGCTACTGATGTGGTTCCAGCCGTTGTCTCCGGGGCTGCTGATTCTGATGTATCCGCTCCACGCCCTCGGGTTCGTGGTGCTGTTCGCATTCTTCTTCGTGCATCTTTACCTGGGCACGGTCGGGTCTCCCGGCTCGGCGCCGGCCATGTTCAGCGGGTGGGTAACGCGGGCCTGGGCGAAAAAACAGCACCCCAAGTGGCTGCGGGAGACGGAGGAATCCGGCAGCCTGGAAGTGTACGGTGAAGAAAAGAAAGAGGCGCATTCCGCCCACTGAAAATAAATATGGAAAAAAGGCCCGCGGATGCGGGCCTTTTTTTTTGAGAACCGGTTGACGGCGGATGCGTCCTGCCTTATTCTCTACCGAATCCTCAGGAGATGTTCATGTGAAAAAAATAGCCGTCAGCTGGAAGGCAGTGCAGAAAATCCAGAACCTCTTTCCATGGGTCTACGACAACGAGATTCTGAAAATGCCCGCAAATCTTCCCGGCGGCGAGACTGTCGAGATCGTGTCCCCGGAAGGCAGATTTCTGGCCTCAGGCTACGCCAACCCCGCGAGTAAAATCTGCGTAAGGATTCTTGCTTTTGAGAAGCAGCCCGTGACGCCCCCTTTTATCGAGAACAGGATTTACGAAGCCGTTTTGAAGCGAAAAGAATTCTTTGCGGAAACCGATGCCGTCAGGCTGGTGCATGCCGAGGCTGACGGCCTTCCCGGACTGATCGTGGATTCGTATGCAGGATATCTTTCGCTGCAGATAAACACCGCGGGGATGGAAAAGCGGCGGGAATCGATACTGGGGGCGCTGCGGAAACAGGCCTTCCGCGGAATTTATGAGAAGCCGGACGCGCGCGCCCGCATAAAGGAGGGACTGCCTGCGGAGGAAAGGGTCCTTGACGGAGAAATCCCCGACCGGATTGAGATCCGGGAAGACGAAATCAGGTACCATGTGCGGCTGAGGGGAGGGCAGAAAACCGGGTTCTATCTCGACCAGAGGCGCAACCGGAAGATTGTAGCGGATTATGTAAGGAAGGGCGCGCGCGTGCTGGATTGTTTCTGCCATGCCGGCGGATTCGGAATGCATGCGGCGGTCAGGGGAGCCGGGGTTGTCCGCTTTCTGGACGAGTCCAGGGCCGCCCTCGAACAGGTGGAAGAAAACGCCTCTTTGAACGGAGTAAGGCAGATTGAAACGATCAAGGCGGATGCATTCGACTATCTTGCCGGGAACGTCTGCGGGCGCCCTGATTACGATCTCGTAATCCTGGACCCTCCCTCGTTCGCCAAGACAAAGAGGGAAAGGCACGGCGCGCTCAAGGGGTTCCGCCACCTCATCCTTAACGGGGCGAGGCTCCTGCGCCCGGGAGGGCTGCTGGCGGTATTCTCCTGTTCCCATCACGTCGAAATGGAAGACCTTGTACGGACAGTACGGGACGCCGCCGTCGAGACGCGCAGAAGGCCCGAGGTCCTGGAGTGGCTCAAGCAGGACCTGGACCATCCGGTTGTTCCCCATTTTCCGCCGTCGTTGTATCTCAAAGGTCTTCTTTTGCGTTATCCCTGATTTTTGAATACTCGACAGATTCTGTCCTGAGATTGTCGAAAAAAAGGCCCGGATTGCTCCGGCGGCGCCTCGCATTCCGGCAGGATTTCGCCTCAACTGTATATATAAGCAATAATATCAAGCATATACGAAAACAGGGGCAGCGGGAAAAGTTTCGGCGGTGCTGGAATCAATTTTGCAAAGTCTTACTCGACGCGAGGGAAAATACCGATTTTTGACTATTGAATTTGGGGTGAAATGAAGCTATCCTCTGCGTCTCCGCCGGGAAGGCGACACTATAATAAGCAGGTATGATCCGGAGGTTTTTATGGATGGTGTAAAGAAAAGTAAAAGGACCTTTTTTGTTTTCTGGTTTGTCTTTCTGATCGGGATTTTTCTCGTGTCCATGATCGGAGTCCTTCATTTTTCTTTTGCCGCAACACGTCCGGCCCCGCGGGCGCAGGCGTCCGTTCCAGCCCGGGACATTTCCGGGGCGCCGCTGTCCTTTGCGGACATCACCGACCGCGTCAAGCCGGCGGTTGTCAACATAAGCACGACCAAGACAGTCAAATCGGGAGTCAGATCCCGCTCCGGCGACGAATTCTTTGATCGATTTTTTGGCGGTGACGACTTTTTCCGCAGATTCTTTGGAGACATGCCGCAAAGGGAGTTCAAACAGAGGAGTCTCGGGTCCGGCTTCATCATCACTAAAGACGGTTATATTTTTACCAACAATCACGTGATTGAAAAAGCCGACAGGATAAAGGTCAAGCTTTCAAACGGCAAAGAATACGAGGCCAAAGTAGTAGGCAAGGACGCGAAAACGGATATAGCACTCATTAAAATCAAGCCTTCAGGTAATCTTCCTGTTGTCGAGCTGGGCGATTCGGAGCGTCTCCGCGTAGGGGACTGGGTTGTCGCCATCGGAAACCCGTTCGGGCTGGAGCAGACAGTCACTGCGGGTATAGTCAGCGCAAAGGGGCGGGTCATCGGCTCCGGACCTTACGATAATTTCATTCAGACTGACGCCTCGATTAATCCGGGCAACAGCGGCGGCCCCCTGTTCACCCTGGACGGCAAAGTCGTAGGAATAAACACTGCGATCGTCGCCCACGGACAGGGAATCGGTTTTGCCATACCCATCAACATGGCCAGGGAAATTCTATCCGATCTCCGGACCAAGGGAAAAGTAACGCGGGGCTGGCTGGGAATATCGGTTCAGGATATTACCGAAGATATCGCAAGCAGCCTCAAGTTGAAGGAGCGCGAAGGGGCCCTGGTAGGAGACGTCATGCCGGGAGATCCTGCCGAAAGGGCCGGGCTCCGAACCGGGGATATAATTCTGGAGATCGAGGGAAAGAGGGTCAGGGATACTCATGAGCTCCTGCGGATCGTGGCGGCGCTTCCCGTCGGGAAGCGCGTGGGCCTGAAGGTCCTCAGGGAAGGAAAGGTCCGGAATTTCAATCTGGTCATCGCGGAAAGAAGCGATAAGAAGGAAATTGCCGGGATCAAGTCCCGCGAGGAGTATTTCGGCATGGCGGTCCAGGAGATCACTCCTCAGATCGCCGAATTCCTCGGCATTCCTGAAAGATCGGGAATAATGGTTACTTCGGTTAAAGAGGGAAGCCCTGCCGAAGAGGCGGGAATCAAGCCGCAGGATGTCATCGTGCAGGTCAACCGCGTCAAGATCAACGGCATGAAGGATTACGTCCGTGAAATGTCAAAAAAGGGCAAAGCCGATTCGGTCCTCCTGCTGATCAAGAGGGGAAGGTCGACGTACTATCTCGTCCTCAGGAAAAATTAGGCGCAAGCCGTAAAGCGTAAGGAGTAAAAAGTAAGGTGCAGGGGTATGCACCAGCAGGTTGTTGAATAAGGTCATTCCCGCGAAACTTGTCCTCGAAGTATCTGATCGGGGAGCGGGAATCAAGTTTTTTAATTACTTCCGGATACCCGACGGATTTTGTCCTGAGGCACTCGAAAGACGGGTATGACAGAATTGAACAGCCAAATACGTTTTCAACAACCTGCTGGATCTCCTTCAAGGGGGAAAAGGTTTATTTCCCGCTCATAACACCTCACTCCTCACTCCTTACGGAATTATATCCCCGTCCGCACTCGAAAAAAGCAGAGATAATCATAAATTACCGTATCGATGAAACGCCGGCGAGACAAAGATGATCCGTCCCGCGGGCAGGTTCAAACCATAAGATCGGTGGCAAAAAATCCCGTATTGAATTATTAATAGCGGGAAGATCACTTCAAAGGGAAACAGGTTGTCACAGGACGCTGCATCAGGTAAGAAGCTTCTGGTCATTTATGAAAAATTGAATGGCCATTTTGGAGATTTACAATGGTGGCCGGGTGAAACTCCTTTCGAGGTCATTGTCGGCGCCATACTGACCCAGAACACGAACTGGGGGAATGTCGAAAAGGCGATCCGGAATATCAAATCCGGGGATCTTCTTTCGCCCGGGAAACTGCTTCGGATGAAGGAAGCGAAACTGGCGAAACTCATCAGGCCGTGCGGGTATTTTAATGTAAAGGCGAAGAGACTTAAGGAATTCCTGAAATTTTTGAAATTAAGGTATGATGGAGACCTCGAAAAAATGTTCAGGGAGGCGACTCCGGCGCTGAGAGAGGAACTGCTGGGCGTCAAGGGAATCGGCCCCGAAACGGCCGACAGCATCCTCCTGTATGCGGACGGCAGGCCGGAATTTGTGGTCGATGCCTATACTCGCAGGATCATGGAACGACATCGGATAATTCCGGAAGGCCTCGATTATGAGGAAATCAAGAGGCTGTTCATGGACAATCTTCCGAAATCGGCCCGTTTGTTCAATCAATTTCATGCCCTCGTTGTGAATGCAGGGAAAGATTTCTGCAGGAGAACGCCCCGGTGCGGGTCATGCCCATTAAAAGGGCTTCAGGCTTAAGGCGTCAGGCATCTGGTAAAATCAGAGAGTTGTTCTACTCGGTTTCGAAATAGTTCGGCGTATCGAGAACTGGATGTAGATGCAGAGCGGCTTACAATGAAGTTATACGACTATTCAGGGATAATTCATTTCCATTCGGAGTATTCATTCGACGGGCGGGCTTCCATCCCTGAAATAATCGGGGCCGCCCGCGAAAGCGGAATCGATTTTCTGATACTGACCGACCATGACAATCTGGAGGCCCGGGAGAAAGGAGAGGAAGGCTGGCACGGAAATGTATTGCTGCTCTCCGGAGAAGAAGTCTGTCTGGGCCAATTCAATCATTATCTTGTATTCGGGCATGACCGGCCTCTCGGCCCGGCATTCGCCGGCGGGAGTTCTCCCCAGGCGCTCATAGACAAGGTTCGCGAGCAGGGCGGTATCGGATTCATCGCCCATCCCGATCACGAAGGAACGGAAATGTTTCACGTGAAACAATATGCCTGGACCGAGTGGGGCGTCGGCGGATACACGGGGATGAGCATCTGGGATTTTATGACCGACTGGCAATCCAGCCTGAAAGGATATGCGAGCGGATTTTTTGGATATTTTTTTCCTGCCTATGCCCTCAGGGGGCCCAGGCAGGTTACACTGAAGCGGTGGGATGAACTGGCGAAAACGAGAAAAATAGCGGGGATCGGGGAGTGCGATAATCATGATACCCCGAAAAAGCTTTTCGGAGTGACCTTAAGGGTGTTCCCGTTCCGAAGAGCATTCCGATTTGTCGTCCGGACACACGTTCTGCTTGCTGAGGAGTTGACGCCCGGAAATAAAACGGGTATTTCCAACATTCTGGATGCACTCAGGAGGGGGGCGGGCTACGTCGCGATGGAATACTTTGCTTCGGCCAGGGGCTTCTCTTTTACCATATCCTCAGGTCCCCGCGAGGCGACCATGGGGGAAGACTTCCTGCTTGACGGTCCGGCGGATCTGCGGGTAACCACTCCCGCGGAAGGCATGATCAGGATAATAAAGGACGGCATGGTCTTTTTGCAGAAAAAGGGCGCGGAGCTTGAACACCGCGTAGTGGAAGAGGGCGTATACCGTGTCGAGGTCTCCTTGAAGCGATCCGGCAGGAACAGGCCATGGATTTATTCGAATCCGATTTATGTGAAAGAAGGCGAAAGGCTGAAAACCAAATGCTGAGGGCGAAGAGGGATCAGACACCGGATTCCTCGTGTTGTGCCTTATTCGGATTTTTCTTTTGCCCTTTGCCCTTAGTCCTTTGCCGCAGGATTTCGATCTCGAAAATTCTTGGCCAATTTTTGCCGGTTACGTAGAGCCGGTCGCCGTCCTTGTCGTAGGCGATTCCGTTCAGAACTTCGGCCCGGCAATCAAATCCGACGCGCTGCCGGAGGGGAGAGAGATCGATCCAGGCTTGAACACAGCCGCTCCGTGGAGAGATGACGGCAATGCGGTCGCTTCCCCAGATGTTCGCATAAATACGGCCGTTTACGTATTCCAGCTCATTCAGATTATACTGCCGGCGGGTTCCGCTCCGGACTTCCAGCGTGCGCACTTTCCGCAATGTGCGGGCGTCCAGATAACGCAGTACGGATGATCCGTCGCTCATGATGAAACGGCTGCCGTCGAATGCGAGACCCCATCCCTCTCCGTGATAGGAAAACCCCCCTGTTTCCATGAGAGTTTCCTTGTCGTAAATAAATCCTTTTCCCGAGCGCCACGTCAGCTGGACGATCCTGTCGCCGGCTACGGATATACCCTCCCCGAAGTAAATTGTCTTCAGACGATGCAGCCGGACCACCCGTCCTGTTTCCGGATCTACCTTCCTTAACGTTGATTGGCCGTGCCGTCCGGTGCCCTCATAGAAGAAACCGCCGTCAAAAGCAAGCCCCTGGGTAAAGGCGTCGGGGTCATGAGGGAGAAAACGGATTACCCGGATATGCCGGATGACGGGTTCGGGACACGAATCGGGGTGGACGCATTCCGGAATCCCGGCAAACATCAGAACCGCAAGAAAAGACATTACGGAGTAACGCAAATTCAGGGATTGCGGCATCTATCGTCAGGGAAGAAGGATTTCACTTAACGTGGGATGGGCGATAATCCATTTTTTCAAGTCGGAATGCCCCAGGCCGGCTGCAAGCGCCAGTCCCATTCCGGCGATGAGCTCGGCCGCTCCTTCGCAAACAACAGCGGCGCCGATAAGCCTGTCTTCCGAATACAGGGCTTTAAAGAATCCGCCGCCCTTCAGTTCCGCCCTGGCCAGGATATTCGATCCGAAATCGGATCTCTTGACTTCAAAACGGATTCCCGAAGAGCGGGCTGCCTTTTCGGTCATTCCGACCCGGGCCAGTCCCGGCCTGGTATATGAAACCGAGGGCACGTATCTTTCTTCATAATATACCGAACCGTCTCCAAACAGGGCGCTCGCCAGGGCCTTTCCCTGCTGGGCCGCCCGGTGGGCGAGCAGCGGGGGACCGGTTGCGTCCCCTACGGCATAGATGCCTTCAATGCCGGTCTGTTGCCGCGCATCTACCCGGATGCCCCGTTCTGAAAAATCAATACCCAGATCCGATAATTCCTTTCCGTTCAATGCCGGTTTGCGCCCGGAACAGATCAAGGCCAGTTCCGCTTCCAGGAGCCGGGATTCGCCTCCCCGGCTGATTTCGATCCGCACGCAATCGCCGGTATCGGTTACTCTTTCGGCGCGGGCCGATGTTACAATATCAATGCCGGTTTTCTCCAGTTCCTTCCGGATGAAACGTGCGGCATCCTCGTCTTCATACGGAAGGATCTGGTCCATCAGCTCGATTATGGAAACCCTGCAGCCGAGACCGGAAAGGAAACTGGCGAATTCGAGTCCTATTCCGCCGCCTCCGAGGATAAGAACGCTGCCTGGAAGCCGATCCATCGCAAGAAACTCCCCGGAAGAAAGAATTCGGCCGGAAGGAAGAATGCCCGGCGGAAAAAAAGGAACGGAACCCCAAGCAATTACTATGTTTTTTGTCATTAACAAGACATCTTGCCCGCCGGATTCGACCTTGACTTCGGATGGGGATAGAATTCTGCCGTTGCCCTTAATAAGCCGGATCCCCGCTTCCTGAAGGGACTTTTGCACGCCGAGCGATGACACCCGCACGATCTGGCTCTGATGGCGCTTCACGGCCGCAAAGTCGAAGGACCCCTGCGCCTGGATACCTAACCGCTTCACCTTGCGCAGCTCCGAAAAGGCATTGCTGCAGGCCAGAAGCGCTTTCGTGGGGATGCACCCCTCGTTAGTGCAGACGCCTCCCCAGTCTTTTTTTTCAACGACCGCTACCTTGGCGCCCAGTAGAGCGGAATGCTCCGCAACGGCATGACCGCCCGGACCCGACCCGACCACGACCAGATCATAAAATTCAGACATACGATACCCTCGTTCCGCCGGTTTGGTTTTTTGAAAAGGTTTGCGGGGGCCGGTTTCAGGCAGGAACGATCTCCCGTTCCTCAATGGGGAGTTCCCTCTGGAGCAGCGCCATTAAAATGACCCGCTTCTCTTTAGGTATGTAGATTGCTCCGTCCGCGTGATCCAGGATGAGCTTGCCTTCCAGGTGATCTATTTCATGCTGGACTATCCTTGCCTGGAAGCCCGTATAACGGCGATTGATTTTATTCCCCTCCTCGTCGAGGGCGCGGACCTTGATTTCCGTCGACCGGATCACTTCGACACTGATATCAGGGCAGGAGAGGCAACCTTCCGACATGATTTCTTCCGGTCCCCGCTTCTGTGTAATCCGGGGATTAATCAGGACTTCATAATCGCTCCGGCTGCGGACAGGTGATCTTTCATGAAGGCCTCTGGTCTTGAAGATGATTATTTTTCTGCTCAATCCGATCTGTGGGGCGGCAAGTCCGAGAGCGTCATCCCTCTCCAGAAAGGCTGCGATAATCGTTTTAATCTCTCTTTTTTCCCTGTCGCCGAAAGGAGCCGGAAGCTCGGCTGAGGGTCTTTTCAGCAGCAGACGCTCTTCCTCATTTGTCCGGCCGCCCGACCACAGGGTCCATATTTTTGTACTCATGAATAAATTCTCCCTCGCAATTCATACCATTTTCCGGCAAACGGCTCAAGAGTCCTGCGTAAAGTGTAAAGCGTAAGGCGTGAAGTGTCAGGAGTAAGGTGTTAAAAAAGAAAAATGTCCGGGATTTCGTGCTTTGAATTTTTTTACACCTGACCCTTGCGCGCCTGTTATTGCTAATTTTTCCCCGCTCTGTTATGAATGAAAATATTGAAAACAGGAGGAATTCTAATTCTTTTTGGAGCGGGCGCCATCGTCGCGAGAGCAGCGCGGTTCAAAATGAACCGCGTCATGCAATTCCAGGGGGGAATTACGCCTTCTCTCGGGGATGTTGATCCGGCGAAACCACGCCTGCTCTATATTCATGTCCCCTTCTGCCGAAACTTATGTCCTTATTGCTCTTTTCACCGCGTGCCCTTCGATGAGGGGCTTTGCCGGGCTTATTTCCAGAGTTTAAGAAGAGAGATCCTCTCTTATAAGGAAGCAGGATTTGATTTCAGGAGCGTATACGTGGGGGGCGGGACTCCCACGGTTCTGGTGGAAGAGCTGGAAGAAACGCTCGGCGTAGTTCGCAGCAGTTTCCCCATCAGGGAGGTCTCCGTCGAAACGAATCCTGATCATCTTGATGAAGAACACCTGAAAGCGCTGAAAAGGGCCGGGGTCGACCGTCTTTCAGTCGGGATTCAGAGCTTTGACGACGACATCCTGCGGGCTATGGGGAGGTTTGATCGCTACGGAAGCGGCAGCCGCACGGCCGAAGCGATCCGCAATGCAATCGGGCAATTCGAGACCCTCAACGCCGACATGATTTTCAATCTGCCGGCCCAGACGGCTGATGTGCTTGCGCGCGATATCGAGACCCTGATCGCCACAGGCGTCGATCAGATTACCTATTATCCCCTGATGGTTTCCGACTCGGCGCGCGACCGCATCCTGCGCGATCTTGGATCTCTATCGCACCGGGAAAGTGAATTCTACAGGACGATTCTCCGGCGCCTCTCTTCTTCTTACAGGGCGTCATCCGTCTGGTGTTTTTCTAAAAACGGCAAAATGATTGACGAATATATCGTCAACTACGATGAATACGCGGGGACCGGAAGCGGGGCGATTGGTTACCTGGGCGGGATCTGTTATGCCAATGCCTTTGGCCTGGAGGAATACATCGAGCGGGCCGGGAGGGGGGAATTTCCCATCATGGCATCCCGCCGGTTTTCCAGGGGCGACCGCGTCCTTTATGATTTCCTGATGCGGCTTTTTGCACTGGATACGGACCTGTCTCCTCTCAGCGAAAAGTATGGACCCGAATCCGGCAGGCACCTGCTACTTCCGCTTTTTCTGCTTCGTCTGTCCGGGGGAATCAGGCGGGAGGACGGCAATATTGTCTTGACAGAGCGGGGCCGTTATTTCACCCTGATCATGATGAGAGAATTCTTCAATTCTGTCAATAACTTCCGCGATTATTGCCGGGCTGAAAAGAATTGAGAGGAGGATGTTATGGACGAAGCGGTTAAAAAACGGCTGAAGACGATCCCCAAGATGGATGACGTCCTGCTCATTTTGAAAGAGCGCGGCATTATGAAGAATGTTGATAAAGAAATCGTAAAGAAGGCAAGCCGCCGGACTATTGAGGATATACGGTCCGCCATTCGGGCCGGAAGGAAAGCCCCCCTGACGCCTGAAGAAGTGGCGGACAAGGTTGTGGGTACTCTGTTCAATCTCGGTGAGTACCGCCTGCGTCCCGTAATAAACGCGACGGGAGTGATACTGCATACCAATCTGGGCAGGGCCCCCCTGTGCCGGGAGGCGCTCGACCGGGTCATGGCCGTTTCCAGGGGATATTCGAACCTGGAATTCGATCTTAAAGGAGGGCAGAGAGGCAGCCGCTACGATCATTTGCGTGAGGTTCTCCTCGAGCTGACCGGGGCCGAAGATGCGGTTGTCGTGAACAACAATGCGGCTGCGGTTCTGCTGGCCTTGAATTCTCTTTCGGAGGGGAAGGAAGCCGTAGTTTCCAGGGGCGAGCTTATCGAGATCGGGGGGGAGTTCCGTCTCCCCGAGATAATGGAAAAAAGCGGCGCCATCCTGCGGGAAGTCGGCACGACAAACAAGACTTACCTCGCGGACTACGAATCGGCAGTGAGCGAATTTACGGGTCTTCTCATGAAAGTGCATCCGAGCAATTATCGGATCAGCGGGTTCACTTCGGAAGTGCAGCTGCCAGATCTGGCTGCGCTCGGGCGGCGTTGCGGAATTCCCGTTCTGAACGATCTTGGCAGCGGGTGTTTTCTGGACCTGGACCGGTACGGTCTGGACCGGGAGCCGACGGTCAGGGAGGTTGTTGCGGACGGAGCTGATGTTGTCACTTTCAGCGGGGATAAACTGCTCGGGGGCCCCCAGGCCGGGGTCATTCTGGGGAAAAAGGAGTTCCTGGAGCGCATACGAAAAAACCCTCTTAATCGCGCGTTGAGAATAGGCAAGATGACCCTGGCGGCCCTGGAAGCAACCCTGATGCTTTATCTTAAGCCGGAAACGGCCGTAAAGGGATTGCGTATACTGCGTTCCATGACGGAAGATGTGCCTTCTGTGGAGCGCAGGGCGAAACTGCTGTTCGATTCTCTTTCATCCATCCCGGACAGCGGGCTCCATCTCTCGTTGATCAAAGGCGTATCCATGGCGGGGGGAGGCTCTCTTCCGGGCAGCGATATTCCATCGGTGCTTATCGCCGTGCGATCCTCCCGGATTTCGGCTTCCCGGATCGAGTCGCGCCTGCGGAGTCTTGAAATGCCCGTCGTCGCCCGCATTGCGGGGGAAGAGGTCCTCTTCGATCTGAGGACCATTACAGAGGAAGAAATCCCCGAAATAAAGAAAGGCCTGGAAGCCGCTCTGGCAAAGGAATCCCGTCTATGACCGCAGAGGATGCCGCCGGAGGCCGCTTCTGTGATTTCCGCGTCACAGCCCAGGACCAGGGGGTAAGGCTTGATGTATTTCTCTCCGGTCAGGACGTCGCGCTTTCCCGCTCGCGCATAAAAAGGATGGTGGAAGAGCGCCTTGTATTCGTGAACGGAAGGGAGGCCAAAGCGGGACAGAAGCTTCGGGAAGGCGACATGGTGCGCCTGCTCATGAGAGATGCGGCCGCTCCCGGCCTCGAGCCGGAGAAGATCCCGATTTCCGTTTTGTACGAAGACGAATCTCTTCTGGTCGTCGATAAGCCTCCGGGGCTGGTGGTTCATCCCGGCGCGGGTCGGGATTCAGGAACACTGGTAAACGCTCTCCTTCACCATTGCACGGATCTCCGGGGAATCGGAGGGGTCCTGCGGCCCGGAATCGTACATCGTCTGGATAAGGACACATCAGGCCTGATGGTTGTGGCAAAAACGGAACAGGCCCTGGACGATCTGTCGCGCCAGTTCAAGGAGAGAGAGGTTGACAAGAGGTATCTGGCGTTTGTCTGGGGTGATATGATTCCCGACGAAGACAGGATAGAGCTTCCCGTCGGCCGGCATCCCGTCGACCGGAAAAGAATGTCAACCTCAAGCCGCCGTGGCCGGGAGGCCGTGACCTGCTGGAAAGTCATGGAACGATACGGAGAAGCGACGCTGGCGGAATTGACCCTGAAGACGGGAAGGACGCACCAGATAAGAGTCCATCTTACCGCCGCCGGGCATCCCGTTATCGGCGATCACGTCTACGGCCAGACTTCGCGGAGGATCAGTCAGGTTCGGGATGCCGTACTTCAAAGCAGGCTGAAGACGATGAAGAGACAGGCGCTTCACGCGGCCCGTCTCGAGTTCCGGCATCCCGTTACGGGGAAAAGATTGTCGTTCGAATCTTCGCTCCCTGCCGATATGGAGCGCATGAGAGGTTATTTAAGGGCGTATGCCGAAAAAAAATATGGCTCCTGATAGCGGCGGATTGCAGCTGGTCAGGAGAGGACAGGTGGGTTATTTCGAATCTCCCCTGCTGGCGGCTTACGGCCGCCTTCTGACCCACGCCTTCTTTACCCGGCATGGGGGCGTCAGTTCGGGTCAATATTCCAGCCTGAACTTCAGTTCAAAGGAAGGCGACACGGCGGAGAACGTATCGCGCAATCTGGAGATTGCGGCTTCGTCGCTGGGCTTCTCGGCGGCTGATTTCCTTCTCGTCCGCCAGGTCCACGGAGACGGCATTCTCACATGGAACGGGAACCGGCCCCCCGTCGAACCCCTCATGTATGACGGAATAGTTACTTCCAGCACCGGGATTGCGCTCTGCATAAAAACCGCCGATTGCGTGCCGGTGCTGCTGGCGGATCCGGTGAAAAAGATTATCGGAGCTGTACATGCGGGGTGGAGGGGTACCGCCGCCCGCATCGTGCAAAAAGCCGTTCTTGTCATGCAGCGGGAGTATTCCTGCCGTCCCGAAAACATCCTCGCTTCAGAGGGCCCCGCCATAGGACCGTGCTGCTACGAGGTGGATGAAAGCGTCATTCGGGCCATGTGCGACCGGTCCTGGGCCGGCTTCGTCCATAAAGGCAAAAGGCCGGATCGATGGATGCTGGATCTGGCGGGGATTAACGGGGTTCAACTCCACGAAGCGGGGCTTCCCCCCGGCAATATTTCCATCGGTCCCGTGTGCACCTCATGCCGCACAGATCTGCTCTATTCCCATCGGGCCGAATCCGGCAGAACCGGCCGGTCCATGAATTTCATTATGCTCAAGGTTCCGGCTCCATGAGCCGATATAAACCTGACATATCAAATCGGCAAGCAAAAACGCTTGACAGGGGGAAGAGTATTATATATAAATTAGTCAGTCCCAAAAAGGCATATTAAACCCCCTTCCTTTTTGAGCGTACTTTCAAAAAACTCTGTAGCTGCCCATTGTTGATTCCACAGGTTTAATTTCGTCAATGCTTCGAATTACAATATAAAAAATTGGTAGGTATAAAGTGTCCCAGACTGCGGGTAAACAGGAAAAGTGTATGCCGGGGAGAATTATGAACGTCGTCGAGATGAAGAAGAAACCGATCAGCGAGCTGACCGTCATGGCGCGCGAGCTCAATGTGAGCAGCGCAAGCTCCATGCGAAAGCAGGATCTGATCTTCGCGATTCTCCAGGCCCAGACGGAAAAGAACGGTGTCATTTCCGGTGAAGGCGTGCTGGAAATCCTGCCGGACGGGTTCGGATTTCTGCGTGCCGTCGACTACAATTACCTCCCCGGGCCGGACGATATTTATGTCTCTCCTTCTCAGATACGCAGATTCAATCTGCGCACGGGCGATACGGTTTCAGGAGAGGTAAGGCCTCCCAAGGAGGGAGAGAAGTATTTCGCGCTCCTGAAAGTAGATTGCGTCAATTTCGAAAATCCGGAAGTAGCGAAAGACAAGATCCTCTTCGATAACCTGACTCCCCTTTATCCCGAGCAGAGACTCCGGCTGGAAGCGGACTCGGAGAATTTCTCGACGCGGGTCATGGATATGTTCACGCCGATCGGCAAAGGCCAGCGCGGCCTTATCGTGTCTCCTCCGCGTACGGGGAAAACGGTTCTTCTGAAGGACATCGCCCACAGCATCACGGCCAATCACAAGGAAGTTATTCTGATGGTCCTGCTCATCGATGAGCGGCCGGAGGAAGTAACCGATATGGAGCGGAATGTCAACGGCGAGGTAATTTCCTCCACATTCGACGAGCCCGCGACCCGCCACGTGCAGGTTGCCGAAATGGTGATCGAGAAGGCCAAGCGCCTGGTCGAGCATAAGAAAGACGTGGTCATTCTTCTCGACAGCATCACCAGGCTGGCAAGGGCATACAATTCGGTCGTACCCCCGAGCGGCAAAGTTCTCTCCGGCGGCGTGGACTCCAATGCCCTGCATAAGCCGAAGAGGTTTTTCGGCGCGGCACGGAATATAGAGGACGGTGGAAGCCTGACCATCATCGCCACGGCTCTGATCGATACCGGCAGCCGGATGGACGAGGTCATATTCGAGGAATTCAAGGGAACAGGCAATATGGAGCTGCACCTGGACCGTAAACTGTCCGACCGCAGGGTTTTCCCTGCATTCGATCTTGTCCGCTCCGGAACGCGCAAGGAAGAGCTGCTGATTCCGAAGGAGCACCTGAACCGGATCTGGATTCTCCGGAGACTGCTGCAGGAGATGAATCCTATCGATTCGATGGAATTCATCATAGACAAGCTCCGCAAAACGGAAGCCAACCAGGAATTCCTGAATTCGATGAACCAGTAAGGCATAATCTTTTCCCTTGAATTTTTAATGGATTGGCTATAGAAATCCAAAATCTCTCTGTCAGGTGGTTAATATGAAAAAAGACATACACCCGGAATACAAAGAAACTACGATCACTTGCGTGTGCGGCAATGTGATCAAGACCCGGTCCACGAAGAAAGACATAAAAGTGGAAATATGTTCCAGCTGCCACCCATTCATGACCGGAAAGCAGAAGATAATCGATACGGCGGGAAGAGTTGAACGGTTCGAGAAAAAATACGAGAAAACAAGGAAGAAGGCCTCCTCTTAGGCGGTCTGCTGAAGATGTTCGGGGGACCGGCGGAAACTCGAAATCAACATCTTCGGATATCGGTAAATACCCCGGAACAGCGTGTTGCGGGGTATTTTTTCATGTAGAGACATGCTCGATAAACTGCAGGTACTTGTAACAAAATACGAGGAGCTCGAGAGGAAGCTGGGCGATCCGGATGTAATTGCGAACCGGACCGAGTATCAGCGATCCGCAAAGGAGCATTCCGACCTGCAGGCGATTGTGGGCGTTTACCGGGAATATAAAGAGGTTCTCAGGAATATCGAGGAGGATCAGCAACTCCTGGCCGAAAACGATGATGAACTGCGGGAACTCCTGAAAGAAGAGATACCGCGGCTTAAGGCCAGAAAAGAGGAGTTGGAATCCCGGCTCAAGGTTCTGCTGCTTCCTAAAGACCCCAATGACGAGAGAAATATCCTTCTTGAAATACGCGCCGGCACCGGCGGCGAGGAGGCCTCGCTCTTTGCCGCCGATCTGTTCAGGATGTACGCGAGGTATGCGGAACGCGCAGGCTGGCGGATCGAGGTGATGAACAGCAGCATCTCGGATAAGGGAGGGTTCAAGGAAATCATCGCTCTCCTGGAAGGAAAAGGGGCGTATCGCAGCCTCAAGTACGAAAGCGGTGTGCACCGGGTGCAGAGGGTGCCCGTAACCGAATCCCAGGGGCGGATTCACACCTCTGCCGTCACCGTAGCGGTTCTGCCAGAAGCAGAGGATGTAGAGGTCCAGGTAGATCCCAATGAAATACGTGTGGACGTGTACCGGTCGAGCGGGCACGGCGGACAGAGCGTGAATACCACCGATTCAGCCGTCCGGATAACACATATTCCCACGGGACTTATCGTTACCTGCCAGGATGAAAAGTCTCAGCACAAGAATAAGGCAAAGGCCTTGAAAGTGCTTAAAGCGAGGCTGCTGGACCGCATGACCCGCGAACGTGACGCCAAGATCTCGGAGAAGAGAAAAAGCCAGGTA
Source organism: Syntrophales bacterium (assembly GCA_028712885.1). Lineage (GTDB taxonomy): Bacteria > Desulfobacterota > Syntrophia > Syntrophales > UBA4778 > JAQTPK01. Next base: position 42,260 of record JAQTPK010000002.1, on the reverse strand, counting down.
GGGACCGGCGACCGAAGCGAGCGCATCCGAACGTATAATTTTCCCCAGGGCAGGATTACGGATCATCGGATCGGCTTGACATTGTATAATCTTGAAACAATCCTGGACGGGGATCTGCAGTCCGTTATCGATGCCCTGTCTACGCATTTTCAGACGGAAGCCCTGAAGGAATCTGCCGCCTGAGGTCCGCACGTCGCCCCATGAACAGCATCAAGAAAGTTCTCCATTCCGGAGCCGAGTTGTTGAAGACCAGCGGCCGCCCCGCCTGCCGGCTTGAGGCGGAAATACTGCTGTGCCACTGTCTCGGAAGCGATCGTGCGCTCCTTTATCGTGGTGCGGAAGAAGCTGTTCCGTCGGACGCGGAAAACAGATTCCGCGAGCTGGTAGGAAGACGGATCCGGGGAGAGCCCGTTGCGCAGATAATCGGAAAGAAAGAATTCTGGTCTCTTTCGTTCGAAGTCAACCGTGACGTGCTGATACCGAGACCGGAGACGGAAATCCTGGTCGAAGAGGCCCTCGACGCCCTTGCCGGAAGAAAAGGAAAATTGAAAATACTCGATCTCTGCACCGGTTCCGGCGCAATTGCCGTCGCGCTGGCTTCCGAATTGCCGGACGCGGAGATCACGGCGACAGACATATCCCCGCGGGCTCTTGAGACGGCGCACAGAAATGCGGAAAAACACTCCGTGGGGCAACGGATCACCTTTCTTTCGGGCGATCTCTTCGCTTCCGTTGACGGATCTTTTGACTTGATTGCCGCGAACCCTCCTTACATTGCCGAGAAGGAATGGACGGAGCTGGAACCGGGAGTGCGGTTGTACGAGCCAAGAGAAGCTCTGGTGGCCGGTCCGGACGGCATGGAATTTCATCGCCGGATAGCCGGCGAGAGCGCGGCATATCTGAAAGAAGAGGGCGTGCTGATCATGGAAATCGGCTGGGGACAGGGAGACGGGGCCGCAGGAATCCTGGAGAAGGCCGGCATATTCGAGGAGATCGCATTGAGGTCCGATTATTCCGGAATCCCGCGAACGGTGCGGGCAAGGAGGAAAAAAATCCGTGGATAAGATCGTCATCAGCGGAGGCAAGCGGCTGCAGGGCGAAGTCGCTGTGAGCGGGTCTAAAAACGCCGCCCTTCCGGTGATTGTCTCGTCTCTGCTCACGGAGGGATGGAATACATTCCGTAATATACCTAAGCTTGTCGATATCAGGACGATCAAAAGACTCCTTAACCACATGGGAGTGGAGACCGAGGGAGATCAGACGCTGCGGATAAATGCGGCGAACGTAAGGGGCTTTGAGGCTCCTTATAATCTGGTGAAGACCATGAGGGCGTCGATCCTCGTTTTGGGCCCGCTGGTGGCCCGTTTCGGGAAAGCGAGGGTATCCCTTCCCGGCGGATGCGCCATCGGGGCGCGGCCCGTAAATCTGCACATCAAGGCCCTTGAAGAAATGGGGGCCCGCATTGATTTGAAGGGAGGCTACCTGGAAGCCAGTGCATCCCGCCTGAAAGGGGCGAAGGTGTATTTTGACATCTCGACCGTTACCGGCACCGAAAACATAATGATGGCGGCGGTGCTGGCCAAGGGGACGACGGTGCTTGAAAATGCCGCGCGAGAGCCGGAAGTCGCCAATCTGGCGGAAGTACTGAATGGGATGGGAGCCAGGGTGAGCGGAGCCGGAACCGACGTTATCCGGATTGAGGGCGTAGACCGGCTCGGTCCCGTTGAAGCGGACGTCATTCCCGACAGGATCGAGACCGGGACATACATGATCGGCGCGGCTATCACAGGAGGCGACGTCCGCGTCATGGGATGCCGGCCGGACCATCTGAAGGCGCTCATTCGCAAACTGAGGGATACGGGAACGGAGGTAACGGAAATTCCCGGAGGAGTCAGGGTCTCCGGAACGGGCGATATGAAATGCGTCGACCTGAAAACCCTTCCCTACCCCGGGTTCCCGACCGACCTGCAGGCTCAGATGATGGCGTTAATGGCGCTTGGACGCGGGGTCAGCGTGATTACTGAAACCGTCTTCGAGAATCGCTTCATGCATGTAAGCGAACTCATTCGTATGGGGGCTGACATCACCGTCCAGGGACACAGCGCAACAGTCAGGGGAGTAAAGGGTCTCAAGGGAGCTCCCGTGATGGCGACGGATCTCCGGGCGTCGGCATGCCTGGTCCTGGCCGGGCTGGCCTCAAAAGGCGTTACGGAAATCTCCCGCGTCTATCACCTGGACAGGGGCTACCAGGAGATAGAAAAAAAGCTCTCCCGCCTGGGCGCGGACATCAGAAGGGTAAAAGAATGAGACTGCTTGAATCGGGAAAGCCGGATTTCAAACTCTTCCTGCAGAAAATAAGAAGCAGGCGCGGTCCAGTTCCCGCCGCCGTCGCCGATAGAGTGCGCGGCATCCTCAGGGAGATCGAAGAAAGCGGAGACGAAGCGCTATTTCGCTATACCAGGCTGTTCGATGAATTTGAGATAACTTCCTCCAACATGGAGGTGACGGCGGATGAGATCAGGGACGGATTGGCCGGGCTGCCGCAGGACGATCTCGAGGTGCTCAAAACGGCGGCCGGCCGGATCGAGCGCTACCACCGAAAACAGCTGATTAAATCCCGCATGGGCGCGGAGGACGGAGGTATCCGGCTGGGGTACCTGGTCCGGCCTCTGGAACGCGTCGGCGTTTACGCCCCCGGGGGATTGGCCGTTTATCCGTCCACTGTCCTTATGTCTTCCATTCCCGCGAAGGTTGCGGGCGTGAAAGAAATAATTCTGTGCAGCCCGGCCAAAAAGGGCAGGATAAGCCCCCTTATTATCGCCGCGGCAGTTCTGGGCGGAGTTTCGCGTATTCTCAAGATCGGCGGAGCGCAGGCTATAGCCGCAATGGCGTTCGGAACCCGTTCCGTGCCGGGAGTCGACAAGATCGTCGGTCCCGGAAACTCCTATGTCACGGAAGCCAAAAGACAGGTCTTCGGTCTGGTGGGAATAGACATGATTGCCGGGCCGAGCGAGATTATGATAATAGCCGACGGCTTTTCCGATCCCGCCGCTGCGGCGGCCGACCTCATTTCCCAGGCGGAGCACGATCCCCTGGCCTGCTCCATCCTGATCACGCCGGACCGATCTTTCGCCGGGCGGGTGCTCGAATGCGTTGCAAGCCAGCTGCGGGATTATTCCTCCGGATCTCCCGCGCGCTCTTCCATCGCGGAATACGGGGCCGCTTTCATAACAGCCGACCTGGCGGAAGCGGTGGAGGTGGCGAACTCACTCGCGCCCGAGCACCTGGAGCTGATGGTTGAAAATCCCGACGAGCTGCTGGAGGGGATCAGGAACGCGGGCGCCGTATTCCTGGGCAGGTACTCGCCCGAGGCGGTAGGAGATTATCTGGCGGGTCCAAGCCATGTCCTGCCGACAGCGGGAACAGCCCGTTTTTCCTCTCCGCTCGGCGTGTACGATTTTCAGAAAAGAACCAGCGTTATTTCCTTTTCGGAAGAGGCGCTGGCGAAATTCGCCGGGAAGACGGTCCGTTTTGCCGAATTGGAGGGACTGCCCGCACATGGGCGCTCCGTTTCGATCAGGCAAAAACCAGAAAAGTCTTGACAAATCAACAATGTGTTTTATTATTCCCGCGGTATTTCGGAGGGCGGGCGTAATTCAGCGGTAGAATGTCAGCTTCCCAAGCTGAACGTCGTGGGTTCGATTCCCATCGCCCGCTCCAAATCCGATTTCTTCATTTTTATCTTGCATTTCCCGATCTTAAGTGGTATAGAAAACAAATTCATTCTGGATTTAATGAGGAGTGGGCGTTGCCCACTTTTTTATTTTAAGCCGGGTAAAAGGATTTCGTTTGCAGTCTTACAGGGAGCGGATCTGGGAAATAGCGGAACCCGCGTTGAGGGCCGAGGGCCTGGATCTCGTCGAAATAGAGTGCCTGCGGATGAAGTCCCGCTGGCTGGTCCGGATTTATATAGACAAGCCGGGCGGGGTCACCCTGGATGACTGTCAGGCGGCCAGCAACCTGATGGGCGACCTGCTTGATCTGCACGATATTCCTCCGGGTTCGTATACGCTGGAAGTTTCCTCCCCGGGACTGGACAGGCCTCTGGTGAGGGAAGAGGATTTCCAGAAATACAAGGGATCGCGCGTCAATATCAAAACCAGCGAAAAAATAGAGGGAAGCAGAAATTTTCATGGAACTCTGCTCGACTTTGCGGACGAGGGCGGCGGAAAGGCGCTGATCGTCGACGTGGATGGTAAAATTTACAGGATACCCAAGGAAAAGGTTCTCAAGGCCCATCTCGCATATGAATTATAGCGGGGCAGACAGGCACCGCAGGGCTGCGAATCCTTCTGGGAGGTTCAGATGCTGCCGGAATTGAAACGCCTTATCGAACAGATGGGCAAGGAAAAAGGAATAGACAAGCAGATCATCATCGAGGCGCTGGAGTCTGCGATGATGACGGCCGCAAAAAAGAAACTGGGCCCGCGCGCTGAAGTGGAGGCCCATTACAACGAAGAGGCGGGCGAGATAGAAGTGTTTCAGTTCAAGACCGTCGTAGACAAGGCCCTTGATCCCGAAACGCAGATTACGAGGGACGAGGCGCGGAAACTGTTCGACGAGGAGGCAGAGCCGGGAGACAGCCTCGGCATAAAGATCGAGACGGCAAGCTTCGGAAGGATCGCCGCCCAGACCGCAAAGCAGATTATAATTCAGAAAGTGAAAGACGCCGAGCGTGACAACATTTATGACGAATACAAGGATAAAAAAGGGCAGCTTGTCAGCGGATTCGTCCAGAGATTCGATGCGGGCAGCATCATAGTGAATCTGGGAAGAACCGAAGGCGTAATCCCGACTTCGGAGCAGATCCACAAGGAAAATTTCAAGCGCGGCGAAAGAATACGGGCGTACGTCTATGACGTGAAGAAAATATCCAAAGGCCCGCAGATCATTCTTTCCCGCACGCATCCGGGATTCCTCCGCTCCCTGTTCGAGATGGAGGTTCCGGAAATAGCCGAAGGCCTGATCGAGATTGTCAGCGTTTCCAGGGAGCCGGGCAACAGGTCAAAGATCGCGGTCAAAACCCACGACAAGGATATAGATCCGGTCGGCGCCTGCGTCGGAATGCGCGGATCCCGCGTCCAGAGCGTGGTTCAGGAACTCAGGGGGGAGAAGATAGACATCGTCCCGTATTCGGACGATCCGGTAAAGTATGTCTGCAGCGCGCTTTCTCCGGCCAAGGTGGACCGCGTCCTCCTTTACGAAGACGTTCGCTCCATGGAGGTAATTGTGCCGGACGACCAGCTGTCGCTGGCCATCGGCAAAAACGGACAGAATGTCCGGCTTGCCGCGAGACTCACGGGCTGGAAGATAGACGTGAAGAGCCAGACGGCGGTCGCCGCTTCCGCGGGAGAGGGATTCAAGGCCCTTCTCCGTATTCCGGGAATCAGCGAGTCCAAAGCGGAGACCCTGTTCGCGGGGGGATTCAAGAGCATTTCCACAATTGCCTCCGCCGAGCCCGCGATGCTGACAACCCTTGTCGATGAGAACGAGGAAACGGTTCTGCAATGGATCGACGAGGCGGGTAAAATCATATCCGAAGAAGCCGGCGGCAAGGTGGCGTGAAAGCAAGAGACAGGTTGAAGGAGTTACAAGAATGTCCAAGACGAGAGTTTACGAGTTGGCCAAGGAACTCGGCATAGACAGCAAGGATCTGATTCAGCGCCTGGGGAAGCTCGGTGTCGCCGTGAAATCCCATTCGAGCTCTCTCGAAGATGCGGTTGTGGAAAGGATACGCCGGGAATTCGCTCTCGGAGAAGCGAAGGAAATTCAGGAAAGCAGAATCAAGTCCACCGTCATCAGGAGAAGGGCCGTGCGCCTTCCTGTCCAGGAAACCGCTGAACCTGAGCCGGTTGAACCGCCGCCGCCGTCCGTAAAGGAAGCAGCCCCGGAAAAAGCGGCGGAAAAGGCGGAAAGGAAACCGGAGCCGGCTTCTGTCCCGTCGCCTGCTCCCCCCCTCGCGGAAGTTCAGCCGGAAATTGCCGCCAAAAAACCCGAGGCCGCCAGGGTTCCTGTTCCTGAAAAAGCGGAGCCGGCGGTTGCAGTTTCCCGGGCGGAACCGGAAAAGAAAAAGCTCGAAAAAGAACCCCGGAAGGAAGCTGCCGCCAAAGCAGAGCCGAAAGCGCCGGCGGAAACTCCCGCTTCCAAGGAGGATGCAGCAGCTAAAGAATCTAAAAAGCCTAAACGGCCGGTCGAAATCGTAATGGAGGAGGCTCCGGCAAAAAAAAGGCCGTTCTTTAAGCAATCCAGCGAAAAGAAGGACAAACACTGGGAAAAAGAGCGCGACGAGGAAAGGATCAACCGGTGGAAAGAGGCGAAAAAGGGCGTCCTCGTCGGAAAGATGAAGAAAACGGAAATTACCGTTCCGAAAGCGATCAAGCGGCGGATGAAAATTGCGGAGAGTATACGTGTCGGCGACCTGGCGAAGAAGATGGGAGTTAAGGCCACGGAGGTGATCAATAAACTGATCGCCCTCGGCATCATGGCGTCTATAAATCAATCCATTGATTACGATACCGCTTCGCTGATCGCCGGCGAGTTCGGGTATCAGGTGGAACCGGTCGCCGCGGAACTGGAAGAGAGCATTCAAAAACCCGAGGCTTCCTCCCGGAACCTGAAACCCAGAGCCCCGGTCGTCACCGTCATGGGGCACGTGGACCACGGCAAGACGTCGCTTCTCGACGCCATCCGCGAAACCAACGTCATCGAGGGGGAAGCGGGAGGAATCACCCAGGCAATCGGCGCCTACCACGTCCACATCAAAAACCGCGACATCGTTTTTCTCGATACTCCCGGCCATGAAGCATTCACGTCCATGCGGGCCAGGGGGGCGCAGGTGACGGACATCGTTATTCTGGTTGTAGCGGCCGACGACGGCGTAATGGAGCAGACGGTTGAGGCCATCAACCACGCCAAGGCAGCCAAGGTCCCGATCATTGTCGCGGTAAACAAGATGGATAAACAGGGTGCGAATCCCGAAAGGATTTTGAGAGAGCTCGCTGATCACGGCCTGGTATCGGAGGAATGGGGAGGCGATACGCTGATCGCCAAGATCTCGGCCAAAAAGAAGACGGGCATTGAAGACCTGCTTGAATTGATTCTGCTGCAAGCCGATGTGATGGAACTGAAGGCCGACCCGGACCGTCCGGCCCGGGGCGTGATCATCGAGGCGAAACTGGACAAGGGAAGAGGGCCGGTGGCCACCGTCCTTATCCAGGAAGGGACGCTTCGTGAAGGAGACGCCTTCGTCTGCAGGACGGAATACGGCAGGGTCCGCGCCCTTATCGACGATAAAGGATACCGCGTCAGGGAAGCGGGGCCTTCCATACCGGTGGAGGTGATCGGTTTCTCCAATGTGCCGAACGCCGGGACCGATTTTATCGGCGTCGAAGATGAAAGGAAAGCCAGGACGATCAGCGAATACTGGATGCGCAAGGAGCGCGAGAAAGGCGCCGCCGCCACCTCCAAGATAACCCTGGAACAGCTTTATGACCGTATCAGGGAAGGCGCGAAAGAACTGAATGTAATCCTTAAGGCTGATGTCCAGGGGTCGATCGAGGCCCTCTCCGAGGCCCTCAACAAACTGAGCACGGAAGACGTCAAGCTCAAAATTATTCACAGTTCCACGGGTGCCATAACGGAAACCGACGTCCTGCTGGCCTCGGCTTCGGATGCGGTAATCATCGGCTTCCGGGTCAGGCCGGATGCAAGGGTGTCCGAGATCGCCAAGGACGAGCGGGTAGATATCAAGCTGTACGATATCATCTACAACGCAATCAACGATGTAAAGGCGGCCATGGAGGGCCTGCTGGAGCCGGTCTTCCGGGAGGTTTATCTCGGTCGCGCGGAAGTGCGGGAGACTTTCAAGGTTCCCAAGGTCGGCACAATCGCCGGGAGCTATGTCACGGACGGCAAAATAGCGAGGGATGCGCGCGCCAAGCTTGTCCGCGAAGGCGTATCGATCTATGACGGCAAAATACTCTCCCTGAAGCGATTCAAAGACGATGCAAAAGAGGTCGCCGCCGGCTTCGAATGCGGCATCGGGATAGAGAATTTCAATGACATCAAGCAGGGGGACGTCATTGAGGCGTATTCACAGGAGAAGGTGGAAAGGAAACTCTGATTTCGCGCCTGGAATTTGTAAAAAACATGGTTGTAGGAACGGGTATCGTAGAAATCTTTGTTGAAGAAAGCCGGTCCTTGAAGGACAAAAGGGCCGTGGTAAAAAGCATCCTGAGAAGGACTCAGAACGAGTTCAATATTTCGATTGCCGAAATCGGAGACCTGGACCACTGGAAAAAAAGCCGAATAGGGTTCTCAATGGTCGGAAACGACCGCGGATTCATCAATTCCAAGGTGGATAAGGTTCTTCGGTTCATTGAGGATTTGTACCTCGCTCAGGTCCTTCGCTCCAGGATAGAGATATCGAGCCTTTCCGATGTGCTGGATCCCGGCGGAAGGGTGGTTCATTCCGATGACGATGAAAAGAGCTGACCGTGTTTCCGACCTGATCAAGGCGGAACTGTCCGATATCCTTCTGCGCGAAGTGAGGGATCCCCGGATCGGCAGCATAACCATAACAGACGTGAAACTGACGGACGATCTCAAGTCGGCGAAAATATATTTCGTGCGCATGGGGGATGATTCACGCCGCTCGGAAGCGGAAGAGGGGCTGCAGAAGGCGGCCGGATTTCTGCGCAGGGAGTTGGGCAGGCGGCTCCAACTCAGGTTCGTGCCGTCCATCAGCTTCATTTACGACAGATCCTTCGAGTATGGCGACCGTATAGACAAGCTGCTCTCAGACGTGCGGCGGGAAGATTCGGAATAGGATGTTCAGCAAGATCCTGGAAATCGTGGATGCCGGGAAGAGCTTTCTGGTGACCTCCCATGTCAGACTCGATGGAGACGCGATCGGATCGGAACTTGCTCTTTGCCTTCTGCTGAGGGCTATCGGCAAGGAGGCGACGGTTTATAACCAGGACCCGACCCCGGAATCTTACCTTTTCCTGCCGGGGGCCGGGGATCTGATCTTTCACAGGCTGGATGCGGATGCTTATTATGACGCTGTGTTTGCCCTGGACTGCAGCGAACTGGAGCGGATAGGTGATGAATCGGTCCGCATCGGAGGCATTTCGCCGATCATTAATATTGATCACCATATCTCAAACAGGACTTTCGGCGATTATTATGCCGTCGATCCAGGCGCGAGTTCGACGGGGGAACTTCTCTTCCGGATGGCGGAGGAGGCCGGATGGGAGCTGAGTCCCGAAATTGCCACAAATCTTTATACGGCCATACTGACCGATACGGGTTCGTTCCGGTATTCGAATACGGGCGCGGGCACTTTTTCAGTCGCCGGAGCACTGGTGGAGCGGGGAGCCGACCCGGCATGGATAGCGGAGCAGATATACGACTCCGTCCCGGCGCAAAAGGTAAAGCTGCTGCACCGGGCGCTGGGAACGATCGGCTTTGCTTCAGGCGGACGCATCTGTTCGGTCCTGGTATCGCGGCGTATGATGGAGGAGGTTCAGGCCCGGCCCGAGCACGCGGAGAACTTTGCCGAATTCATCAGGTCGATTTCCGGAGTCGAAGTTTCAATCTTCTTCACGGAGATTTCCGACAGGCAGTACAAGGTGAGTTTCCGCTCCAAAGGTTCGTTTGACGTGGAGGAGATTGCCGGCCGGTTCGGAGGCGGCGGGCACAGGAATGCGGCCGCTTGCAGATTACCGGGCGCCTACGAAGAAGTCAGGCATGCGGTAATGGCGGCCGTTCAGGCGAAGATGAAATGAACGGGATAGTTCTGATCGATAAACCTTGCGGAAAGACCTCTTTCGATGTCGTCGAGGAAGTCCGGAGGGCTGCATGCGTAAAGAAGGCCGGACATACAGGGACGCTTGATCCGCTGGCGACCGGCGTCCTTCCCGTTTGCCTTAATGAGGCTACTAAACTGGTGCAGTTCCTCATCGAGGACAGGAAGGAATACCGGGCGACGATGCTTCTCGGTGTAGAAACGGATACTCTGGACATAGAAGGGCGCGTAGTCGCCAGCAGGGAAGCGGACGTCGACCGGTCCGGCGTGGAGGCAGTGCTTAAGGAGTTCATAGGTCTTCAGGAACAGGTGCCTCCCAGGTACAGTTCCGTCAAGCACCGCGGAAAACCGCTCCACAGATGGGCCAGAGAGGGAACATTGATCGATCCCCCCTTCCGCATGGTCGAAATCTACCGGATGGATCTGGAGGAATTCAACCCGCCTTATATAACTTTTTCGGTCTTTTGTTCCAAAGGGACTTATATCCGCTCGCTCTGCCGCGACATCGGGAAGAAGCTCAATGCTCCCGCATGCCTCCATGCGCTTGTCCGCACGCGGAGCGGGGCATTCGCCCGCGAAAAGGCGGTCAGCCTGGAGGGAAAGAGCCCGGAAAAAAAGCGGGAGCTGCTGGAGAGCAATCTTATATCCATGACGGATGCGCTTTCCCGCCTCAAACCGGTCTTCGTCAGCAACGAAACAGCGGACAGGGTAAGAAAAGGGCACCAGCCGGTCCGGGCCGACCTGGGATACCCTGCGGCTTCCGATTTCCAGGAAGGACAGGTCGTTCAGCTGGTTGCATCCGGAAATAATCTCGTCGCCGTCGGGCGCATATTGCGCGACGGCGCGGCGGGGGCAATGAATTCCAATAATCCGGCTTTGAAGATCCTCAGAGTGATTAATCATTGATCTTGGAAAACCGGTTGTGTATAAATCATTGAAAGTGCCCGTTTTACGGTGTATCAGGCCGTCCGGGAAAGCAATTCAGGACATGAGGAGGATGAAAAGTGACTTTAGGACTGGATAAAAAAAAGGATATCATCCAAAGCTATAAAACCAATGAGAAGGATACGGGATCTCCGGAAGTCCAGATCGCGTTGTTGAGTGCGAGAATCCAGTATTTGACGGAGCATTTCAAGTCTCACAAAAAAGACCATCATTCCCGCCGGGGGCTTCTGAAGATGGTCGGTCAGAGGAGAAGGCTTCTGGATTACTTGAAGAAAAAAGATGTGGAGAGATACAGGAGCGTGATTCAGAGGCTCGGTATCAGACGCTGAATTCAAATACAACATCGAGCAAGGGAAAAGAGATGACAGAAATTTTTCGTACCCAGTTTTCCGGCAAGGAATTCTCCATCAGGACCGGCTATCTTGCAGGTCAGGCGGACGGATCCGTACTTGTACAGTGCGGGGAAACCATTGTTCTCGTGACCGCCGTTTCATCGAAGCAGAGGAGAGAAGGCATAGATTTTCTCCCGCTCACGGTCGACTATCAGGAAATGACCTTTGCGGCGGGAAAGATTCCCGGCGGATTTTTCAAGCGGGAAGGAAGGCCTAACGAGCGCGAAATATTGATTTCAAGGCTGATCGACAGATCCATCCGGCCGCTCTTTCCGAAAGGATACAGCAACGAGACGCAGGTCGTGGCTACGGTGCTGTCCGCGGACAATGAAAACGATCCCGACGTCACGGCAATGCTTGGCGCGTCCTTCGCATTGCAGATTTCAGACATTCCTTTCAAGGGGCCCATCGCAGGCGTGCGGGTCGGCAGGATCGGGGGGCAAATCGTATGCAACCGTTCCGCAAAGGAGATGGAGCAAAGCGATCTCGACCTCTTTTTCGTCGGCAGGAAGATTCCCGTGGACGGCGGGGGATACGAAGTTAATCTTGTCATGCTCGAGGGGGGCGCTTCCGAGGTCGACGAGGATGTCGTGCTGGAGGCGATAAGGACCGGCCTGGAAGCCGTGCGTCCCGCCCTTGATGTGCAGGACGAAGCCGTTCAGAAAATCGGAAAAGCCAAGCGGTCATATACAACGATTCAGTATGATGAAGAGTTCCGCAAGAAGGTGGCCGAACTTGCGCTGCCCGGTCTCAGGCACGGATATTCCCTGGCGGGGAAAGCGGAAAGGCATCTCTACATAGATGAAGTGAAAGAAAACGTCATGAAAGCTCTGGCTTCCGAAGCGGAAGAGGTGAACGAGCTGGCGGTCGACGGTATTCTGGAAGAACTCACGCGCAGCGTCCTGCGCGAAAAGATTTTTAACGAAAACCGGAGAATTGACGGAAGAAAACCCGACCAGATCAGGACCATAAGCTGCGAAACCGGAATCCTCCCCCGAACGCACGGGTCGGGTCTCTTCACCAGGGGAGAGACGCAGGCCCTTGCCGTGCTGACGCTCGGCACCTCGTCCGACGAGCAGAGAATGGATTATATCAGCGGAGAGGAAATGAGATGGTTCCTTCTCCATTATAATTTTCCTCCCTTCAGCGTGGGAGAGGTGCGAGGGTTGAGGGGGCCCGGCCGGAGGGAAATCGGGCACGGCGCCCTTGCGAGGAGAGCCCTGCTTCCGGTTCTTCCTTCCCAGGAGGATTTTCCATACACAATACGTATTGTTTCGGAGATTCTCTCCTCAAACGGATCTTCCTCAATGGCTACCGTATGCGGGGGAACCCTTGCATTAATGGACGGGGGCGTCCCCGTGAGGGACATCGTGGCCGGGATCGCCATGGGACTCCTGAAGGAGGGTGATAAGGTGGCGGTTCTCTCCGACATCCTCGGGGACGAGGACCACGCGGGAGATATGGATTTTAAAATATGCGGTACGGTGAAAGGCGTCACCGCCATGCAGATGGATATCAAGATCGACCGGGTGTCTGAAAACGTCCTCAGGCAGGCGCTGGTCCAGGCGAAAGAGGGAAGAATCTTCATTATCGGAAAAATCAGGGAAGCTATTGCCGCTCCGCGGCCGGACATCTCCGTGTACGCGCCAAGGATAACGACTCTCAAGGTCAAGCCCGACAAGATCCGCGACGTAATAGGGACCGGCGGCAAGAACATTCGGCAGATTATCAGTGAAACCGGAGTGACGATAGATGTCCAGGACGACGGGACGGTGACCATTGCTTCCAACGATATGGAAGCGGCGGCCCGGGCAGTCGCCATGGTCAAGTGGCTCACCGAAGAGGCTGAAGTCGGCAAGCTTTACATGGGGACCGTGAAGAGGGTTGTCGATTTCGGAGCATTCGTGGAAATACTGCCGGGAACGGAAGGACTCGTCCATATTTCCCAGCTGGCGAAAGAGAGGGTCAATAAGGTAACTGACATATTGAACGAAGGCGAAAAAGTTCTCGTCAAAGTGCTGGAAATCGATAAACAGGGAAAAATCCGGTTGAGCAGGAAGGAAGCGCTGGGACATAATGTGCCGCAAAACGGTCCTCGATAACGGGTTACGGGTTGTAACCGAGAAAATCGATCATGTGCGGTCCGCATCCATCGGCATCTGGGTCCAGTGCGGCTCCCGGAGCGAAGACATAGAGAATAACGGAACGGCCCACTTTATCGAGCATATGCTTTTTAAAGGGACCGCAGTCAGATCCGCCTTTGACATCGCCTCCGAAATTGATTCCATGGGAGGTGTGATCAACGCCTATACGGGGAAAGAACTCACCTCTTTTTACGTGAAAGTTCCCGATTACCACCTCCCGCGGGCGATTGACGTCCTTGCCGATCTGTTCCTTAATTCCCTTCTCGAGCCGGACGAAGTTGAAAAAGAAAAATCCGTCATCCTCCAGGAAATAAACCTGATCGAGGACACTCCCGACGACTACATCCATGACTTTTTCGGCCGGATCTTCTGGAACGGGCATCCGCTCGGATTTCCCGTAATCGGAACACGCGAGACGGTTTCGCGCTTTCACAGGAGCGGCCTGCTTTCTTTTTTCCGGGAAAACTACAGGGCCAACCGGGTTGTGGTCGCCGCGACCGGCAATATCGATCATGACCGGTTCACGGAAGAAATAAATCTGCGTCTCAGCCGCTTGGAGGGAAACGGGAAAATCGGTGTTACGAACAGCCCGGTCCCATGCTCAAGGACCGGTATTCACTTCCGGGAACTGGAGCAGGTTCACATTCTCATCGGAACCGCCGGTCCTCCTTTCACCAGCCCTCTCCGGTACGCGGCCTATCTTCTCAACTCCGTTCTGGGGGGGAGCATGAGTTCGAGACTGTTCCAGGAGATCAGGGAAAAACGGGCGCTGGCTTACGCCGTGCATTCTTTTCTGGTGTCATACAGGGATGCCGGAAAGATGGCGTTTTATGCGGGAACGGGCGAAGACAAGGCCCGTGAAGTAGTGGGACTGATCTTTTCTGAAATGGACAAGCTTGCGGACGTAAAGCTGACGGACAGAGAGCTTCATTCGGCAAAGGAACAGATCAAAGGCAACTTTCTCCTGGGCATGGAAAGCACGGACAGCAGGATGACGCGGCTGGCGAAAAATGAAATGTACTTCGGCCGTAATATCACCATCGATGAAACGCTGGAACATATCGACGGCGTATCGGCGGAGACTGTAAGAGAACTTGCCGCCGATGTGCTGGATCCGGCTGCCGCCGTTGTAGCCGCACTGGGCAGGATATCCGAAGAAGATCTGATCCCGCCGGAGTGGAAGTCAAAAAGGAGCTGATGTGGCCGAACGAATCCGGATCCGCATTCGGCGCCTCCCGGGAAATGAAGACATTCCCCTTCCCCGCTATATGACCGCCCGGTCCTCCGGGATGGACATTCATGCTGCGGTCGAAGGGGAAACGGTTCTGCCGCCGGGAGAAATTAAAGCTATACCGTCCGGGTTTGCCGTTTCCATTCCCGAAGGATACGAAGCGCAGATCCGCCCGAGAAGCGGATTGGCCGTCAAGTCGGGAATAACCCTGATTAACGCCCCGGGCACGGTGGATGCGGATTTTCGCGGGGAAATCCGGATTCTGTTGATCAATCTGGGGCGGGAGCCGCATATTGTGCGGCGCGGGGACCGCATCGCCCAGATGATCATACAGCCGGTATGCCGGGTGAAATGGGAAGAGGTGGAATCGCTGGATCCGACCCGGCGGGGCGAGGGGGGATTCGGGCACACTGGGTCGTAAGACGAAGTTGAGAAATCGAGAAGTTGAGAAGTTACGATAAAAAGACTAAGAAAGTTCAGTTTCGGCATAGCGGATGTGAAGAGTAAGTCTGGGCTGAGGTTCGGAAATGAAAAAATATAGGGTCAACAAGACCTATCAGGAGATTAATGAGAAGATCCGGCAGGGCAAAGTCGTGGTCGTCACCGCCGAGGAGATGATCGACATCGTCGAGCGAAACGGAGATGTCCGGGCTGCGGAAAAAGTCGATATCGTTACCACCGGCACATTTGCTCCGATGTGTTCATCCGGGGCCTTTCTCAATTTCGGGCATGCTTCTCCAAGAATAAAAGCAATGAAGGTGTGGCTCAACGACGTCGCCGCGTATGGAGGCATTGCCGCCGTGGACTGCTATATAGGCGCGGCCGAAGTCGCCGAAGGGGATCCGCTCAACAGCGTTTATCCCGGGGAATTCAATTATGGCGGAGGCCATGTCATTGAGGATCTCGCAGCCGGCAACGTGGTCCGTCTGCGCGCAGAAGGGTACGGGACCGACTGCTACCCCGCGAGGAAATTCGAGAAGAGTATCACTATCGGCGATTTGCAGGACGCAATTCTGTTCAATCCCAGGAATGCGTATCAGAACTACAGTTGCGCCGTGAACATGTCCGACAAAACGATTTACACCTACATGGGGGTGCTTCGGCCCCGCCTGGCCAACGCCAATTATTCCACATCGGGACAGCTTAGCCCTCTGTTCAACGATCCATACTACCGTACCATAGGAATCGGAACCCGCATTTTCCTGGGAGGAGCGCAGGGGTACGTGGCCTGGCAAGGGACGCAGCATAATCCGAACGTGGAGAGAACGGCGGGCGGAGTCCCGACGGCGGGCGCAGGGACAATCGCCACAATCGGCGACCTGAAAGAGATGAGCCCGGAATGGCTGTCCGGAGCGAGCATGCTCGGATACGGAGTTTCGTTGTACGTCGGCATCGGGATTCCTATTCCAATTCTGAATGAGGAAATGGCCCGTTTTACATCCATCCGGGACGAGGATATCGTCACGCAGGTTTACGACTACAGCATGGATTATCCCAAAGGCGAGCCGAAGAGCCTGACGGAAGTCAGCTATAAGGAGCTGAGGAGCGGGCGGATCGCGCTTCAGGGGAAAGAGGTGGTCACGGCGCCGTTATCCAGCTATTTCAAGGCCCGTGAAATAGCCAATATCCTGAAGACCTGGATAGAGGAAAGACGGTTCTACCTGGGGGAGCCTCAGCAACTCCTTCGCTCAGTAAACGGATAATCGGCTAAAGGCTCAGGGCAAAGAGCTAAAGGCAAAAAACTCAAAGAGACTGCGACGGCGTTCTGCAGGTTATTATGACTGATGCCGTGCGCATCAACCCTCCATGCCCTGGTGCTTCCATCCCGCGCTTCCCGCTTTCCCAGAAACAGAAGAGGGCAAGATTTCTCATCCGCCTCAGGCGGATTCGAAATGACAGAAAAAACCTTTCCCGCCTGACGCATGATGCAACGGACGCAAGGACTTCTTCCTGCCCGATGCCTGATGCCTATTATCCATGCCCCATCACCCGGAACCCCTTACCCTTTACCCCTTACACCTTACGACTAAAAATAAGTGATTGTTCCCGGATTAAATTTCGTGTATACGACTTCCATCTCCGCCTCATGGGCGGACGGAGGAAGTCTGTCTTGAAGCTTGGGAAATACCTCATCCTCTTCCTTGTGCTGATGGCATTGCTGATCGTCTTCGGCAACAACGGTCTTATCGACAACCTCGTCATGAAAGAGAAGCAGAACATCCTGAAAGACGCCAACCTTCAGCTGGTTCACGAGAATTACAGACTGAAACGCGAGATTTACCTCCTGAAAAACGATATCAGACATATTGAGACTGTCGCTCGCAACGATCTCGGCATGGTCATGAAGGGAGACATTGTCTACAAGCATGTCGACCGGTGATCCGAGGCGGCCTGATTTCCGTTTATTGTGACGGGGATCACAAAGGCAAACCCCGGGAAAGCTAAAGCTTTCCTCGATCAGACCCGATAAATAGCATGTAGTGACGGGCGTCTCAGGATCGTTTGACAGCCGGATTTAATTATAGGAGGAACCTGAAAAGAGCGAATCTCTGGTGAATAGGTGGGGCGCAGGAGTCACCAGCCCCCGGTCTCCCTGGAACAGTTGCGTTGCCGCGCCTTACTGAACTCGGCCCGCAGAATTGATGATCCATGAAACCCGCCCCCGGCAATCCTCTTCCCTGAAGTCCTCTTTTCCCGGCTCGCGCCCATAAGGGCTTCGCGTTCGGAGTAATCGATGTTCGGATTGGAAAAATTGTTTTCGGGAAAAGGAGTGGCCGGTCTGGATATCGGTTCCAGTTCCCTCAAACTGGCGGAAATATCAGACACGCCGGAAGGTTATGAGCTTAAAACCCTGGCGGGAATCTACCTTCCTCGGAATGTAATAGCGGGTGGTGTAATCCTCGACCGGGAAACTCTTACCGGTAAAATTCGGGAACTCTTCAAAAACAGCGGCTGTAAAGCCCGGAATATCGTCACATCGCTTTCCGGACACAACGTCATAATTAAAAGGACCGGATTTTCGTCCATGGACGAGGAGGAGTTCCGGCTGCTGCTGAACGATGAGGCCGACAAGTATCTTCCTTTCGAAGACATCCGCGAGGTCAATTTCGATTTTCAGATCCTCGGCGAGAGCGACACCACTCCGGGGCAGATGGACGTGGTCCTGGCCGCGGCGCGTAAAGAAATAATAAATACGTTCATGGAAGCGGTCAATAAGGCGGGCCTGAAGGTCGTGATAATGGACGTGGACCCTTTCGCCCTTGAGACCATGTACGAAGCCAATTATGATTTCGAGGAGCAGGACGTGGTTGTCCTCGTCAATATCGGGGCGAGCATCACCAATATCAACGTGATCAAAAAAGGCGGCTCCATCTTTACCCGAGACTTCTCCATCGGCGGGGACGCCATCACCGAGATTATCCAGAAAAAGCTCGGCATCGAATTCGACGAGGCCGAGGCGGTAAAAACAGCCGTGTCCGGGGGAAGGGAAGACCGGGGGGTTACGGCATCCGACCTGGTCGAAATCGCCGATCCTATTCTCTCCGAAATTGAGAGGTCGGTTGACTACTTCCGTTCCACATACGGCAGCGAGTTCATTCGCAGGGTAATCGCCGGAGGAGGATCGGCCGTCATTCCCGGCATTCTGCCGGCCCTCACCCAGAGATTGAATATTGAAACGGAGCTGGTGAATCCTCTCCAGAACATCCGCATCGACCGCAAAAAGTTCGATCAGCACAATCTGGAAGAAATCGGGTCGAGGACCGCCATCGCAGTCGGACTCGCCTTGCGGAGGCTCAACGACCGATGATCAAGATCAACCTCCTGCCGTATCGCGACACGAAGAAAAAGAGCAGTCTCAAGAAGGAGCTGCTGCTTTATATCTCCGTCGCCGGAGTATTCATCGCCGCCATCGCCGCTTTTCACGTTTATCTCGTAATCAGCACGGACGATCTTGAAAGGCTGATGAAAGATTCGGAAGGCAGGCTTTCTGAATTGACAAAGGCCGCCGGAGAAATCGACAAGGTAAAAGGCGACCGGACAAGTCTCGAAAAAAAGATCGCGATAATCAGGAATCTGGAAGAGAACAGGCTGAAACCGGTGCTCCTGCTGGATTCCCTTTCCACGCTGATTCCCGCAGGACAGCTGTGGTTTACGAATATGGCGGCGAACGAGGTCGACCTGAAGATTGACGGCGTCGCCCGCGACAACGAGGCGATCGCGCGCCTCATGAAAAACCTGGAACGGTCCGTTTATTTCCGTTCGGTTGATCTGGTCGCTTCAAAGCAGATTGTCATCGGCGGCACAAAACTGCAGGGATTCACGTTGACATGCGCGTTCAAAAAGGTATAGCGCAATGGCATTCAAGCTGAACACAGACCAGATCAAGAATCTTCCGCCCAAGCAGAAGTGGATGCTGCTTGCGCTGCTGCTTCTTGTTGCGGGGTATTTCTATTATTCTCTCCTTTTCCAGCCGGTGTACGCCAAAAAAATCAACTTGCAGGAAAAGCTTCTGAAGACCCGGGAGCTCATTTCGAACAAGGAGCTGGTCATCAAGGAGATCCAGCGGAACAAAAAGGAAGTTGTGACGCTGCAGGAGAGCCTTCAGACGGCCCTTACCAAGCTGCCGGACCAGAAGGAAATCCCGGGAATGCTCACGGCCGTAACCGAAACAGGCCGCAGAAACAGTCTCGAATTCCTGCTTTTCGAGCCGGTTCCGCCGGTCCACAAGGAATTTTATGCTGAAATACCGGTCAAGATTTCGGTAAACGGCGTTTTTGCGGATGTCGTCCGTTTCTTTGAAGGGGTCGCCAGGCTGCCCCGCATCGTCAATATCTCGGATTTTCAGATCAGCAATGCTAAAGGCGGCAAGAGCGACGCGGCTGTTCTGACAGCCTCGTGCGTATTGAAGACATATATGTTCGTGGAAAAGGCGCCAGAAGGCAAGGATGAAAAGAAAAGAGATGAAAAGAAGAAATAGCATCCGGTTTCTTTTTTCCTGCCTGGTGATCCCGGCTGTTCTGTCCGGATACGGGTGGTGCGCCGAAGTCGCTCAGAAAGAAGACCCATCCCGGACAGAGGTCTATAAATATGATCCCGCCGGAAAGCCGGATCCGTTCAGGCCTCTGGTTCGGGAAAGCACCGGCAGGAAGCCGGGCGAGGCGGGATTCATTTCCCCTCTGCAGCGCCAGGATATAGGGCAGTTCAAACTTATAGGAGTGGCAGGCTCGGGCAAGAAACGGATGGCCATGGTGGTGGACAAAAAGGGAAAGAGCTATATCCTCACTCCGGGGACGCCGATCGGCCTCAACCAGGGCCGCGTCGCCATGATCCTGGGCGATCAGCTGATAGTTGAAGAGAAAATAAAGGGAAGTTTCGGCAAAACAAAAACGAACCGACTCACGCTGAAACTGTACCGGTTTATGGATGAGGACGCGCCATGAAAAAGAGACCGATTCAAAAAATATTATTCCGGTTCCTCCTGATTTCAGCCTGCCTTGGTCCGGCAATACAGCCGGTGACCGCGGCGGAGGAGATGCAGCAGAACCCAATCCCGGAAAGCGTGTCGGATTCGGCCGTCAGACCCGCAGCCGAACCGGCGCCCGCGGCAGAAACGGAAAAAGATAAACCGGATGCACGCGATGCCAAAAAATATTTCGGACACCGGATCTCGCTGGATTTTCAGGACGCGGGAATACGAAACGTCTTCAGGCTTATCTCGGAAGTAAGCGGCGTCAATATAGTTGCGGGAGAGGATGTAAAGGGCTCGGTCTCCGTGCACATGCGAAACGTACCCTGGGATCAGGCGCTGGAGACCATTCTGGACACGAACGGACTTGGAATGAAAAGGTCCGGGACCGTTATCGCCGTCTTCCCCCTGGAGAAAATCAAGAAGGCCGAGGAAGAAAGACTGAAGGAGGACATCGCCCAGGGCAGGAAGACTCAGATCTCCATAGAAGCCAAGATCGTGGAAGCGACATCCAACTATGCGCGGCGGCTGGGCGTCCAGTGGGGGGCCGGCATCAATTCCGCCTCGAATTTCTGGCTCCGGACTTCCGGCGGCATCATGCCCTCCAAGCTTACCCCCCTTCCGGGAGGAATAGGAGTCGTAAGAAACACTGTGGGCACAGATACATTCGGGACCAGTTATCTGGTGAACATCGCGAACAGCTATTCCGCTTCTCCGGGGATCGGCCTCCTGATCGGCGGGGCCGACAGAATGCTCGATGCGCAGATAACGGCGCTGGAAGGCACAGGAGATGTGAAAATTATCTCCTCGCCCAAGGTGACGA
Source organism: Syntrophales bacterium (assembly GCA_028712885.1). Lineage (GTDB taxonomy): Bacteria > Desulfobacterota > Syntrophia > Syntrophales > UBA4778 > JAQTPK01. The sequence goes on along the minus strand of JAQTPK010000002.1, from coordinate 21,390 downwards.
CTCTCGACAACGTGAAGGCGCTGATAAAACAGGGGCAGGCCATACCGATCATTACTAGAGGCACGACGACAGAGCCGCCGAAAACGGAGTATAAAGACGCCGTCCTGCAGCTTACCGTGACGCCTACGGTTACACCGGACGGCCGCCTCTCTCTCAAGATCCTGGCGACCAACGATGCGGCGGATTACGCGACCCAGACTGCGCAAAGACTCGACAATCCCCCGATCAACAAGAGCGAGGTGGAATCGACCGTTCTCGTCCACGACGGGGAGACGGTGGTTGTGGGAGGTATCCGCAAGCAGACGGAGTCAAAGGGAGAAACGGGAGTGCCGTGGCTCTCCCGGATTCCTGTCCTGGGCTGGCTTTTCAAATCGCAGGAAATAGAAAAAGACCAGCGTGAAATGCTGATCTTTATTACGCCCAAGATTATTCACGATCATAAGGCGAAAACGGCGCTGAAAAGAAAATAATTCAGATCACTCCTTCCGGGGCCATTCCGCGCTGACAGTAGTATGGATGCCGCCACGGACGTTGAATTTCCCCACTACTTCCACCCTCCTCGGGCTGATGGCAGCCTTGAAATCATCCAGAATCCGGTTGACCGCCTCCTCGTGGAAGATTCCTTTGTTCCGGAACGAGTTCAAATAAAATTTCAGGGATTTAAGCTCGACAATCAGGTTGTCGGGAATGTAGCGTATGGTGATTTCCGCAAAATCGGGCTGGGAAGTCATCGGGCAGAGACAGGTGAATTCCGGAAATCTTATCTGGACCTCATAATCCCGCGACCGGTACTTGTTTTCAATTCCTTTCATTTTTTCGTCCATATACTTAAAATATCCGATCAGCGCCGGCACTGTCAACGGCTTTCATTAATAAGGGCATCAGGCATAAGGAGATTCCCGCTTGACACGCTATTGGGTGTGTGTTAGTAGCTTTCGACTGTATCCCATGGATAACACGAAACCCTTTATTGACAAGCATTTAAGCCCTGCCGCGGCGGGAGAATCACGGTCTGTCGAGCTTGCAGAGCAGTACATGCAACGGGGCTCGTTTCAGGCTGCCGAGGAGATCGCAAGGGACAGACTGCACATTTTCCCCTGCGATACAGACGCAAAAATCATCCTCGGACGCGCGCTCCTCGGAATGGGAAAAGATGAGGAGGGTGCCGGAATACTCGAAGACGTCGCCGCTGATATCAGAAGATGGTCCCGAATTTTCAAGGTGCTCGCGGAAAGATATGCGGCGCAGGGTGCGCCGGAGAAGTCGGATCGAGCTTTAGAAATTTTCACGGCTGTAAGCGGGACCGGAAAGGATCGGAATTCACCGCCCACCCCTGAAGAAGGCAAGGGCGCCGGCGGAGAAAGCTCCGCCGACGCAGAAGCGGATCAAATTTCCGCCCCGGAAGGAATAGGGGTTATATCTCCGGATTTTCGTACGGTGACTCTGGCGGAACTTTGCATCAGGCAAGGCCACCTGGAAGCCGCGAAAGCCATGCTCGTCGAGATACTCGCGAGAGATGAGGGGAACCTGAAGGCTGCAGAGAGGCTCAGGGAAGTGGATGCGATGCTGAAGAAAACTTCGGGGAAGAGTAAAGACGTTCTCCGCGATCTCCAGGGATGGCTCAAAAAAATCGAGAAAGCAAAAAATCATGGGTCAGATTCGTTCCCCCCATCCCGATAGGGTTTCCCGGATACGCTCACTGCTGTCTGATCAGGAGCTCGACGCAGTTCTGATTCAAAATCCTGCCAATATTTTTTACCTGGTCGGCTTTTCCGGGAGCGACGGCGCCCTGCTGATCAGCGGCGCGAAGACGGTTCTCCTCGTGGACGGCCGGTATATTACTCAGGCCGGCGCCGAGACGCCCTCCTCGGAAATAGTGGAATACCGGGACAAGACCAAGGGGATCACGAGATTCATTGCCGAGAACGGGTTCAGGAGAATAGGATTTGAATCGTCGGTGATGTCGTTTCAGCAACACCATGATCTGGCATCGCAAACGAGCGGCACTGATTGGATCCCCATCGCCAGGGGGATTGAAGAGCTGCGGAGCATAAAAGATGCAGAGGAGCTGTCCTGCATACGAAAGGCAATAGCGCTGTCTACCAGGGCTTTTCAGATAGTGATGGCTGAGGCCCGTCCGGGAATGTGCGAGCGGGAAATAGCAATCGAGCTGGACTACCGGATGAGGAGGGAGGGAGCGGAAAATGTATCTTTCTCCACGATTGTCGCCTCAGGGGAGAACTCAGCCCTTCCCCACGCCAAACCAGGCAGCCGGCGGTTGGCCCCCGGCGACCTTGTCGTGATCGATTTCGGGTCAGTTTATAGAGGCTACTGTTCCGACGAGACGTGCACTGTCGCCGTCGGTCCTTTATCCCCGGTAAACAAGGAGATTTACCAGATAGTCAAGGATGCTCACGACATTGCGCTGGAAGCCATCAAAGACGGCGCTTTCTGCCGCGATATAGACAAACTGGTGCGGGATTTTATTGATAACAAGGGATACGGTCCCTATTTCAGCCATGCCACGGGACACGGAGTCGGCCTGGAGGTTCATGAATTTCCGCGACTGAACCGCCTGTCCGAGGCGGTCCTGAAATCCGGAATGGTAATTACGGTCGAACCGGGCGTTTATATACCCGGCCAAGGCGGCGTCAGGATCGAAGACATGGTTCTGGTCAGGGAACACGGTTGCGAGAAATTGACTGAACTGCCGAAGGAGCTTAAGTTCATATGACAACAGCTTCGGATTTTTAAAAAGGAGATTTTTTATGATTGTTTTTCCGGACGATCTTATGTACAGCCGGGAACATACTTGGGCGAGAGTAGACGGAAATCTGGTTACGATCGGCGTTACCGACTTTGCCCAGGAAAAGCTGGGAGAAATCCTGCATGTGGAACTGCCTCAAATCGACTTGTATATGGAGCAGGATGAGCCATTCGGAACCATAGAATCATCAAAAACGGTTACGGAACTGATTTCTCCTGTCAGCGGCGATATTGTCCGGGTAAACGAGGACCTCCTCGATGACATGGGTATCATAAACAGCGATCCATACGATACGGGTTGGATGATAGTAGTCGAATTGAGGGATCTAAGCGAACTGGATAATCTGCTGAATGCCGCGGAATATCGCGATTATGTGGGGGGCGAAGCAGGACTGGATTAAGCCGCCGTGCAATCCTGGAGAATCATTCCGTACCGGAAGTCCGACGCCTTCGAAAACATGGCGATTGATGAGGCCGTGTTTCTGGTAAACCAGAATACCGGATCTCGGCCGACTCTCCGCTTCTACGGCTGGGATCCTCCCGCGGTCTCGCTCGGTTTTTTTCAGGATTACAACGAAGGCGCAAACGAGGAATTCTGCAGGGAGAGCAGGATAGATATAGTCCGGAGACTGACCGGGGGGAAAGCCGTCCTCCATGAAAATGAAATCACATACTCTCTTGTCGCGGGCCTGGATAACCCTCTGTTTCCAAACGGCATACTTGGCACGTATATGGTCATCAGCCGCTGTCTTATAGCGGCCTTGTCCGAAATAGGCGTCAGGGCGGAAATGGAGACGAGCCGTCCTCAGGCAGCCGTCGGAGGTTTGAAATCTTTTTGTTTCTCCATGCCGTCCCAATACGAACTCCTTGTCGGGGGACGTAAGATATGCGGCAGCGCGCAAGTGCGGTCATCCGGCTCATTCCTCCAGCACGGTTCGCTGCTTCTCGAATTCGATCCCGTCCGCACCTGTAAAGCAATCTCCAATTCAGGAAAGACCGATCATCTGCTCCACATGACCGAATCGGTTACCTCCATAGGCGAGCATGTTCCAACCCGCCTCGAACCCGGCGAATTCTGTTCCGTTTTAAAGTCGGCGTTTGAAAGATGCCTGGGCGTAAAAATTGAGGAAGACAGCCTTGCTCCGGAAGAGGAAGATCTCAAGAGGAAATTGGTTGAGGAGAAATACAGCAGGGATTCATGGAATAGAATGCCTGCCGGCAGGTTTCGCTGATAATTCGGAACGGAAAAGAAGCGTTTAATTAGGTTGACAATCCTGGAATTTTATTATAGTATATCACCTCTCATCGTACCCGCTCAGTTTTGCGCGGCACCTTAAAAGATTGGGGGGATTGATACATCTGAGACCAGGCAGGCCCGTTTGTGATTGGATTACGCTCCAATCAAGAGGACGGCTTTGGTCGAGGAACCCCTGATTGAGTCCTGTCCCAGAGAATCTTCGATCCGTCATCATCGGGAACCGGTCCAATCAAACATCATCATATCAGACGATTATATCCTTTGATATGTGCTGTATAAATCCATAAGAAAGGACGAGATTTTGGAAGTCAAAGTTATTGATAACGATATTGATAAGGCTCTGAAGGTATTGAAAAATAAGCTCTCGAAGAGCGGTCTTTTCAAGGAGTTGAAGCTTCGCAGGGCTTACGAAAAACCTTCCGTCAAAAGGAAACGGAAAGCCATCGAGGCGAGGCGCCGTCTTGCAAAGGCTCAGCGAAGAAGACATTCGTAACAGGCATAAGGCATTAGGCAAAAGGCTAAAGGTTAAAACCCGGATTTTTCCTGCTCTGTAATGGCCCCCTGATGCACGTTCTGAGTTTTTATTTTCTTACGGTATTACAGATAGCGAAGCCGTTGCGATGAACGAAAAGCAGTACCTGGTTGACGCCCTTTCGATTGACGAATCCTGGCGCATGTTTCGGATAATGGCGGAGTTTGTCGACGCCATTGAAGAGCTTTCCAGTATCCGGAACGCCGTGAGCATCTTCGGATCGGCCCGGGTGTCTCCGGAAGACGAATATTACGGGAAAACTGTCTACCTGGCCAGACTCCTTGCCCGGAAGGGATTCAGTGTGATCACCGGGGGAGGCCCCGGCATTATGGAAGCCGCCAACAAAGGGGCGTCTGAGGGGGGAGGCAGGTCCGTGGGAATGAACATCCGGCTGCCTTTTGAACAAAAACCCAATCCTTATTCCAATCTCAGCATCGATTATAAATACTTCTTCATTCGCAAGGTGATGTTCGTAAAATATGCCATGGCATACATCGTCCTGCCGGGCGGTCTGGGCACCATGGACGAGCTTTTTGAGGCGTTAACCCTCATTCAAACAAGGCGGATCAAAAGTTTCCCGGTTATCCTGATGGGAAGCGAATACTGGAAAGGGCTCCTCGACTGGATCAGGGAAACCGTGATCCGCGAGGGGAAAATGCTTCCTGAGGATCTCCGCCTCCTCGAAATAATAGATGACCCGGATGAGGCAGTGAATTATATCCAGAAGTTCGTAATCGTCTGAGTGAACCCGGAAAATAAATTGCTGAAGGATATATTACAGGAGATTCGCCGGGGGAAGGTTTCCCCGTGCTACCTTCTGTGGGGCGAGGACGACTATTCCACCCGGAAGGCGCTCGACTCTCTTATTGAGGAAATACTTCCGCCGGGAGACAGAACCCTTTCCCTGTTTTATATCGAAGGAGAGCAGGAGGACCCCGACCTGGTGGTCGAAGCAGTCAGGACCCCGGCGCTCCTGTCCGGCCGAAAAGTCGTCGTGATCAGGGATACAAATCTGTTCCGGTCGAAATCCGATGTGCCTTCGCTGCTCGCAAGGTCGATCGAGTCGCTTGAACGGGACCCGCGGAAGGCCGCCGGGTTGTTTATGCAGTTCCTGGGCATTACGGGCTGGTCATGGGACGACCTTCGCGATGAGGCAGGGAACGGGATACCGGACGCGGAATGGAAGAGGATGGCAGGTGATGCCGCCGACCGGAGGCGGACCTGGCTTCCGCGTCTTCTGGCGCTCTGCGAAGATTCGGAAAAGAAGGGGAGCCGCAAAATCCCGGGGGGCGACGGCGGCCTGGAAACTGCTTTGAAACAGGGGCTTCCCGAAGGGAATTGCGTAATCTTTACCGCGTCCGGAATTGACCAGAGAAAGGCTCTCTTCAAAACGGTCGCCGCTTTGGGGGTCGTCGTCAACTTTGCGGCTGTTAAGGGCGAATCGAAGCAGAAAGAGCTCGCCCGGGGGATTCTGCGCGAGGAGGTTGAAAAGGAAGGCAAAATCCTGACGCCGGAAGCCCTGGAGACCCTGGGCAAACAAATGGGCTATGATCCCCGGAGGATGGTCAGCGAAATAGGAAAGCTTGCATCCTTACTGGGGGACAAGAAGGTTATTGACAGGAGCGATGTCGAATCAGCCGTCGATCCTTTGCGGGAGGAATCGGTTTTTTCTTTAACGGAAGCCGCCGCGCGCAGGGATGCCGCGGATGCTTTACGGCTTTTCAACGTTCTAACCAGCCAGGGCGTGCATTATCTGGCTGTACTGTCTCTTCTGATCCGGGAATTAAGGCTTTTGCTGCAGGCAAAACTCTTTCTTCGCACGATGCAGCGGCCGCCGGGACAGGGGATGGAATTCGGGCATTTTCAGGCGTCTGTTTATCCTCAGGTGAAAAAATGGGCTGAAGGAGGCGATCTTGCCTCCATTCACCCGTTTGTCGTTTTCAATCTCCTGAAAGCCAGCCGGAATTTTGAATTTTCGGAGCTGTTCCAACTCCTTGATTATTCCCTTGAAACTGACCGGTTGCTCAAGACCACCGGCACGGATCCACTGGTTCTTCTCGAATCGTTTATATCGAAATTTGCGAAATGAGGTTAGAGATGTGTTATGGGTAATGGGGTCTGTCATGGTGAGCCTGTCGAACCATGACCAGTTTTCTCCTGGCATCCATAACCTATGACCCATAACCCATTACCCCAATTCACAACTTCTTTATCCCTGACCTATAGGCCTTTTCCTTCTTGGAAAGTCTGCGGGAAGGACCTTTCTTTTTGGTCCCGTCCCTGGAGTAAATTTTGTTATCCGGTTCATTTCTTTCCGGGGAAATCCATGAAGCCCTGGCAAGTATATTTTCAAATTCATCCGAACTGACGGCGGTGGAACCGGTCCGGATGACCGCGTCTGCGAGACCCCGATCGGAAGTAATGATAATTGCGTCTTTTTTCTCCTTTGCGGCCAGTCTTTTGATCACCTCGTCAGCCTTTTCCCCTCTTCTGGAATAGATAACGGCCACCCCGCCCTCCCTGTCCCGTTCCTCCAGGAACTGTCCCCCTTCCCAGCCGTCGAAGACGACTGTTATCCTGTTGTGTTTCATTTTTTTATAAAGCGAAAGCCTCCTGACCAGCTCCTTCCTGCCGGCTTCCAGGCTGTGCCTTTCCGCCCGCCTAAGGCCTTCGGAGCGGCGAATCAGGTTATAACCGTCCACAATGATATGCATGTCCGCCTCCGAATTCCGGAAATCGCTTCTCTTTACAGGTGTTTTATGATAACAAAACCATTCTTAAATCATGGACATCGCGATTACAATTTATTTCTCACCCGGCTTCTGATTCTTCTCTCTCCTGAATCAAAGGATTAGAATTTTGATTTTTTTTCATCAAATCCAAAAAGACAAAATAATAATTTTGCTCATAGTCCCGCTGATCCTGTTTGCCGGTCTCCTTCCCTTCATGCCGCTCATGGAGCCGGACGAATCCCGGTACAGCGACATTCCCGCCATGATGAACCGGACGGGAGATTATGTGACCCCGAAGCTCCACCATGCAGTTTACCTGGAAAAACCTCCACTTGCATACTGGGCGACAGCTTTCTTTTTCAAGCTGTTCGGAGAGAATGAGTTCTCGTCCAGGCTTTTTGGAGGATTGAGCGCCTGGGGATGCGTAATTCTCGCCTTCTTCATGGGGAGACGGCTGCGGGATGAAAAGACGGGTCTTTATGCCGCCGCCATCCTCAGCACTTTTCTTTTCCACTTCGTTCTGGCCAGGATCAATATCCTCGATATGCCCCTTACCTTGTTTGTCTCCCTGGCGATATGGGCGTGTTATCTGTTTCTGGAAAGCGGGGCCCGAAAATGGCTTTATCTCGCCTATTTTGCGTGTGCGCTCGCCTTCCTTACCAAAGGCCTGATCGGGCTGGTTTTTCCGTTTGCCATCAGCGGCCTGCTGCTCGCATGGCAGAGGCGGTGGCGGGATATTCCCCGGCTGCTGTCGCCGGTGGGGCTCATCATTTTTTTCGCCGTAAGCCTTCCCTGGTTGATCATGGTGCAAAAGGCCAACCCGGATTTTTTCAGGTTTTTTTTCATCCAGGAGCATTTCCTGCGTTATACGACCAAGATGCACGGCCGGGACAACACGGTATTTTACTTCCTGCCGGTCGTGATTTTCGGCACTCTCCCCTGGAGCGCATTTCTCTGGAGGGCAAAAGAAAAAGCAGATGTGCGCTGGAGGGATCTTTACAGCAGGTCCGGAATGGGCATTCTTCTTATCTGGATCCTGTTCGTATTCCTCTTCTATTCCGTTTCGTCATCCAAACTTGTTCCGTATGCCGGTCCCATATTCATTCCCGCGGCGGTCCTTTTTGCCCGTGTTTTTTGTGAAGCCGGAGAGGAGAAAACGGCCGTCCCCGGCGCGCAAGCCTCCCGGCTGAGCCGGATTCCGATCATTGCCCAGGCCGTTCTTTTCATTGCAGTCCTCCTCGCCCCCCTTGTGCTGAGAAACGTGGAATTCGGCCGGGACCTCGTCATCATGCAATCGGATTACTGGCCGGTTCTGATAGCGGCGCCGGTGCTGTTTCAGATTATGCTGGTCTTTGTGCCCGATCGGGCGGCGAAGAGATGGAAGAGGGGGGGAGTTGCCGCAATATACGGCATCTCCGTTCTTTTTATGGGCTCGCTGGTATTCCCTATATCGGATTTTTTGACGCCTTATAAATCGGCCAAACCGCTCGCGCAGGCGATTCAGCAGTTCGTGCCGGCGGATCAGATGGTTTATCAATACAAAATTGCTTTATATGGAATTGATTTCTACAACGGGATCAGGACGCCGATCGTGGAGGATTTCGGAGAGCTCGGTTTCGGCATCGAGAAGCTGCCCCCGGAGGAAAGGAGGCGTTTTTTCCTTTCCGCCCCTGATTTTTACCGTCTCTGCAGGGAGAAGCGGGAAATTTATTGTGCGACCCAGTACGAACACCGCCTGGCCGAATTGAAAAAGGAAATTCCCGAATGCAGGATTTTATGGGACAATAATGCCTTCTTTCTGATCAAAATAGAAAATAAGGGATGAAAATGAAGATACGGGAAGATTTCCTCCCCATGAACAGGCCGTCGATCACCGACGCTGAAATAGAAGCCGTCGTCAGGTGCATGAAATCCGGATGGATAACGACCGGACGCGAGTGCAGCAGCTTTGAACAGATGTTCTGCCGTCTGACGGGGGCTCCTTCCGCATTGTCGCTGAGCTCAGCCACGGCCGGGATGCATATTCTGCTGCAGGCGATCGGAATAGGTCCGGGAGATGAGGTCATCACGCCTTCCCTGACGTTTGCATCCACAGTAAACATGATCTCTCTCTGCGGAGCGAAACCGGTGTTCGTAGATGTGGAATACGGCACTTTGAATATCGATCCTGATCGCATTGAAGAGAAAGTAACGGATAGAACCAGGGCTGTCATTCCCGTGCATTTTGCCGGCGCTCCTGCCGACATGGATCGAATAATGGCCGTAGCGGGGAAATACGGACTGGCCGTGATTGAGGACGCGGCGCATGCCGTCGGTACTTACTACAAAGGAGTTCACGCCGGGGGATTCGGCCATCCGGCTATATTTTCTTTTCATCCCATAAAGAATATTACTACGGCTGAAGGAGGAATGATCACCCTCTCCGGTAATGAACTCGAGAGAAGGCTGAGACTCATGAGATTTCATGGAATTGAAAGGGATGCCTGGAAACGGTACGGGAAAGGGAGCAATCCCGAATACGATATTTCTGCGCCGGGATTCAAGTACAATCTGACGGATATGCAGGCCGCGCTCGGTACAGTCCAGCTCTCCCGCATGGAGGAAATGAACGGCCGCCGGCGCCTGCTGGCCCGGATTTATCATGACGAGCTTGACGGAGTGGATGGAATCGATCTGCCGGAGGTCCCGCCTTACCCCCATGTGCATGCCCGGCACTTATTTGTCCTGAAAATAGCGGCTATGCGGCGCGATCTTTTCATGAGCCGGCTCTCGGATTACAATATCGGCTACGGCCTGCATTTTCCCGCCGCCCATCTCCTGGATTATGTAAAGAGACGTTTCGGAACAGAAAAAGGTATGTTAGAGAATACGGAACGGGCGGCGGAGCGTATTATCTCTCTTCCGCTGTTCCCTGACATGCATGAGGAAGATGTCCTCTATGTCTGCAATGCCGTGAAAGAGATAATCGGGGAAGGATGATGATTTCAATAATAATTCCGGTATTTAATGAGGAGGAGGTGCTGTTCCACCTTATGGAGCGCCTGCGGCCGGTGGTCCAGGGCCTGGGCCGTCCTTACGAAATCATATTCGTGGACGATGGGAGCCGCGATAAATCTCTCGATATTCTCAAGGGTTTCTCATCTCAACCGGGCGTCAAGGTAGTTGAATTGACCCGCAACTACGGCCAGCATGCGGCGGTCTTTGCCGGATTTTCCGTATCGAGCGGGGACATGATTGTTACCATGGACGCCGATCTTCAAAACCCGCCCGAAGAAATCCCGAAGCTGATCCGGACAATGGAGGAAGGCGGGTTTGACGTCGTCGGAACGATCCGGCGCGAGAGGAAAGATTCTCTCTTCAGGACGCTGCCTTCCAAAGTGATCAACATGGTAGCGCGGCGAATCACAAAAGTGAAGATGAGCGACTGGGGCTGCATGCTGCGGGCATACAGGCGAAGCGTCATCGACAGGATGATAAACTGTCATGAACAGGCGACCTTTATCCCGGCGCTTGCCACCTACTTTGCCAAGAACGTAACGGAAATCGAAGTGGAGCATGAGGAGAGGTTTGCGGGGGAATCCCACTATCCCTTAAGAAAGCTGATCAATCTTCAATTCGACCTGGTCTCCTCCTTTTCTGATTTTCCGTTGAAGTTCATCATGTACGCAGGCGTGCTCATGGCGCTGCTGGGCGTCGGATTCGGAGGCGTTTTAGGCGTGGCGCGGGCGGTTTACGGGGCAAAGTGGGCGGCAGAGGGCGTCTTCACCCTGTTCGCAGTACTGTTCGCTTTTGTGGGTTTCCAATTCCTGGCCCTCGGCATCATGGGCGAATATGTAGGGAGGATTTATCGGGAAGTGAGGAGAAGGCCGGAATTCGTAATCGAAAAAATTTATGCAGCGGGTCAGGCGCCGGGAATCGGGTTTCAGGCTTCAGGTAAAGAATGATTATGAGGGCGGTGGTTTTCGCTTATCACAATATGGGAATAGCGGGATTGGAATCCTTGCTCAGGAATGGTTTCGAGGTAGCGGCGATATTCACGCACGAAGACGATCCGGAAGAAAACCGGTGGTTCGATTCCGTCGCTGATTGGGCGGCCGGGAAGAGAATTCCGGTTTTCAGTCCCGAAGATGTGAACAAACCGGACTGGGTCGGCAGGATCCGGGAGATGAGGCCCCGGACACTTTTCTCGTTTTATTACCGAAAGCTTCTCTCTCAGGAAATTCTGCAGATTCCACCCGGAGGAGCCTTCAACCTCCACGGTTCCCTTCTTCCCGCTTACCGGGGCAGATGCCCCGTGAACTGGGTTCTGGTCCGCGGGGAGAAGAAGACCGGGGTCACGCTTCACCGCATGACCGCCCGGGCCGATGCCGGCGACATAGTCGGCCGGAAGGAGGTCCCGATTGAATTTGAGGACTCCGCCGTCACGCTGTTTCGTAAACTGTGCCGGGCCGCTGAAGATCTGATGGCGGAACTGTTGCCCCTGATCCGCTCGGGGCAGGCGCCCAGCATCCCGCAGGACCCTGCATCCGCCAGTTATTTCGGGGGGAGGAAGCCGGAAGACGGACGGATTGCATGGGGTGCGGGAGCGGACGAGATATATAATCTCATCCGGGCCGTAACGGAACCTTATCCGGGAGCTTTTGCGTTTCTCCCCCGCGGGCAAAAAATAATGATCTGGTGGGCGGTTCCGGAAGAGGAAGGGAACGGCGGAGAGGCCGGTACGGTCCGCATCTCGGGAGACCGGGCCAGGGTTGCGGCAGGTCGAGGGCGGCTGCGGCTGGAAGACGTCCAGGTCGGGGAAAAGCGGCTGAGGGGAGCGGAAATCGCCGAATTTTTCAAAACACAGACAGGAGTTGTGCTTACATGAAAGTGCTTATACTCGGAGTGAACGGATTCATCGGCCATCACCTTACTAATCGCATCCTGGAGATGACAGACTGGTCTGTTTTCGGAATGGATCTGGCTTTTGACCGCCTGGACAAAGCGATCGACAACTCCCGGTTCAATTTTCTCGAAGGGGACATTTCCATCAACAAGGAGTGGATCGAATATCATATCAAAAAATGCGACGTGATTATTCCTCTTGTCGCTATCGCCACCCCCAAGCTGTACGTGGAGGATCCGATCGGCGTTTTCAATCTGGATTTCGAAATGAACCTCCAGATAGTCAAGCAGTGCGTGAAGTACAAAAAAAGAATCGTATTTCCTTCAACTTCCGAAGTATACGGAGCATGCCCCGATCCGGAGTTTCTTGAGGATGAAAGTTTTCTTATAGTAGGGCCCATTCAGAAAGAGAGGTGGATTTATTCCTGCTGCAAACAGCTTCTCGACAGGGTGATCTACGCATATGGAACGAGGGGCAACCTGGAATTTACCCTCTTCCGTCCATTCAACTGGATCGGCCCCCGGCTTGATTCTCTTGACGTAGCCAAGGAGGGCAGCTCCCGGGTTGTCACGCAGTTTATCGCCGAGCTTCTGATGAAGAGACCGATCACGCTGGTAGACGGCGGGAGCCAGAAAAGGTGCTTTACATTCGTAAGCGACGGAATCGATGCCCTGATGAAAATCCTGGAAAACAGGGATAACGGCTGCCGCAACCAGATCATCAATATTGGGAACCCCTGGAATGAGTGCTCCGTGAAAGAGCTGGCGCATATGCTCAAACGCCTGTTCATGGAACACCCGCGCCATTCCGGCGATAAAAGCTTTTCCGAGATTATCGACGTGTCCGCCGAAAAATATTACGGCAAGGGATACCAGGATATTTACACCCGTAAGCCTTCCATCAGGAAAGCGCAGGAGCTCCTCGGCTGGAATCCCAGGGTAGGTCTTGAGGATTCCCTGAGATTGACGTTGCATGCGTTTCTGGATGAAAACGAATAGCGAATAAGGAGAAATACCAAATCCCAAGCACCAAATCCCAAATAAATCCAAAAATCCAAATTCAAATGTACAAAACGCCGGACCAGGCAAAATGGATTTAATGTATATGTCGTCATGCCGGCGAAAGCCGGCATCCATAAAGCAGCGCGTGGATTCCCGCTTCCGCGGGAATGACCATTTCAAGCTCCCATACGGTTTTTCAGCAACCGTTGGTTTCCATTCAACATTGCCCATGTGAGTTCGGATTTGGTATTTTGAATTTGTTTGGTGCTTGGGATTTGTGATTTGGGATTTAATTACATGTTGGAGAAAAAAATTATAGGTCTCAAAATCGATGTGGACACTTATCTCGGAATGAAGAAAGGTGTTCCGCAGCTTCTCTCCACCCTCTCCCGGTTCGGCCTGAAAGGGACTTTTTTTCTCAGTTACGGACCGGATTCTTCCGGGAGGGCCATTTTTAATCTGATCCGCAACCCGGGTTTCCTGAAAAAAATGATGAGAACCAACGCCGCCCGCCTGTATGGGATCAGGACGGCCCTTTACGGAACTCTACTGCCCTCGCCTATGATCGCGCTTTCTTTTCCCGGTTTGGTGAGGCGGATTCAGGATGAGGGTCATGAAGTTCAATTTCACGCCTGGGACCACCGGCGCTGGCAGGATGATCTTCCCGGAAAATCTCCGCGCTGGATTGAAAATTGGTTCGAAAAGGGAATCGCTTCCCATCGGCGGCTGACAGGGGAAAACCCCCAGGCCTTCGGCGCCCCCGCCTGGCTTGTCGATGAACGGGCTCTGAACGAGATGCGAAAGCATGCTTTTCGATATCTCAGCTGCTCCCGGGCGGAGGCGCCTTTTGTCGAGCAGATTACCGGTTTACCGGAGATACCCTCCAACCTCCCCTGTTTTGAGGAAACCGGGAGCATGGAGGCCATCTTGTCTTCACTCGAAGGCAAGCAATCCTTTTGCGTTCTTCCGGTTCACGCGGAGGTGGAAGGGGGCATCTGGCGCGAGTCCTTTGAGAGATTGCTGGATCGTGTGCTCCGCATGGATTATCGTTTTCAAACTCTGCTCGAATTCAGGAAAAACCTGGATTTGTCCGGACTCTCCGTAAGAAAGTACGGTTTCAAGCTGCTCCCCGGGCGTTCCGCGCCCTGCGCGGTTTGAGTCCTGATCATTGTTTTTCTTTCAGTCTTATTCTGTTACCCTGTTTATTATGCGAAAGAACGGATTCAGCGGGGAAAAACTGGAGGAGCTCGGCGGGATCTTGAGAAAAAGAAAGAGGATTTTGATCCTCGTGCACGATAATCCGGATCCCGACGCCATTGCTTCCGCCTTTGCCCTTCAATACCTTGTCTCCTCAAAGTGGAACATCGAGAGCGTAATTGCGCACGGCGGAGTCATCGGCCGGGCGGAAAACAGGGCGATGATCCGCAACCTGAAAATCGATATCCGGCACACTTCGGAAATCGTACGCCGTCACTTCAGGTGTGTGGCTCTCATCGACAGTCAGCCCGGCGCGGGCCATTCGACTTTTCCGGACTGGATTCGGCCGCAAATCATCATAGACCATCATATCCCCGTATACGACGATTCACTCAAAGCGCAATTCGCGGATATCCGCACCGGCTACGGGAGCACTTCGAGCATTCTGACGGAATACCTGATGGCCGGCGGATTGCCTTCCATAAACCGTGAGGTTGCCACGGCGCTTCTTTACGGGATCAGATCGGATACCCGCGACCTGGGAAGGGATGCGGCATCAAAGGATATTTCCGCCTACATTTTTCTCCTTCCCATGGTCAAGTTCGACGTACTTGCCAGGATAGAGTATCCGCCGCTCAGCAGAAATTATTTCAGGAATATCGAAAAGGCCATCAGGCGGGCGCTGATTGAAAGGGATGTTATTGTTTCCGATCTGGAACAGGTAGCCAACCCGGACTTGCTCTCCGAGACCGCCGACATGTTCGTCCGGACGGAAGGGGTAAACTGGGTCCTGTGTACGGGGGAATTCAACAACGAGCTGCTGTTCTCCCTCCGGGCGGTGAAAAAGAAAAGCCACGCAGGACTGGTCGCGGAGAAAATAGTCCAGGGAATCGGATTCGGAGGGGGACACGACATTAGCGCCGGGGGCAGAGTACGGCTCGACGGAAAAAGTTACACGGTGTGCCTGAATCGATTACACAGGGCTTTTTTTCAGGAAAT
>JAQTPK010000002.1:2116-5920 GCA_028712885.1 Syntrophales bacterium | reverse complement strand
TCATTTCCTTTATGACAGCGGCATAATCTTTCCTGCTGAATATCGCCGATCCTGCAACTACTATGTCCGCTCCCGCAGCCGCCACTTCGGCGACGTTCTCCGGCGTTATGCCCCCATCCACCTCGATCAAGGGAGGCTTGGAGAGGCGGTCGGCCATTTTCCGCGCCTTGGCTATTTTCCCGATGGAACTGCCGATGAAAGACTGGCCGCCGAAACCCGGGTTGACCGACATGATGAGCAGAAGATCCGTATCCTGAAGTATCTCCTCTACCAGTGAGAGGGGATTCGCCGGATTAAGGGAAACGCCTGCCTTGCATCCAAGCCTTTTGATGAGGTTCACTGTTCTGTTCAGGTGATTGGATGCCTCGACGTGGACTGTGATTAAATCGCTTCCCGCTTCGGCGAACGCCTCTATATACCTTTCCGGGTTTTCGATCATCAAATGAACATCAAACGGGATCCGTGAGACTGCACGCAAGGAACGGACAACCGCCGGGCCGATCGTTATATTCGGAACAAAATGCCCGTCCATGATATCCAGATGAATCCAATCCGCACCGGCCTCCTCCACCGCCTTGATCTCCTCTCCGAGCCTGCTGAAATCAGCGGAAAGGAGGGAGGGAGCTACTTTGATGGCATCCTTCATTTCAATATATCTACAACTTAAAATTCAGAGCGTAATTCTTTCCGGTATCCGCTTCCCTGATCCGGAGTCTCAGCTCTTTTACTTTTTTCGATTCCCCGGGGAAGAAAATAAATCCGTGCGCCACTTCCTGGGGGACCACGGCCCGGTTGTCGAGCGACCTCGTCTGCAGGTCGTCCCGAATCGCGTGCCTTGCTTCCGGGTCCGACATCCCTTGGGCTCCTCCTATGGTTGCGCCGATTGCGCCGCCCGCGGCGGCTCCACGCATTGCGCCCTCTCCGATACTCCGTCCCGAAACAATTCCTATGGCCGCTCCGATTATGGCGCCGGCTGTGGCGCCGAGAGCGCCTTTCTGGATCGCTCCGGGAGCGATTTCGCCGTATTCCGTCTTTTTCTGAAGCCTGTCATAAGCCATCCGGGCGTCGAGGACCGGCCAGAGATTGTCGTCAACATCCACTAAATACGTCTGGTTGGGGATGATTTCGAGCCGGTGCGGTCCCTTGTTGTCGAAAACAACCTGAACCGGGAGTACGCCGGCGCCGATAATATTGAATCCAAACGCCTTTTCCGCATCCCCTTTATCGTCGTAAGCCCGGGCCGCGATCTGAGCCCCCGCCGCTTCCGTAACATTAGGATAACCGGAGGGAAGCTTGAAAGGAACGACCTGCCGCTCATATCTGGCACATGACAACAATAACATCAGCGCTATCATTGCCGCGATGGTTCTGAATATCCGGTCCATTGCATTACCTCTTTCCTTTATCATCTCTGCCATAATATACAATGGCGTCGATAATTGTCAAAATATAAGTGGTCCCCTGGTATTTATACGAAAACATAAAAAAAGCTTGATGATTCATGAAAAATTCCTAAGAATGCCCCATGTTTCTGATTTATAATCTGCTCTTGTGGTTGAGCGTAATTATCCTGGTCCCTGTTTATGGGGCCAAGATAATCTTTGGCGGCAAATACCGAAGGAGCATCGGCCCCAAGCTCGGGGTTGTTTCTCCGGAGCCGGAAATTCCCGGATCCCCGCGGATCTGGCTCCATGCCGTTTCCGTCGGTGAGGTAGTGGCAGCCGCCCCGATTATTTCCTCGCTCCGGGAGAAATTTCCTCAGGCCTGCATCGTCCTTTCCACCAGCACCGAGACAGGGCAGGAGCTGGCCCGCAAGTCGGTCGACCAGGCCTCCAGGCTGATTTATTACCCTCTCGATTTCCCGTTCATCATCCGGAAATATCTGAACCGGCTGAAGCCGGATATCTTTGTCGCCGTCGAAACGGAAATATGGCCCAATCTGATCCGGATGTGCCGGGATGATGGGACGGCGGTAGTCCTCGTAAACGGGAGGATATCTCCGCGTTCGTTTCGCAGATACCATGCCACCCGCTTTTTCTGGCGGCGTGTGCTCGGCATGGTCGACAAGATCGGCGCCATATCGGATGTAGACGCGGGGAGGCTCAGGGAAATCGGCGTTCCGGGCCGGAGGATAACAGTACTGGGCAATACCAAGTTCGACAGCATTCTGAACCGG
Source organism: Syntrophales bacterium (assembly GCA_028712885.1). Classification (GTDB taxonomy): domain Bacteria; phylum Desulfobacterota; class Syntrophia; order Syntrophales; family UBA4778; genus JAQTPK01. Next base: position 3,744 of record JAQTPK010000002.1, on the reverse strand, counting down.
GTCGATCGGGCTGCAGAGGAGACTCTGAGAACGGAACTGAATTGTCCGCCGGATCAGAAGGTGCTGGTGGCCGGCAGCACGCACCCCGGTGAAGAAACGGCGATTCTTTACGTCTTCGGGGAGTTGCTCGAACGGTATCCCGATTTAAAGCTGATTCTGGCGCCCCGTCACGTGGACCGGGCGGAAGAGGTGCTTTCACTGATCAGGGGGAACGGTTTTGAGCATGTCCTCCCGTTAAGCAAGGCCGGGAAAGAAAGCGCGATGCAGCCGGCAAACGTCATTCTCGTCGATGTAATCGGGGAGCTGTTCCGCCTGTACTCGCTGGCGTCAGTCGTGTATTGCGGGGGAAGTCTTGTGCCCAGGGGGGGACAGAATATCATAGAGCCCGCGGCGTGGGGAAAGGTTGTATTCTGCGGGCCCCACATGGAAGATTTTACAGATGAAAAAAACCTGCTGGAAAGCACAGGCTCTCTCATTACCGTACATAATGAGCGGGAGCTTCTGCAGGGCATTCTGAGCCTGCTCGAAAATCCGTCGGAGCTTTCCCGGAGAGGCGAGGCGGCCGGGAGGTCCGTTGCCGCGAGCGCCGGCGCCGCCCGGAAATATGCCGAGCTTATAACAAGCATACTGGAAAAACGGACCAGATCGGAACGTAAGGTGTAAGGTGTAAGGTGTTAAAGAGTTAAGAAACACCTTACGCCTTACTCTTTACACCTTACGAATTTATTATTCCTGCGCCCGCCGGACGTACTCCCCCCATTTGCCGTCCACCCAGGCCTGGAGCTGGTTCAGCTGATCGATGCTCATTTTTTTAAACCGGCCCTGCCGCTCCACATACTGAACGACCGGCTTGCGGGTTCCCTTTTCCGCGATTGTTCTGCTTCTTCCGGTAAGGCGCAACTTGCCGTTCTCTATTTCGAATAAGACGGCGACCCCCGTCTCCACCGCCAGCCTTCCCATCCTGACGGTATCTTTCGGCGGATACGCCCAACCGGGAGGACAGGGAGTATGTATATGGATATACCTTGTGCCCTTTATCTTTTTTGCCTTGACGAACTTTTCGTAAAGGTCGATGGGATAGGAGGGGGATGTTGTGGCAATGTACGCGATGTCATGCGCCTCCATGATCTTTGTGAAATCTTTTTTGTGCTGCTGCTTTGTCAGAACCGGAGTGGTCGAGGTCAGAGCGCCCAGGGGAGTGGCGCTTGAGCGCTGCGTCCCCGTATTCATATAACCTTCATTGTCGTAGCAGACGTAAATAAAATCTGTGCCGCGTTCGGCGGCGCCGCTCAGCGACTGGATACCCATATCGTAGGTTCCCCCGTCTCCCGCGATGGCAACCACCGTCACGTCCGTCTTGTTCAAGGCCTGAAGCCCCGCAACTATTCCCGATGCCGAAGCGGCGGTGCTGGCGAAAGAGCAATTCAGGCAGGGAATCATGACGGGAGTGCCGGGATACAATCCCTGCAGAACGCACAAACAGCTCGCCGGCAGGGTAATAATCGTGTTTTCTCGGAGAGCCTTCAAGGCGAAGCGGTACGCGAGCGACAGCCCGCACCCCTGGCATGCCCTGCTTCCGGGCAGAATGTATTCTTTTGCATTAAGCTTGAATAAATTTTCCGGCATAT
>JAQTPK010000002.1:0-2016 GCA_028712885.1 Syntrophales bacterium | reverse complement strand
TCTCACCCGCAGTTTACCCACTCCGTGGGCCTCTCCGGTTTTCCCGCTTCCAGTTCGGCGAGGGAAGATTTTGCGGCTTCCGCCAATTCGCCCGATTTTACGTCTCTCCCCCCCAGTCCGGCGATGAAATTATAGATGGGCGCGCGTTTTCCCGTGGCGTACATGACGGCTTTTATCTCCGAGCAAAGCCCCCCTTCAAATCCGTAGCTGATGCTCTTTTCGAAAATCAGTATCCCTTTCGCCTTTTGCAGGGCCCGGCGAATATCTTCCTTCGGGAACGGCCGGAACGCCCTGATCCCGACCACCCCGGCCCTGATTCCTTCCGAACGCAGCAGGTCCGCCGCCATGGTCGCCTCGCTTGCCAGCGATCCCATGCCGACCAGCATGATTTCCGCATCATCCGTCCTGTATTCCCAGAGAACCCCGCCGTGATCGCGCCCGAATACGTCCGCAAAAGATCTGCTGGTCTCGGCTATAACTTCCCGGGACCGGTCCAGAGCCGTTTGCAGTTTGCAGCGCATCTCCATGTATCCGTCACAGAGGACGCCTTCCGTATCTTCCCGTTTCCAGGGGAAGAGGACGGGATTCAGATTTTTCGGGTTTTCAGGGGAGAGGACAGTATGGGGCACATAAGGGGGAAGGAATGCGCGAACCTTGTCCGCCTCAGGCACTTCAACCGGCATCATTGTATGAGAAAGCACGAAGCCGTCGTAGCAAACCATCACCGGGACATAGACAGTCTCCGCGATACGGTAGGCCTGGATCACGGAATCCAGGATTTCCTGGTTGTTCCGGCAGTAAATCTGGATCCAGCCCGTATCTCTCTGCGCGAGAGAATCCTGCTGATCGTTGAAAATCGTCCAGGGCGCTCCCACTCCCCTGTTCACGCAGCACATTACGATAGGCAGGCGGGAGCCGGCAGCCCAGTGCAGCTGTTCATGCATGTAAAGCAGGCCGTTGGCGCTCGTCGCGGTAAAGACCCGGGCGCCGACCGTGGAAGCCGAAATGCAGACAGTCATGGCGGAATGTTCGCTTTCCACCCGCACGTACTCGGCGTGAAGCTTGCCGCTCTCAACGTTCTGGGACATTATTTCCGCGAGCTGGGATTGGGGGGTGATCGGATACGCCGCGACCACCTGGACGCCGCTCAGCACGGCCCCGATTGCCGCAGCCTGGTTACCGGTCATGATCTGAACTCTGCTCATGACTTGTCCTCCCTGACCATCAGGATAGCTTTGGGCGGGCACTCTTCGGCGCAGATGCCGCAGCCCTTGCAGTATTCGAGATTTATCTCGATTGGAAGTCCCGCTTTGACGACCCCCTCGGGGCAGTACAGCCAGCAAAGGAAACACGCCGATTTCTTTTTTTGAAACGGTATGCACCTCTCGTGGGAAATCACGGGACGAAGACTTCTCCAGTCGCCGGTTTTTCCTCCTTCACCTATCTGAGGCCCGCACATTGCAGCAACATTTGTGTCTTTTTTCTTCATATGGGTTCCTTTTAATACGGCTAAGGGCTAAAGGCAAAGGGCAAAAGGCCCAATACCCAATACCTTTCCTTAATAACAGATCTGTTTTCCCATTAGCTGTTCGCCATTTTTTTTTCGCCTTTTTTCATTGTAGTCATTTCAAAGGCGGCTTTGACCGTCGCATAATTTCTCATCAGGGCCTCCTGGGAGATCTTTCCTTTCAAGGCCCTTTCGATGTTCTCGAGGGATACGATTCCCGTAGCGCGGGCGACTGCGCCCAACAGGGGGGTATTGACCACAGGAGCGCCTTCCTTCATCAGCCGGTGCTTGAGAGAGATCCCGGCCGCATCAACGGTCGCGATGTCGAGGCATGAATCCAGGTTCAGAATGTCAGGCGACTGCGCGGTATTCACTATCAGCGTGCCGCAATTTTTTGCCCTGCTCAGGACGTCGACGACCTTGAAGATGGTCTCATCCAGCACCACGACAATATCGGCCCGCTCGATCTGGGAGAAGGTCCGGATCGGTTCATCGGAAATCCTCGTTGA
>JAQTPK010000073.1 GCA_028712885.1 Syntrophales bacterium | reverse complement strand
CGGCTACGGCTACATGGACGAGTACGCGGTGCAGAAGTGGTACCGGGACGCCAAGATCCTGGAGCTCTACGAGGGGACCAAGGAAGCGGAGATCATGACGATCGGCCGCGTCCTGCAGAGCAAATAAAAACAGTTCAGAGTTTCGAGTCCAGAGTACCGGGTTCAGGGACTTCAGACCGAATACTGGACCATGGACTATGGTCAGGTCAGGAAAAAAAGGCCGGATTATCCGGCCTTTTTTTTCATCACTGGACATTAAATGAAGAACATTGTATTTCAGGACCCTTGAAATATAGTTGCGGGTTGAAAGTATCGCAAATAGTGGAGAAGAAGAATGCAGCCGAGCTACGATCAGTTGAAAAAGAGAATATCGCAGCTGGAGAAAGAAATTCAGATACAGCAAGACCTGAATGAAGCACTGCGCGAGAGCGAGCATATTTATAAAACGATATCGGAAAAATCACTTGCCGGCATATATGTCGTAATGGACGGAAAATTCCAGACTTTAAACGAGAATGCAGCATCCTATGCGGGATACAGGCCGGAGGAGCTGGTCGGACGGAAATCGGACAGCATTGTTCACCCCGAAGACAGGGCCGAAGTGAAATGCAATGCCCGAGAGATGCTTTTCGGCAGGAGATCGTTTCCGCACGAGTTCAGGATAATAACGAAGAAAAGGGAAATCCGCTGGGTCATCGAAACCGTCACCTCCATAACATACAAAGGGAAGCGGGCCATTCTCGGCAATTCCATGGATATAACGGAGCGTAAAAGGGCGGAGGAGCAGCTGAAGGAATCGGAAAATCTGTACCGGACAATTTTCGAGACCACCCGTTCAGCGACAATGATTCTGGAAGAGGATATGACCATATCACTGATAAATACCGAGTTCGAGAACGTAACCGGCTATCGCAGGGAAGAATGGGAGGGCCGGAAAAAATGGACTGAATTCGTCGTCAGGGAAGATCTTCCGAAAATGAAACGCTACCACAGAATGAGGCGGGTAAATCCCGGCATCCCGCCGAGGAATTACGAATTCTCCCTCATTGACAGCAAGGGGAGGATCAGGAATATATTTCTTACGGTAGACATGATTCCGGGTACGAGCAAGAGCGTCGCCTCTCTCCTGGACATTACCGAGCGCAAAGAGGCGGAGAGGAAACTCAAGGAATCGGAAAATCTCTACCGGGCCATCTTTGAAACGACGGGTTCGGCGACTATCATTATCGAAGAGGATATGACCATATCCCTGATCAATTCGGTTTTTGAGAAAATATCCGGCTATTCGAGGAAAGAGTGGGAAGAGCAGAAGAAATGGACGGAATTCGTATTCCCGGATGACGTGGAGCGGATGAAGAAGTTTCACCGGAGGCGCAGGAGGGACCAGAATGCGGCGCCGAAAAATTACGAATTCAGATTTGTAGACAAGCTCGGCAGAATCAGGGATATCTGTCTGACCGTGGACATGATCCCCGGCACAAGGAAGAGCGTTGCCTCGATGATGGATATATCCGAGCGCAAGCGCGCCGAAGAGGGATTGAGGAAAAGAGAGAGTGAACTGAAGATCAAGTCGAAGAACCTTCTTGAGCTGAATACCGCTTTGAGAGTTCTCCTGAAACAGAGAGAGGAGGACAAGAAGGAACTGGAGGAAAAAGTCCTGTCCAATATCAAGGAACTGGCGCTTCCTTATGTGGAAAAAATAAAGAAAGGAAGCATGAGCAGCAGGGATTCCGCTTATATCGGTATTCTCGAATCCAACCTCAAGGATGTTATTTCGCCCTTTTCACACAAATTGTCTTCGCGTTTTCTGACTCTTACCCCGAAGGAAATCCAGGTTGCCAATCTTATCAAGGAAGGCAAGACCAGCAAGGAGATAGCTGAGATAATGGGGGTGACGAGGAGCGCGATCGACATCCACAGGTACCGGGTAAGGATCAAACTGGGATTGAATAACAAAAAGGCGAATCTTCATTCCTATCTGGCGACAATCTGAGGCCCGAAAAGTCATTGGACAGAGCTTTCCCTGAAGTGTAAAGATTTGAAGAGCGTTATCAGTTTTGAAGCGCAACCGGACTTTTCTGCAGAGGATCTCAAAATGAGTGTCGAGAAATATCTGGAGTCGTGCCGCAAAGTATTCTGGCAGAATATCTTCCGGTTCGAGCTGGACTACCTTGTTTCGCGGCTTCAGGGCAGTCGGGACGTATTGAGCGTGGGGTGCGGCCCGGCCATCATTGAAGGCGAATTGAGCAAGCACGGATTTCGTGTCACCGGGCTGGACATCTCGCAGGAGGCTTTGAACTGCGCGCCGGACGGTATCAGAACCTTTGCCGGGAAAGCGGAAGACATGTCGTTTCCGGCGTCTTCCTTTGATGCGGTCATATATGTGGCATCGCTGCAATTCATCGAGGATTACCGGAAGGCCCTGGAGAGGTCGACCGCCGTCTTACGCCCCGGGGGAAAGATCATCGTGATGCTGCTGAATCCCACGTCGGATTTTTTCAAAAAGAGGTCGATTGATCCTGGTTCGTATATGAGCATGATCCGTCATAAGGATTTGGATCAGATCGAACGCGATATCGCCGAGCACTACACCGTGCGGGCGGAATACATGCTCGGGGTGGAAGATGAAAAGATCTTCGAGAGCAATGACCCGTTCGAAGCCGCACTATATTCCGTAGTCGGCGAAAAGAGGTTTTAACGGGGAGATAACGCCTGATGGGGAATCGCAATTACAGGATAGACAAAGCGAGAAAATTACTGGGCCTGCCAAAAGGCGCGACAGCCGAGGATGCCAAGAGGACGTATCGGGAACTTGCCAAGATCTGGCATCCCGACCTGAATCCGGATACCGCAGCCATTACCAGGATGCAGGATATCAACAAGGCTTATGCGCTGTTGATGAAGGAGGAGTTCGGCATCCTCGATCCGTGGGAGGAGGCTGACAGATACTGGTGGCAACGGTTCGGCAGCGACCCGGTCTGGAGCAGTTATTCCCCCGAGGATAATGAGGGACCTGAGGGACAGGGCGAACAAAGAAATCTGATAAAAAAGAAAGGCTGAATTCTCCGAGGTGATGTCGCCTTTTGATTTACTCTGTCCCGCCGCCCCGATTCCCGCCTTTCCCGTTTTTTCGCTTATATATTGAATATCAATAAATGTAATACATATTTAATATTGATGTATCTCCCGGCGTGAAATAAAAAGGTCCCGCACAGTGAAACCGGGAATATGGGCCATAAACATTTCTGTGCGGGACAGCAGGTCCCGAGACCTCCTTCTTACGGGACCGGGCAGAGCCCGGTCCCGCTCCCGAAAATCCCGAAATCGGTATTCCTGAAACCCTCCTGAATAATTTCAGTCAACGCAGTGCGGAATTAAAAAGGGCCGGATAAATCCGGCCCTTTCCTGTGTGCCCGCAGGGGCACGCACCTGGATCATTTGCGGGAGACGACTCCCGCCAACCGCTCTGCCGCCTTGCGGTTGCGGCCGAAGTCGCTCAGAAGCCTGAAATTCAGACGCTGTGTCGCCGGCGGGCCGGCCGCTATAACGGAAAGGATGGTCGTAGGGCCCGATAAGCCGGACAGCGACTCCGCCAGCCGCGCCATTTTTATCCTGTCCATGGTATCCGTGCCCGCCCGTCCCTGGTGGTATTTTTTCAGCAGCTCGCCGATCTTCGGAACGGCGAGATCGCGTCCGGTGGGCCTTGTTATCAGGATCCCGCCCCCTATTTCCGCCAGCCTCTGGCCTGTTTTCAGAATGGCATCGTTCATATAGAGCTTGGCAGCGTTCACCGTCAGGGTCTCCGGCAGATACATGCCGGAAGGCGTAGGAGAGGACAGGTAGGCCGACCCCGCGACCATGCCGTACAGGGTTTCCGCATCAACGCTCATATCGACCAGCTTCTCCTGAATGTGCGCCTTTCCGGCGACGCCGTTATAGTCCGCCATCGCCATGGCCGCCCCCATGCATAGATCTATGTGCCCGCAGCGGCACGACGCCGAGGCAAGCCGCTGGAGGTCTGAAAAGCGGTGAACCAGGTCCCTCGACGCCTTCCATTCCCCGCACAGGAACACACGCTCGTTAGGGATGAAAACATGGTCGAAAATTATGTGCGCGCTCTGGTGCATGCCGAATTCGGCATTTCCGATATCCTCCGCGTCCATCATGGAAAATTTCGCGTTGGCGCAGGCGGTGTCGTTGACGTGAATAACGCCGGGAGCATCACCGGGGACGGCAAATGCAACCGCGTACGCCTCGTCCTTGGGTCCGAGCGCCGTCGTGGGCACGATCAGCCGCTCGTGGGCGATCGGCGCGCCGGACTGCTGAAGCTTGGCGCCGTTCACAACTATTCCGTCCGGCCTGATCTCCTCTATTCTTACGAACAGATCCGGGTCGGGCTGCTGATGCGGAGGCAGGGAGCGGTCGCCCTTTGCGTCAGTGATATTTCCCGCTACGGTCAGGTCCTTTTCCTGGACCATCTTCATGAACGCACGGAAGCGGGCGTGATAGGGGGTTCCCTTTTCCGCGTCGACATCGAACGTCACCGACCAGAGGGCGTTGATGACTGCGCCCGCGACGCAGCGCCCCCCGAAGCAGCCGCCCGTCCGGCGCATCATCGCGCGCTGCAGCTTCATTCTCATCGCGAGGTCTTCTTTCGACTGGATGATCTTGTTGAACCTGTTTATTTTTCCTCCCGTGAGATCGCTTTCGGCGACGGCCAGAACATGAAGCTCGGGATCGAGCGCAGGGTCGGCGGCGACCTCGTACGTCTCGCGCACGGCGTTCACCGCCGGTGCGATGGCCGGGTGTGAATAATACTCCGGGTCCCTCTTGCCGTAAATATAGACGGATGGTTTCATCGCCCGCAGCGATTCCAGGTATTCCTTGCCTGACATCATGTCTCGTTACCTCCCGGTGATCAGTTAAAAGTGAAAAGTAAAAAGTGAAAAGCTCAGAGAGTAGGTGCAACTGACCTTATAAGGCCGCCTGAAACCCTTATCGTTGGACCCTTCTTCACTCTACTTCTCACCCTTTGCTTTTTCCGTCATGACTAATATCACGCGGCGGCGTGCTTGAAAAGCGCAAATAAGTAAATAATACTTAATCGGGTATTTACAAAAAGGAAAAAAAGAATTAGCCTCGACAGGAACGCCATCCCGAGCCCCTGCGGGAGATTTCAGCGTGAACATCCGGAGGTATTTATGAGACTGTTTTTCGAACCTGAATCTGTGGTCGTGATCGGTGCTCCAAGGAAAACGGGTCCCGGTGCATTGAATAATATAGAAATGATGTTGCGTTACGGGTACAAGGGCAGGGTATATCCCATTAATCCGAACGCAGACGCTATCTGCGGAATAAAGGCCTTTCCTTCCGTGAGCGAAGTGCCCGAAACGCCTGATCTCGCCGTTATATCAGTGGGGCGGGACCGGGTTTTGCCGATGCTTCGCCAATGCGTGGATAAAGGCATCCGGAGAGCCGTGGTGATCACCCAGGGCTTTTCGGATGCGGACAGCATCGGGGCGGAGCTCCAGAGGCAGATCGTGGAGCTCGCGCACGCTACAGGGATGAGAATCGTGGGTCCCAATACCATGGGCGTCATCAACCATTACAAGCATTTTACCACGGCTTTTGTGGACAGGCCGTTCCCGGAAAAATTCCCTCCCGTCTCACTTATCGCCCAGACGGGATTCATCCAGGTGGCGCCAAGGGAGATTGCATACGGGGAGTGGGGGAAGGCTATCGACACCGGAAACACCAGCGATGTGGATTTTGTCGACGCGCTCAATTACTTCAATGATGATCCGGAAACCCGGATCATCTGTATTCATATGGAGGGAATGAATCGCGGCAGGGAATTCCTGAAGGCGGCCGCGGCCACAACGCTGAAAAAGCCGGTTCTAGCCATCAAGACGGGCAGGAGCAGGGCGGGCGCCAGGGCGGCGCTTTCGCATTCCGGCTCCCTGGTCGGCGAGGATGACGTTTTCAATGCGGCGTTCCGGCGCGCCGGGATCATACGGGTAAAAACACTCCTGGAACTCAGGGACTCCATTCACGCTCTGCTTCGCCTGGAGGAAATGAAGGGGCCCCGTATGTGCGTGTTAACGGTGACCGGCGCGGGGGGGATCATGTGCGCGGACGCCGCGGAGGACTACGGACTCGAACTTTCCAGCCTGCCCAAAGGCCTTCCCGAAAAGCTGAAACAGGGCATGCCGGACTGGATCCATGTCGGAAACCCGATAGATATCTGGCCAATCGGGATGATCGGGGGGAACTACACGCGCGTTTTCGGAGAAACGCTGAAAGACCTCCTGGTCGCCGATGAAGTGGACGGAGTTATGTGCATCTTCCCGGTATCGGTTTCGGCGCTGCACCAGGATCTGAATCTGTTGCAGGCAGTTGAGGAGGCGAGGCAGCAGACGGGAAGCAGAAAGCCGATATCTGCCTGGACCTATATGGACAGCGATCTTTTCCGGGATAAATTTGAAAGTATAGAGAGGGTCGGTAATTTCGATTCGATCGACCAGGCGGTTCAGGGCCTCGGCTTCGCCCTCCGGGCGACCCGGAACAGGGAGCGGAGAGCGCCCGAACCGAAGGTTTTTCCTTACGATGCGGAAAAGGTACGTTCGCTTATGGGTACGGACGGGGTGCTGGCCGGGGAGAAGGCGCTGGAACTCCTCGCCTGCTTCGGAATCCCGGCGCCGGAATCCAGACTGGTCTCATCGGCCGTGGAAGCCGTCGCGGCGGGAAAAGAGATCGGCTATCCGCTGGTCCTTAAGCTGGCCGGTCCTGCTTTCCTGCATAAGAGCGAGTGGGGCGGAGTAGTTCCCGGAATCCGGAATCGCCGTGATCTTGAAAAAGCCCTGCGCGATGTCGAGAAAAGCGTCCGCCGGAAAGATTCTCGGGCGCGGATCGATTCCTGGCTCGTACAGGAGCAGGCGGAAGGGAAGGAGATCCTGATGGGACTCAAGCTCGATCCCCAGTTCGGGCATGTGATCGCCTGCGGCCTCGGAGGCATTTACACCGAAGTATTCCGTGATGTAAGCCGCGAGATCGTTCCGATCGGCCGAGGTGAGGCCGAATGGATGCTGAAGTCGCTCCGGATGTATCCTCTTCTCCAGGGCGCCCGGGGGGAAAGGCCGGTCGATATAGAAGTGCTGATTGATATTCTGCAGCGCCTTTCCTTCATGGCAACGGTCCTGCCGGGGATCAGGGAAATGGATATCAATCCCGTCATGGCCTCGGCTGAAAAGTGCGTTGCCGTCGATGCCAGGATAATTTTTGAATGAAAGTTCACAGTTCCCGGTTCCCGCTCTAGACTCTCGCTTCGCTGTAACGCACATTCGTCCGGAATCAAAGCATGGGGAGAAAACCGCGGCATGTAGTCGGACTCAAGGTGCGTTACGGCCGCTCCGCTGCGAGAAGAGCGGCCACGAAAAGACCTGTTAATGCTTCGTCCGGAACCCTCTCCCGCCCGCGTGCGCTTACGAGAAGTAAGCTACAGATTACCCTCTGCTCCGTTCTAAGAAATACGCGCCCGCATCTGGGGATTTTAAACAGCCTGTTTGGATTTTCAGGAATGATTTAAAAAGGTATCAGGAGAAATTTACTTGCGCATTTTCGCGAAGGCGATCGCGTGTGCCAGGAGTGAAGATGCAAAAGATTTGAAATTAAGTTCCTCATTAGGTTCGAAGTATCCTCCCTTAAGCCCGATACTTGCGTTAGACATCAAAAAGCATGCAGCATCATACAGCCGCTCTCGAACTAACCTCTCACAGAAAAGTTCATAACGTTTAGCATATGATGTATTCTTGAATTCAGGGAAAACTTCGAAATGAGGTTCAGCTACCCTGATCGGCGATGTAGATTTTTCCGATTCTTCAAGCAGCATCAACCAACCCAGCCAGGGTCTTTGAGATGGCCTGAATTTGCCTTCCCTATAGGCAACGAGAAGATCGGTAGAAACTCCTATTGCCTCTTCAATTCGGTTATTGC
>JAQTPK010000030.1 GCA_028712885.1 Syntrophales bacterium | reverse complement strand
AGGCGGAGGCTGAACACCCATCATATCGAACATCTCCTTGCAGACCTCGGAAAGTGGCTGCACTATAGCATTGTTCGATTAGCTTTGCTTCGGGCATTTGGGCAACAGGCCCTCAAGACCTGACCCCCTCAGGCTACCGCCTATCGCAGCAGCCCGGCCAGTGTATGGGAAGGCACGGGGGGCTCCAGTCGAAATGCGGGCAGTACTTAGAGTAATCGATGCAATACGTCAAGGACCTTTCCATGCCTTGATGGAACTTGTATTTGACCGAGTTGGCCCTGTCGCCCCAGACGAGGACGCCTATGTGGACTGAGCATTCCAGACCGCAGATGAAAGCGGCCGTCCTCTCGTCCCAGCCGCCGTTGCCGGCGGGAGGCTGGCCCGGACCTTTTCTGACAAGTTCCTCGATTTTGCTGAGCGGCACATTATACTTCTGTGCAAACGCCAGCCGGGCCGCCTCTCCGGCAGGCCCCGGCTGCAGGCAGGCGTATATGTCCGCCTGCATCGACAAGATCTGTGAATCGTCCGCAAATGCGCCGGAGCCGGACAGGAATATCACGATAAGCGCGGCCAGAAAAACAATCCCGGATAATCTCTTCATAAACCGATCCTCCTTGATCTGTTGCTCATGCATGTAGGTAACCCTTAATGAAAGCAGAGTACGCACCTGCGAAGTTACACTATTAGCGGTGCGTTCCAGTTGTCAAGGGAAATGCCCCGGAGGCATTGCAAAAATATTATCTTCGCACTTTGCTTTTTCATTAAAATCAAATATAGCTGATATGTACTGAAGGATTGAGATTTGCGTGACGGGAGGGCTCGTATGAAAATTTCTTCCATTGAGCTTTTTCATGTTCAGGTTCCTTTAAAGCAGACGTTCTGGCCCACGTGGATCCCCGGCTACCCCCAGACGCACAACGGGTTCACCCTGATAAAGCTGGTCACGGATGACGGCATTGAGGGGTACTCTGCGGGGTCGGCGCTGGGACGCGAGCGGGAAGGCCTCGGCGATCTCATCGGCGGGTACCTGCTCGGCGCTGACCCGACCGACATCGAATCCGTCCAGGGCCTGCTCAAGCAGGCCGGTTTTCTGGGATGGAGAAACTTCTGGATAGAGCCCGCCTGCTGGGACATCATCGGAAAGACCAGGGGAAAACCGGTATATGAGCTTCTCGGCGGGGAGAAGAGACCTGTCGAGGTCTATTGCTCTACGGGAGAAATGCATGAGCCGGAGAAGAGGGTGGAAGAGCTCCTTGCCATGAGAGAGCGGGGATTCAAGACCGCCAAGCTGCGGGTGAAGAACAGGGAGCTTAAGGACGATATTCGCCATATCGAGGTCGTCAGGAAAGGGATGGGCGACGATTTTGTTTTAGGGGTGGACGCCAACCAGGGATGGCTGGTGACCATCGTGGATAAAATCCCCGCATGGGATCTGAATCGCGCCGCAGCCTTCGCGGAGGCATGCTACGCGAACAACATCTCCTGGCTTGAGGAGCCGCTGGACTCGCGGGATTACGACGGCAACGCCGCTCTCAAGAAGATATCAAAAGTCAAAATATCCGGCGCCGAGCTCAATTACGGCTGGGATGAAATCAAGATCATGTTCGAGAAGGACTGTTTCCATGTATACCAGCCCGATGCAACTTTTGCCGGGGGAATCGCCCAGGTGAAAAAAGTCATCGACGCCTGCCATGCCCATGACAGGGAGTACTCGCCCCATACATGGACAAACGGGATCGGCTTCTATATCAATTGGAACCTGGTGCTGGCGGATAGAGAAAACAGCCTCCCCCTGGAATATCCTTTGGAGGAGCCGTCCTGGGTGCCCGAAGAGAGGGAGGGGATTATCGACCCGATCGTCCCCGATAAGAACGGCATGCTGGCGCCGTTCACCGGACCGGGGCTCGGTTTCGAGATCAATAAAAAACTGCTCGGCAAATACGGAAAGCGTTTTTTTAAGCTGACGGAAATGCGGCAGAAGATAAAAGTAATCAGGCAGAAAGGGCTGAAAGCCGCATTGGAATTGAAAAAGAGAAAAGAATCACAGAGCGGCTGAGAGATCCGCGATTCAGTGCGGAATGGGCGCAGGTATCCGTTCTGTATGATTTATATTTATTTAATTAGCACCAGCAGCATCTTGAAGCGCTCGACGGCCTTCAGCGCGTGCGGCTTGCCGGCCGGCATGATTATCATATCGCCTTCCTTGACGGCATGCCGTGCGCCTGAAATCATGATCTCCGCCCCGCCTTCCAGCGCGTAAACCATGGCGTCAAACGGCGCCGTGTGCTCGCTCAGGCCTTCGCCGGCGTCAAAGGCGAATACGGTTACCGTTCCCGCCGCTCTCTTGATTATCTCCCGGCTCACGATAGAGTTCGTCTGCCAGGCCGCCAGATCGGCAAGCCTGACCGGCCGTCCTATGAGGTCCCCCTCGGTCTTTGCATCGCCGCCCATATGATTCCTCCCTTCCTGTTATATTTCCACTCAATTTCAATATATCATAAATGAGATTATTGCTTTTGACTTAAGTCAAAAGGGGAGAATATTTATTTTCGTTTGTGGTATAGACCTCCGGCATAAGGCCGGAGTTGGAAGAGGAGTTTACGGATAAGATCTGCTTTAAGATACCATGCAGACTCCGGCGCATAAGATCAGGGAAGTCCTGGACCAGGGAAAGAATTAAATGCAGCCGTTTTGTGACGCCTGTCACAAAAAATCCGGGGCAGGAGGGCGATAAAAAGATCAAGGAGCGGCGCGCCTTCGGGCTGTGCAGACAGAAACTGATCGAGAGGTAATTGCCATGAACCAGAACAGCAGAACGATTTCAGCCGCTGTCGCCGTTTTTTTGATGCTTATGTTTTCGCCCGGCGGTGCTTCTGCCTTCGACCCGGCTCATCTGAAGACCTTGAAGGCTACCAACCAATGCCTTGAATGCGACTTGAAGAAAGCCGACTTGACGGGGGTCAACCTGAGCAAGGCAAACCTGTACGGAGCGGTGCTGACCGGAGCGAACCTGACCGGAGCGAACCTGACCGGGGCAAGTCTGAACAGGGCGGTGCTGTACGGAACAAACCTGAGCGGGGCCAACCTGACAGGAGTGGACCTGTTCCATTCAGACCTGCGCCGGGCCAACCTGAAGTCGGCGAATTTAAGCCGGGCGGTATGGATAGACGGGTCGTTATGCGCGTGGGGGTCCGTCGGGTTCTGCAGATAGCGCATTTATCCCGCAGTTGCTGTCAATCATAAAATAATTGCCCGCTCATAAGTTACTTCTCTCCGATTTTCCTTGAAAAATCCCCTCCCGGCATGTACTTTCCTCAATTGAACTGATTTTTGCGTAGCACAGAAAAGGAGTAAGTCATGAATATTACCAGAGGTGCCGGGTCGGTCTTCCTGTGCTGCATGCTTCTGATTTCAACGCCTGCGTTCGGCAAGACGGTGAAAAAACAGCATCCCTATGAAAAAGCCGTCGCCACGGCGCGCAGCGAAATATGGAGGGCCATCAACAGCGGAAAATGCGGAAGCGCCACGGCCGCCGTTACGGTCGACGGCAAGGTCGTTTATGCCGAAGGATTCGGCATGGCCGATAGAGAGAAGAGCATCCCGGTCACCAAAGGCACGCTCTTCAATATCGGATCCATCAGCAAGGTTTACGTAGCCGCCGCGATCATGCAGCTCGTCGAAGACGGCAGGGTTTCGCTCGATAAGCCGGCCGCCGATTACCTCCCGGAATTCCGAATGGCGGACGACCGGTATAAAAAGATCACGGTCCGCATGCTGCTGAACCACACGTCGGGCATACCGGGAACCGAGATGCTGAATTCGTTCGGATACGAGTACAATTTGAATCTGAAGAGGGAAACAATCGATACGCTGTCCCGTTCGCATCTCAAGCACGAGCCGGGGACAATGGCCGTTTACTGCAATGACGGGTTCACGCTGGCGGAAATGATTGTAGAGAGAGTCAGTGGGAATAAATACATCGATTTTCTCAATAAGCGTGTTTTCCGGAAGCTCGGCCTGAAGAACACGGGCTTGAGCGTGGGCGAAATCAGGGGCAAGCCCGTTGCTTTTTACTATGATGCCGGGACCGGAAAGGCTCATCCGTCGGAAGTCATTTCCGTCCTGGGCGCGGGCGGGCTTTCGGCAACGGCCATAGATGTCTGCCGGTTTGCGGATTCCTTTGCGGGAAACAGGCTCTTCCGGAAAGGGGCCCTTTTCGAGATGAAGAAAGCTCAGCCGCCGGTTTCCCGCCTGAAATTCAGGAATTCCCCCTTCTCTCACGGCCTGGGCTGGGACTTTACAGGCATGCCGCGGTATGACGCGGCCGGAATTCAGGTTTTGGGAAAGAGCGGCGGAACGGGAAATTATTCTTCGATGGTTTTCACGGTTCCGGCAAAGAGAATATCCGTCGCCGTCATTGCTTCCGGCTCTGAAAGCGGTGCAATGAAAATAGCGCTTGATATGCTCGATGCGGTGCTGACGGAAAAGAAGCTTATTGCCGGAGAAGAGAAATCGATCCTGGTGCGGCCCGAAGCGCAGAAGCTGCCTCCGGACAGCACGGGTTTCAGCGGGTGGTATGCAAGCGAAAGTAAAATAGGCCAGATAGTTTTCGACTTCGATAAAAAGACGGCAACTGTATACGGTCTCAAGGGACGGGAAAAAGCGCCGGTGACGTCGCTCGTTTACAACAATAATTATTACCACGACCCCGCGGGCAACCGTTATTATTTTGCCGGTTCGGGCGACGAAGGCTATTTCGTATGCAATCCGGCGGCCTTCAATATAGATACTGTAATGCTGCAGAAAATAAGGACGGTGAAGAAGCCGAAAAGCCTCAGGATAAATATGGACGGCAGGATCTGGCTGCGGCGGAACGTCTACCCTGTTGAGTCGGTCATAGCGCTGGAAACGCACATGGTGAAATCTCTGCTGTACAAGGATCTTCCCGGCTACGTGGTTTTCAACGGCGTCAAAAGGATTGAATCCCCGGAGTTCGCAGGCATGCCTTTCGACGCCGTTCGGGACCAGACGGAGCTTTATCTCTTCGAGAAGAACGGGGCTACGTGGGCCAGGAATTCGGAATTATTGTACAGCCAGGCGGAGAGCGCCTCCCGCCTGAAGGCCGGAGAAAATTCCGTCAGAATCGGAAACGAAGGATACAGCGAGTGGCTGGCTGCGGGTGAAGACGTGATCTTGAGCTTTGCGAAACCGCAGCGGGGAAGAATTATCGTCTTCTCACCTGAAGATAAGGTAACCTACGACAGCCTGCTGGACCGGGGCGATGTATACGCGGAGAAAGGCAGTTACATCGAGTCTTGCGGTTTTGCAGACGATGTCTTTAAAATCAAGGCAAGGCCTGCGCGGTAAGGAATATCTTGCGGGAGGAGATAATGGCAAAAGAAATACGTGCGGCGAAGTTGAATACGAAGCAGTTCATTGCGGAAAAAGTGGATGAAATCAGAAGAGCCGTCGGGGACGGTGCGGCCATCAACGCCCTCTCCGGAGGCGTGGATTCGTCCGTAGTGACCGCCCTGGGCCACCGCGCTCTGGGAAAAAGGCTTAAAACCTGTTTTATTGAAAACGGCATTATGCGGCAGGGCGAAGCAAGGCAGGTAAAAGCCATGTTCCGGGCGCTCGGCATTCCCGTCCAGGTCATCGATGCAAAAGGAGAGTTCTTCTCGGCCCTGAAAGGAATAACCGATCCCGAAGAGAAACGGGAGGCCGTCACCCGGACGTTTTACAAAAAAGTATTCGGCAAGCTGGTCCGGCAGAGCAAGGCGAAATATCTCCTCCAGGGGACAATTCTCACCGACATCGATGAAACGGTCGCCGGGATCAAGCGGCAGCACAACGTCTTCGAACAGCTCGGCATCGATCCCCAGAAAGAGTTCGGCTACAAAATAATCGAACCGCTGATTCAACTCCGCAAGGACGGCGTGCGCAAGGTCGGCGCCGCGCTCGGCCTGCCGGCGGCTCTGTTCGACCGGATTCCCTTCCCGGGCCCTGCCCTGGCGGCGCGGATCCTGGGCGAAGTCACCCCGGCGCGGGTGGAAATAGTCAGGAAGGCCACTTCCATCGTGGAAAAGGAGCTTTCGAATATGAGAGTATTCCAGTATATGGCCATTCTGCATGAAGACCGCGTCACGGGGATGCGGAAGGGAAAAAGGGATTTCGGTCTTCAGATCGAGATCCGGTGCTGGAACAGTATCGACGCGCGGACTGCCAGGCCGACAAGGCTTCCTTACAGTCTGCTGGAGAGAATGGTGGCGAAGATCGCTAAGGACGTGCCCGGCGTGGTAAGCGTGACCTACAATATCACCCCGAAACCGCCTTCCACAATTGAAGCGGTATAGGCAAAGAGGGGTGAACCCGTTCCGGTCCGCGGGAACCGGGGCATATGTAAGGAGAAGATTCAATATTCGATGTCAAACAATGGGAGCGGCGCAGATGCCGCTCCTTTTGTTTTTTCATCCTTTACTCTTTCTTCTTCTTGAAATATCTTCTTCAGGTAGGCGCCGTCAGGCCTTCATAATTCATTCCGCGGGACAGGGACCATGAGTTTTTTCTCGCTTCTCAATACAGGCGAGCGTGATGCCTGGACGGAAGCCCGGCATCTCGCGGACCGGGCCTTCTCGCGCGCCGCGGGCGCGCCTCTGGTCGGAGGCAATCACGTAAAGCTGTTGAAAGATGCGCGGGAGAATTACCCGGCATGGCTCGCCGCCATATCCGCTGCCGAGCGTCATATCCATTTCGAAAGCTACATCATCCACGATGACGGAACCGGGATGAGGTTTGCCGATGCGCTTATCGCAAAAGCGCGCGACGGCGTAAAAGTACGGCTCATCTATGACTGGATGGGCGGTGTCGGGAAGACGTCGCGAGGATTCTGGAATCGGCTGCGCGAAGGCGGCGTTGACGTGCGATGCTACAATCCGCCCCGTCTGGACAGCCCATTCGGCTGGTTCTCGCGCGACCACCGCAAGATGCTCGCCGTGGACGGGGAGATCGGTTTCATTACCGGCTTGTGCATCGGGCGAATGTGGGAGGGGATTCCGGAAAAGAACATCGATCCGTGGCGAGATACCGGGATCGAGGTGCGCGGCCCCTCGGTAGCGGATATAGAGGAGGCCTTCGCGCAGATCTGGGCGATGCTCGGCAAGCCCGTCCCGGAAGGCGAATTGAGGCGCCGGGAGGATGCAGCGCGGGCGGGCGAAAAGGCGCTGCGCATCGTGGCAAGCGTGCCGGCAACGGCGGGGCTGCTCCGCCTGGACCAGCTTGTCGCCGCGCTGGCAAGAAAGAGGCTGTGGATTTCAGACGCCTACTACGCCGGCATGACGGCTTACGTGCAGGCGCTCAAGGCGGCCGCGAAGGACGGCGTGGACGTGAGACTGCTTGTCCCGGGCGGGTCGGACATTCCCCTTCTGAGGACCCTGTCGCGCGCGGGGTACCGGCCGCTCCTGGAATCAGGTATCCGCGTGTTCGAGTGGAACGGCACGATGATGCACGCCAAGACAGCCGCAGCGGACGGGCATTGGGCGCGCGTGGGTTCAACCAATCTCAACATCTCCAGCTGGCTGGGCAACTGCGAGCTGGATGCGGTGATCGAAGACGACGCTTTCGCCCGCGATATGGAAGAAATGTTCCTCCAGGATCTGGAGAACGCGACCGAGATCGTTCTGGATGAGAAAAGAAAGATGCGCCCGCAGGCGAAGCGGCGCGGCCGGCGCCCCGCCGCAGTGGCTGCAACCGGGAGCGCCGGTCGGGCGGCGGCGGGGGCGGTACGCATCGGAAACACGGTAGGGGCGGCCTTTACCGGGCGACGCGTCCTCGGGCCGGTGGAAGCGAGACTGACGACATGGATGGGCGGGATATTCCTGGTTTTAGCCGTCCTGTTCGCAGTATTTCCTCGCGTGATTGCCTACCCGGTTTTCATCGTTTTCGTCTGGTTCGGCATTGCTCTCCTCTATCGCGGATGGAAACTGTTCCGTGCGGGCAGGACAAAAACCAGAAGCGGGAAATAACCGTATTGCGCTGATATTGCCTGCTGCATCTCTGTACATCTAAAGTACGCCCGCAGCGGGACAAATACCTGGATCGACCAGGTATATGATCTGCATTTTTTACATATTGATATTTTGGTTCATCGTAGAGATACTCTTAACTCGGAAAGAACCAGAACATTTTTAATTTCATTCCCTCTTATTTCGGAAAGACTCAGTTCATGATGTTCCGGCATTTCACATCTTTCGAAATTCTCCAATCCGGAGGTATTTTAATTGGCCAAGCTTGATACGGACGAGATCATCAGGATCACGGCAGGAAAACTGAAAAGGAATTACAAGGGATATAAGGGGACTTTTGCGGCCCTGGTTTATAACTGCGTGCAGAAGAGGGCCTTGCCCGGTTTCTGTTATGAAGAAGGCCTGGTTGCCGGCGCGAAGCGGGACGAGTCTAACCTTTCTGTTACATTTTCCGGGAATCGTTCCGAGAAGGACATAATGGAGATGATGGATGTGGCATTGAGAAATATGAGCGCCTTTCCGGCTGAAGGCGGAAGAGCCCGTTTTTCAATCAATGTACTCCGGGAAAAGAAAACGAAAGATTAACCAGAAAAGGAGGGGTTGGTATGGCTTTAAAGACAGCAAAACAGTATCTGGACGATATGAACAAACTGGCGCCCCGGGTTTACTGCGGCGGGAAATGGGTCAAAAACCTGCTGGAAAATCCGGTAACCCGTTCCATGGTCATGGCAAATTCGATGATTTACGCCCTGGCCGAAGATCCGAAAAACAAAGAGGTCATGGTGGCTAAATCCCATCTTACGGGGGAACCGGTCAACAGGAACCTGAACGTGGCCCGGAATATTCATGATCTCGACATGAGACAGGAAATGGCGCTTCTCACCAGCCAGACCGTCGGAACCTGTAACTACCGCTGTGTCGGCTGTGACGCCCTCAACAGCCTTGCCTCGTGTACCTGGGAAATGGACCAGGCCCTCGGCACTAAGTATAATGAGAGATTCAACAAGTGGCTTGCTTACGCCCAGGCGAACGACCTCGCCGTTTCCGGGGCGATCACGGACGCCAAAGGCGACCGGAAGAAGAGGCCCTCCCAGCAGGATGAACCCGACACGTTCCTGCGCATGGTGGAGAAACGCGACGACGGCATAGTCGTACGAGGGATCAAGGTCAGCCAGAGCGGCGCGATCGGCTCCCATGAAACGCTGGTCCTTCCGGGCGGCGCCCTGAAGGAGGGGGAAGAGCCTTTCGCCCTGGCTTTTGCCGTGCAGAACAGCGCCCCCGGCCTTACCTATATTACCCAGTACAACGCCTATTCGGCGGAACGCGAAATGTACAAAGAGGAAGAGCTGGGTAATCCCCTTTTTGGCCAGCGCGAAACATCGACCATGTATTTCGATAACGTCTTTATCCCCTGGGAAAGGGTTTTCCATTGCGGAGAAACGAAGTACAGCGGAAAGATCGTCACGAGATTCGCAAAAGCGCACAGGATGAACTGCGGCGGCGCCTGCAAGGTCGGTTTTGCCGACCTGATCATCGGCGGGACCATGCTGGCGGCGGAAAGCATCGGTGTGGAGAAAGTCCCCCATATCCAGGAAAAGATCGTTGACATGCTGCGCTTCAGCGAGACCTCCCATGCGTGCGCCATCGCGGCCGCCATGAGGGGAAGGGAAGAACCGAAAGGGTCGGGCGTCTTTCTGCCGGATGACCTCTTCGGGAATGCCGCCAAGCTTAATATCGCCCACGGTTTCTATGAAATCATCAAGAACGCCGGCGATATCGGCGGCGGTCTCGTTGTCTGCATGCCGAGACAGCAGGACCTTAAAGACCCCGAAGTAGGCCCCATGCTGAAAAAGGCCTTTGCCGCGGCCGCCCCGGCCGAGAAGAGGCTCAAGATTGCAAAGTTCCTCCAGCACTGGACCGCGGGACTCCACGGTCCGGGGACCTGGCATGGAGCCGGAGCGCCCCAGACCCAGCGGTTCATGTTTACGGTTCTTACGGATTTCGAAGCCAAGAAGAAAATGGCCAAGAAGCTCATGGGAATGAAGGATGAATAAGTTTTGAAGCGATAAGAAAGATCCCCCATACTGACGGTATGGGGGCTTTATTTGACGCAAAGAACTTTTTCCGCTATTCCTTTTTATGATGAGAAACGACGGAGGACTGATAAGATGACCAGAGAGGAAAAAATCGAACAGATCAGGCAGAGGGCCAGAAAGAATTTCAGCCTCGGGTACAACTGCGCCGAGTGCGTAACAGAGGCCGTGCTGAGCCTTGTCGATACCGGACTTCCGCCCGAGGTCAAGAAGGTCGCGACCGGATTCGGCGGCGGTGTGGGCCTTTTCGGAGATACCTGCGGCGCCATTACCGGAGCCGTTATCGCCGTGGGCACCGTGCATGGCAGGAGCGCTTTGCCGGAGGGAGAGGGAAAAGAGGCGGCCAAGAAATCCGCGCAGCAGCTTTACGGCAAGCCGGGCCTCTACAGGCTATTCAACCAGATCCCGAACAAGCTTCAAGAAAAATTCGGCAACACGCTCTGCAGAGAGCTGACGTCCAAGTGGAAAGACCAGTGGCTCTGCCGTGACCACGCTCTTTTTTGCCGTGAACTGATAACGGAGGCCGCCGGAGTCGCAGCGGAGCTTGCCCTCTCTGACAGGGATGAAGCGGCTTCCCGGCCCTTCGGCAAGAATGTGGAGAACCTGAAGGATGAGGGGGAATGCGCACCCGGCGGGTGAAGCCTTGCGCTGAGCCAGGACGGTGTCCAGGCAAAAAAATAGTTATACCGATTGTAAGCTGACATCAGAAAAAACAAGAGGCAAGGCCCGCCTCTGTGATTTCGCCGGCGGTTCCCCGGGGTGTCCCTTGGTCCGCCTGTCTTGAGAATAAAGTCGCCGCCGTGACCATTATAGTCCGGCGGCGATTTACGTCTCAGTCTGTTAAATCCATCCTGCGGCGAAGAGAAAAGACGCCCGGACCGCATGCATCCGAAAACCATCGCGATCCGCTGATTCGTCCATGAATCAGCGGAACTATCATTAATATCCTGCGATCTGATATTTTCAGTCCATATAATCAACTTAAGGACAATTGGGATTTCCTCTTCCACCGGATCATGATAAATTCGGGAAGCCGAAGGCGTTTAAACTGTATTGATTATCCTCAGAAATTCTGATATTGGATAATCAGAAAATCAGATCTGAAGAAAAGGCATTCGAATCGGGGAGGCTCGAACGCGTCAGGCGTCGGTCTCCCCTCCTTTTTTTGGAGGCTGCTCGGATGGAATACGTGAAAGTATGTTATCCGGATTTGAAGAAGGTGCTGGTGGACGGCGAGGTGTCCGGCTGGACAAATGAGATCATGAGACTGGAAGAGGGCACGCATACGTTCTGCGTCGACTGCCCGCGGTCGAAGCCGAAGTCCCGCACCGTCAAGGTAAGCGGGACCGATGAAATTGAGCCGAAGGAGGTTCGCTTTGCGAAGAAGTAAACTGATCCTTTGCATGATACTGATATTCGGCTTCTCTACCGGGTGCGCCCATTACCTCGAAAATGCGGCACTGAAGAATATCAAACCGGAAAGCGGATACCGGTATAAAAATATCTCACCCGGCGACAACTCGGACAGCTTGTTTGTGATCCTGACCTTTTCAGGGGGCGGGACCCGGGCTGCCGCTTTTTCCTACGGCGTCCTCGAAAAACTGCGGGACACGACGATCATCTGGGAGGGAAAAGAGAAACGCCTGCTCGACGAGGTGGATGTCATATCTTCCGTTTCCGGCGGGAGCTTCACCGCCGCTTATTACGCTCTGCGGGGAGATAAAGTATTCACAGAATTCGAAGGCAGATTTCTGAACGAAAATATCGAGCGGGCATTAATGACGCAGTTGTTTTACCCCGCAAACTGGTTCCGCCTGGCCTCTCCCCATTATTCGCGGATAGATATCGCCGCCAGGTATTACGACGAACACGTCTTCGATCACGCCACCTTCGACGATCTGCGGAGAAAAAAACCTTTTATTCTCATAAACGCCACCGACATGACTCTGGGGTCCCGGTTCGAATTCACCCAGGATCAGTTCGATCTCCTCTGCTCCGATATGTCGGGATATCCCGTGGCAAGGGCGGTGGCGGCCTCTTCGGCATTTCCGGGACTCCTCAGCCCGGTGTCGCTGGTCAACCATGCCGGCAAGTGCGGCTATAGAGAGCCGGGCTGGGTCGGGAACGCGCTTCGGGACAGGGACATCGCCCGCGCGCGCTTCGCCAGGGCCAGCCAGGTGAGATCGTACCGGGACGGAAAAGAACGGCCTTATATTCATCTGCTGGACGGCGGCATTGCCGATAATATAGGCTTGCGGGAACCGATGTATTCGCTCTGGTCGACCGACTGTCCCTGGAGCCTGCTCCGGATGATAAATCTGAAGAAAGTGCACAAGATCGCGATCATCGTCGTAAATGCCAAGAACGAAACGGCCAGCGCCATAGACAAAAAGGAATCGCCGCCGGGCCTGCTGGAGACGCTGAATGTCGTTGCGAATGCTCCCATGGACAATTACTCTTTCGAGACAATAGACCTTCTGCAGAAGGGGCTGGACCAGTGGGCCAGGGACGATGCCGCCCGAAAGAGCTGCGAGAAGGCCATCAGGCAATCGTGCCCTCAGGCTGCTCTTCCCGGGGCCGCCCCGCATGAAGTAAAATTCTATCCGGTCGTCATCGGATTGGACGCAATCCCGGACGAGAAGGAGCGCAGGGATTTGAAAAACCTGCCGACAAGCTTTTCTCTGCCTCGCAAAGATACAGACAGGCTGCGAGCGGCTGCAGGGAAGCTCCTGGACGAAGCGGAAGGATTCAGGAGATTACGGAGCGATCTGAAGTGAAAACGATGATATTCTTCTACACGGGAACAGGCAATTCCCTCTGGACGGCGCGCTTGCTCGCCCGCGGGATTGGAGAGTCCGAAATAATCCCGATCGGAGGGGCATCCGATGATGACATGTCCGGGCATAATCGGGAGATCATAATGTGCGGGGCCGAGGCGGTGGGATTCGTTTTTCCCGTTCACATCTGGGGCGTTCCCCGAAGGGTGGTCCAATTCATCGGCAGTCTTATAATGGACACTGCCGGATATTATTTTGCCGTTGCCGTGAATGGGGGACAGGTCGCCTCCACTCTGCTGCAGTTGCGAAAATTATTGGAACGGAAGGGGGCGAAGCTCTCAGCGGGGTATGAAATCCCGATGCCATCCAATTACATACCCTGGGGCGGTCCCGGCCCGGAAGACAGGATCCGTGAAAGATGTGCTGCGGCTGAAAGAAAGATAAGTGAAATTGCCTCAATCGTCCGCAGCCGCGGGCGCGGTCCCGTCGAAAAGGGACCCCTCTGGCAGAACATAATATTTTCTCCGGCATACCGCCTGACATTCCGGCGGGTGCCCGGAATGGACAGGAGTTTCTGGACCGATCCTAAGTGCAACGGATGCGGAATCTGTGAGAAGGTCTGTAGTTGCGGGAACATCAGAATGGAAGGAGAGAGGCCGGTCTGGCTGCATCGCTGCGAGCAGTGCCTGGCCTGTATCCAATGGTGTCCACAAGAGGCCGTGCAGTTTGGGAAGAGGACTCCCCGCTATCCCCGATACCATCATCCCGAAGTATCCCTCAAGGATATAATCTCGCTGGCGCGGACTGCCAGGGAGGGCCGGAAATGATATTCCTTGACAATCCTTTGCCTCTCTGGTAGCTAAGTATCAATATTAATTCATCTTTCTTTGTTTCCTGTTTCAGAAAATAATCAAGCTGAGGAGGGTGCCATGGGAAAGCTTTTTTTCTTGTCCGCCGGTCTTTTCTTCCTCTGCGCTGCCGCAGCGCTTGCTGATAATTTTGAGCGCGACACAATAAAAACGTCCCGCGGGGATCTCGATATTACGCTCATCGGCCACGGCACTCTGATGCTGGCCGCGGAGGGGAAGGTTATCCACGTAGACCCCGTGATGCAGGAAGCGGATTATTCGAAGATGCCGAAAGCCGATCTCATTCTAGTGACCCACGAGCATTCCGATCATCTCGATCTCAAGGCGATCAACCTGATCAAAACCGATAAAACGGAAATTGTGGCAAATGGGACCGCCGCCAGGCAGCTGAAAGGTGCAATTGTGATGAAAAACGGCGAGACAAAAACGGTGCAGGGATTCAAGATCGAAGCGGTGCCGGCGTATAACCTGAAGCACATGCGGAGCCCCGGCGTGCCTTTTCACCCGAAAGGGGTCGGCAACGGCTACATCGTCACGTTTGGAGACAAGCGCGTCTATTTTGCCGGGGACACGGAGAACACTCCCGAGATGAAGGCGCTGAAAGGCATCGATATCGCCTTCCTGCCGATGAATCTTCCCTATACGATGACGCCGGAGATGGTCGCCGACGCGGCAAAGGCCTTCCGGCCGAAGGTCCTCTATCCGTACCACTACGGGAATACCGATACGGGCCGCCTGGTCGATCTCCTCAAAAACGAAAAGGACACAGAAATCCGCATCCGCAGATTGCAATGACCAGCCGGACTTAAACAAGATATTCAGAAAAGAGTCATATGACTGATTGCGAGGCAGGCAAAATGAGAAAGACGAGTTTTATTGGAGCCGGGGAGATAAGAAAGGCGGTCCGGGACCGCTACGGGAATATCGCAAAAGAGGCGGGCTCATGCTGCCTTCCTTCGGCTTCGTGCTGCTCCGGCGATCGAGCTCGAGCGGGATCGGGGGCGGGATACGGCCCCGAAGACCTGGCAGCCGTTCCGGACGGCGCGAACCTCGGGCTGGGATGCGGAAACCCCATTGCCCTCGCGTCGCTGCGGGAAGGCGAAACGGTCGTCGATCTCGGCTCCGGCGCGGGTTTCGACTGCTTTCTGGCCGCGAATCGGGTCGGGAAAAACGGGCGGGTAATCGGAGTGGATATGACTTCCGAAATGCTGGAAAAGGCGAGGGAAAATGCCGGGAAGGGAGACTACGGCAATGTTGAGTTCCGGCTGGGCGAGATCGAAAATCTGCCTGTCGCCGGTAATACCGCCGACATTGTCATTTCAAACTGCGTGATCAACCTTTCCCACGACAAGAGAAGGGTTTTCCGTGAGGCGTTCCGGGTCCTCCGCCCGGGCGGCCGCCTGATGATTTCGGATATCGTTCTTCTGAAAGAGCTGCCGGATGAGATCAGTAATTCCATCGAGGCGTACACGGCGTGCCTGGCGGGGGCGGTCATGAAAGGTGAATACCTCGATGCGGTCGGAGCGGCGGGCTTCAAAGATGTGAAGATAATCGAAGAAACCTCTTTGCCGGAGGAGGACGACGGCCTCATCAGGGCGGCAACAATCGCCAGCATCAGGGTATCTGCAATCAAGCCGGGATAGATCTCATTTTCTTATCCATTCACTGCCCGTTTTTCTCCACTCCTCACAGAACGCGGTTTCAAAACTCCTGCCGTTCCAGGCCGGCCGGAGGAGTTTCAGCACAGGCGGATCGATACAAATGAGGTTGTACGCGCTCGGCTCTCCCCGGGACCGGGTGGAGAGGGTGGATGCCTGGATGACCAGTATCTTTCCCCTGCTTTCGGGGTCCCTGAAATGGGCGGGTCCCGAATAGCCGAAATGAAAATGGCCGGATAAGATCAGCTCGACCCCGCACGAGCCGAAAGCCTTCAGGCTCTCCTTTGCCCTCCCTACGAGCGATTGAGAAATGCCCCTGGGCATCGGGAGAAGCGGGTGATGGGTGACCACCGCCTTGAAGACCCCGGGCGGAATAAGATCGTTTCTCCTGCATATTCGTTTTACCTGGAATTCCGATATCCGGCCGCCGACCACAGGAAAGCGGCGGGCCGTATTGATTCCGAACACCGCAATTTCTTTGTCCTTGTAAACGGGATTCAGTTCCCTGGCTATATACCTCCGGAAGCGGCCGAACGGCGACATGATTCTCCGTCCCAGATCGTAGAGGGGCACGTCATGGTTGCCCGGGACGATAAGCACCGGACGGCCGATTCTCCCAATAAAGCTCCGGGCGAGGATGAACTGTCCCCGGCGGGCCCTTTGCGTCAGATCTCCGCTGATCACAACCAGATCCGGCGCCCTTTCCTTGAAATCGAGCAGCAGGCCTTCCACAATGCCGGGATTAATCCGCCCGAAGTGCAGGTCGGAGATATGGGCGATTTTTCTCATTGGCCGCTCCGGATCGCGGGGCCGGGCGGGGGCGCAATAACCCGCAGAGCGCCGCGGCGGGAAAAGCAGCGGAGCGGATTTGGAAGCGTCACAATCTCACCGTCGAGGGCCGCCCTGATCCTGCTTCTGGATGTTTCTATCCGGACCTCCTGGACGCATTTTTCTTCAAAATCCCGTCCCTGGTCAAGTCTGCCGAACAGGGCCCGCACCGCCGTGGAGAAAAGGGCGGAGCGGGACTGTCCTCTTGCCGAGTAAAGACAGAGTTCCCCCCGGTCCAGTGACGCCCTGCCGCCGAGCGAGAACAGGCTGAAATCGTATGAATTGTTCCCCACGAACAGAAAGGGCGTACGGCGGACGTAGCTCCTCCCATCCAAATCCAGCCGCACGGTGATAAGCGGATACCGCCGCATGACATCCAGAAAGGCCGCCGACATCAGGAACCATTTGCCCCGGCCGAGCAGGAAGCGCCGCTCCTCCCTGAACTGCACCATTCGCGGGTATAACCCCATCGAGCAGTTATTTATAAAAAATCTGCCTTCCGCCTCGCCTATATCGATATCACGGAAGCAGGGACGGGCTAACAGGCGGGCCGCTTCCGAGAGGTCCGCGGGTATCCCGAGGTCCTTCGCAAAGTGGTTCAGTGTCCCAAGAGGAATGATGCCGAGCGCCGTGCCGGACCCTGCCAGGGCGGCGGCAACGGTGCTGACCGTGCCGTCTCCTCCCGCCGCCGCTACCGCATCCGGATTTGTCGTGAGCGATTTCCGGACCGCATCCGGTAAATCGTTTCCCGTCTCCCTGATATCCGCTGAGAGTCCGGCGTCATGTAAAGCCCGGCGGAGGCGATCGGGGATATCCCGCCCGGAAGCCGCTCCGGAGCGGATATTCATGAATACGATGATTTTCATGGGGCAATCCGATCTTTTCTTTAGTATAGGCCGGATACCTTTTACATTTCCACCTTTCACTTTTTACGGTTTTTCGAAGAGTGGAATGCAGGTTTCCGGAATTGCGGTAAAACTTCGGTGAAGAACCTTTCCCGCCTGAAGTTCTTATTGACAACAAGCTTGGAAGTATGTGTTACTTACCAGAAAAAGAAAGGGGCATTTCCAGGAGATGAACATCAAGGATTGCATGGCCGCCGTGACGGGGGGCGCCTCGGGATTGGGGGAAGCTTGCGTAAGAATGCTGTCGGGAGCAGGCGCGAAGGTCGCCGTCTTCGATCTCCAGGAAGATCGGGGCGGGAAACTCGCCCGGGAGCTCGGGAATAACGTCGTGTTCATCAAGACCGACGTCACCTCCGACGAGAGCACTCAGGCGTCCGTCAATAAGGCGGTGGAGTTGTTCGGCGGGCTGAACGTGGCCATCAATTGCGCCGGCGTCGGAGACCCGGGGAAAGCCGTTTCCAAAAAAGGCCCCATGCCGCTTTCATTCTTCAACAGGGTCGTTCAGATCAACCTGGTCGGGACATTCAATGTTGCCAGGCTTGCCGCCGAGAAGATGATCAGAAACCAGCCGCAGGATACGGGCGAAAGGGGCGTCATCATCAATACGGCCTCGATCGCGGCTTTTGACGGGCAGATCGGCCAGCCCGCGTACAGCGCGTCGAAAGCGGGCGTAGTAGGATTAACTCTTCCCCTGGCGCGTGAATTCGCCGAATACGGAATCCGGGTCGTGACGATAGCCCCGAAGTTGAGAGGTTTGAGTAGAATGAAGATGAAAGCAAAGGAGATTTGAATAATGTCAAACAAGGACGACGTTGTTATTGTCAGCGCGGTGAGGACCCCTTTCAGCCGTTTCGATACGGCTGTTGCGGATACCCCCAGCATAGATCTCGGAATGGTGGTCATGAAAGAGGTCATCAACCGGGTCGGGGTGAAGCCGGAGGAAGTGGACGAAATCTATTACGGGAGTTGCGTTGTCGCCGAATTCGCCCTCGAAACCGACGTTCCGGCGCGGCAGGCCTCGCTGCTGGCCGGTTTTCCGGCGGAGAACATTTCCGTTACGCTGGACAGGGCATGCTGCTCTTCCCTGACGACGCTCAGGCTTGGTACGTTGTCAATGAAGGCCGGTGAGGCGAAAACGGTCATGTCCGTCGGATCTGAGAACATGCCGCGGACGCCCCACCTTGCCCCGGGGTTGCGTAAAGGCGTAAGGATAGGCCATATAAAGCTGATCGACGCGCTTTTCGAGCTCGGGTACACCGCCAAGGGTTTCAACCCTGTAGCGCTCGACGCCGGGGAAGTCGCCATCGAGCATGGAGTGACGCGGAACATGCAGGATGAATGGGCGGCCAGGAGCCAGGAACTGTGCCTGAAAGCTTACGCGGAAGGCAAATTCAAGACAGGGGAAGAATTGACTCCCATAGTGATACCGCAGAAGAAAGGCGATCCGATCGTGATCGACAGGGATGAATCGCCGCGGAAGACCAGCATAGAGGCCCTTTCAAAGCTCCGGACCGTATACGGGAGTCCCACCGTGACGGCGGGAAATGCGCCTCCGATCAGCGCCGGATCGAGCGCGATTCTCCTCATGACCAGGGAGCAGGCCGACAAGAGAGGCCTCAAGCCCCTGGCCACCGTCGTTGCGGCGGTATCCTCTGCAACGGAGCCCCGCGGCATAGCAGTGGTCCCGGCATATACGATCCGGAAGGCGCTTGATCGATCCGGGCTGAAGCTGGACGATATGAGTCTGATCGAGATCAATGAAGCTTTTGCCGCCATGCCGCTCGTTTCGACAAAAATCCTCGCAGGCGGAGACGAAAAAAAGTGGGCGGAACTCAGGGGAAAAACGAACGTCAACGGAGGTGCGATCGCCCTGGGCCATCCGGTGGGGGCCAGCGCGGGCCGAATAACAATG
The DNA here is from genome assembly GCA_028712885.1 of Syntrophales bacterium. Classification (GTDB taxonomy): domain Bacteria; phylum Desulfobacterota; class Syntrophia; order Syntrophales; family UBA4778; genus JAQTPK01. The sequence goes on along the minus strand of JAQTPK010000030.1, from coordinate 17,064 downwards.
ACGCTCGCCTACGAGCTCCGGCGAAGGGGCGGCGGCTACGGCGTCGCAGCCATCTGCGGAGGCCTCGCGCAGGGAGAAGCCGTGATTCTCAAGGTATAATCAGCGGATCGGGTATCGGGTATCAGGTCTTGGGCGTTTATCAGGCGCTCCTTACGCCTGACTCCTTACGCCTCACGGCTTTGGGATTTTGGATTTCGAATTTCGGATTTGTTCAGGATTTGGGATTTACACCGTGTGAGCTGTTAAGGTAGGCATGGAAGAGTCAACCCCCTAAAATGCAGATTTTGCACCGGAGGAGGCATTCATGATTCTAACATCGCAGGACACGATCAGGAACTGGACGGAAGCGGGAGCCTGGGGAAATCAGACCTTCATCGATTACTTCAAGAAGCACGTCAAAAGCATGCCGGATACGGTCTGCATCGTCGATCCGCTGAACAAGGAGGCCCTGACGGGGTTCAAGCCCGAGAAGCTGAATTACCGGGAGCTGGACAGGGCGGTCGACGCCACGGCGGAAGCCCTGATTTCCCGTGGGATCAGGAAGGACGATATCATCATCGTGCAGCTTCCCAACTGCTGGGAGCTCGCGATGCTGTATCTCGCCGTTACCCGTGCGGGGGCTCTGATTTCACCCATCCCCATGCAGTGGCGGCAATCGGAGCTGGATTACGTCCTGAAGACGACCGGGGCGGCCGCCTACATAACCGTTGAGGACTTCAACGGCTTCAAGCATAAGGAAATGGGAGAGAAACTGCAGGCGGCCAACCCTCGCCTGAAGAAGGTCATCACCCTGGGTGAAGTCAGAGAGATGTCCAAAGGAGCCGTTACCGGAAAGCTCGACTCCATCCGGATCGATCCGAACGATGCTTTTACGCTCTGCTGGTCCTCCGGCACCGAAGCCGAGCCGAAAGGGTGCCCGCTCAGCCACAATAACTGGCTGTTCCAGGCCTCTCTCTGCTACGAGCTTGCCCCCATCGAGCCGAAGGACAATCTGATAACGGCGGGTCCCCTGGTCAATATGGCCTCCATCGGCACCGTCTATATAGAATGGCTGAAGGAAGGAGGCAAACTCGTCCTCCATCATCCGTTTGACGGTCCCATCTTTATTCAGCAGCTCATGACGGAAAGAATCCAGTACACGCTGCTTGTACCCGCCGTCGTCAACGCCCTGCTCAAGCATCCGAAAGTCGACCTCTTCGACCTGAATCATGTCCGGGCGATAACGATCGGGTCCGCGCCGCCTTCGCTGTGGTCCGTTCAGGACCTGAAGCGCCGGTGGGGCATCGAATTTGCCAATATCTGGGGCCAGAATGAAGGCACCGCCAACGTATCGGGCCCGCGGTTTATTCCGGATATGGAAATGAGGATCGACCATTTCCCGCAGTACAAAGGTCCGAATTCGAAATGGGCGACGAGCATCATGAAGCACATCAGGATGAAGATTGTGGATCCGGTGACGCGAAAAGAGCTGACGGAAATCGGCGCAGTCGGGGAGCTCTGGTACAAGGGGCCCAATGTTATCCCGGGATATTTCAAACGTCCCGACCTGACGGCCAAGTCCTTCGATGCGGAAGGATTCTTCAACACGGGAGATCTCTTCCAGATTAAAGACAGCGAGTGCATAGGGTTCTTTGAGAGGGCCAAGGATATCATCATCCGGGGAGGCTTCAACATCAGCGCCCAGGAGGTGGAGAATATGCTGTTGGGCCATCCCAAGGTCCTCGACGTGGCCGCCGTTTCCATGCCGGATGAAGCACTGGGCGAAAAGACGTGCGTGTACGTTGTTGCGCGCGACGGGCAGAGCATTGATCTGGCCGAGATCGTCGGGTTCATGAAGGAGAAGGGGATCGCGGCGTACAAGCTGCCGGAGAGGCTGGAACTGGTTCCGGCAATTCCGAGAAACCCGGTCGGCAAGATCATGAAAAAGGTCCTGCGGGAAGACATCAAGAAGAAACTCGGAAAATAGGAGATACAGATGGCAGACATTTTCAAGCTGAGTTTGGAAAAGGATGGAACCGGCGTGGTTGTTTTTGACGTGCCCGGTCCCATGAATACGTGGACAGACGCGGCCCTGGCCGGCCTGGCGGAAGTTCTCGAAGAGCTTAAGGCGGCAAAGGGGCTCCGGGGAGCCATTTTTATATCGGGGAAACCGGATAACTTTTTTGCCGGTGCAAACCTCCAGATGATCGAAAAAATAGAAAGCGGCGGGGAGGCCCGGAAGGTTCTCGATGTTTTTCACGGGTTGTTTAAAAAACTGCAGGATATCGGAGTTCCGACCGTCGCGGCCGTTCACGGCCACTGCCTGGGCGGCGGCCTTGAATTCGCCCTGGCGTTTACGGCGCGAATCGCCCGGGAGGGCAAGACCACGCTTATCGGATTGCCGGAATGCAATGTCGGCCTGTTCCCCGGGGGCGGAGGCACCCAGCGGCTCCCCAGGCTGATCGGATATCCGGCGATTGAGCTCATACTGAAGGGAACGATGCTGCCGGCGGCCAGGGCGCATCAACTGGGAATTATTGACCGCCTCGTTCCGGCCGGCGGGGATCTTCTCGCCGAAGCGAAGAAGCTTCTCGAAGAGATCATCTCCGGTACCGCGGGATTGAAAAGGCCCGCCCACGATTTTTCCGGGATCGACCAGGCGGCGGACGCCGCCCGTAAAGAGGTTCTCAAGGCGACTCGCGGCCGCGAGCTGCCTGCCCCGATGCTGGCCCTGGCGGCAATCCGGGACGGTCTCAAGGCGCCGCTGGACGAGGGCCTGGAGATTGAGAAAAAGTACTTTACCGAGGTCGTCATGACCCCGGAAGCAAAAGGCAGCATCAACACGTTTTTCATCAAAACTCTGACCGACAAGCCCAAGGCACTGATGACGAAGGGATTCACGCCGAAACCGCTGCGAAAGGTGGCCATCCTCGGATTCGGCACAATGGGGCGGGGCATTGCCATTGATGTCCTCCGCAATACGAATTTCCCGCTTCTGGTCAAGGATGTGCCGGAAGCACTCGAGCCCGGAAAGGCATTCTTGAAAAAAATACTCGAGGGAATGGCGGAAAAGAAAAGGCTGAAGGAATCCGTCGACGCCATCCTGAGCAGGCTGGATCTCACCTCCGAATACGGAAGCGGCTTCGGGGAAGCGGATCTGGTCGTGGAGGCCGTCTTTGAAGACATCAAGGTCAAGGACCAGGTTTACAAAGAGCTGAGCAAGGCGGTCCGGGAAGACTGCCTGATCGCGAGCAACACCTCCTCCATTCCCATTACGAAAATGGCGGGGGCGGTGCTGAAGCCGGAGCGGTTCGGCGGAATGCATTTCTTCTCGCCGGTCTGGATGATGCAGCTCGTCGAAGTGATCCAGGGAGATAAAACAAGCCGCGAAACCGTGGACGGTCTGCTGAATTTCGCGGGTGCCATCCGCAAGCGGCCGATCGTCTGCCGTGACAACCCCGGATTCGTGGTCAATGCCATGATCCTTCCTTACCTCGTAAACGCGCTCAAGTACGTGGAAGAGGGCAATACGATCGAAGCGGTGGACCAGGCCATGCTCTCCTTCGGCATGCCCGTAGGGCCTGTCCGGCTCACCGACGAAGTGGGGATCGACGTGCCGTATAAAGTGCTGGTGGGCATGGGAATCCCGCAGAACAGCCTGAAAAACATTGTCGGGGATGGCCGCCTGGGACTGAAAAAATCGGGGAAGGGCATTTTCCTGAAAGATGGGAGCGTCGATCCCGCAGTGCTGCCGCTCATCGCCAGGAGCGGCGAGCGCAAGCGAAGCGCCGGGGAGATCCAGGAAGGTATTCTGACCGATATGGTCAAGGTAGGGAAAGACCTGCTTGACCGGAAAATCGTGGACGACGTCCGGATGATCGACGTCGGACTGGTCTGGGGCGTAGGTTTCCCGCCCGACAAGGGCGGACCCATGCGATGGGCCGACCTGACGGGGCTGAGCCGCAAGCTGTTCGGCAAGACATTCTATCGACAATAGAAGCTGAGAAGCTGAGAACTATGGGATGAAAACAATTCCCTTGCCCCCCTTTGGAAAAGGGGGGGGTGGGGAATTTCGCAGGCGGAGGGAAGTATGGTGAGAAAGATATTCAAGGAAGAGCACGAAATTTTCAGGGCTGCTTTCAGGAAATTCCTGGAGAAGGAGATCAAACCCAACCTGGAAAAATGGGAGGAAGACGGGATCGTTCCCCGGGAGGCCTGGAAGAAAATGGGGGAGAACGGCTTTCTCTGTCCCTGGCTGGAGGAAAAATACGGCGGAATCGGCGCCGGTTTCGAGTATTCCGTCGTACTCATTGAGGAGATGGCCTACATCGGATGCCAGGGCCTGATCGCAGGACTGCACAGCGATATCATTGTGCCTTATATCCACAGCTTCGGTTCGGAAGAACAGAAGGCAAAGTGGCTGCCCGGCTGCGCGACCGGTGACATCCTTACGGCGGTCGCCATGACGGAGCCGAATACCGGATCGGACCTTGCCGCGATCCGGACGACCGCCGTCCGGCAGGGGGACGAGTACGTCATCAACGGCCAGAAGACGTTCATTTCCATCGGCCTGCTGAATGATCTGGTGATCGTTGCCGCCAAAACGGACCCGAAGGCGAATCCGCCGACGAAGGGGGTGAGCCTGATCTGCATCGAAAGCGGCACGCCCGGATACAACAAGGGACGCAAACTGCACAAGATGGGTTTCCACAGCCAGGACACGGCGGAAATGAGCTTTGATGACTGCCGCGTGCCCGCTTCCAATCTCCTCGGCAAGGAGGGGCGGGGCTTCTACTATCTGATGCAGAAGCTTCAGCAGGAAAGGCTGGTGGCGAGCATCATGGCCCAGGCGATGGCCGAGTCGATGCTCGACATGACGATCCGGTACTGCAGGGAGAGAACGGTTTTCGGAAAGCCGATCAGTTCCTTCCAGCACAATACCTTCAAGATCGTGGAGATGGCAACGGAGATCGAGTTGGGGAGAACCTTCATGGATTCTCTGATAGAAAACCATATTGCAGGCGCGGATATCGTGAAGCAGGTATCCATGGCGAAGGCCTGGATATGCGAGATGGCCAACCGCGTCGCCTACAATTGTGTCCAGCTCCACGGCGGATACGGCTATATGGAGGAGTACCCGATCTGCCGGTTCGCGCGGGACATCCGCGTTTTCCCGATTTTCGCCGGGACGACGGAGGTTATGAAGGTTATCGTCGGCCGCATGATGGGCCTTTAGCGGCTGCCCATAATCACCCGTCTGCTGCGTTTCCCTTGCCCCTCGGTGCTCACGTACGAAACAGTACGCTGCGCGCCTCGGGGCTGCGGGGGCCTTGCATCCGGGCAATTCTGGAACAGCCGCCGGTTCTTGAAAGTGAACCGGAAACTGCGAGGGGTGGACCTTTAAGCCGGTCAGCAGCAGCTCATAAATGAATAGAAACCGGGTTATTTTCATAGAATTATTGACTTTAAACGGTCCATGTACTAATTTGCCGCGAAATACCGAGTGGGGTTGAACATGCCGAGAATCTCTCTTGCATCCAAACGAAGCCGCTCTTCTCCTGTTCGCGTTCCGCCGGGCCGGGTAAAACTGGCGGAAGCCCTTAAACTTCTCCTGGAGAGGAAAGAGTTCAACGCGATTACGACTGCGCAGATCTCCAGGACATCCGGCGTAAACGAGGCGCTCATTTACAAGTATTTCGGGGACAAGCGGGGACTTCTCCATCATGTCCTGGGAGAATTTCTCGACATCCATTTCGAGCAGCTGAAGGCGGACCTGAAGGGGATCAAGGGGGCGCTGAACAAACTGACAACCCTGATCCGGGCGCACATCCATCTTTATGAGACCAACCGGATAGTCGCCAAAATCCTTCTCCTGGAGGTAAGAAACTACCCCGGCTATTTCGAGAGTGAAAGCTATAAGCAGGTCAGACGGTACAGCCGGACGCTGGTGAAAATCATAGAGGAAGGCAGGAGCAGGGGAGAGATCCGCACGGACATTCCGGTCGGGACGATCCGTCAGGCGATCCTCGGCGGGATTGAGCATGTGTGTCTTCCGGGTATCATCTATAACCGGCCCTTTTCCACGGATGAGCTTTCCGCTGGTCTGTGTGCGGTGCTTTTTGACGGGATCAAAGCCGGGGAATCAGGGGCCCGAGGCCGCAGCGCGGCAAGACGGAAGATGAGCAGATAGAGTCGGCAATGGGCGACCGGATAAAACCCCTGCCTAATATGGCGGACCATAATTGCTTCGGATGCGGGCCGGCAAACGCCCACGGGCTGAAAATGAACTTCTTTTCAGACGGCGAGTGCGTCTTCTCCCGGCTCCGGCTGTCCCGCCGGTTCTGCGGCTGGGAAAACATCGCGCATGGGGGAATACTCTCCACCATACTCGATGAGATAATGGGAAGAACCGTTATTTATCTTTTAAAGACCCCCGGCATGACGAAGTCCATGGAGATCAGTTTCCTTAAGCCGGTATACATCGGAGAGGATTTCCGCGCCGAAGGCAGAATCGTCGAGGTCCCGCCGGGGGGACGGGAAGCCGTCGTCGATGGAATTATCCTGAACGCGAAAGGGGAGAAGTGCGCGGTCTCATCCGGCCGGTTCGCGCTTCAATCAATCGACAGGATAAAGGAAAAAGGGGTCAGCAACCAGGCGGTCATCGACTGGTTCGAAATGTTCCTGAAAGAGGGCTGAGCGAAGAAGGGCGGGTCCGCCTTCCGTTATTTGCCCGATCTATCCCGCACAGAGCCTTTATGGTGCTCTCCTCTGTCAGTAGCGTTTGCGCAACTTCCGCCGCATCAGGTCAAAACAAAAAGGGGGCTGCACGCCCCCTGAATTACATGACCGGAACGAAAGTCGATTCATTTAAACACTTCACTCAAGCCCGGACTTACTTCTTTCCCCCTGCCGTCGAGAAGAAAGATTCCGCCCGCTTGAAATTGTCATCCGCCGACGCCTTGAAATCCTCACACAATTTTTTATAGCTCTTCGTCAGTTCGATAATCACCTTTTTCCCGTCCTCGGGAAATCCAGGGATGCTGTCGAGCTGCGTGGCAAGCATTTTTTGCATCTGCTCCTGCATTCCCAGGAGAGCCGCGTAGCTGTTGTCGAACATTGTTTTGTAAAATCCGATCATCTGTTTTCCGAAAGCCGTCGCGTCCATTCATCACCTCCTGTGTTTCTGCTGGAATAACATATGTTCGAGCTCCGCTCCCCGATAAAAAACTAACCGGAATTACCGGATAAATCGACGGCCGTGATCAATTTCAAGTTTGATTCTCCCGCCTTGAGCTCAATCAGCTTTTCTCTGGCCTCCGGGCTGATTGACACCCTGTCTTTTACACCCTCTGCAAGCCGGATCAGCGAACCCGGATGCCCGACGGAGGCCTGACTGATTGCCGTAATTTTCACCCCGCCTGATTCCTGCCCGATCGGATGTCTCTGGGAAAATCCGTATATGATGCTCATGGCGGCCCTTTCAAGAAACCGGGACGAAAAAGGAGAAGATATTTCCGTAACGAACAGGGGACCGATAGTTGAGCTATAAATGGAAATCAAGGAATGTGCAAGAGAATTATATCGGTTAAGGCGGGAAAAGCGGGAAAAGCGGGAGGGGAAAAGCGGTGAGACTGAACCAGCGCGGGGGACTGCGCAGGCGCTCCTTCCGGAGTTGACGTAAAAAAGGGAACACTGCTCATCACGTGTTCCCGTTCAGAAATCGCCGGCTATGCCGTAAGATGGAGAGAAGGGGGACTTCCCGTTTGTGCTGTCGGCAGGCCCCTATTTGTAAATACCGCAGCAGACCGCATAATGGTCATACCGCTCGTAATAAAGGGACTTGTGTTCGACCTTTTTTGAAACCGGATTGGTCCAGAAGTATTCTTCCCATCCGCTGCCTTTGACTCTCGCTGCATCAATCAGTTCTTTCATGAACTGCTTGCCGTTCTTGTCCTTCAGGGCCACAAGTTCTTTCCCGATCAGGGCCTTATTGGCCCCGTGGGCCATGATCTTGGCGTTCTTGTTAATATCCGTTACGTAGATGTAGAGATCCTTGTCGATAAACTGGCCCTTCGGATTGTTGAATTCAGCCCATGCCTTGTCCTGGCCGTTGGCCTTCCAGAAGGCGATTGCCTTCTTCACCATAGCCTGGGCTTCCTTGGCGGTGCCCTTCTCAGCCGCGAAGGCCGGTGCGGCGATAAGGAGCACGGCTAACAGAATGACCAAAATACGTTTCATTTTCCCCTCCTGTGAAAAAGTCCCCTTCTCCTCCTGCGATCGGCGATCCGCCCGGGGGCGGTTGTTCTTACCTGCTGATATATTAAAATCGGCTGAAGGTCAATCCGACTTTAATCTTTTGAGATATTTTTGCAGCCCATTCCTGGAGGAGACGGTCGAGATCGTCCCCGGTAAAGTGATAATCAGTCCTAATGTTATCAACAAGCCGGCTGATGATGTGATCCTCGGAGGGAGGGAGGGAGGGTCTATAAGAAAGCCCCCGGAGGCCAGATAATCTTTCATAAATAAACTGGATATCACAATAAAAAAGCCCCGGATACCTCTTTCAGAGGCGACCGGGGCCTTCCTGGCTGAAAATCTTGACGTTACTTCTTGGATGTCTGGAGAGTGGAGGTAAAATACGAATCGGCTCTTTTGAAAGTGTCATCGATAGCCGATTTGAAATCTTCGCATCCCTTTTTGTAGGCCTTTGTCCACTCATTGATCGCTTTTTTTCCTTCCTCCGGAAAACCGGTTGACTGGTCCAGAATCATCTTGTACATCTTCTGCATCTGGTCCTGCATGAGCACGATCGTGTTGTAAGTGTTGTCAAAGCTTGATTTGTAGTAGTCCACCATTTCCTTAACCATCTTTGCCGGGTCCATAATCTTTCCTCCTGATTTATTTCCCTGACGGGCTGCGGCTAATATAAACTGAATGAGGGGATTGTCAAGAGAAAAATGTTGCATTGCACAAATTTTTAATTATCATGATTTTATATATCTTTGAAGAAATATTGCTTTCCTGATATTGTATTGCACTAGAAATTCTGGTTCGATGGATTGAGTGAGAGGGCCCTAAAAAGAGGAAAGAGAGGCCGGAGGGATCGGCCTCTCTTCAGCATGAAGTGACTTTATATGCGCTTTTTAAAAAGTATATGAGCACAATCTGTGCCTGGTTTGGGTTTCCGTCGCAAGTACCCGTAAACTCTTGACATTATATGGCGATGGGAGAAAAAGAATAAATTCCGGGGGGAAGCAATTGTCGATCCCTGCTGCTGTCTATACTTAAATGTTGATTTTAATCCAGTACTTGTATATTCGGGGCAATTCGACATTTTGGTCGTGAGGAGGCCTGTTTCCTGTAGTTTTCTTATGAAGGCAGGGCGATTACAATTGTTCTCTGCAAATTTGTTGAGAATTTTTTCAAGGAGGAGCTGATGGTTAATACACCGGGGCGGACGTGTTCTGTTGATGCTGTTCTTTTCGATTTCGGAGGGGTGCTGGCTGATGAGGGGTTCGTAAACGGTCTGGCTGCCATTGCCCGGAAGTACGGGATCGACAAAGACCGTTTCGTATCTCTGGGCCACGAGCTTGTCCACGAGACGGGTTACGTTACGGGGAGAGGCAAAGAGGCGGATTATTGGGAAGCTATAAGGAAATCCTCCGGGATAAACGGGGATGACGACACGCTCAGGCGCGAGATCCTGACCAGGTTTGTCCCCCGGCCATGGATGTTCGGGTGGGTGGACCGGCTCCGCACCATGGGCCTTATAACGGCTATTTTGAGCGATCAGACGAACTGGCTTGACGAGCTGGACGCCCGTTATGATCTATTCGGCCGCTTCGACCTGGTGTTCAACAGCTTTCATATGGGAAAGAGCAAGAAAGAACCTTCCCATTTTGCAGATGTCGCACAAATGATGGATCTCAATCCCGAAAAGTGTCTTTTTGTGGATGACCGGGAGGAGAACTGTGCGATCGCCGCCTCCGTCGGATTCAAAACATTCTGGTACAGAAATCGTGAATCATTCGAAAAGGAAATGAATATCTACTGTCCTGGAATCCACTGAAACGAGAAGATAAAAAATCTCCTGCCTTCTCATCTTCCCATCTTCTCAACTTCGGACAATTTCTTTATAACCATTGGGCGAAGTGGGTGCTGTACTCGGATTCGAGAGTTTCCTTGTGCCGGAGTTCTTCCGCTGCGAGCGTGGAAAAGACGCCGCCCAGTGGCGTGTCCCCGTAATTCAGGAGGAGCTCCCGGTAAAGGTCGTACGATTCCTGTTCCTTCTTCATGGCAAAAAGCATGACCTGGTGCGGGTCGCTCGCCGGCGTGACGGTCTCGACCACCATATAGTCGCTCAATTGCAGATCGCGCGCCTCCCGCCGCCCTTTTATGCTCCCCAGGGTTCCCGATGCGAGCGCATCCTCGAGCATCCTGCGGTGACCTGCTTCCTGCCCGGCCAATTCGCGCAAAAGCCTCCCGGCGGAATCGTCGCGAACCAGCTCCGAAAAAAATGTGTACAGATCGAATGCATCCCGTTCCTTTTCTATTGCGAACAGCAGGATTTTCTCCAGGGATTCGAATTTCATTTCCCTCCTCCTTCCGTCCTGCTTATGTCGTTATATCTTTCCATCAGTCTTCGGCCGATTTCCAGGCCGCGGTCGATAAAGTCCGGGCCGTAAGTTTTGCCGCAGCCGGTGCGGAAGGTATCCCTTATCCTCCCGATGCCCTCGAGTCCCTGGGGGAATCGGTCGAACAGGACGCGGAAATCAATCCGGCGCTCCTCTATTATCGTCCAGAGTGTTTCAGTGAAATTGTCCGGTCCCCAGCGGAATTTGTCCGCATCGTACAGGGCGTCGGAGAGCAGCTGGGCCCTCGGGTCATCCAGTGGGTCCGGCGTCTTGAATGCCTCGTGGTTGCGGATCGCCGCCCTGATCATGTCCCTCTCTCCGGGTGACAGATCAAATCCGTTCAGGATGCCGGCGGCGCACTCGGCTCCGCGCCGCGCATGATCCTTTTCGTTGCGCTTTATGTCGTGAAGAATGCCGGCAAGGTGGGCGAGATGAACCAGGCGCTCCGTATTTTCAACTGTTGAATTCCGGTGCGCTTCGATGAGAATAATCGCGCCGGCGTCTGCGGCGACTTTGCGTATATGGGAAAGTCCGTGGCCCATGAAGTTACCGAACTCCGCCGCTGACTGCATGCACTTCCGCGCCGCCGGATCCTCTTCGAGGCGCCGGGCCGACCTTTCCGCCTCAGGCCTTTCCGTGTAGAACAGGGGGATCCCGACGGACAGCGCGATCTCCCCGCAGGCGGAAAACAGCAGACGGTAAATTTCATCCCAGCGGTCCGTTCCCGTTCTCGTCACCCCCGGCCGGAGCCCTGCTCGATGCCGGATTCAAACCGGCCTGAGGATGCCCGGTATTCGCACGCGCAGGAATAATCGTGGATGACGTGATCCACGAACCTCGCGAAACGGAGGCATTTTTCCAGGCCTGAATCGATGCCGAAGAACAGGCATCCCCGGCAGCTCCCTTTGCTTTTAACATTTTTTACTGATTCCATAAGTCTCCTTGACGATTTTACAGGTGAAGAGACGAAATGTAAAAGGCTTTCCCGGCGGCATGGAAGTTCGGCGGATCAGTTGCTCGTTTATTTCCGCGCGTGAGACCCGCTGCTTCTCAATGGCGCAGGAGAGAGCCTATAATGCGCTCCAGATGGTTCAAGGTGTTGCATTCCTGAAGAAGGGTGCAATAGGGTGAATAGCGATACATCTCTGAATCCCCCGTGCCCCAGAAGGTGGGGACCTCCGGATTCATCCACAACAGGCGCTTGCAGCGCTGGGATATGGAGCGGAGTATGTCGGGGCGGGGGTCGCTGAAATTGCTCCGGGCGTCCCCCAGGATGATCACGGTGGTATTTCTGGTCAGGGAATCCATCCCGTTCTCGCGGAAATCCTGAAGGGCGCGGCCGTAATCCGTTCTCCCCATCAGGATATCAAGTCCGGCTCCGTTCTGAATTACGGCAAGCGCCGCCTCTACGGGATACTTCTCGAAATACTCGGTGACCTCGGTCAGGTTCGAGCAGAAGACAAAGCTGCGTATCCTGGCGACCTCCCGGTTCAGGCTGTACAGAAAGAGAAGGAAAAAACGCACGAGGCGGGAAACCGAGCGGCTGATATCGCAGATGACGATAATGTCGGGGCGCTCAATCTTTTTTGTTTTCCATGCAGGAACAAACAGATAGCCCTCATAGGTAATGTTTTTCCTGAGGGTTCGCTTGAAATCGAGCATGCCCCGTCGCGCGGTTCTCTTCCTGCGGGAATGGAGGTCGTTCAGGCGCTTCACCATCTTCTGGATGATGGCGTGCATCCGGTGGAGGTCCCTCTCCTCTATATGCGTCAGGCGGGAATTGCGCAGGTAATCCTCTATCAGGTGGTTGTATGTCCCATTGGAAAGCATCTCGAAACGGTCCTCGATGAACTTGATGATGCTTTCGAAAAGGGAGCGCCTCGCATCCGCCAGGTCCGCAGAAATCTTGAGCGGAAGGGGCGAACCCGATTCTCCGAGCTGGGCGATATCCCTGTCCAGTTCTCCTGATCCCATCGTGTCGAGCATTCTCATCGCGAAGAAGGCTTTCTGGGTGGGGTAGCGGAGCGATTCGAGATTGGCCCTTCTTGCCGCCTGGAACATGGACGCGATCAGCCCGGGGGTGTCCCCGACGAGGAGCATGCGGGAGAGCGGCGAAAGGGGGAATTCGGTCTGCGCTGATTCCCCGCAGCGGTCGGAAGCGGTTTCGACGGACGGCATCTCCAACGTGAAATACTGATCGAAGCAGCGGTCGAAGACTTCCCGTTCACGGGCGGACTTCGCCAGGCTGGAGCCGAGCGAGTCCTTCAGGACTTTCCTGTCTCCGTATCCCACAATTTCCAGTGCGTGGGCCGCATCCAGAGTCTCCGAAATGGAAACGGGAACCCCGGATTCCCTGAGAACGGATATGAAATTCTGCAGGACCTGGTCCATTGCGTTTTCCTCAGTTTCCGGCCGACCGGACCGAAATGTCGGTCATCGTGAAGATGTTCTGCGAGACGATACGGATATCCTCTTCGAATTTAAGGATCACGTGCAGCGTCTCGCGGACGAGGTCCGGATTCAGGTCGTTTGCATGCAGAAGCAGCAGCACCCTGGCCCAATCGATCGTCTCTCCGATCGAGGGAGGCTTCTTGACATCCATCTGGCGGATCTGCTGGATGAAAGTTACAAGCTGTATCTCGAGCCTTCCGGAAATACCGGGGACGCGCGTGCGGACGATGTCCCTTTCCAGCGACGCATCGGGGAAAGGGATAAAGAGGTGGAGGCATCGCCGCTTCAGCGCCTCGCTGAGCTCGCGGGTGCTGTTGCTGGTGAGAAAGACGTACGGGCGCGTGCCCGGCTGGATAGTGCCGATCTCCGGTATGGATACCTGAAAATCGGAGAGTATCTCGAGCAGAAAAGCCTCGAATTCGTCGTCCGCCTTGTCGACCTCGTCAATCAGAAGAACGGCGCCTTCAGCCTGCTCCAGCGCCTTCAAAAGGGGCCTGGGTTCGAGAAACTTTTTCGAGAAAAAGACGTCTTCGTACCGGTGCAGTTTTTCCATCGATTCCGAGAGATTTTCTTCCGGATCGATGATGCGGTCGAGCTTGTCTTTAAGGAGCTGCGTGTACAGGAGCTGTTTTCCGTACTTCCATTCGTACAGCGCCTTCGATTCATCGAGCCCTTCATAACACTGGAGCCGGATGAGGGGAAGCTCCAGGTATGTGGCCATGGTTTTGGCCAGGTCCGTTTTCCCCACCCCCGCCGGCCCCTCTACGAGAACCGGTTTTCCCAGGTGGTGGGCCAGATACAGGGTGGTTGCGATGGAACGGTTGCAGATGTAGCCGGCGGCGCGATAGCCTTCAGATATCTGATCTATTTCTGTAAATTTCGGGTCCAGGGCCGAATTCATTCAAAAACCCTCCTCAAGTAATTCGGGCGAATATGCCCGATCCTTTTTTACTTAAAACTGACAAAGTCGTTTCCTATCTTACCCAGCCTGATCCGCGCGACATTTTTTGCGAGATGGATCACCGCTGAGAGGTCCCGCTGCAGCCGCTCCATCTCGGCGTCTTCCCGGCCGGTTTCGCTGCGAACGATTCCGGACAGTACTTCCTGAAATCCTCCCGCAAAATCCCGGAACGCCAGCTGCAGCTTTTCCAGGCCGGGATCTTCGGGGTCCCGGTCCGCGAGATGCGCCGCTTCCCGGGCCAGTATGCGCAGTGATTCAAGGCGGCAGACCAGAGAGCCGATTCTTTCTTTCAATCCGCCGTCAGGCGCCGCTTCCCTTTTCCGGAGCAGGCGCACGAGTAGTTCCATTTCCAGGGACATCCCGCCGGCAACCACTCCCTTCAGGAAAGTGTCTTCGATATCGCGGAACGGGATGAGAATCCGGCGGTAGGCGCCTCCCTTAATCCCGAGAATATTTTCCTCCGGAACGGCGCAGCCGGACAAACGCAGTCCGCAATGCGGCGAGGATTCCAGCACGCCGAGCCGCAGCGGTTCGGTAAGGGAGAGACCCGGCCGGTCCTTCGGGATGAGGAAGGCCGTAAACTCCTTTTGCTCTCCCGTGCGCCCGGTTACCGCTATAACGATGAAAAGCCCGGCGACCGGCCCGTTGGTCAGAAAATTCTTCGCCCCCGTGAGCACGTAATCGCCGCCCGCCCGCTCGGCCGCCGTGTTGATTGCTTTTGGATGAGCGCCCCCATCGGGTTCCGATGCTGCAAGGCAGATGATGACGCCTCCGCCTGCCAGCCGGTTAAGCCAGGCGCCGCGCTGTCCTTCCGTTCCAAATCTGAGAACGAAGAACCGGGAAAGAACGGTATGGATCAGCCAGGAAAGGGCGATTCCGGGGTCACGGCCGTGATGAGTCAGGGCCTCCGCTGCGGCAGAGATGTGAAGGGCGTCCTTCCCCATGCCGCCGTATTCCTCCGGAACGGCAAGCCCGGCGAGATTCTCCTCCCGGATCTTTTTCCAGATGCCGGCATCGGGGGCCAGCATGCGCGGAAACGGCTCCGGAGCTATTACCCTTTGGGCAAATTCCGCGACCTTCGCCTGAAACTCCGCAATATCCGAATTCAGCCGCATCGGCATATTTTTTCCTCATATAGATGGTTCCCAGTTCAAAAACTGTGCGCTGCTAACTGTAAACCGGGAACTGAGAACTCATTTAAGCGAGCCGTCCAGTTCGGCAGCGACTTCCCTGTTGCAGGCCCTGCACCGTTGCGCTCCGCGGTACAGCGCCTTCCCGCACCCGGCGCAGTGATAGCGGAGGCACTCCGAACGCGCCCACTCCACGCCGCCCTCCTCGTCTCCGAGTTCGGCTGACTTCGCCCGCCAGACCGGGATCGCCCTTTTCATAACGGTGATGCCGGTGGACCATCCGAAATTGTTTATCCGGTCGCAGGGCCAGTCCTTGCACTGGTGGCAGGAATAGAAGCCCTTTGCCTTGACGCAGTTCCGGATGCCGCACGTCCTGCAGTAGGAATAAATATTCTGCGGCGGATCAGGCTGCATGCACCCCAGGCATTCCGTTTCCTCCGGCTTTGTCCCATAGAGTTTTCCGAGGATCGCTTTGAATTTGTCGTTTTTGTCCCGGGTGGCGATGTACACCCCGCAGGCGCCGCAGTACAGGCCGCAGGGAGCCATCAGGTTCCTGTTCCTTATTTCCTCTTCCGACCAGCCTTCCATTTTCGCCCTCCCGTTCTTTTTATCCGTATGTTTCCCCCGACATGAATTCTGAACTGTAATGAAATCTGAAACCTTACGTCGTTCTGTTCTTGTTCTCCTTTATGCTGAATTTTTCGAAAAAACTGTTCAGCATGTTTTTGAAATTTTCGACTTCCCGGCTGGTGAAACCGGATTTGACTTCCTCGTTGACGCGCCGGATCACCGACTTGGCCCTGTTGATTTCATTCAGGCCCTGTTCGGTAATGTAAACGTCGGAAAGCCGGCGGTCGCCGGGATTGGAATTACGGGAAACAAATCCCGCCTTCTCCAGCCGGTCCACCAGGCCCGTCATGGTCGAATTATCGGTTCCGAGAAACTGGCTGAGCTCCGTCATGCTCCTGCCGCTTTTATGCTTGAGGAGAAAAAGAATTCCCGCCTGGGCGTAGGTTACACGCAGTCCCTCCGCGGCGAGCGCCGCGTTCAGATAGGTACGGAGCTTCTGCTGAGCCGTGAAGATCAGATAGATGACCCTGTCATCGGATACCATGATGCTCCCTTTAATTTGGTATGCTAAAATTTGGCATGCCAAATAATTCAATGTCAAGGAAAAAATGATTGTGAAGTCCCGGCCCCTGTAAAAGCAATAAGAACTGCCAACCCGGTGGGCATGTGCCTGGAAAGCAGCCGGCCCGATTGCGGCGGAGAAGATAATATATTGCAATTTCCGGAACATACTGTATTGTGCCCATGGCACAAACATTGCTTTGCATAGCTGCGGGCCCGGCGGGTAGAATGCCGGGCAGGAAACCCGCTCTCGAACAGGAGGAGATGAAAAAGATGAAAGCAGTTATTCCCGTAGTGATGACATTATTGCTCATTTTCACGGTGTCGGAAACTCAGTTGGCGGGAGCCGGCGCATCGCAAGGGGCAAGCGTTCAGGTTTCCAACGAAACCGAATGCGCCATCAAGGTAGTCCTGTCCGGAAGGAGTCCGGAGGAGGGGATAGTCGATCCGGGAGCCCGCGTGCTGTTTATCTCGACAGGCGATTCCGGCTTTGAACGTATCTCCGCAGAAATTATTCCGGGAAAGGGTCTGTGTGGGGGCGGAAGCAAAAAGGAAGCGTGCGTCCGAAGCGGCGCAGACGCGACCGGATGGTGCCAGCCATCGTTCGGATTTTGCGAATATCTGATTCGCGCTCAAAAGGTATTCACCCCGCCGCCTCCTCATTACGAACTGAAACTGCTGAAAAGCCGGTAGGCACGTTCATTGTTGCGGGGCTGATCCCGGCCGGGGCCGGAAGCTTTTTGGGCTTGACTACCTTCCGCCAGTCGGACTAAGTTGT